>NZ_CBQR020000146.1 GCF_000455485.1 Gorillibacterium massiliense
TAAGCTGTCACCGACTGAATACCGGCGATAGCTTATTGGGTAGGGTTTTTTCTAGCTGTCCGCTAAATGGGGTCTTGACCACGCGGCATGAGCGCTGGCGGGGTCTTTCTTTAGTAAGCGCGAGATTAAGTTAGAGTTGGGAAGTTAGCGTGAGTACAGGATAACGATTGGTAGGTAGTGTGAGTATAGGATAACGATCGGTAGTGAGCGCGAGTACAGGATAACGATTGGTAGGTAGTGAGAATATAGGATAACGATCGGTAGTGAGTAAGAGTACAGGTAAGGATTGGTAGGTAGTATGATTACAGGTAAGGATTGGTAGTGAGCGTGAGTACGAGTTAGGATTGGTCAGCGGACCGGTATCATCTCAGGCTGAGCCTCCCTGTAGTCTCCGCATTTGAGATCTTCACCTTAAGGAGCAAACTGCCGTGCTTGCGGGAAAGTCTGTCAAGCCGGTGGAAAGTCTATCGGACGATTTTTGGGGAATAGATGCAAAAACGCAGTTATTATGGTCTTCGTACACTCATTCCATAAAATTACTGCAAATATGCAGGTGTTTTCCCGTGATTCTCCATAGTGGAGTCGGATGGAGACAAATACCTGCACTTTTGCAGGTATTACATCCTTATTGACGTCATATCACCGGAATAACTGCATATTTGCAGCAACTTAGCTCAATACCGGAACCTGAAGCTTATTTCAGACCGTAGAATCGCTTGGTGTTGGTGTAAAACTGGCGGCGGGCGTCTTCCAATGGCACGCCGCGGATTTCGCTCCAGGTGGCGATAACGTCCTGCGCCATATCAGGGCGGGTGGCAAGACCCGCAAACGGCCCCTCGAAGGGCCATGGGCCATCGGTCTCCGCCATCACCTGATCTGCAGGATACAGCTCCGCCAAGCGGCGGATCTCCGGCTCGTAGACGATATCCGGCGTGAAGCTGACGTAGTAGCCGTTCTCCGCCATGCGCCGGATGGTATCTTCCGAGCCTTTGAACCAGTGAAAATGCGCCCGGTTAAAGCCGTGGCGCTCGAGCAGGCTGCACGCCATGTCCGCATCTTCATAGACGGCGTGCAGCACCAGCGGTTTGTCCAGCTCTTTAGCCAAGAGGACAAACCGCTCGAGCAAATCCACATACGGGGCCAGCGCAAAGGGCTCGCCCCGTTGTTCCGCGTCCATGCGGGAGTAATACGGCAGGCCGACTTCGCCGACCGCCGTCATCTCCGCCGCATGGGCGCGGATCCAGGCGAACAGCCGGTCCCGCTCCGCGTCGTCCGGGACCGGCTGTTCCGGGTGGTAGCCGAAGGCGGGGTATACCCGCTTCGGCCAAGCCCGGGCGAGGCGGAGATTCGCCTCGCAGGACTCGCGGTGCATCGACACGGCGATGACCGCTTCTCCTCCTTCCGCCGCTAGCTTCGCCATAAGCGGCTCCCGCTCTTCCTCCGCATATTGATCCAAATGGATATGCGCATCGATAAACATTGGTTCAGCTCCTTTTGCCAACTGTCGGCAATCTATTAAAATCCAGAGAAAACAAAGCTTCCATGAACCAAAAGATAAAGTCCGATTATCACGACAACAATGCCGCCAATCCGCGACATGAACAGGTAAGCGTCACTCGGTTCCGCATCGCCTTTCATCATCCAACCGTAGCGCATGCGCCAGCCTACTCCCGGAAAGATCACATTCAATATCCCCATCACGATGAACAATAACACAAACAGCATCATGGACGCTCACTCCTTTTTCCATTCCCCGTCCCGTTCCGCCGTATCTGCACCGCTGACTTCGTTTCCATCGAACGCGTTTCGGTAACGTTATGCGTTGTTACGTACGACCCACGCTCTATGTTGCAGATTCCTTCTACTGGATGATCGCCCCGATCTTGGGTATGATGATAGAGATGACGAATCCAAAGGAGATGACCGTTTCCATGAGCGTATATGCATACTACGCAGCAACGATTAAAGGCGAGGATAAAGCCTTATCCGATTACAGGGGAAAGGTTCTGCTTATCGTCAACACAGCCAGCAAATGCGGGCTGACCCCCCAATACGAAGGGCTGCAAAAGCTTTACGAACAGTATAAAGACCGCGGCTTGGAGATTCTCGGTTTCCCTTGTAACCAGTTCGCCGGCCAAGAGCCGGAGGGAGAAGAAGCGATCGCATCCTTTTGCAAAGTAAACTACGGCGTCACCTTCCCGCTTTTCTCCAAAATCGAAGTGAACGGCGAGGGGACCCATCCTTTATACGCCTATCTGAAAAGCCATTCACCCAACAACGCCAATGAGGATATCGAGTGGAACTTTGCCAAGTTTCTCGTGGGCCGGGACGGGGATATCATTCGCCGCTATTCCGCGAGAACGGAACCGCAAGAGCTTGCGATAGACATCGAAGAATCGCTGAAAGCTAGGGCTTAATGAAAAGCAAGAAACTCTGCACGCCACCAAAAAAACAAGACCGCTTCCTCTCTTTCAAGAGGCATGCGGTCTTTTTATCATGCATGTTTTGATCTGAATAGATTCGGTCCTTTCGCCCCATTCACCCGCCACAAGGAAAGGAAGGAAAGATCATGATAGTTTGATACCTAGCTCCGTTCATTGGGAGCCTGCCTCAATCATGCGCCTTTCTTTTCACGAAGCAATTGCTTCATGCCTTGGATCGATTTTTCTACCGATCCGGCGTCTTTGATCGTACATGTAATCGACGTGCCGCCGGAAGTTGTCAGTTTGAACTCTTCGTATTTTACGGGCTGGATTCTGCCGTTTGCGTTCCGGAACTCTTTATTTTCGGAGGATGTGGATACGGAAACGATATCTTTGTAGAAGTACTCATCGGTGCTTTCATTTTTCTCGTTTCCAATGATGGAGAACCGGTAGGTGTAGCAATAGACCTGTTTTTCGCTGAAGTATAAAATAACGGTTTCGTAGTTGGAGGATCTCCAAAATCCATCTTTGCCATGCTTATGCCATACAGGGGTTGAGATCGTTTTGTGGGAAGGGCCGGCAATGACGATCGGATCGATCAGCTTGACTTCGTCTTCATCGACGCCAAGCTTGCCTAAAGCGCGCTGGAGCCCGACTTCCATTTCCTTGGCATAAATTTCGTCAATTTCCGCATCGGTTGGCTGGCCTTTAATTTTGGCATAGATCAAATAAGCACCAAGGGCAATGAGAATAATACCGAAAACTTTACCAACGCCCGGAGCGAAAAGCATAATTGCGCCTAAGATAATAATGAGAATCTGCCCTGTGAATTTTACTTGAAAAAAGTATTTTTTATTCCTCACGAAATTCATAAACATCCTCCTTGTTCGGTGTGCGAATAATATATAAACTGCCGTGGCAAGCAATTTATGATGACTTATAAGCCTTCCGGACGCGATACGTTCAAAAGCTCGAAAAGCGAATCTTTGTCGGATGGGGTGACGTGATTGCTTTCCGCCCTAAGGAGGACTTCTCTATAATCCGGTGAGGTGTTCAGTGATTTCCGCTCATAGAAATCGAATTTGATATAAGCGAGAAAATAATCATAGATGCCGCGGTTATCGATGGCAGACGCCGCATTCAGATAATCTTCCGCTTTTTTAATGTCCGCAAAGGGTGTAAGGAAGGCCTTCTTTCCTTTCAGCAAGCAGACGGCTGCATAAAAATAGCTTTCGGAATCATCAAAGTTTTCCTTGATAACCGATTCGAATAGAGCCAACGCTTTATCGTATTGCTTTTGCTTCAAAGCGCATATGGCGGTTGTAAAGCTGTCCGTCGACTGCTGGGGACTATCCGCTAGAGCTTGTCTATTCGAATTTATGTGGGGTTGTGCCTCCCGCGCCGACTTGCCATATACGCTGGAAAAAGTGGAGATTACGATTTGCCTGCCGCAATAATCGCATTCCTTCGAATCACTGGAAACCGGCGCACCGCAACCCGGGCAATTTATATCAACCGTCTGGAAATTGGCCATTTGAAAATTCTCCATCCGCATCTCTATCTTTTGTACCAAAAAGCACCGGCTAAGCTGCGTCAAAGGAATCAAATCTTTTACATCAAGAGGGCTTATATTGAATAATTTTACAGGAAATATCACATTTTGTCATGACAGAATCATCCAATTTATCTGAAAAGTTTGGAAATAAATAAACCCATTCTAATGAAAACCCCGACCATTTCGGCCGGGGTCATTCGTCAGATTTTATTCCATTTTAATGCCCGTTTTTCTCCAGATGACGTAGGGCGTCGGTGAGCGATTGGGTTTTGACGACGGCTACGTCACGTTGAAGGTGTTTGAAGCGCTTCGGCCCTTCCTATCCCATGCACAATTGGATACACTAGAAGGAAGGGTAGATGCCCATTCGATAACGATCCGCACAGGAGTGAAACGAAACCGATGAATCGCATTACCGTTTTAATTGCCGACGACGAGCCGGAAATCGCCGATTTGATCGGTCTGCTCTTGGAGAAAGAAGGCTACCGCACCATCAAGGTTTCCAATGGGAAAGAAGCGGTTCACGCTATTCAGACGCAGTCCGTCGACTTGGCGATCCTCGATATTATGATGCCGGTAATGGACGGGTTCGAGGCGATTCGCAAAATCCGCGAGCAGGCGCCGTTGCCGGTCATTTTTCTAAGTGCCAAAACGTCGGATATGGATAAAATTACGGGGCTCGTGATCGGAGCCGACGATTATATGACCAAGCCCTTTAATCCGATGGAGCTGGTCGCCCGGGTCAATGCCCAACTTCGGCGCTCTTTACAGTTGAATCAGTCGAAGATAGACTCAGTCGTCGTGGAGATCGCGGGTCTAGTCATCGATCCCGATCAGCGCACCGTTGCTCTTTTTGGCCAGCCCATAGAGTTGACGCCTAAAGAGTTCGATATTCTCTATTTACTAGCCCGGCACCCGAAAAAAGTATTCAGCACGGAGCATATTTTTCAACAGGTATGGGGGGAAGCTTACTTCGAGGGCGGCAATACGGTGATGGTGCACATTCGCACCTTGCGAAAGAAGCTGGGAGAAGACAAAGACAAGTGGATCAAAACCATTTGGGGAGTGGGATACACGTTCAATGGGTGATATGCTGCGAAGCTTTCGGGCGAAAATGGTTGCCTTATTCGGATGGAGCATGGTGATTTCCGGCATCGTGACTTATACGATCTACCGCATTCTCCAACACTATTACAAGGCTAATGTACTGGCGGAGGACCCGCTAGCGCGCTATCGGGAATTGATTCACCAAATCGGCGACCTTAACTTTTTTCTTATTCTCTTTTTGCCGCTATCCTTCATCATCTTCTTTTTCCTTACGAAGCGTTACGTCGATTACTTTAAGGAAATATCGGAGGGCATTCACCGGTTGGCTGGCGGCGATTTCAACGGTCAGGTCCGGATTGCCTCAGGGGATGAGTTCGAGGACATTGCCACCGACATCAATCTTGCTGCGGAAAAGCTGCGGCTTGCCGTGGAGCGGGGGGATTTCGCAGAGACCAGCAAGGATCAATTGGTCCTGAACCTAGCCCATGATTTGCGAACACCGTTAACCTCCGTACTGGGTTATTTGGATTTCATACTCCGGGATAAGGGGTTGTCTGAAGATCAGATCCGGCATTATGCGGCTGTCGCCTTTGCTAAATCGGAGCGGCTGCAAAAACTGATCGAAGAGTTGTTCGAAGTGACGCGAATGAATTCCGGTCGGCTTCCCGTGGATAAAAAGGCTATCGACCTCAGCGAGCTGCTGGCGCAGTTGAACGAGGAATTGTATCCGGTGTTCGAGAAAAACCATCTCACTGTCCGCACGGACATCGCTCCGCAAATGACGATATGGGCGGATGGCGATCTGTTGGCTCGAGTTTTCGAGAATCTGCTGACCAATGCTGCACGGTATGGCAAAGATGGCCGCTACGTCGATCTAAATTGCCGGATGGATGGGAGAGATGCGGTGGTGGAGGTCGTCAATTACGGCAACCTCATTCCCGAGGAGGAGTTGCCTCATCTGTTCGACATGTTCTATACCGGGGACCGCGCCCGCACGCACCGGGAAGGGAGCACGGGGCTTGGGTTGTTCATCGCTAAAAATATCGTGGACCGGCACGAAGGTACAATTTCCGTAGAAAGCAGTGTCATCAGCACCCGTTTTCAGGTGCGTTTGCCGGTGAACGGAAAAGCTTAAGAAATTTTTTAGAATTATGCCGCTTCTTTTTAAACCTTTTTCTTTACCCTTAAGAAACGGAGGGGTAAGGAGGAAAGAGAAATGAAGAAGTGGAAACACAATTTGCTTTTCGTGATGTTTTCGATTTATCTGTATGGATTGGCTAAAATCATCCTGTTCAAGCTGGGGCCTGTCGAGCCACAGTTTCTTTTGTCCCAATTGCGCGGTGCTGTAGAGCATCCGGAACGGATCAAGATAGGGCTGCAGCTAGGCAACTTGATTCCGTTTAAGGAAATCTCCCGGGATCTTCAGCTTAATACCGGCAGCGGCTTTTTGAATCTGTGGGGGAATATTGCAGTGTTCATCCCCTTGGGCTTATTCCTGCCTATAATGGGCGCCGCCAAGAAAACGTGGTGGAGTGTGCTCGTCAAATCCTTCGCTCTAAGTTTATTGCTGGAGAGTCTGCAGCTGGTTCTGTTTATCGGCACTTTTGACGTGGATGACATGATTTTGAATACGACGGGCGGCTTGCTGGGATACGTCCTTTTTTCATTGTTTGTAAAAGCGGCGAACCTTTTCGGCTCGGCGGCAGGACGGCTGAAGGCGAAAGAATCGTGACCGATTCAGCTTCACCAAATAAAAAAGACGGGCCGCTCAGGATCGAACGGGCTCGTCTTTGTGCTTCATGGAGATAAACTTACAGGGACCGGCGGTAGATTGCCAGCACGTCTTCCCGGTTCAACTTTTGGAAGTTGCCGAAGGGGCCATACACCATCGCCTTGTCGGCCATCACGTCCAACTGACTGTCATCGATGTCGTAATCAGCCAGACGCGACGGCGCTTCGATGGAAGTCCAGAAGGTGCGCAGAGCTTTGATGCCTTCCAGCGCCACTTCGCGGTCGCTCTTTCCTTCGGCGCTCACGCCGAATACGTTGACGGCGAACTGCTTGAACCGGCTGACGCCGGAATCCAGCACCTGCTCCATCCAGTTGGGGAAGAGGATAGCCAAACCGCCGCCGTGGGGAATATCGTAAACGGCACTGACGGCATGCTCGATATTATGGGTAGCCCAGTCTCCTTCGGTTCCCATGGACACCATCCCGTTCAAGGCCATGGTGCCGCAGTACAAAATCGTCTCCCGCAGCTCGTAGTTGGTCAGATCGTTCAGCAGCTTAGGCGCGGTTTCAATGACCGTGCGCAGCAGCGCTTCACAGAAGGCGTCCTGCACCGGTGCATTGGACGTATGGTTGAAATAGCTTTCGATGACATGGGACATGATGTCCACCATGCCGTAGATGGTTTGATCCCGGGGCACCGTATAGGTGAATTCCGGATCGAGGATGGAGAAGACGGGGAAGACGAGGGGGCTGCCCCAACCGTATTTTTCTTTCGTCTCCCAGTTGGTGATGACGGAGCCGCTGTTCATTTCCGAACCCGTCGCCGCCAAAGTCAAAATCGCGCCGAAAGGCAGCGCGTCTTGAACCGGAGCTTTGTGGGTGATGAGATCCCACGGATCGCCGTCGTATTTTGCTGCGGCCGCAATGGCCTTGGTGCAGTCGATGACGCTGCCGCCGCCGGCCGCAAGAATAAGGCGGATATTTTCCTTTTTGCAGATATTTGCTCCCTTGGCTACCGTTGTGATCCGGGGATTGGGTTCGACGCCGGAAAGCTCGTGGACGGGATTGCCGTTTTCCTTCAGGATGCCGAGGATTTGGTCATACAGTCCGCTTCTCTTGATGCTGCCACCGCCATAGACGAGCAGAACTGCTTCGCCTGCAGCCGGAAGCTCGTTTTGCAGCAGGGACAGGGACCCTTTTCCAAAGTGCAGCTGCGTCGGGTTATGGAAAGTAAAGTTGTTCATATGTACACGTACCTCCTAATTGGAACCTTTTCACACGGATTCATTGTATCAGAGGAGAGAAGCGCAAGCAAAAGACGACAATCTCGCCAAGCCACTCTCCCTTTTGCTTATTTTTGGGCTACACGGTCTGCCATTTCGCTTAACTCCGCAAGTTCAGAGTCAGTCAACCGGAAGGTCATCGCTTTGACGTTTTCCTCCGCTTGGGAGGCTCTGGAGGCGCCGGGAATGGCGAAGACCGTTTCCCCGTGGGCATTGATCGTCCAGTTTAAGGCAATTCGCGCCGGAGTCGCTTCATATTTCGCGGCAAGTTCCGTTAGTTTGTTGATGAGGGGACGGGTGATCTCCAGCTTTTTCGGACTAATTCCGCCCATTCGCTTGCGCATGCCGGAGAGATTGCTGATGAGCGCCGGGTTCTGATGGAACTTGCCGGTCAAAATGCCTTGTGCAAGTGGCGAGTAGGCGATGATGGCGATGTCCAGTTCTTTTGCCGCCTCCAAGATGCCGTTGCGCTCGATGCTCCGGTCCAACATGCTGTATTTGACCTGATTCGAGGCGAGCCGAAGCCCATACTGACGGAGTGTTTTGTCCGCATCACTCATTTGCTTGGCGGAAAAATTGCTGACCCCGATGTGCCGGATCTTGCCCTGCTCCGCCAGCTTGGCCATCTCCTTCATTTCACTGGAAACGGAGGAGAAGGAAAAGGGCTGGTGCACCTGGTACAGATCGATCCGCCGTCCCGACAGGCTTTCCAACCTCTTGTCGATGGTTGCGGGAATACTGCCCGCCGTCCGCATCACCGGCCACCATTTGGTGGCGACGTAGGCTTCATCCGCCAGTGAGCCTGCCGCATTCAGCGCTGCCGATAGCGCCTTTTCCGACTCTCCGCCGCCGTATACCTCCGCCGTATCGAACCAGTTGATGCCGCCCTGCAAGCAAAGTGCCACGATTTCCCGAACGACGGCATCATCCACCGCTCCCCAAAAGCCGCCTACCATCCCTTTGCCCCGGCTGAATTGCCAACAGCCTAGTCCTAGAGGCGAAAGCCTCATGTCCGTACTGCCGAATTTCCGGTAATGCTCATTTGCCGAATTCCCTGTTCTTCCGCTAGCGTTCGACGAATCCATCACGATTCACCCGTTTCTATCGCAGAATGATAACTCGCAAGCCCGATATGAGATAGCCGAAATTTGCCACGTCATCATTTTACTCTTACGCTGAAAAGAAGTATAGGCAGGTATGGCACCAGATAAATCATGGATGTTCGAGCGCTTCATGGGCAGTTTTCATTTGGGCCACCCAAGAACGCATACGGAAGAAAATCATTGCCTCTACCTTAGCTATGGATTAATCTGACGTTTATAGGGGGGCGACGGGGTGATTATTTGGATAAACGGCTCATTCGGAGCTGGAAAGACAACAACAGCCTTCGATTTACACCACAGATTGCCCGGGTCATACGTCTTCGATCCCGAGAATATCGGATATTTTTTTCGCAAAAACATTCCTCGCGAGCTGCAATTTCAGGATTTTCAGGACTTTCCCATTTGGCGGAGCTTTAACTATGAATTGCTCTCCTACATCGCCGGGAAGTCCGATCGGGTGATTCTCATTCCAATGACGGTGGTCAATCCGGATTATTTTCAGGAAATCGTCGGTCGGTTGCGAGAAGAAGGACATACGGTTCACCATGTCGCGTTATGGGTATCCAAAAAGGAGCTGACCAAGCGGCTTGGCAGAAGATTAGATCGACATTCATGGGCGTCTAAACAAGTGGACCGCTGCATGGAAGGGCTGTCCTCACACACCTGCTTTCAGCCGCATATCGAAACGGACGGCTTGTCTATCGACGAAGTCGTTACCCGGGTTGCCGCCGTCACCGGGATTGAGCTTCAACCGGACACGCGGTCGCCTTGGAAGAAAACCTTCAATCGCATCAACGCCTTGCTTCAACATATTCGTTCCTAATGTTTTTCTATATACATAGAAAAAAGGAGATGGACTCATGCCGAGACTTTTTGGCGACCGAATCATGCTGCGAGAGTATCAAAAAGAAGATTTGCCGTATATCCGCCAGTGGTGCAACGATGGCGAAATTACGGAGCATCTGTCGGATAGGTTCTTGTATCCGCAAACGGTTAACGCCAGTGAAGCTTTTTTGAATGGTGTTTTAGAAGGAAAGTCTGATTTTAAAGGGTTTGTCATCGCCTCTAAGGATTCGGCGGAGTACATCGGCCAGATCGATTTGTTTCAACTGGACTGGAAAAACCGCTCTGCAGAGCTGGGCATTGTAATCGGCCGCAAAGACCTGTTGGGTGCGGGCTATGGCTCGGAAGCCATCCGGCTTCTGTTGGACTTTGCTTTTGACAGCATGAATCTGAACCGGGTGTACTTGGAGCTGCATGAGGCGAACCGACGGGGTCGCAAATGCTACGAAAAGTGCGGCTTCAAGGAGGAAGGACGTCTGAAGGAGAAGCTCTATAAGAATGGGCGCTACATCGATATGATTATCATGAGCGTTTTGAAGCGGGAGCATGAGGCGAATCGACAGCCGTAAGCCGACAATATAAAATGAGGCAATCTTCACATTCTCCGCGTCATGCATATGTTATTATAGATAACATAAGGAGAGTGTTTCTCCCTATATAACCATTGGTTACAACGTGGAAGGAGCGTAAATATGGGGAGTAATGTCCGTAAAATTGCCATAATTGGTCTGGGCCAGGTGGGATCCAGTTGTGCTTATTCCTTGATCAATCAATCCATCTGCGATGAGATTTTACTCATTGATCGCAATGCTGAGCGGGCTTACGCTCAAGCGCTGGACTTATCCCACGGCATGGATTTCATTCATTCCCGCACAAAAATCTATACAGGTACCTACGAGCAATGCGGCGATATGGATATCATCGTACTGTGCGCCGGTGCCAATCCCGCAAAAGCTGGTGACCGGATGGAAGTGCTGGATAGTGCATATGCCATCCATAAAGACATGATTAAGCGGATTATGGAGAGCGGGTTCAACGGCATT
Source organism: Gorillibacterium massiliense (assembly GCF_000455485.1). Taxonomy (GTDB): domain Bacteria; phylum Bacillota; class Bacilli; order Paenibacillales; family NBRC-103111; genus Gorillibacterium; species Gorillibacterium massiliense. Next base: position 11,029 of record NZ_CBQR020000146.1, read on the forward strand.
TTTTTGGCGGCATCCAATCCGGTGGACGTGGTTACCTATATGGTTTGGAAGATGTCAGGGCTGCCCCGAAATCGGGTCATCGGCACCGGCACTTCCATCGATACTGCACGCCTCAAAATCTTACTGTCCGAATATTTGCCAATTGACCCCCGCAGCGTGCAGGGCTATGTGTTGGGTGAACACGGCGAATCTCAATTTACCGCATGGTCCCATGTTACGATCGGCGGCAAGCCGCTCCTCGATATCTTGAGACAGCATAAAGAACGGTTTGCCCACATGGATTTGGATGAGCTATCCCGCCGGACTCGGGACGCAGGCTGGGAAATCTTCACGCGCAAAGGCTCCACCCATTTTGGGATCGGCAACGCCATCGCCGCTATTTGCCGCTCCATCCTAAACGACGACCACAAAATCATGGCGGTCTCCACCATCCTGGATGGGGAGTACGGCTATCGGGAGATCAGTGTCGGCGTCCCCGCCATCCTTACCCGTCACGGTATCGAGGAAGTTCTGGAGTTGAATCTAAATTCCCGGGAAATGATACAGTTCGACCAGAGCTGCGGGGTCATCCGCAAAGCTATCGAAAGTCTGCCGCTATGAAAAAGAAAAGTTTTCCGCAGGATGTACGGGATATCTGTCCCGACCGACAATAGAGGTAAAACACAAAAAGCGGTGATCAGCCGCTTTTTTTGCTGTTAATCTTCCGGTACATACTCTAGCAAATCCCCAGGTTGGCACTGCAATTCCCTGCAAATGGCCTCCAGCGTGTTGAACCGGATGCCCTTCACCTTGCCGTTTTTCAAGAGAGACAGATTGACATTGGAGATCTCTATCCGGTCCGCTAGTTCGTTCAGGGACATTTTACATTCCGCCATTTTTCTGTCCAGCCGTAAAATGATGGGCACGGGCTTCACCTCAAATAATGGAATCGTGATCTTGTTGCAGCTGGAATCCCAAACGGAAGATCCTGGCAATGGCCAATATAAAGATGCCGCAGACAACAGGCCAAAGGGGAAAGGCAACACTCGACGTCAACTCAATGCCATCTAAGCTACTGACGGCCGGTCTTTGAAACAATGCCTGCTGGATGAACCCGGTTAGCAAGACAAGGAGAGAATAAGAAAAGAAAGAATAGGCGATTTGTTTTACGCGACCGACATTCTCCCATTGAAAGGGGGTACCGGACTTTCTCATGGACTCCAGAATGAGCAGCAGTTGGCGGACGGAAAATAGCAATAAAATCCATACTGCCAGCAGGTGAATTCCGAGTACCGTATAAATGTATCGGGACACATTCGTGAATAGCTTGGTATCCGCCGTTAATTTCAAACCCGGAGCCGTGAATTCCAGCCCCCCATGGCCCGGCGGCAAGCTTCCCTTTTCCCTCAGAATCAGAAAGCCGGCGATAAAGAGAATGGCCAATATCCCCGCTCCCCAAATGAAATACCAAATGGTTTTGATGGCTTTTTCGAAAAGGCTTATCTGGTTGTCGTTGCCCGTTTGCTTCATGACTAACCATTCCTTTCGTTGACGCTGGTTTAACTTACATTTCCATCTAATCAAATTTTCGAGATGAAATCAAGAGAAAATTTAATGTTTTACATTAAATATTTAATGTTATTCGCTAAAATGTTAGGCTTACGCTGCTCATTGAAGGGGCGTTATCAGCCCATCACCGTAAAAAAAGCAGCCCGAAGGCTGCTTCATTGCGAAGGGAGTGTCCTTAGCCATTTTGAGTTACGGCATGGGAGTATAAAAGTCCTGGGTGTAATTCAGTCCGTCGATGCCGACTCCGAGTCGTGTGTACGCCGGTTCCAGTATATTCTTCCGGTGGCCTAAGGAATTGATCCAGCCGGTATGGACGGATGGGGCGTCCTCGTAGCCGGATGCTATGTTTTCGCCTGCGGATAAGTAATTTAATCCTTGAGCTTCCATTCGGTCGAAAGGAGTCAGCCCTTCTGGAGAGTTGTGATTGAAATAAGTCCGTTTGCTCATGTCGGCGCTGTGGGCGCGGGCAACCTCCGCCACTTGGCTGTCCCATTTAAGAGAAGCCACCTTGTATTTATACCGGAAGACATTGGTCATATCTAAAACCTGCCGCTCCATAGCTCGTTCTAGAGCTTCCGAACGGTTGTACAGACTGGAAAGAACGGCGCTGTTGCTGGCTTGAAGGATGCCTTCCACCCGATTGTCCGCATGTTTATCAAAATAATAAGTCGTCCGGACATAATGCCCAGTATCGGAAAACTCATTTTCGCTCTCGTCCAAGCTTTGACCGGCGCGATTGGCTGCTTCCGCTTTCGTCCCGCTGACGGCGCCGCCGCTCTTCAGCTTCCAAACGCCGGGGGCATTGGAAAACATCGCGACGACCTTTCCATTGGAAAAACCGAATTGGGCGTATTTCGCCAAGTTCTTGTTATAGATGTACCAGGTGAATCCGTAGCCACTGGGGTCTTCCCGGTTCGGTTCTCCCATCAGCTTTTTCACTGCTGCCTCACTATCTCCCAGGCTAATGCCAAGGAGCGTCATGAAGTCGGCTTTGCTTTCATCCAGCAATGCGGTTCGTTGATCCCTCAAATTGTGCAGGAAGGATACAGCCTCCGCCCGGTTCAAGGGATCATCGGCATTATATCCGGCAACCGTATTGGCGGTTTTTCCATTCGCCAAGCCGTGACCTAGCAGGTAACGGACCGCTTCCTCCGTCGTTTCTGCATTCACGCCAATGGCGCTGGTGATCAGCTTGGCGACGTCGCCGCGAGTAAAGGCGTTTCCGGTGGTTTTATACGTCAGTGGCCAAGAGAATTCTTCGGCTAATAGATAATAGGGAGCGTACCAATTATTGTTCGGGCCGATCCGCGGCACGGCAATTTCGCTAGGGTATGATTGGGTCAACATCGCCAAAAATTCCGGCTCCGTCACAGGATCTTGTGGCCGGAATAGACCGTTTCCATCACCACTGATGATGCCGTTATCCGCTGCCCAACGGATATGGGCCACTCCCCAATGGGTGGCAGGCACATCTTGAAAGGCTCCAGCTGTCGGAGCCGATGCTGCTACCGGATCAACCGAAATTGCCGCCGTCGCCGGCAGGAGCAAAAGAACAGAGAGCAACAAGCTTGTCGGCACTCCTCGTTTATTCATCAAAAACATCCTCCATGGCATCCGTCGAGGAGATGCGGTTATTTGCGAAGTTTCATCATGTTTTCTTACCCGTTTTTTCCGGTCATGATTTCGATTATGATAGAGTTACAGTTTTATCGCTCCCGTGCTTTGGAACAGTTCGATACTCTCTCCGTCCGGGCCGTTGAAAAAGGCGATGCGAATCGGCACCGGCACGGCGCTTTGGATGACTACATCCTTTGGCTCAACCGTGATTTCCGCTCCGGTCGCCCGTACCCGCTCGATCAGGCCGTCAACATCATCAGTACGCAGCGCAATATGGTAAAAGCCACCCGCAGGCTTCAATCCCTTTTCGCCGCCTGCAAATACTTCAAGATAATTGCCGTCACCCGTATCCAGCAGAGCGCCGCGGCCGTCGCCTTCTCCCCATGTCAGCCTAGTTTCGAATCCGAGGAGCTCCGTATAGAAGGCTACGGTTTTCTCGAAATCTACTGCCTTAATGGCAACGTGGTGAAAGCCACCGCCGCCTTTAATGATTTTATTAGTGCCAGCCATGCGATCTGCCCCTTTCGGTTGGTGAAATCTCATTTATCGTAGCGCGAGAGGAGATAGGGCGCAATAGATTCAAAGAATGATTTTGCGAAAAAAAGGAGCCGCTGTCATGAGCCGAGAATTACCTGTGCTTTTTATCCTCTTCGTCAGGGATCAGAGAAAGTCCAAGGAGTTTTACGCCAAGTTGCTGGACAGAGAACCGTCGCTGGATGTTCCGGGTATGACCGAATTCCAAATAAGCACCAGGACCAAGGTAGGACTTATGCCGGGAGACGGGATTACCCGGGTGCTCGATTATACCCTGCCAAATCCCAATGAAAACGCCGAGTATCCCCGCTGCGAATTATACTTGTACGTGGATGAGCCTGACCGGGAGTACGAGAAAGCATTAGCCGCCGGAGCGACCGGAGTAAGCCCGGGAAAAATCCGCAATTGGGGCGATTACGTCGCCTATTGCCGCGACTTTGACGGCAATTTGATTGCCTTTGCCTCCACTCCGAATCCATAGAAAAGATAGGTGAAGAAAATGAAACCTTTTGACGCCATCAGCTTGGACATGTTTCAAACTCTCGTCGATTTTGCCAGTCGCAAAGATAACGTATGGGAAGTCGTCTTGGGTGAAAAATACAACGCGGACCAGACGCCGGAGCTCTCCCGGCAAGTGCTTGGCCTGCTCCATGAGCGGATGCGGCAGAATGAGGGCGATTTTTCCACCATGGCGAGCATCTTTGCGTTCAGTTTTGCCGACTGCTTTGAACGGAACAGCATCCAATTCGACCCTGAAAAGGCGGCCGAGTTGATGTTGGCCGAACACGGGCGGGCGGAGCTTTACCCGGATGCGGAACGATTTCTAACCGCGGCCCGCGGTGTGTATCCTCTGTTTATCGTCAGTGATGCCGACGACGTGATGATTCCAGGCGCTTTTGTTGGAGAGCCTTATTCGCTGTTCACCTCCGAGAGCTATCAGTCATATAAAAACGATCGGTATAACCACATGTTTAAGCGCCTTTTGCAAGACGCCAATCTCGCACCGGGACGGGTACTGCACATCGGAGATTCACCGGGAGATGTTCTGGGAGCAAAACGCGAGGGCTTGAAAGCCTGCTGGTTGAACCGTGATCAGAATACCTGGAAATACGAGGAGATGCCGGACTATACCGTTAGCTCGTTCGATGAACTGCATGAGCTTTTGTTTGGATGATCGGCTAGGAAAAACAATGCATCCGGGCCCTACTTGACGAGCGGCTCAGGTGCATTTTTTATCGGTAGGAAAATACCCCCACAATCCGCTACTTCTTGCAGATCATGTCGTATACATTAGTGATCTTCCATATTTGGTAAAGAGGTTGGAGAGGACGGCTTACATGAACCGGTTTCAGATCGGCTTATATGGTTTTTACGATGAGGGCAAATACATCCGGGATTTTCGGGAAGGAATTGTAGGCATAGAAGCCTGCATGTTTGAGAACGAGGAAGACGTAGAAAAGCTGCTGGCGGAGTCTAAAGCCCGGCCTTTTCCGGTAGGTATTCATTTCCCGCTGCGAGCCTGGACCGGCCGTTCTTCTATGCGGGATGCTTTATTCCTGTCTCGGGATGATGAGGTGAGACGACAAGCTTGGGATTGGATCGAAGACGAGTTGGCTTATGCGAGCCGGCTAAGCCCGACGTATATTCTTTTCCATTATCCGAAGCCCGTCATTTTCGCCGACAAGTTGGATTTGCGGGTGTGGAATTTTACCGACGAACGGGAATATGTACGAGAAAGCGAGTATCCTTACGAAGAATTTACGGAACGGAGCGAAGCGCTGTTTGCCTGGCTGACGGCGAAAAGCTTGGAATATGGATTCACGCCGGTGCTGGAGTTTGACGGCTTGAACCGGTACGTGACTGAGTCGAATATCGTGGTGGAGCTGTTGCAGAAATATCCACGAGTGAAGGTATGCCTGGACACAGGTAGGCTCTTTTTACAGGAAAAGCTAGACCCCAGCTTCGACGCCCGCAGCGTTATCCGCAAGTACGGCAAATATGCTGAACTGATTCATTTATGGACCTTTCAATACGATGGGGAAATGCGCCACCGTCATCATCCCGTATTGCCGGATCAAAAGCCGGAAGACGGTTGGGCACCCATTGAGGATTATTTAACCATTGCGTTGGAGGAAAATCCCGAGGTGGCCATCCACTTTGAACATCGCTCCGACCGGATCAGCGATGAAGAGTTGGACCGCTGTTACCGCTGGGTGAATGAAATCGCTATGAGGGGGAAAACGGATGGGAAACTTTGAGGAGCCGGGCTTTGGCAGTTCGTTTCACATGCCGGTTATTTTTCAACTGTTTCTTGTGGTTATTGTCGGCATTATTTTATTTGCAATTATCAGCGGACTGACGACATGGACAAAAAACAACAACTCCCCTATCCTCACTCGTATCTGCCGGGTAGTCAGCAAAAGAACGCGGGTCAGCGGCGGTTCCGGAGACTCCAGCGCTCATACCGACTATTACCTGACCTTCGAGCTGGACGATGGTGTCCGTCTGGAATTGCAAGTGCGGGATGCTCAGTACGGCTTGACCGTGGAAGGGGATTACGGGGAACTGACCTATCAGGGCACTCGGTTCAAAAGCTTCACCCGTTTGGCTGATCCCAATTCAGAACGCTTTTGAACTCGGCATGATCGCTTCATCTATCCGCGTACGAGATCCGTTTTGCTAAAGCCATCTGGTTGATTTAAGCTAAAAGGAAGACTATACTGGGTAACCCGCCGAAGGAAGCGGGGGAAAACAGACCGGAGATCAAACGGAAAAGGAGCAGTGACGGAGTGAAAAGTTTGCAGTCGAACCGGCTTGTCCTGCACATTTTGGGAGAATCCGACGCTGAGTTGGTTTTGGATTATTTTTCAAGGAATCGGGACTTTTTGCAGGAATGGGAACCCCGCCGCGACGCGGAATTTTACACCTTGAAAACTCACAAGACCATCTTAGCCGGCGAAACGATCCAGATGGCAAGAGGGCAATTGCTTAAAGTATGGATCGCCAAAAAAGAGCAGCCCGACACTATCATCGGCTCCGCTTCTCTTAGCAACATTGTTCGAGGCGCGTTTCAATCGTGCCATCTGGGCTATCGTTTGGCAGGAGAGGAAGTCCGAAAAGGCTATATGACCGAAGCGGTTGAGCGGCTGATTGAGTATGGTTTCCAAGACCTGCACTTGCACCGGATCGAAGCTAACATCATGCCGAGAAACAAAGCCTCCTTGGGCGTTGTGACAAAGCTTGGTTTTGCGAATGAAGGTCTGTCTCCAAAATATTTGTATATCAACGGCGTATGGGAAGATCACATCCACATGGTCTTGTTGAACGAGAACTGGGAGGAAACGGAGTAGCATGGGCATACCGGAATGTGATGGTCAAGGACGAATCGTGAGAGAAATCGATGAAAACGAACTGGATACGTTTCTGGATATTTTGCGGACTCTAGCCCTTTGGCTGCAGGATAACGGTCAGGAGATGTGGAGTCTTGAAGGGTTGGAGCGCGACCAATTCCTTCAAAAGCATGGCGACGCGGACTGGTATATCTGCGATAAGGCGGAAGAGCCGGTGGGCGTTTTCATACTGCAGGAGGAGAACCCGTTTTGGTGGCCGAATATCCCGCTGGGAGAGACGGTTTTCCTGAAAAAATTCGGCGTTCCCCGCAAGCATTCTGGCAAAGGGATCGCCGCCGACTTGTTGCAATGGGTGAAACAGGAGGCAAGAGCACGCGGGAAAGATTACATCCGTTTGGAAATCTACGAGGATCGAGAACCGCTGGTTCGCTTATATGAAGGAAGCGGATTTCAGCGAGTGGAGCTGCGGATCATGCCGGACGGAACAGCCATCGGCCTCTATGAATATAAACTGCCGGAGCTTTTCGATATTTTTGACGAACACATGCAGAAAATGGGGACGGTCCCACGGCCCGAGGTTCATCGGCTCGGCTATTGGCACCAAACCTTTCATTGTTGGGTCCTTTCACCATCGGAGTCAGGCCGCTGGAAGCTGCTGCTCCAAAAACGCCACCCGGACAAGGATACCTTTCCCGGGTTCTTGGACATTTCCTGTGCCGGTCATCTATCGGCCGGGGAGAGCGTAGAGGACGGCGTGCGGGAACTGCAGGAAGAGCTGGGGCTGGAGGTTCCTTTTCAAGCACTCTACTCCTGCGGTATTTTTCCAGAGGAGATGGTTTCGGAAAATTTGATCGACCGGGAGTTTTGCCACATTTTCCTGCACCAGGACTCCCGACCGCTGCGCGAGTATGTGTTTCAGCGAAGCGAGATCACAGGCTTGTTCGAAGTCGATTTAGATGACTTCCGACAGCTCGTAGAAGGCAGCCGGGAAACCGTGAAGGCGTATGGCGTTGAGGTGGACGCTGCTCCGGCGAAGGATGCGGCGGAGGTCGCAACAGATGGGAAGCTTGTAGAGGTTGAACGAGAGTTCAGTTTATCCGACGTTTGCCCGCATGATCGGACTTATTACGAATTTTTGTTCTCGCATATGAAGCGGTATTTATCCTAATATTTCGCAACCAACGAAAGATCGCATCAAGGCTCAGTCAGAAAGGCTGATCTTGATGCGTTTTTTTGTTATTGGGGGTAGTGGGGAAGAGTGCAAACCGAATGGACAAATGCAATAACTCCACGCTATGTGGGTTATTACCGAAGTACGCAAATACATCAAAAGTGAGCTGTATTCACGAAGTTCGCAAATAAGACGTTAGGCAAAATAAAGGCTGAAGAGCAATCATTCCAAAGGCCTTCGGTAATCAAAGATTACCAAAACCCTTCGGCCGGAATGCAGGACGTCGGCGATTTTGAATAGAAGAAAGGGAAATAAAGCGTGGATGAAAACCTGAAAAGTCCTGTAAAAAATCAAAAACATGCTGCCGAAAGGAAGCATGCAGAACTCTACTTCTAGGGGCGATGGGAAGAAAACTCGTTTTTTGAGCAGCGCCCCTAGAAGTAGAGTAACTGAAAAATCGAAAGAACGTCAAACTTGTTTACAGGCGAAATAGGAACATGTGTTCTAATGTTTTGAGGATAAAGGGACAAAATCACTGGTTTTCATAGCCTTGCGCTTTATTTTACAGTCACCTTAGTTATTCAAAATGGCCACCGGAGGCGAGTGACGTGAGAGCATTCCGGACATGATTGCTAAGCGGAATCGGAGTAGCGATTGATTAAGGAAAGGCATAAAGAAACAGGAATAGTATAACTAGCGGAACAGCCTTTACTTCGCCTAACGCCGCATTTTCGCTGCGGGCCGGCATTCGCCGTCCCTTGGTCGCCAACGTAGAATAGAGCAAAGAAGCGGATTCTGGCGACACATCTGCGAACCTAAGTCCGCAAGCGGACCCGGCACCTGAACGGTGCCTTAAGGTTCTCGACGTCGTAAATGCTTTTACGTTATCCGAAATTGACTTGAAAGGATGAAACCATGAGAGATTTTAATCAATTTAATGGAAAATATATAAAGAGGAGTGTAATTCAAGAATATCAAATAGAACTAGTCTGGAAACTTAGCCAAGTCTTTTTAACAAATGACGTGATTGATGAATGGCCCTCTATGGGAGATGAATACAATTTAGCAGTTTACTCACCTCGTATAGATGTCGCTGTTGGACCTTTTGCAACTCATGAAAGGTTGGGAAATCTTTACGATCAAATGATTGAGCAACCGAGGTCTGAATTATTTCTTAGGAAGTTAGTGGATTATAACCGAATCAATTTGGAGATGTACGATGGGTTTGTCGAGGGGTCTAGTTTTGAGGATATTAGATATCTGAATCACAATGCGAGATGTTTAATGGCAATAGAAATAGAGAACTTTGTAAGCAGGAAGCATCTTATGGGAGGAGCAATTAATGCATCAGCTTTAGGAAGGTTAGGAGTAGTTGTTCCGTGGACTCCTGAGAAACTTAGAGCATTTGTTAAATTAGTTAGATACTTACGTTATCTTCGTTACGCTGAGAAGAATACTTTTGACACAACCAATTTACTGATAATTACTAAAGAGCAGATGGATACGGCAATTGAAGACACATTAAATCACGAGAATTTTGCAAGCTAATCAATGAAGAAGTCAACTTCGGATAACACCGTATTCCTACTGCATCCGGCTACGCCGGCCTTGGTCTGCCCGAGGATTTTCCAGAGAGGTGGAACAGGCAGACAACCCTGCGAGGCTAAGTGGCGGAGCCACCCGGTCCTGACGGACCTTAAGCCTCTCGGATTCAGGAATACAACAACGTTAGGTGAAATAGTTGCAATTTATATTAAATCTCTAAATGATGAGGAGAAGAATTTATGAATTATATAATCATTTGGATAATAAGCGCAATTTTATCCATCGCAATATTATATCTTGTAATAAAGACAGCAATAGATAATTCTACAATGGCTAAGAATATTCAAGCAATAAAACAAGTATTAGAACAAGGGAATAGCAAATTTGATGATGAAGAGGCCCCACTGAGTGTTTTGAACAGTGATAAGTATATTGTGTGTCCTTCTTGTGGAGAAAAAATAGATGATGGCACACTGGTATGTCTAAGATGTAATTTGTTATTTTCAGATAAATGATTACTGGGATTTTTCAAGAGGGCACCTACTTCACCTAACACTGTATTCCCGCTGTGGCCGGCTACGCCGACCTTGGTCTGCCCGAGGATTTTTCGGTGACGCAGAATCAGTCAGACAACCCTGCGAGGCTAAGTGGCGGAGCCACCCGGCAGCAAGCTGCCTTAAGCCTCTCGGGTTCGTGAATACAACAACGTTATACGCAATTATCGAAACCATATAAAGATATTCTCAAATAATCAGACCATTTTTCTGAGGGGATGAAAGTAACCATGAATAATCAAAAAAATGAGGTAGCATTCCAGAAAATAAAAAATAAATACGTTATTATTGGTATTACAATTTTAGATCATGAGGATAATCTTTTAGAAAGGCATCAATTACATGGGCGCATTAATAGAATAGATGACCGTGGTGTTTATATTCATCTGAATGATGACCCGAACAATGAATATACATTGCCTCCTGATTTGAATGCATTTCAGGAAGCTCCAAGTGGTGAATACAGACTAAAAAAAACAGGTGAAGTAGTTGTAGACCCAGATTTTATGACAACTTGGACAATCAGAAAACCAAAAAAAGATTAGGACATACAGTTTTTGTTTTTCAGAGAAGTCGGTAACTGCGTATAACACCGTATTCCCGCTGCGGCCGGCTACGCCGACCTAGGTCTGCCCGAGGATTTTCGAGGAAGCTAATCAGGCAGACAACCCTGCGAGGCTAAGTGGCGAAGCCACCCGGTCCTTACGGACCTTAAGCCTCTCGGGTTCGTGAATACAACAACGTTATACGCAATTCTCGAAAGGCGGATAAATGCATGTTGTACACCGAAGAAGAATTGAAAATGATTGTGGAACAGAAGTTAGTTTTCAATTTCTATCCTTACGATAACTCTCCGATGAAAGAACTAGAAATAGATCACTACATAAAGAGGGTAGTAGGGAGTTTAGGATCAGTTAATAATCTGAAGGTGGAAGTAGATTTTGATAGCTTTGGTAGCGGATATGCTTCTTTTGTAAATATATTTTGCTACAAGAAGGATGGATCATCGACAGAAATTCTTAATGGTATTCAAACCATTGAAGGCTTATTGCTTTACATTTCAAGGCATGCTCCTGTTGCTACATTTGGAAGAAGTAAAGTGACTAGACATTCCCACGGAGGAAGTTTTGAGTTTTTATCGACAAATACTATTGGCAGATTGCCGAACGGAGATTGGGATCAGATTGAACATAGCATAAGGAATATTTTGAACGATTATGGTTACATTCTCTTGACGAGGGATTATCTTGAACAGCCAATTGAGTTTGAGATATCTATCCCAACTATTATAAATGAAAATGGATACAGAATATTTGATTGTTTCTTTTTCTGGGAGGATTAAGATTTTATTTAGTATCTCAAGCTGTCGAGAACAGCGTATAACACCGTATTCCCGCTGCGTCGCTTCCGCTCCTTGGTCTGCCCGAGGTTTTTCGGTGGAGTGGTATCAGGCAGACAACCCTGCGAGGCTAAGTGGCGGAGCCACCCGCTCACTACGTTCGCTTAAGCCTCTCGGGTTCGGGAATACAACAACGTTAGACGCAATGTCCTATAATAAAATGATTATCAATGAAGCAAATTTTAATAACTATTAAGGTGAACAAAAACATGAATTATATTATCAAAACACAAAAAATAGTATTAACACAATTCAATTGTGAGGGAATGGTATTGGATTTAGGAGGTGGTGGGGAGGGGGTTATTGGACAGCTTTTAAAGGAGAGAGTTGTTGCAATTGATCCAAGAGAAGAAGAATTGAGAGAAGCCGGTGACGGACCATTAAAGATAATTATGGATGCTAGAGATTTAAAGTTTATTGAGAAGACATTTGAAACTGTAACCTCTTTTTTTACCCTAATGTATATAAATCGCGATGACCATATAAAGGTTTTTCAAGAGGTCCATAGAGTTTTGAAAAATGGTGGAGAATTTATTATTTGGGACGTGACAATTCCTAAATATCAGGGGGGAGATAAGGATTTATTTCTAGTCCAACTCGATATTGATATTATGGGAAAGCAGATAAAGCCAACTTATGGAGTGTCTTGGGAAGGGAAAGAGCAGAGTATATTTTACTATACCTCTATAGGTGAGATGGTTGGATTTACCACTTACATATCAGAAAAACAAGGTGAGGTATTTAAGTTAATATTTCTGAAGAAGTAATAACAATCTATGGAAGTTAATCGAAGAAGGGACACTGCGTCTAACACCGTATTCCCGCTGCAACCGGCTACGCCGATCTTGGTCTGCCCGAGGATTTTCGAGGGAGTGAAGTCAGGCAGACAACCCTGCGAGGCTAAGTGGCGGAGCCACCCGCTCACTACGTTCGCTTAAGCCTCTCGGATTCGGGAATACAAGAACGTTAGACGAAATTCTACAAAGGATTGAAGATATATATGAAAGATTTAAAAACTACAGCAGGCATTTATTATCTTGCCGTAGCCATCGGCTATGTTGAAAGAAGTAATGTAGTCAAATGGGCTGACTTTTGTATTGAACATTTAGAAGTTCCATACGAATTTATTGAACTCTCTTTGTCGGGTTCCAAATCTATTAAAGATACTTTATCTATTCTGAAGACAATATACAGAACAATTGAATTTGATAACCCAATGCGAATTATGCTTAGTCTGATCCGCTCCGATTTCTTAAAACAGAAGATAACAGAAGATGAATTCTTTACATATATTTTTCGTTTGTATGAACACGGTTGTATGACAGATAAAGCAGTTACGGAATTTTCATTTCTAGATCATTTAAGTGATGGATACTATTTAGCGACAGAAGGAATATACGGAAACAAAGAAGATGTAGTACAAGAAGCATTAGAAGATCTAGAGAAATATGAAAAACTCATTACTCCTTTTGAAGGGTTATTCATAGATGAGTAGAACTTCGTCTAACACCATATTCACGCTACGGAGCCTTACGACTCCTTGGTCCGCCCGAGGTTTTTCAGTGTAGTGTGATCAGGCGGACAACCCTGCGAGACTAAGTGGCGGAGCCACCCGGCGCTAACGCGCCTTAAGCCTCTCGGGCTCGTGAATACAATAACGTTATATGCAATCGAGAGAAACCGTATATAAAGAACAATTTAGCCATTACCATTAATTAGGTGGAGTGGTATATTTGTATAAAGCCTTAATAAACAAGTAAATGAAGAATAGAACAAGGATTAGACAATAAGAGATTTATAACTAAATAACGAAAGGACAAAAGATGAGAAGCTCAAAACAGACTACAATTCATAAATGACTATCAACACTATAAAAGCCAAACATAAAAAGATTAACAAGATTAAAAAGATTGAACAAGATTGAACAAGATAATAAAGAACGAAGAGATTAAGATGGGTAACACGAAGAAGTCTCAACAGCATATAACAATACATTTACGCTGCGGTCGGCATAGCCGACCTTGGTCCCGGAAGTTAAGCATCAAGGAAGCCGATGCCGGGACACACCGACTACGTCGGCGTCGTAAATGTGGGAACGATTCCCACCATTCCCCTTGATATCGCGGTTTTTGCGAAGCAAGCACCGCGACACTTTTTCCGCTAATGCGTTAAAAGTGGGGAGCAGCGGGAATCGCGGGAACGTTATGGGACAAGTTCACCAAAGCAAATAAAGAAATATTGATAAAATCAATATATGGAGGAATTATATGAACTTATATGAAGTTGATTATACTAAACCAACAGGAAAATACGAAGCAGCTATTAAAGAATATAATGAATTTTGGAGTCAGGGACAAATTGATTTTTCCAAAGCTTCCGATCCAATTGAAAAGTTTGATGATGAGACGAGAAAGTCTATTTATAACTTCAATTCTAAATTTCCCAATAATGTTGTATGGCATTATCATAGAGATAGAACATCTGTAGATTTAGAAGTAAATGCACTAAGGAAGGTCATTAATTCTGCGAAAAATGAGCATGATATTCAAGATTACATTAAGAAAAATAGAAAGTGGTTTATCCCGGCTTCAATATTTAAAGAGTATAATTTTGGTCACAAAGAGACGTATCTCTTTCCAGAAATGAAGTTAGGAAGTAGCATGCAAGCAGATTATGTTTTATGTGGTAGAAACTCTGATGGATACAGCTTAATCCTTGTTGAATTCGAATCACCGGCTTCAACATTTGTTTTAACTGATGGTTATAAATTATCAGCATCGGCTAATTCTGGCTTAGGTCAGATTAATCAATGGAAAGAGTGGATGGAATCAAATAATACAACATTTTTTAATGAGCATAAATTTATTGAGAAAGGCATAAATGTTCCTATTACAAGGATTCACTATTGTTTAGTGATTAGCAGAAGAAATCAAATGGACACAAATGATAGAGATCGAAAAAATAGAATTATTATTGAATCAACGAATTTAAAAATAATTAATTACGATAGAGTGTGTGATTATGTTTCTAATCTAGATGAAGGATATAGTACTTATAGATAAAAACATAATATCTGGTGAAATCATCCCATAACACGTCGTTATATGCAATCGAGAGAAACTATATATGAAGATCAAATTAGCCATTACCATTAATTAGGGGTAGTGGTATATTTGTATAAAGCCTAGTTAACAAGTAAATGAAGAATAGAACTACGATAAGACAATAAGAGAAATATAAATGAATAACGAAAGAACAGAAGATGAGAAGCTCAAACAAGACTACAAATCATAAATAACTATCAACACTATAAAGTCCACACATTAAAAAGATGAACAAGAATGTAAAGATTGAACAAGATAAAAGGGAATGAAGAAATTATATTGAGTAACGCGGAGAAGTCTCGACAGCATATAACAATACATTTACGCAGCGGTTCGGCATAGCCGCCCCTTGGTCCCGGAAGTTAAGAAGCCAGGAAGTATATGCCGGGACACACCGACTACGTCGGCGTCGTAAATGCGGGAACGTTATCTGCAATTGCCTAAACCCTTATAATAAGGACTGTAAATGACTAAAAGCCAGGAATATATAACCCAAGTCAAACACGCATCGAGATCAGTCAGAACGAGTGATCTTCATGCGTTTTTTATTATGTAGAGATTGATGAGTTACTGTAATAAAGATTTAAGTTTCCGGATCTAGTCATTGTCTGAATGTTAGGGTTACCTAGTTACGATTACGCATAGAGACAGGTAAGGTCAAAACACTATTTTGTAAGTAAAAACGGGGAAGTAGTTAGTAAAAGATTATAAAGATGTGGTGTAGGTTGCTCGAGAAGAGGCAACAGCAGATAACACCGTTTTCCCGCTGCGGGCCCTTCGGCCCTTGGTCTGCCCGAGGATTTTCAGTGAAGTTGATCAGGCAGACAACCCTGCGAGGCTAAGTGGCGGAGCCACCCGGTCCTGGCGGACCTTAAGCCTCTCGGATTCGGGAATACGACAACGTTAGGTGAAACCACGCGAAAGAGGATTATTGGCCGTAATTCAGGAGGAATGAAATGAGAAACCTTCATCAAATCGTACGGAGTTTGTTACCTGATAACGATGATCTCAAAGCAGACATGACCTTCATCTAACACCGTATTCCCGCTGCGGCCGGCAACGCCGACCTTGGTCTGCCCGAAGATTTTCGAGGAAGTTGTTCAGGCAGACAACCCTGCGAGGCTAAGTGGCGGAGCCACCCGCTCCCGATGGTCGCTTAAGCCTCTCGGATTCGGGAATACAACAACGTTATATGAAATGACCGAAATTCTTAACTCAAAAGAGAGGTATTCGCATTGATTAGAACACGATTTCTTTACTCTATTCTTTGGTCAATTGGAGCAGTTTTATTGATTTATTATTCAAGTTTTGTACTTGATTTTGCTAGTGATTGGCGAGCAAGGACATACAATACGCGTGGATATGGTTTATGGATCCCAGTTCTTAACTCTTTAATTTCAGGAATTTATTTGGCTTTTATAAATGGAATCCCTACAAGATTCAGAATAAATCCAGGTAAATTGATAGTATTTGTAATATCTTTTGTGATATTGATGTATATTGTCTTATTGTTTTATTTGAAATTGCCTATATTCAATTTTGGTATTTATACAAGAATAACAAGGGGATCATTTTTTCTTGGATTAGTTTGTGGATACTCAGCAGTTTCTGGCTTTTTCAAATTTAAGAATCATGATTAAGATGGCATGTTCAAGAAGTCGGCCACTTCAGTTAACACAGTATTCACGCGGTGGGCCTTGTGGCGCTTGATCTGGCCGAGGCCTTTCGAGTTGTGGAGTCAGTAGACAACCCTGCGATTTCTAATCTTCGTATGTAGCTATCAGAACTTTTACGCAATTGAAATGGAGGATCATGTGATGGATAAAATTTTAATCGAGGCAATTCGTGTCGCGAAGCTAGCTGGACTGAAAATTAAAGAAATTAGAGAAAATGATGGATACGATGAATATTTAAAAAATGGACACGAACTAGTAACAACTGCAGATTTAGTATCAGATCAAATTATAAAAACAGAAATTTCGAAGGGTTTTCCTAAGCACAAATTTATATCTGAAGAAAGTGATATAGAAAATAGTCTTATAATAAAAGAGCCTACGTGGATTATTGATCCTATAGATGGAACTGTTGGTTATGCCAATAATCATTATCAAGTAGCTATATCTATTGCTTATGCAATTGATAACATAGTTGAGGTAGGAGTAGTGCATAATCCATTTTTGGACGAAACATTTTATGCTGTTAGAGGTAAGGGGGCTTTTTTGAACAATCATAAAATACAGATTAAAAGCGCCAATACATTAAAACAATGTGTGATTGGAACTGGATTTCCTCATATTAAAGAAAATGTGGACTATATTGTTGAAACATTAAGATTAGTACTACCTAAAATAAGAGATATTAGGAGACTAGGATCCCCAGCTCTGGATATTTGTTGGGTTGCCTGTGGTCGCTTACAGGGATTTTATGAAGAAGAATTATCCCCATGGGATGTTGCAGCAGCGAAGTTGATTGCCAGTGAAGCTAAAGCAACCGTGGGGCACTATAGTCTTGAAAACAGCTCAATTCTTCCAAATTGCTTGAATGGTTATAAGGTAATTGTGTCAAGCCCGGGTGTTTTTGAAGAATTGAAAGCAATTTTAATATCTGTTAAATAATAGTTGATTGTTACATATTCAAGATTCAAATATATGGATGGAGTAAAATAAAGCACAGTTTACCGGCAGACAGTAAGATTTTAGTGGCGGAGCCACCGGCGTTGACGCACCTTAAGCCTCTCGGGTTCGTGAATACAACAACGTTAGATGAAAGATATGCAATACAATCTAAATAAATTAGGAGTAGATCACATTATGGAAACCACAACTTTTTTTACAATCTTAATTTATCTATTTTATTTGGTATTGGCTGGATTAGGTATCTATTGTTTGATTTTGTTTATTAAGCTTGCCCACAGAGGAATCAAGGCATTTGATATCTATATTAATGATAAAACAAATAGAAACTAATAATACATATACATAACTAATAAAGTGTAAAACTATATGAAAAGCATTAAACAAATTATGAAACATATAAATGAAACTTCACCGTTATTCGAAGAAGGTGTATCAGTCAGATAACACCGTATTCCCGCTACGGCCGGCTCCGCCAACCTTGGTCTGAGGTTTTTCCTGAGGTAGATTCAGGCGGACACCCCTGCTAGGATAAGTGGCGGAGCCACCCGGCGCTGACGCGCCTTAAGCTTCTCGGGTTCGGGATTACAACAACGTTATGCGAAATTATTGCAATGATTGGAGATCAATGAAATGGACGCTCAAACACTTGCTTTTCTTGCATGTCAAGAATCTAAAAGATACTTGACCCCTGGGATATCCGAGAAGCAATTCTCTGATATTTGTGAAGAAATTATGTGTTCACTTGGAGCAGAGGACTTGTGGTATCCAATGCTTGTAAATTTTGGACAGAATACGATTTATTGTACAAGAGGATCTCATCTCCCATCATCAGAAGTATTACTGAAAGAGAATGACATTGTCTTAATTGATTTTAGCCCCAAATTGAATGGCTTTTGGGGAGATTACTCTGAAACCATAGTGATTGGAAACAACGAAGAAATGAAGCAGTTATCAAGAGATGCGAAGTATATATTTGATCGTACATATGAATATGCACAGAAATGTCGAACGATTGGAGAATTATTTAACTATAGTATTAATTTGATTAAAGAGCTTGATTATATACTTTTAGATCCAAATGGAAACATCGGCCATTCAATTGAAAATTATGATAATCAAAATAAAAGGATATATATATGTCCTGAGAATAAAATGATGAATTTGGATGGAAAGGTATGGGCGATAGAACCGCATTTAGGTAGAGGAATGTATGGAGCAAAATTTGAGAATGTAATACAAAAGTGATGTTTTCTACATTGGAAAACAATTCAAGTTTCAAAAGAGAGAAAAAGAACAAGATAAAAGTGAATACGAGGAATTTTCCATGAAATATGTAATGAAGAATATAGCAGAATTATTGCCTGAGGATTATAGAGGAGTTTATAAATAAGCAAACAATTAGGGTTATTGAAAACCGCAAGGAATATATGGAATAAGACTCGAAGTTTGAAAGACTATCTTAGGTGGATTCTGGGAAGAGGCAACATTCTATAACACACTGTAGGGCGGGCATGCGGTATCAGGCTTTTCAGGAATGCAGATCAGGCGAACAACCCTGCGAGGCTAAGTGGCAGAGCCCCCGGCGCTAACGTGCCTTAATACAAAAACGTTATTGGAAATCAGTGCAAGGATATGCAGGTATCAATAGGGGGAAGAAAAATGTTAGAACGCGAAGAAGTCCTTTCTGGAGGAAATATAAACAACGTAGTTAGGGTAGGAGAGACAGTTCGACGTAATGCTAAACCAAATCCTTTTGTACATGAATTACTTGAACACCTTGAGAAGATTGGCTATCCCTACTCGCCTAGATACATTGGTATAGATGATAAGGGGAGAGAAGTCCTCTCTTACCTTGATGGCGTAGTTTCTGGAAACGAGTATCCTGAAATTGATAAGTATATGTGGTCAGACGAGGTCTTAGTTGAACTGGCCAAGCTCTTAAGAAAATACCACGATGCAACTGTTGGATTTAAAACATCTACCAAGTCAGACAATGAGTACCCAGAGCCGTCATTACATGAGGTCATCTGTCACAACGATGCTGCATTGTATAACATTGTGTTTAAAGATCAACGTCCTGTAGGCATTATTGATTTTGATATGGCGGGGCCAGGGCCACGTAATTGGGATATTGCTTATACTTTATATACATGTGTTCCACTTACAGCTTTTTCTCCAGGAGAAGAAAATCGAGTAGTTAATGATTACAAGAAAGAGAGTCATGCAGCTACAAGAAGGAGACGTATTGAATTATTTTTCAATTCTTATGGTATTCAAGAGCCTAGTGATCTTAAGATGTGGGTAATATCACGTATTCATAGTATGTGTAAAACATTATCAGACCGTGCTGCAAATGGTGACACAGCGTTTATAAGGCTAGTTGAAGAAGGACATTTAGCTCATTATAGGAATGAAGTCAAATTTCTTGATCTGCATTTTAATGAGTGGTACTAACCGAAAGAAATGAAAGCATCTCATAGTAGGCACTGACATCCTAGAACATCGTATTCACGCTGCGGAGCTTTACGGCTCCTTGGTCAGCCCGAGGCATTTCGAGGATGTTGAATCAGACGAAAGCGAGGTAAGTTCATTGAGAATTAACTCTCGATATCATTACAACGCTTTATGGTTGATTGGAGCAATTTTATTGATATACTATTCAAGTTTTATTCTTGATTTTGCAAATGAATGGAAAATAAAGAATTTTAACGTACGTGGATATAATTTATGGTTACCTATATTAACATCCTTCATATCAGGAGTTTATTTGGCTTTTATTCATGGAGTTCCGAAGCAAATTAGAATAAATCGAAGTAGAATTATTGTATTTTTTATATCGATACTTTTACTTACATATTTTGTATTATCTTTCTATTTCGAATTGCCTGAGCCGGATGTTTATATCAGAATCATTAAGTACAATGGACCATTTTTTCTTGAATTAATATGCGGATATTCTGTGATTACTGGATTATTGAGATTCAAGGATCAAGAATAAGGTTGCAAATTCAAGGAGCTGGTCACTTCATATAATACTGCATTCACGTTGCGGGGCTGAAGCCCCTTGGTTCGCCCGAGGGATTGGCAGAGGAGTGGATCAGGCGGACACATTCAATCGGCTAAGTGGTAGAGTCACCCGGGCCTTACGGTCCTTTATCGAGGGAGTGTGAAAAGGATAAAGAAAATTATAGTACTTATGGTAATTTGCTTGGGGAACTCACCTTTAATTTTTGTTTCCATGTATTTCGATTATCTTTATCAAACATCATATTTCTATTTAGTAGCAGTTATATTTCCTGTCCTTTTTATTAGAAAATATAAGGAATTACTTTTAGTTTTTCTTTTAACTTGTGTAGTATCTGTTTTGCTCGTTCATGTTTATATACCAGAAACTCAAGCTTATTTTATACCGTTTGATAGGAACCTTGAAGTTTTAGTTGTTTTTGAAGCCTTTATTTTTGGAATTATACAAGTATTGTTTGTGGCTTTAATAAATTATCTTAAGAATACGATGAATAAATAAACTATAAGTATATTTGAGGAAGACTTTCAAGTGGGCTTGGTCAGGCGGATAACCTTCGAGGCTAAGTGGCGGAGCCACCCGGTCCTGGCGGGCCTTAAGCCTCTTGGGTTCGTGATTACAACAACGTTAGACGACATCCGAGTAAAATTAAATACACAAAGGAAGAGATTAATGAATAAGGGACATATTATTTTCTTAAACGGAACATCTAGTTCAGGAAAGACAAGTTTAACAAAGAAGTTGCAAACGTTAAGTAAGGATCCATATTTTCATTTATCGCTAGATGTATATGAAAATATGGCCCCAGAGAAACATTTAGAAATCAACTACTGGAATACTCTTAGAGATTGTGCTTCAGCGATGCATAACAGTATAAAAACGTTTAGTGATGCAGGACTTAATGTAATTGTAGATCATGTTATTTTAGACATTCCCGAAGAGAAAGGTTGGCTTGAGGAATGTGTGGAGCTTCTTTCAGAATATCCAGTAGTTTTCGTGCGGGTTAATTGTCCTATACATGAATTGGAACGTCGGGAAAGAAATAGAGGGGATAGGGATATTGGCCAAGCTAAATGGCAATTTGAAAAGATTCATGGACATGGAATATATGACATAGAAGTAAACACATTTGAAAACAAAATCGAAGAATGTGCAGAACAAATTATGAAATATATATTACCGGTTAACAATTCAAGTGCATTTAAAAGACTAAATGAGAGAAATAAAGAGAATATTTGAGAGGTTTTCAAGAGGAAGTAGTATAACACGCTGCTGGGCTATCGCCCTTTGGTTGTCAGGTGTTAATCATGGAAGGAAGATCAGACAACAAATGACCCAGCCTAAGATAAGAGCTATCTAAGGCTGGGTCATTTCGTGAACGTTATATGCAATACCTGTCAAGCAAAACTATAATTCACAAGGGAGAAAATTGAAATTATTGAAGAATATAAAGGAGAAGTTATATGGCGAATAAAAGAAGGCAATATGTAATTTTTATTTTGTTAATTATTTTGTTTGTCATATCAGCTTGTACGAGTACAAAATTTGATTTATATGAAGGAAAGTCTTTAAATATAGCAGTCATTGGAGAACCACCGCAAATAAAAGAAGAGCAAGTTATCTTTAAAAAAATTTCATTTGATGATTTGAATAAAGGAGACTTAGATGATTATGATGCTGTCTTGGTTATGGAAGAAAATCTTAATCAAGCAGCAGAAAGACAATACGCCGACATCTATTTAAATTCACCAATACCATTCTTTTTTATTTCAACTAGAAGTCATATACCTTTTACTGAAAGGGATATTGAATATGGAGGGATTTGGGATTGGTCTCCAGGTAATAGCTATGCTGTCGGTGTCTATAAATCAAATGAAGATGGTACATTAAAAGTCTGAGGATTAGGTTTGTATAATGATGAAAAAACCGTCGAAAACATAGAAGAGGTATACTCAAGAATTTTTATGAAAATAGAAAAACTAGATAGTTAGTAAGACTAAAAAAGGCCTTTAGTTAGAAAAGCATGATGAAGGCAGGTACCGCATATAACAATGTTTTCATGCTGTGGATCGCAAGCGATCCTTGGTCTGCCAGAGGTATTTCGAAGAAGTGGAATCAGGCAGACAACAATGAACTGGCTAAGTCTGTTGGACACGGGGCTGCGCCCCTTAAGCCAGTGAGGGTTCGTGGACACCCAGTTGTTATCGGAAATTCTTATGCAAGAAAATTCAATCCATAAAATAATCCTTTGTGGAGTTTGAGCTAGATGGAAGGTAAGTTTAATTATATTGATAATCGCCATTCAAGCCATCGGCAGAAGGTGGTAATCTACACATATTATTGAGGAGATTTGAGAGGGGGAAGATATTATTACATATAACGAGGTTGTTAGAATCGGGGATGTACATTTACTTCCACTAATATCGGAGTTGTACGACTTGAAAGGTTATGAAATCCAATTGATTCCGTCACATGATGGAGGGCGTAATGTCGTTTATACCTGTGAAAAAGAAGGCACCGAAGCAAAGATACTTCGTATCGCTTTCTTAAATGACAGAAGCCGGGAAGACCTTTTGGGCGAAGTTGAATACGTCAGATATTTATTTGATCATGGCGGAAGTGTCTCAGATATAATCAGCTCCCGGAAGGGAAATCAGTTGGAAGGGATAACTTTTAAAAATCGTACCTATTTTATATGCCTGTTTAAAAAGGCTAAGGGGAAAATGCTTGTGGAAAATCATTATCGATACAGGGAAGGAGCCTCAATCAACGAATATTACTTTAATTGCGGTAAAGTCTTGGGGAAACTGCACCAAATATCAAAAGGATATACTCCTGCACATCACCGGTATAGTTTTTTTGACAAATACAATGCCGAATATATCGATAAACTGATACCTGACTCGTTACCTCTGCTGAAGGAAAAGTTGTATAAGCTCCTTAAAACCTTGGAAGGATTGGACAGGAACCGTGAATCCTTCGGTATGGTCCATTTTGATTACAACGATGGGAATTATTCGATAGATTTTGATACCGGGCAAATAACGGTTTATGATTTCGATAATTCGTGCTATTGCTGGTATATGTTTGATCTAGCGGGTCTTTGGACAAGCGGAGTGGGCTGGATACAATTTGAACCAGACGCCGGTAAACGTAAAAAGTTCATGGATGATTATTTTAAAACAGTTCTCATGGGATACAAATCGGAGACCGGGATAGACGATTTATGTTGGAAAAACTCCCCCTATTTATCCAAGTATCGCTCATGGAAAATATTATGGATTCATTCGAGGTAATGCGGAGTAACGGCGAAGAGCCGGTGTGTGATGAAGAACTGTCGTATCTCATTAAATGCTTGGAAGATGATATCCCATTCAAGGGATTTTTCCATGATATATATTCATGTGAAGTACCCTTTGAGTATGACGAACGGATTATCTAGTATACAAATGGTGCACTATGAAATCCTCGTAAAAGCTAAACACCATTTAAAGAAAGAGAGATATAAATGAACTTATCGATACGAGAAATAACTGAGCATGATCCTATCACTATTTCAGATGCATTTAGAGAACAAGGTTGGGACAAACCAGTAGTTCAATACGAAAGATACATTGTTGAACAAAGAATCGGGAAGAGAGTAACATTAATAGCTGAAATCGATGATGTATTTGTTGGGTACTTAAATGTAATTTGGAACTCCTATTACCCGTCATTCAAGGAACAGAATATACCAGAGATTAACGATTTTAATGTCCTAATAAAATATCGGAGATTAGGCATAGGATCAAAATTAATGGATAAGGCAGAAGAAATAATTGGGCGGAAATCATCTATTGCCGGAATTGGTGTTGGGTTATTTTCAGATTATGGAATAGCTCAAGTCTTATATGTAAAGCGTGGTTACGTTCCGGATGGGAAGGGAATACATAACGGTCATCGTTATATTAAGTATGGAGATAGTGTAGCTATAGACGATGATATTGTTCTTTACCTTACAAAGAAATTGAGGGACTAATATTGGGGGTATTTCGATGAGGTTAGGGATGCCAACATTAATTGAATTTCGAGATATCCATGAGAATATCAGGCTCTGTAAGGAATTGAATCTTGATTTTATAGAGCTCAACATGAATCTACCAATTTGCTTACCTGAGTCGATGCCTGCCAATGAAATCATGCGATTAAAGAAACTCTACGGAATTGATTTTACAATTCATCTGCCTGAGGAGATTGACCTTTCTTCCTTCCATCTACCTATCAGAAGGGGACATATCGAACGTTGTAAAGAAACGATTGAATGGGCCCATGCAGCCGAAATCAAAACTTTGAATATGCACTTGAATAATGGGATTTATTTTACACTACCACAACAGAGGGTTTGGATTAATGAGCAATATGAGGCTAAGTATCTTGAATTACTATTAGATTCTTTTGCTGAGCTTTATGATCTTTCTAATAAATTGTCGGTGAAACTGTGCATTGAAAATGCTTGTAATTTTAACGTTTCTTTTATCAAACGAGCTTTAAATATGTTGAGCAGTACGTTTGATAATTTTTATTTAACTTGGGATGTCGGTCATGATGCAAAAGTTAATTATGCTGAGCAGCCGCTTATTTTATCTCATGCTAAACAGGTAAGACACATGCATTTGCACGATTTTAATGGCAAATCGGATCATCAACCATTGTTTACTGGAGTAGTCCCACTTGAAAACAGATTAAAGTTTGCCAGTGAACATGATTTATCAATAGTTGTAGAAGTAAAGACGAGCTTTGCATTAAAGGAATCAATTTATAAATTAAGAGAAATTTTATCTTAACTCAAATAAGCATTTAAAGAAATACTACTGATTTAGCGGCGGAACAGGCTGCATTGGAAAATGGAAGTAAACAATCAATTTGGAAGATCGTGAATCACCTTATTTTCTGGAATGAGAATTGACTTGAGAGTTTTAATCATGAACGAATCGAATCCAATAGTGTTTGATTTGAGGCAGTAACTCAAAAAACAGTTCCGTGAAAATTAAGCTCAGGTGGCTTTCTTTTCTTTGTCTCGTGTTCATAGGTATAAGCTAAGCTAATTAAAATCGGTTCATAGAAAGCTTTACCCACAAAAGAAAATCCTTGCCAATCAGATGTTTTCGAAAGTCCTGCAGGAACCATAATGCAAGGATATCCTGAGATGGCTGCAATGCTTGTTTGTCCATAAAAAAGCACTGCGTCCAATTTCAATTCATCTACCATTTTATCTATACCGTTTACACGCATATCTCGTATGTCTTTTAATCTATCTTGTAGAAATTTTTCCTCGGTTAATGTACCACTTGTTTCTTGTGATAATTCAAGTATTTTTTGCCCATATTTCATGCATGTTTCAGGGTGTTCATTATTATATGTTATGATGTCCGCCAAACAACGAGTTTTTAAACCGTCATCAATTTTTGATAAGTAATAATTAATTCCAGATTTAAACTCATGTAGACATACTGAAGACCCCATGAATTCAACCCGATAATCCTCCTGTTCAATCTCAACTATTTCTACTCCATATTTTGATAAAACACCAATAGCTTCACTTATTAATGCCTTATCTTCGCTGTTAAACTTATCAGCATCAATCTTGTAGAAGCCTACACGTAATCCGCATACTTTTTCCAGACTTAAAAATGAAGTGTAATCTTGATGTGCCAACCATTTACTTTTCCAAGTCGCAGGATCTTTCTCATCAACCCCTGTCATCACACCAAGAAGAATAGTAGCATCGGCAACAGTACGAGCTATGGGTCCTGCTGTATCTTGACTGATAGATATTGGTATTATGCCATTTCTACTAATGAGTCCAACTGTTGGTTTAATGCCTACAACACAGTTTGCTTTTGCAGGACTAATAATTGAGCCGTTTGTTTCAGTTCCAACTGCCACAGAACATAAGTTAGCAGCGACAGCAACAGCTGACCCTGAGCTGGAACCCGAAGGGGTTTTAGAGGTGTCATAAGGACTTATTACCTGCCCACCTCGAGAGCTATATCCGGGAGGCATGTTTTCCGCGAAGAAATTTGCAAATTCTGTCATATTCGTTTTCCCTAGAATAACAGCTCCTGCTTCTCTTGAATTTTTTACCAGGAATGAATCTTCCGCAGAATATAAATGAGCTAGTGCCATTGAACCTGCGCTTGTGTGCATTTTATCTCCGGTACTAATATTGTCTTTAAGTAAAACAGGGATTCCATGAATCAGACTTCGCTTTCCCATATACATCAATTCATAATCCATAGCTTCTGCAATGTGTAGGGCATCAGGATTTATCTCCAAAACGGAATTTAGTCTGGGGCCGTTTTTATCATATTTTGCTATTCTTTCTAAATACATTTTTGTAAGTTGAAGAGAAGTTAAAGTTCCATTATCCATATGTCTTCTAGCTTCTAATATTGATAATTCTTCAATATTTATCAAATAGATAACCTCCAAAAGATCATAGTATTTAAGTCGAATTAAGACTAAAGAAAAAATGAACCTTGAGGTGCTTTTTCTATGACAACAATCTGTCTCGTTAGACATGGGGAAACAGACTGGAATTTTCAGCAGAAACAACTGCAGATTTGATCGCAAGATATTTAGGAATCCATGATTTGATTGAAATGTTTTATTTTATTGAGGAGGACTGTGGGGACGCAGATGGATTAACGAAAGAAGAAGTTAAACTGCTTTATGGGAAGTCATTACCACCGGGGGCTGAAACAAGGCAGCAAGTAAAAGAGCGGGGTAATAATGGATTAGTGTAGATACTAAAAAATTATAAAAATAGAAATGTTATTTTAGTTACTCATGGACATGTAATAAGGTCTATTTTAATGGATTTAGTAGAAGATCGTGATGTGATAGAACAAACTGATTTTCAGAACACCTCTATAAATATCATTGAATACCGAAATGAAGCGTGGAGAATTAAGGTGCTTAATAACATAGATCATTTAAAGTGAATTTAGCGTACTTAAGCCTCACGATGAATACAAGAGACGTTAGGTGAAATCCAAGGGAAAGAAGGTATGTTAATGAACGCAATTACTCAATATTCAATTAAAAAGGCTGATCAAACCATTTACTCGAAGTATTTTGCTACCTATAGAAAGAATATATGGTTTAGACCAAGTTGGTCCTTTTTACAACAAATGATGCTTGGTGCAAGCGATTGTTTTTGGATTTATAGAGATAATAAACGAGTAGCTGGAATTTCTTTAAGTGACAATGAATTGGGGTCATTTTTTATGATACCACCATTCATCTTAACAGTTGATATCGTATCTTTTCTAAAGGATTTTGTGATCAAGAGTTCTGGAGGCAATCACAGGGTAGATGCTTACAATGTTTTAAGCGAACATATCGAAGTTTTTAAGCATGAAGGTTTTAAAATTTTGAGTACAAGGAAATGTATGATAAAACCGACAGAGAAGATTGAGTCCCCTCTTCCTAAAGAGATTGTTTGTGTCAAACCTAATCTGGACTACATAACAAGTATTACTAAGTTAATGGATGAAGCCTATTATGCAGGACCAGATCAAAGGGATATAGATACATATGAACGAGATTTAATCTATTATTTTGAACAAAATAATCACGAAGAAGTACTAGAAGCATCAACTATTCTAATCCAAAAAGAAACAAATGAAATAGTTGGTGTTTGTCTGGTTTCCCTTTGGGAAGATACTCCTCTTATTTTTGAAATTGCTGTTAAACCATACCACAAGAATAAAGGATTAGGAAGATATATGTTAGGTAAGGCGATTACCGCTTGGAATCGTTTTATCCAGTAATTCGATTATTTGTAACTTCGGGGAATCACGCTGAATTTTTATATTCGAATCTTGGTTTTCAGTCAGGAGAGGAGACTTCTCACTTGGTTTTTGAAACTGAAGACACACCGATAGTAACTTTGTGATGTTCTGAACTCCACTTAACTTTCATTTAATCAGGTGCAATTTACTTTTTTGGGAGGTTGCAATAGTGCTGCAAAATTTATTTATAACTAATTACTGTGATAGTAGATGTATGCCATTTAATAGTATTACACGACTTTCGTCTAAAGACGCATATTCTTTGGCAGATAAGCTCTCACAACATGCAGGGATTTCATTTACATCATTTAGCAGGTTTAATGCAAAAGATTTTGATGGTTACTACTTAAAAAGACTTCGTACTGAGGAATGGTTATACAACTCATTTATTTCACTAGGAGGGAAACCTAAGAATGCCCACCCTCTATATTTTGTTCTTGGAGAAAGCAAATATTTAAACGATTGGTTTGAAGACGGTTTGAAAATAAAATTGGCACTTAATGATATTGACCCTAATGATATTAGCTTTACTTATGGGGATAGTATGTCAATACTGGATCGCGAAGATAGAATGGATCTATTCAATAAGGAGTCACTAATAAACTTTATCCATGATAATACTAATGATGCAGCTGCATTTTTAAATGGACTTAATCAACAATATAGATATATTGAAGCGCAACTTTGGAATGATGTTTATATAGAAGACCTAATTCAAGGGGACAGATTATTAAGATAGAAAGGGTTCGGGAATACAGGAACGTTAGGTGAAATCAGCGCAAAAAGGAGGTAGGAATTCTGGAAGGACGAAGGAAATTATTCAAAATTTCTCGGACATTAATCATTGTATTCGTTTTGACTCTTCTCGGTTTAATCCTCTATTATTAGGCACGGTTACATACACTAGAAGATGGAATACCTTCCGAGGTGGAACGGGTGATGTAATTATCATGACGGTCGTTTATAGAGATAAGGATGGAACAAGTATTAACTACTCAGTTGATATTCGTGAATTGGGGATCATCATTAGTCATGAAAAGGAATATAGAGTGAACGGTAATTCAAAGGAATTAATTATTAAGCTTGTTGATTGGATAAAGAATCAGCAATAGTAAAGCTCTTTTGCCAAACAAGGAGTTGTGACTATGACAATGAAAGCTTTAGGTATGGACGATTTAGAAACGTGGAATCAGTTTGCCCATGAAATATCGGATGATATGGTTGGTCAGCTTATTACCGATACGACAATTTTTTATAAGGATTTCTATAGCTATATGAAGGCGAAGATAAAGCAAAACGAAGTATTTATGGAAATAGATGAAGATGCCAAGCGGTGTGTGGGGGTTATAGCTTTTTCCAGGAATCATAATCGTATAACTTTTTTCGGTGTTTCAGGAGTATGTGATTATGAAACAATTGGTTCAAGTTTAGTTAATGTTGCTATAGAAAAACTTGATTCTTTACGAGAAATAACAGTCAATATTTTGAAAGGAGATTTTGAGCCGCTTCTGAAACAGAAGGAATTATTTGAGAAGTATAGTTTTTTTGAGTGCGATAATGCAATCTTCGAGGATGGAGTTCCTGCATATAAGATGTTACGGACACCCCATTGAGGAATGAAAAAAACCTTGTTGATCATTCATAGAAGAGGATACTTCGCTTAACACTGGAGGAAGTTATGTGAGAATAACCATTTTAATTCTAACGATGCTCCTTCTTTCATCCTGCAGTATAACAAAAGTAAATCAGAAACCATTTCTAGAAGTAGAACGAAATGATCCCCTCAACAATCTTGGCAAGAATGCTAGCTTCAATAAAACAATAGATAACGTAGAACAAATAAAAACTCTAATCGATTACATTGAGAAGCTTCCTCCTTTTCCTAAAGAACTCATTCACTGTCCAATGGATAATGGAGTAAACTATGATTTAAAGTTTAATCGAATATATAACAATAATGTCGTAAACGTAAACGCGACAGGATGCCGACAAGTAAAACTAAATGATAAAGTGTATAGGGCAATAGATCCGAATGGGCAAGAGTTTAGAGATTATCTAATAAAAATTTTAGGATTAAGCGAGGAAGAATTCACAAGATTAAGCAAATGAAACCCAATTGGCGAAATTCGTTTCCATGTAGACATAGCTTCCCAAGAGGCTATGTTTTTTTGTTTAAAAAGCAATAGAAATGAATAGGAATACAGAGCAAAACAGATACTCACACAGTAGAACCAAGAACGGAAAACACCATTATTCTTCATAGGATCTTTCCGAAAGATTGCGCGAATGCTCGCATTAGCGATTCTGACCGGTTCCCGGCTTGTCTGCCGGAAGTTTGCCGAAGTATTCGAGAAACTTGCCGGCGGGAGCGGACAAGTACTTGTCCTTCATCCATATGGCGGCGATGCGCGTTTTCAAAACGTCGCTCGCGATTTCACGGGTTATTAGGTTGCCACTGCCGGCGATCCGTAAGGCCGACTCAGGCACGAGGCCTATGCCGAGGCCGGCTTTGGCCCAATGCAAGGTTGTGCGGGCGTCATCGTTCAAGCAGAAAATTTCCGGCTCGAACCCGACGAGGCCGCAAGCCTCGCGTATCATCGCTTCGAACCGCCGATAGAGGATCAACGGCCGCTGGGCAAGCTCGTTAATGCGGATCGGAGATGTCCCATCCTCCCAAGCGAGTTCCGGCGTCATGACGGCAACCATCGGCTCGGGCTCCATGTACAAGCACTCAAAGGGAGCGGAGGGAAAGGGCGTACGCACAATTCCTACCTCCACGATTCCTTTACGCAGCATGTCGAGGACAGCGAAAGTGTTCCCTTCGTGCAGCTCAAATTTGACGCCGGCATAAGCCCGGTGAAAATCGGCCAGTTTCTCCTCCAGCAGCGCTGCGCCGGAAGAGGATACGGTGCCGATGGATAGCGTTCCCGTTAAGCCTTTGGCATAATCCTCGATCTCCCGCATGGCGGATTCGGTGAGGCTGATGATTTGTTGTGCGCGGTCACGGAGCAGTTCACCTGCTCCGGTGAGCCGGACGTTTCGCGCCTCTCTTTCCACCAGCTTTACGCCGAGCTCCTCCTCCAGCAGGCGCAGCTGCTGGCTAAGCGGCGGTTGGGCCATCTGCAGCCGCTTGGCCGCCGCCGTGATCTGGCCCTCTTCGGCTATAGCAAGAAAATAGGTTAATTGGCGGATATCCATTCGAGGCTGCTCCTTTTATACCACCGGTTATCCATATGCAAATCGTATGGAAACGATATGAAACGTATATTTTTCATATGCCAGCGAATATGCCATAATCATAACCGATGGAAGAAAAACGTCAACTCTACAGCTAGGGTGTGAATGGAATTGCGCGAGTTAACGGGGTTTTTGAAAAATTTTCGCAAGGAATGCATCATCGGTCCGTTTTTCAAGCTGCTGGAGGCGATCTTGGAGCTGCTGCTGCCTACGGTTGTTGCTTTAATCATTAATAACGGGGTGGCTCGCCATGATTCCTCTTATGTTCTGCGCATGGGCGGGGTGATGCTGGCGATGACGGTTTGTGGATATCTGAGCTCACTCGTCTGCCAATACTATGCGGCACGCGCCTCTCAGGGTTTTGGCACATTACTGCGGAATTCGCTGTTTCGCCGCATCTCGTCTTTTTCCTACGCGGAGCTGGATCGTTTAGGAACCTCCACCTTGACCAACCGACTCACAAACGATGTCAATCAACTGCAGCTTGCCGTGGCGATGCTGATCCGGCTCGCTATCCGCGCTCCGTTTATCTGCATTGGGGCGATCGTCATGGCGATGATCCTCGACTTTCCCCTTTCGCTCGTGGTGCTGGCGACTGCTCCGGTGTTTGCCGTGCTGCTTTACTGGATTATTAGCCGTACCTCGCCACTCTACCGCAGCTACCAACGAAAACTGGATGGCCTCGCCGTCGTGTTAAGCGAGAACTTGTCCGGCGTCCGGGTTATCCGTGCTTTCGCAAAAGCGCTGAGGGAGAAAGGCCGCTTCCGGGCCGCCTCCGACGACCTGACAGCCACTGGCATCCGGGTCGGTCGGTTGTCCGCATTAATGAATCCATTCACCACACTGGTTGTCAACGCAGGCATCATTGCCATCCTCTGGGTAGGCGGTATTCGGATTGACAACGGCCGCATGTCCCAGGGGGAGATCATCGCCTTTATCAATTATGTCACGCAGATACTGCTGGCACTCATCGTTGTGTCGAATCTGGTGATTATTTTCACCAAGGCGTTTTCCTCCGCTGGGCGGGTGAGCGAGATTTTGGCGATTGAGCCGTCGGTTGCAAATGGGGCTACTACAGCTTCCAAGGAAACCACATCCTTGTCCACTCCGGCAGCTACAGCCAACTGCGCCATCGAATTCTCTAGCGTCTCCTTCGGATATAGCACGACAGGAGAGCTGGCGCTTGCGGATATCACAGTAGCCATAGGCCGTGGCGAGACAGTGGGCCTTATCGGCGGTACCGGTTCTGGCAAATCTACCTTCATCAATCTCATTCCGCGGTTTTACGACACGACGAAAGGCGAAGTGAAGGTAAATGGCGTCCCGGTGGGGGATTACCCGCTGGCCGAGCTGCGCTGTAAAATTGGGCTTGTTCCACAGAAGGCGATGCTCTTCACCGGAACGGTGGCGGAGAACATTCGCTGGGGCAAGGAGGACGCATCGGATGAGGAGGTGCACAGCGCCGCCCTCATCGCCCAGGCGGATGAATTTATCCGCCAGTTGCCTGAAGGATATGACACGCCGCTTACTCGGGGAGGGCTCAACTTATCCGGCGGTCAGAAGCAGCGCCTCACTATCGCCCGGGCCGTGGTTGCCCGGCCGGAGATTCTCATCCTTGACGATTCGTCAAGCGCCCTCGACTTCGCCACGGATGCAGCGCTGCGCCGAGCCATTCGTGAGAACAGCGAGGGGGCCACGGTGCTCCTCGTGTCCCAGCGCGTCAGCACGATCCAACATGCCGACAAGATCCTTGTGTTCGATGAAGGGCGTTTAGCCGGAGTCGGCAAGCACGATGAATTGATGCGTACAAGTGAGACTTACCGCGAGATTGCGCTGTCTCAGTTGGAAGCTAGCGAGAAGGAGGCGGCGGCACAATGAACGCGACAACCTGGCAAATCTGGAAACGGCTTATCGCCTATGCCGAAAACAACCGCCGCCTCACCATCGGCTCCGTGCTGGCCGCTCTCGTCAGCGTCGCTGCTAGCGTTGCCGGACCGCTCCTGATCGGCCGGGCTGTTGATCGGATGATCGGGCCTGGCGCGGTGGGCTTCCGAGCGATTGGCAGCATTCTCCTGGGGCTCGGAGTCATCTATGCGATCGGCAGTTTGTTTGCCTGGATTCTCACTTATTGGACGAACAAGATCGCCTACCAAACGGTCAACCGGATGCGCGCCGACTTGTTTGATCAGTTGAATCGGCTGCCGCTAAAGTTCCATGACAACACGCCCCGCGGCGATACGATCAGCCGCTTCGTCAACGATATGGACGCTGTCTCTGACGGAATCCTGCAGGGGATGTCCACTTTTCTCACGGGGATCTTCACCATTATCGGAGCGATTGGCTTCATGCTTTACATCAGCCCGCTGATGACCCTCGTCGTGCTTCTTTCGGCGCCTGTCTCCTATTTTGTCGCTCGCTATATCACCAAGAGTTCCCAAAAATTGTTCCGCGAGCAGGCAAAATTTCTCGGCAGCCTGAACGGGTACGCAGAGGAGATCATTGGTGGACAGCGGATCGTGCAAGCTTTTCACTACGAGGAGCACATTAACCGGGAGTTCCAAGAACGCAACGAGGAGTTGTACAAGGTTGGGGTCAAATCGCAGTTTTACGGGTCACTGGCCAACCCGACCACCCGCATTGTCAATAACATTACTTTTTCCATCGTCGCCGTCATCGGCAGCCTGGATATTATCTACGGCGGGATTACAGTCGGGGATCTCTCCAGTTTCTTGATCTATTCCAATCTGTTCGCCAAGCCCTTCAACGAAGTGACCGGCGTGCTGGCACAGATCCAGGCGGCGACTGCGTCTTTGCAGCGGATTTTTGCCATATTGGATCACGAACCGGAAATTCCGGACACATCGTCCGCACGCGAACTGCCGGCTGTGCAAAGCACCATCGTTTTCGATCATGTGAGCTTCCGTTATACCCCAGACCGGCCGCTGATTGCCGATTTCAGTCTGGAGGTTCCACCGGGAACACGAGTAGCCATCGTAGGGCAAACCGGTGCGGGGAAAACGACGCTCGTCAACCTGCTCATGCGTTTTTATGATGTGGATGGCGGCAGCATCCGTGTGGATGGAACGGATATCCGCAGCTTAACGCGGGATAGCCTGAGAAAAAGCTTCGGCATGGTGCTGCAGGATACCTGGCTGTTTGGTGGCAGCATCCGCGACAACATCGCCTATGGCAAGCCGGAAGCTACAGAGGAGGAGATCATGGCGGCGGCCAAGGCCTCGCATGCCCATGGATTCATCATGCGGCTTCCCGAAGGTTACGATACGCTCCTGTCGGCTTCCGGGGATAATCTCTCGCAAGGGCAAAAACAGCTCCTAACCATCGCCCGCGTCATGCTAGCCGATCCTCCGATGCTCATCCTGGACGAAGCGACCAGCAGCATCGACACACGCACCGAGCTGCGCATTCAAAAAGCCTTCCTCCGGTTAATGGAGGGGCGGACCAGCTTCATCATCGCCCATCGGTTATCGACGATTCGCGAGGCCGATCTGATCCTTTTTATGCGGAACGGAAATATTGAAGAAAAAGGAACGCACGAGCAACTGCTTGAGTTGAATGGCGGTTATGCGGCACTCTATAACAGCCAGTTCGCCGCTGTGTGAAGCAGCTCATCCCTCTGAAACCGATGCGTCGGGCACGGCGTAATATGAAGAAGATAGAAACCTAAGATGACCGTATTACGGTGTGTGTAGGAGGGAACAGCATGGATTTTCTGAAAAAAGCCGGCCATTTCACTGGCAAGATGACAGGTCTCGTGATCGGCGGCAGCGTTCGGGTGGTTGGTGAATTGGCGGGCAGCCCATTCATCAAGGAGATCGGAGACAGCGTGGAAAAGGTGACCGTCAAGACGGGGGATACGCTTGGAACGGCAGCCAGCGGGTTATGGGACACGGGTGCAGGTCTGATCACTGCCGATCCGGTTCAGCGAGACAGCGGGCTCGCCGATCTCGGAGGAGCTGCCCGGAGTGTGGCGCGGGGAACGGTGCAGGGAGCGGAATACGTCTACCGGAACGGTAAAGATGCGGTGGATGGCTTGCGAGAAAATGACTCTAAGCAGGTAAAAAGCGCGGCCAAAAATCTCGTCAAAGCCGCCGCCATCGGCGCTTTGGCTGTAGGTGTCATCGACGTTGTGGACGGTCCTGACGGAATAGAGGGTTAGTAGAAGAATCACTATCGAATTTCTTTGGGACCAATAACGCATTAAGATCAGTCAGAACGAGTGATCTTCATGCGTTTTTTATTTTGTGAGATTGGCAACCTATTGAATTCCAAAGGAGTGAGACGGTTGGGGTGGAGCGAACTGAGAGGAATTCCAAATGAATATAATCAAACCATAAAGGAAATCGACGAAAGAATTATTGAGTTGATTTCCCTAAGGCGCACGAAAGTAGAAGGAAGAAGGTATTATCCATCAATTGAACAAATAGCCGAATGGTCAACAAGATTTGAACTGGATGAATCACAAATCCATTATATTATGCAGAGTTTGCAAGACCAAATTAGACTTGATTTTCCAGATGAGCTTGGCGAACTTAATAACGTATTATCTATTATGAAAAAATCAGTTGCAGAATCCTGTGAGTATACACTTACCCATGCCATGCAATATGAGAAAGCGAGTATTGTGTTTGTAGAAATTAAGCTTCTGGATAATAGCCAAGGTGAGGTTCATCTTAAACCAAATCTCTTCCTACATATTATCAATAATCAACAGTACTCGGTTCGAAGACACGGAAGTCGTGGAGGAGGAGCGCAAACGGAAATGCAATTTATGGTTATTCCACCGCTTCCGGAAAATTTGGAGAATCTCGAATTCTCATTAGTTCCGACTGCTTTATTTGCTGAAAGAAAAATTAAAGAAGTAATTCTAAATAAACAAATTGATTTTAAGTAGAATCTGCATTGGCGAAATGATGAGGGCTTCCATAACTCGGGAAAGGTTATATAGGGCAATTTGGGGGCGACTTTGTGAAACGGAACATATCGAACTTAATGAGTATCATGTTGATAATCGCAGCTATTTCAGGATGCAAGGGAGCCTCCAATCATGAGATCGCAAACAATGCCGCTAATCCAACAAATGATGGAACCACCACAGCAGTATCGGCGACTGACTTAACCTCAACTCAGGGGGATAAGGAAATTAGTAAAATAAGAGACTTTAATATTGACGATATGTAGTTGCAGCAGCGTTATATCCAGCTTAAACCCGAAGATGGCCTTTGTATTAGCAGGTCATCTTTTTGCTGTCTATTAATTAGCATGTAGAATGCTGAAAAGTTTTGTAATATTATAGAAGAATATGGCTGGAAAAACACGGTCCAGAGGGGATTAGGCTATGAAGAAATTGTCGGCTTTGCTTATTGTTTTTGTGATGCTAACAACGTTGGTTAGTTCTCCGATATCTTTAGCTGCTTCTTACTTTTCGAACAACTCGGCGCTGAACAGCATGTTTCAACAATTGGAGAAGGTGTTTCTTCAATACAAAAAAGATGAGCTTGTGCCCTTAAAAGATTATGGCATCATCATCGGGTCGGAAGAAGACAAGAAGGATATGATACCGAGAACGAAAAAGCCGATTTCAGCTCAGCAAATGAAAGCGGCAGCCCAGAAGAAGCTTAACGATATCAAAGTTGCCGTTGAGATCAAGGAAGAGGAACTGGGCGGCCTCACTCAACAGGATTACAAAACGATATCCGACCATTTTAACAAAGAGCTTATGATTGCGGCGAAATACAGTAATTTCGGCTGGGATACGGAAGGAAAAGAAGTCCATTTGTATTTGGATATTAATAGCTTTGACGATGAGGACATGTGCGATTTCAAAGATCTGGTTGGCAAATTCGCGACAATGGGCAAAGCAAAAGACGAAGTGAATCAGGCCGATCTGCAAGTCAAAGATAATATTATCCGG
Organism: Gorillibacterium massiliense; assembly: GCF_000455485.1. Lineage (GTDB taxonomy): Bacteria > Bacillota > Bacilli > Paenibacillales > NBRC-103111 > Gorillibacterium > Gorillibacterium massiliense. Next base: position 48,513 of record NZ_CBQR020000146.1, read on the forward strand.
TATTTGAATCAATCGATTCAAAGAGGGAATACCATAAGTCCGGAAATCCTTGAAAACTTGCCTACGGCCGTTGAAAATTTGTTCGTAGAGCATCAACTATCCAAGATAGAAGCAGCACGCGCTCTCGCGCTTATCCACAAGGAAATCTATCCTCCGGAAGGCCAAAGCTATCAATACGATAAGTATGACGGATCGAAATCCCTTGCTGAATTTATCGACGATTACGACTATCAGATCGAAGGAATTCAAGAAGACCGTGAAAAAGAAAAACAACTGGAGTATTATGTTTTCCCTGCAGATGAGCCCTCCCCTCGTGCCAAACAGAAAATAACGGAAGACATCATAGATGGAAGTTTACCGGAATCCTTTGCATATGGATTTAATAAGCCGATCACGCTGGGTGAATTGGCCAAGCTATATTTTGGATCAGGGGATAATGATAACGACAAAGAGGTGCTGGAAAAGACCGTCATTGACGATCCTGCATTCGATGCCGACAGCCCGGACTACATTAAATTGGCTTATATCTTTGGGATGATCGACGACACGACGAATTTGGACAAACCGATGACTCGGGTGGAGGCAGCAAGAAAGTTTGCGAAAGGCATTATTTATGATGATTATTGGGATGATCTACAAGTTACGGATGCTGCGAAAATCCCCATCGCTGATCAAGTTTCGGTAGCCACTTGCATTAAGCACGGAATGAAAACCAGAATCGATAAGTTCGAACCGCAGAGCAGCTATACGAGAGAAGAAGCGATCCTTGATCATAACTCGCTTGATGTGTTCTTTATCAGAGGGTATAAATTCTCCTCTAGGATTACCGACGCTTCTAAAGTCATCGTTGGAAAAAACACGCTCCAACTGCTTTTTGATAGCACCAGCGACATGAAAACATTTATTGAAGATAATTATGGAGATACGGTTATAGGCAACATCAAACCGACGGGCAACTATACAAAAATCGATACAGGCGGTGCGCTGATTGAATTCTTCACCCCGCAAAATGGCATTAAATTTACCGTTAAAAACGGAACGACGAATTTTGATCTCGAAGAAGGCGTCTACGGGCCGGGAGTACCCTACAAGATTGAACCGAAAGTCGTGAAAAGCACGGATAAAGTGGATATGAACATGCAGATCGATTCTACGTTCAAAAAGCTGAATGCCAAGCTGGACGCCATTTTGGCGAAGATCATCAAGCCGAATATGACTCAGGAACAAAAAGTGAAAGCGATCCATGACTATGTGGTTCTGCATGTAACGTACGACATCAAATACCTAGATGAGCAATCCCTTGAAAGTGTTTTTGTAACCATTGACAAAGGAAGAGGCGTCTGCGGAGACTACTCGCTGCTGTTTATGCATTTGTGCCGAAGAGCAGGCATTCCTTGTATTTATGAAGCCGGTTATTTGGATATACCTCACGCTTGGAATTCCGTTTATGTCAATAATCAATGGCTGTTCGTGGACACGACCTGGGATGACGATGACAGCGGAAAAATCAAATACACCTACTTCCTGAAAGACCGCTTTACCTTCATGAGGGATCATACCCCGTTAATGGGTTCTCCGGATAAAGATGTATTTGTGGATATTGATCCGATGAACATCAAATCGCAGGATGAGCTGCGCGGCTACTTGCTGCAAAACTTCATTTGGACGGATGGCTATCAACTGACCTTCCGCATGGCTGATAAAAATATAAAGCCGGTCATCGGATATATGCACGATTATTATGTAACGGTCAGTCTGAAGTATGATGCGAAAAACAACCTGTATACCGTCATAGCAAAAGATAAATAGGAATAAACGATTGTTTTATAACCAATAAACGCCCTAGCCTGCGATTAATGCGATGGCTGGGGCGTTTTGTCGTGGATACCCGTTGGCTGTATAATCATGGTAATGAATCATAAAAATCTACATAAGAGGTTGTGAAACATGGAACCGGAATTTTTTAAAGATATCATTGATTCACCAGAGGAGCTTCGGTCAATGTTTAACGATCCCAGCCCATTAGTAGAGAATAAGGTTATTTCATGTATGGATAACCACTGTCGTGAATTTATAGCAAAATCACCGATCGTTTTTATCGCAACCAGTGATTCGTCGGGCAATTGCGATGTTTCTCCTAGAGGGGATGCGCCGGGGTTTGTGCTTGTGCTGGATGAAAACCATCTCGTCGTTCCTGAACGCCCAGGCAACCGAAGATTTGATTCATTGGGCAACATTATTCAGAACCCAAAGATCGGATTGATTTTTATTATTCCTGGGCTTGAGGAAACGTTGAGACTAAACGGAAAAGCTAGAGTAATTAAGGATAAAAAGATTCTGCAGCGCCTAGAGGCATATGGAAAAGTACCAATGATAGGAATTGGTGTTGAGGTGGAGGAAGGGTTTATCCAATGTGCGAAAGCCTTTAAGCGTTCCAATCTTTGGGATTATCGCTCTTGGCCCGACAAGGACGACTTACCGAAACCATCTGCAATCATAGCCGAACATACGAAAAAATTAAAATTATCCGAAGCTGAAGTAGCCAGTTCAATGAAAGAAAGCTACGAAAAACGATTATATTGAAGGACTCAATTGACTCTGAGTTTTCTCGTAGGCAGAAAGCGGTGAACCGCCATGATAACGAATAAAAGACTGCACCTTTTGAAATGGGGTCGGAGGAACAATGAGTGCTAAGTATGTTGCCTATCAATCAACAATCGCTGATTTGGATGAATTATCACCTATTTTTAATGAGTATCGTATATTTTACGGGCAGCAGTCTAATGTAGAAGGAGCTTATGACTTCTTATTTGAACGTTTCGAACACCAAGAATCTATTATTTTTGCAATAAGGGATACGGAAAAGAACATGATCTGCGGATTTGCCCAATTGTATCCCGTTTTTTCTTCGATATCTTTGAAAAGATCACTGCTATTAAACGATTTATATGTACTCGAAGATTACAGGAAGCAAGGTTTGGGGCAATTATTGCTGGATGAAGCAAGGAAATACGCTAATCTTATAAAAGCAAAAGGGATAGAACTGTCGACCGGAATTAATAACGTACAGGCTCAACGTTTGTATGAACGGAATGGCTATGCGAAAGACCAAGAGTTTTATCATTATTTTTTGAGTGCGAAGGATTAAGCTACATAAATGACAAAACTAAAGAAAGAGGGATTTGACGATGATACCGGCTAGAATCAGCTTAGTTACTATCGGAGCAAAGAATGTGCCACAACTCAGAAAGTTCTATCAAGATTTGGGGTGGACGGAAACGGAAATAAGCTCAGATTATTATGCTGTTTTTAAAACTTCAGGCGTCTTACTCTCTATCTTCCCAATGGATGATTTACTGAAAGATGCGGGGCTGGAAGTTTCAGAGATTTCGGTTCCATATAAAGGTGTAACTTTCTCAATTAATGTAGATGAAATCGCAGAGGTAGATCTTATTATAAATCAAGTAAAAGATAGGGGAGGAAAAATCATTAAGGAGCCAAGCGATGCATCTTGGGGAGGAAGAAATGGTCATTTTATGGACCCGGAAAATAATTTGTGGGAAGTCGCTTGGAATCCTACTTCCATTTTTAATGAATACGGGGCAATGGTTTCTTTTTAGGGCTATGATGAGAGTGAATAAGAAAGGAACCTATATATGATAGAATTTCTGGATGCTAGCCCGTCAGATCCAATCAAAATAATTGTCGGGGCCTCTTCGCAATCCTACCCGGGATGGATTCAAACTCAAGAAGAGGAGTTAAACTTACTTAAGCGGTCGGATTGGGAAAAGAATTTTGGAAACCGTAAAATGGATGTCATTTTATCGGAGCATGTATGGGAACACTTATCCTTTGAGGAAGGAATTCAGGCTGCAAGGATTTGCTATGACTTTTTGAAACCAAATGGATATATAAGATGTGCCGTGCCAGATGGTTATTTTAAGAATGAATGGTATCAAAATGTGGTGCAAGTAGGCGGGCCGGGTCCTAAAGATCATCCGGCAGCAAGTCATAAGATTGTACATACCTATAAAACCTTAACCAGGGTTTTTGAAGAAGCAGGTTTTGAAATTCAATTACTTGAATACTGCGATGAGGAAGGACAATTTCATTTTAACGAATGGGATCCTCATGACGGCTTTATTTATAGATCCTATCGATACGACCACCGAAATCAGGATGGGGTATTGGGGTTTGTGTCTCTAATTGTAGATGCAGTAAAGAAGTAAGGCACCGTATGAACGGAAGGAGAAATCAATGAGGGTAAAGCTCAAGCCAGATGATTTAACTAGCAGTAATTTAAGTTGGTTATGTGTTCAGCCAATGCTTTTAGCTGTCCGGGGGAAAGATCTCCAAGCAAAATTGGAAATGTATAATCAGTTAAACGAGGGCCAGAAGGGGCTATATTTGTATTATTCATTCCATAATCACACTAAGACAATGGCCGAGTTTTATTGGTTCTCCGCTTACAATATAAATGAACTTCAATCTTGGAAGGGAATCAAAAATGGAGTGTTATTTTTTCAGGAAGACAGTAGTATGGCTGAATTATTTGATGATATAGAAATGCTTATAGTAAATCGAAACAGCAGAATGAGCAAACCGATTAGTCCATCTGATTTAGAATGCGATAATGAGCTGTTTGCTGATGTGAAAAAGCGATACGACAACTATATTCAACACTCTGAAATTATTATTAGCAGAATGAACAACTGGATTAGAGCCCATAAAGAAGATTTCATTGAAGTTGATGAATAAAGTAGTTTTTATGATTCGAACCGCTCATGAATGAGCGGTTCTCTATTTTTACCTAGATTTGTCAGGGGCTAATCTTGCCGGTTGGCTATAAGAAAGCCTTCCTTCGTTTCCACTGCGATTTTACTGTCATCTTTGCCTTTAATCGAATATAGATCGAACATTAATCCAAACCCATGATACGCGATACCTCCAACTTTTTTATCTACTTTTTTAGTTCTTTTGTTGGTGACATCATAATGATGGCCGTTATAAGTTAATATAAGATCTTTTCTCCACGTTTGAGCAATCTGGGACGGGGTTATTTGAGGATTGATTGCTTCACTGCTTTTTGAATTATGAAGGTATAGAAAAGAAGCAGCAAAAAGTAAGCACAAAACAAGAAAAGGAAGAAGAAAGTTTTTGATGGGTTTATGCATAGAGATGCGCCTTCTTTCTCTGGACGATACAATTTATAACGGTTATGATTACTAAAATCTACTGGAAGCAAATCGCCATTCCATTCAAATGTCCGAAGGAGTGTTGGTTGATGAGCAAATCATTCATGTTCACACGCATAGGCTATGTTTATGTACCGACTTCAAACATCGATGAATCGATCGAATGGTATACGCGCAAATGGTGTTGAGGTTGATGATTTGCACACGCTTGGGGTAGGAGAAGCTAAGTATTTTTATTTTAAAGATAACCAGGGTAATCTTTTGGAAGCCGCATGGTCAATGTGGGATTCAAAGGATGAGATAAAAGATAATTTTTAATCTAGTGAAGGTAGGTAACCCATGAACAAAAAGACGACTATCTATCTCGTAAGACACGGTCAAACAGAGTGGAACATAGAGCACCGCTTTCAGGGTCATCAAGATTCTCCTTTGACGGAATTGGGAGTCCAACAAGCGATGTGGTTAGGGGAATCTCTACATAATGAAGACATCGATGTGATTTACTCCAGTTCTAGCAACAGAGCGGTGAAGACGGCGGAATTGATCAACGGGAGCCGAACTCTTCCGATCAATAAAAAAGACGAACTAAAAGAAATCAACCTGGGCATATGGGAAGGACAGCTTCAGGATGTAGCCAAAGAGCAGTATTCTCAGGAGTATCATGCTTTCTGGAATGATCCGGAGAGGTTTCAATTGGAGGGCGCCGAAACTTTTTTTGATGTTTCCAAGCGTGCGATTACTCTATTGAATCAAATCGTCCGGGAGAATGAGGGCAAAGCGATTTTGATTGTTTCTCATACGGTCGTAGTTAAGCTGATCATGGCGCATTTTGAGAACCGGTTAATGAAAGATGTGTGGAATCCGCCATTCATTCATCCCGCGTGCTTGTGCAAAATCGAGATAGATAACGATGAGCCGACTATTCTTCTGCACGGAGATATTACGCATTATAAGCAGGATATTGGCGTTAAGTGGTGAAAGGATTCAAGGTGATTTTACGCAGCTTGTTCAATAAAATAGATCAAAAAACACACATCAGGAATTAGGCGGAAAAATGGCTTACCTGAGTTGTGTTTTTTTGTTTATGGGCATGAACGGCTTCCAATCAAATAGGCGGGTGGGAGAAGTATGGGGTTTGATCCAATTCTTATAAAGGGTGATCATGTTCTCTTAAGAAGTATTCGTGAAGATGACCTTCAGGAATTATATAAACAAATATATGGCGATGCGGATGCGGAGTGGACAAAGTTGGATGCTCCCTATGAGCCGTTGGAATTTATACCATTCGATGAGTTTCAAAAAGCGGCCCTATATCGGATCGGAAATATACAACCCAACTCAAGAGTCATCATTCAGGCTAACAACGAAATCATCGGCACTGTAAGCTACTACTGGGTACATAAAGAATCTAATTGGCTTGAAGTTGGAATTTCCATTTATAACCCCAGCTATTGGAATGGGGGGTATGGCACGGAAGCCCTGCGATTATGGATCGATTATTTATTGAACGAGCTGCCATTAGTTCGAATAGGGCTAGCTACTTGGTCCGGAAATAAAAGAATGATGAGAGTTGCGGAAAAGCTCGGAATGCATTTGGAAGGGCAATTAAGAAAATGCAGATTATATAAGGGGATTTATTATGATTCGATTCGAATGGGGATTTTGCGAGAAGAATGGTATGAAGGAAAAAACGTTCATGAAATGGACGAGGTCGTGATGTGATGATTCATGAGTTGCCGATTAACTAATCTTAACGCGAGGGGTATCAGATGACGAGAGTTGGTATTGTTGGAGGAACGGGAAAGCTGGGCAGGGATATCGTTAAGATGCTCATTGATCATAAGGAAATTTCCATTGGCGCCGTTGTAACCCGTAAAGGAAGTTCTTTTGTGGGGAAAGATCTGAGCACGTTAACGGACAATGGCATCGCAGGGGTAGTGATCGAGGATGAGCTTTTGGGGACGGGAGATAAATGCGATCTGTATATGGATTGCACCAGCGCCGATTCTTTTCTCGATAATTATGATGCGTATGTCGAGAACAAAAGGCCCGTTATTTTTGCGACTACAGGGTTTGAGCCTGTCCACATGGATAAAATTCAACAGTTGGCTGAAAGGGTCCCCGTTGTGGTGTGTCCGAATTTTAGCATCGGGGTATATAAATTCCTCAAACTTATTAAGTTGGCGGCAGTTGAGTTCGGCGTGAGTGCAGATATCGATATCATCGAGTATCACCATAAATTCAAGAAAGATAAACCGAGCGGTACGGCTTTAGCAATTGCCGATGCATTAAGAGATTCCGGTTTCGAGCGGGACATCACGATGCACAGCGTGCGGGCAGGAAACATCATTGGAGAGCATCATGTCCAGCTTACGACAGACGATAATGAAAGAATCGAGATATCGCATAAGGCCTATTCCCGTGAAGGTTTCTCCAAAGGTGTGCTGGAGACCATCCATTGGATTATGCAAAAAGAAGAAGCAGGGTTGTACGGGATTGGGGATATTTTTAGGTAGGGTACCACGCCTTCGCAGTCTTGCGTTGGCAACAAACTCCGGTAAGCCGATTTCTTATGGAATCCGAATACAGCGAACTACCGGCGAAGAATTGAATCAGGTTAGTATAACGTATACGTATCTGGGTTTTCGGTTCACTAAGAAGATAGGTCTATGAGGGGCTGTTGGTATTATGAATATTTCGGTAGTGGAGCAGTTGAAGGAGTCTCATGTTTACGACTTGCAGGAGCTGTTTCAACAAGAGCAGTGGACACGTGGGCGTAAACAGAATGATATAGAGATTATGCTGACCCACAGTTTTAACATTGGCTTGATTGATGAGGATCGAGATAAATTGATCGGTTTTTCGAGAGTCGTGACAGATTTTGTGTATAGGGCGACGATTTATGATGTGATCGTACACGCCGATTATCAAGGCAAAGGGTTAGGAAGGAAGCTTCTGGGTAATATCGTCAGCCATCCCCGGTTAAAAGATATCGAGCGAATCGAATTGTACTGTGTCGATGACCGGATTGATTTTTATCGAAAATGGGAGTTTGCGCGGGTAAATGAAACGACGAATATCATGAGAAGGGTAAGCTTGTCCGTTGGCGCAGTTTGAGATATAAAAGAAAACCCCCGTTCCCTTGGGTTCGATCCCTTGGGCAGCGGGGGTTGTTCGTTTGGTTTATGATGCCGAGCTTCTCAGCCTTCTTCTGGCTTTCCACTGCTTGTATTGGAAGTAGACGGTGCAGCCGATGCAATATCCGGCCAGGGCGGCGCCGGCGGCGGCGAACAGCATGACGGCGAAGACGTAACCGGCGACGGTCCAGCCAAGTCCGAAACTTAGCAAGGACAAAGTCAGGAACAGCACGGCCAGCGTGTTATTGAAGCGCTGCAGCTCATAAGCTTCCGTGCGGGATGATGTGGTTTGCAGAAAACTTTTGCCGATCAGCACGAATAGGTTGCCTTTCCCATGAGTCAGCAAGCCGATGACTTGGATGGCCCATAAAGCGGCGATAGCCCAGGGTTCTTGAAAAAGGAAGGCGGCTGCCACCGTCAAAACAATGCCGGTCTGGTTGGCCTTGACGTATGGAACCGGAATTTCTTTTGCGGGCATGAATGATTCCTCCTTTAATTCCGATTGGAATAGTTATATTTTACTCGAAATGGTGGCATCCGTAAATGGTATTTTGGCGATAATTTCTAAATAATGTCTGGTAGTAGGTTTCGACGCGGGAAAAAGCTCCTTGATCAGCCTATTGACCCGTCTTAATGATGTTACGGAGGGCATCGTAGAAATCGACGGCAACGATATCCGCCAACTTCAGCAGCAATCGCTGTATCGGCTCGTTGGCCTGGTGCAGCATTCCCGTTCCGATCAGTCGATGAAAAATGGGCTGTATGCGAAGGGGATGTGACCGAAATGAAAAAGCTGCTCCGCCGGAACGTCCCAAGGGACAGATCGGTCGGAAGCAGCTTTTTTAATATGAAAGCAGTTATACTACCAGCGAAATAGTGAGATCCGCTTCCAGTGTTTCGCCGGGCGGAACGAAGACGAGTTCGTTCTTGCGGTTCAACTCACCGGTTTGCGCCATCCAAGGCTCGACGCAGACGAAGGGGTTCCCCTCCACGGACCACAGCACTACGTATTTGAACGCCTTACTGTAATCCAACCGCACCCGGGTTCCTTCTACCGGCTCAAAGGTGATAGATGGCTTCACTGCGCCCAAGAGGACGAAGGACTCCACTTTGTTTTCCAGGCTGATTGGCCCCTCGATCGGTTTCTCCTGGTTGTCGTTCAGATCCAGGTAGCGGGTGGCGTCGGTCTCGTAGTCGATGCTTTTCTGGTCGGCGGCAAAATAGGGGTGAAAGCCCGGATACATGGGCATTTTTTGATCCGAGCCATTGCGATACTCTTGTCCGATATGGAGAGTGCCGTCCTGCAGCCGGTAGGTAAACAGCAGTTCAAAGGCAAAGGGGTACGCCTTTAAGGTTTCCTCGCTGCTTTGCAGAATAAGCGTAACGGAGGCCTCTCCGTCTTCTTTCGTGGAAACGACCTTCCATGGGTTGGTACGGGCGACTCCGTGATTTTTCATCGTGTACGTAACGCCTTCCCACTCATATTGCCCACCCTGCAGCTGCCCGCTGATGGGGAACAGCACGGGATTGCCACCGCGGATATTTGCCTCCGGATCGTAGAAGGTATCTTTATCCAAATAGAAAAGTTCTTTTCCATGGAGCGTGCAGTTGATGGCAATGCCTCCCCGCTCGGGGCATATGCGGACGATGGAGTTCGTTTCCGTATCCGCCAATTCGACAATCGCATATTTGTCCGTATGTAAACTAACCTGATACCGGTTCATCTTCGTGTCTCCTTTTTTTTCGTCAACGTGAATTCATGAGAATATGATATCATAGACACACATGCTGCTGCGAGGGACCAGCGAACGTTTGAATTGTCGGCAAGGCCACTTGAACCTAACCTTGTGAGCAAGAGAAGGTTATTTCAGGATAGGCAGTATGGGTTTAGACAAGGTTGGTGGGAATATGGAAATTGGCGCCAGCTGCCACTTATATAAAGAGTGCAGCCACTGTGGCTTGACATTGCATTACCGTAAGTTTCCCGCTCGCGGGGGAGGCAAGCAAGGGCCGAATGCCCGAAAAAGCAGCTGCCGGAGCTGTCAGAGCCGCTTGATCCGGAACAGGAAACGCGAGGCTGCAGCATTACAAGAGATTGTGGAACCTGTTGAAAAGAGCGGGATGAGTCCGTTGGCAGAGACCGCTTCTTTAGGGCGGGCTATTGATATAGCGGAGCCGGCTCCCGCGGTGTCTGGCTTGTCCAGATCGGCAAAAAGGCGGCGCAAGCGGAAGGCGGCAAAAAGGCGGACGGAATCCGTCAAGAGCCGTCTGGAGGCAGAGATTCCGACAGTGGCCGCAACCGAACCAGCCGCTGCTGCAGTTAATCAAATGACAAGCTTCCCCTTCCCGGAGGCTCCTGTAGGCTATCCGCCCGGAGCATTGGAGAAAAAACTTCGGCCGCGGGACGGCTTTATCTCTTTAAAAGGAAAAAGCGACAAAGGCGTACGCTGGAAGTCGCCGGTGGATTTGGAGACGGCGATTTTGTTGGTAGAACAGCGGGCTGCGGTCATCGTCAATGCGTCCACGATCCGGAGATTGTATACAAACAAGTCCTTTAAGGATTACATCATGCGGCGGGATCACGGAATTTGCCAGTATTGCGGAAATCACGGCGATACCCTCGATCATATCGTCCCGAAGTCCAAGGGCGGTCACACCACGCCCGTGAACTGCGTCTGCGCTTGTTATACCTGCAATCAAGAGAAGGCGAGCCATGACGCGGAGGATTATCGGGAATGGAAACGTGGGGCGAGTACGCCGGGGACGATGGGGCGGTCGGGGAACGAACGCTTAGGGGTCACAGGTGAAATCAGCGGCATCCCCAAGGGAAAAAGAAGAAGGCGGAAGCGTTCGAGAGGAAGGAAATAGTGAGATGTCGGCTTTGTGGGGGACCATTGTCAATACCATTGCGATTGTGGTGGCAAGTCTGTTGGGGCTTGTGGTACCTAAAATGCAAGAGAGCATGCACCGTACAGTGGTGCAGGGGCTGGGCATTTTCACAAGCGTTTTAGGCGTATCTATGGCGATCAAATCAGACCGCATCCTATTTATGGCAATCAGCCTTGTGCTTGGAGCGGTTTTGGGTGAAGCGCTGCGACTGGAAGACCGTCTGGAGGCTGTGGGCCGGAGACTAGAACGCAGAGTGGGGAAAGACGGACGGGGCGAAGTGGGAAAAGCTTTCGTCACCGCATCGCTTATTTTTTGCATAGGGGCGATGGCGATACTGGGTCCTATAGACGGAGCGGTTCGGCACAATTACGATCTGCTGTATACGAAATCGCTGATGGACGGATTTTTAGCGATCATCCTTACCTCGACGCTAGGGATCGGTGTCATCTTTTCGGCCATCGCCGTTTTACTTTACCAAGGAATGATCGGACTTGCTGCCGGTGGAATCACATCACTTTTCACGGCAAGCGCCGTCGATATCGTATCCGGCGAGATGGCGGCCATCGGCGGTGTGCTGATTATCGGCGTCGGCATTAACCTGCTGGGCTTCATGAAGGTGAAAGTGGCGAACATGCTGCCGGCAGTCCTCATAATGGCTGTGCTGACTTCCATTGCGATAAGCTAAAGCGGCGCGAGGCGCTAGTTAGATTGTCTCAAAAAGATAAAAGCCTGGATCAATCCGAACCCGTTCGGATGATTCAGGCTTTTTCGTCGTTCACTACCCGCGGTCCCGGGCTTTCTTCCAATAAAAGATGGCGATTTGCGTCCGGTCCCGTAAGGAGAGTTTGCCGAGAATTTCTGTCACGTTGTTTTTCACGGTACCTTCGCTTAGAAACAGCTTTTGGGCGATTTCTTTGTTGGATAGCCCGCCGGCGATTTCGATAACCACCGCCTGTTCAGCCGGAGTCAAACCCAAGCCGTCCAGCGGATCGGCAGTATCTTCCGAAGTGGTGGCATCCCGTTTCTCCACAGCTTTGACAGCGCCGCCTTGGGCCGGGACGGCGGATAGCAAACCCGCCATTTTCCGGGCGATATTGGGATGGATAAGCATGTTCCCTTGATGAACGGTTTTGATTCCCGCGATAATCTGGTCCGGCGGAACGTTTTTTAGCATATAGCCGCCTGCTCCGTTGCGCAGCGCTTCGAGAATAAACGCATCGTCTTCGAAGGTGGTCAAAATCAGCACTGCCGTTTCCGGGCTTCGTGCCTTGATCCGTTTCGTCCCCTCCACACCGTCGCAAACCGGCATGCGGATATCCATCAAAACGAGATCCACTGGCCCGTTCGTTTCGATGAATTCCACGGCCTCTTGGCCATTGGCGCTAACGCCGGCAACCTTAATCTCCTCGTTGATATCCAGAACGATCCGTAAACTTTCTCGGATAAAAGGATCGTCATCCACGACCAAAATGCGAATCATCTCGATTAGTCCCCCGTTTCAGGCAAGTTGGTCTTCACGTCTTGGCAAGGTAGTAGTAACAGCAAACCGGCCGTTGCATTCCACGGTAACTTTTCCGCCCAAAAGCGCCGCCCGTTCCTCCATGCCGCTTATGCCGAGGCCCTTCGGCCCGATTTTCTCCGGAACAATTCCATTGTTCTCCACACGAAAAACGACCTGGCCGGGTTCCATGCGCAGCTGCACCGAAATTTCGCTTGCCTCGCCATGACGGATGGCGTTGGTCATCGCTTCCTGGGCGTTGCGGTAAAGCAGGACCTCAACGCTCGGATACAGCTCATAAAAAAGGCCGCTCACCTCGTAATGGATCGTGACCCCGTACGAATTGCCGAAATCCTCGATCAGCTTTTCCAAGGAATACTGCCTGACGGCGGAAGCCTCCGGTTTCAGCTTGCGCACGGTAGTCCGCATCGTTTCCATCGCCTCCGTCAACTGTCCCCGCACCTGACGCACGATTTCATCCGACCGGCTGTCGGACTTTCCGCTCAATTCCACGGCAGCATCCATCATGATTTTGAGCCGGATCAGCTTGTGGCCCAGATTATCGTGAAGCTCTTGAGAGATGCGGTTGCGTTCTTCGGTTTGCGCGTAATTTTCTACCTTGCGGGCGTATTCCACAAGCTGCTTCCGCGCTTCTCCCAGCTCATAATGCTTATCGCTCAATGCCGAGATCAACTCGTTCATTTCCGTAAATTGGTCGGCCATGGTTTCTGCAAAATAGAGCATGCCGAATCCAGCAAGGAAGCTCAGATTGGGAATGAAATAGCTGGCGACCTCCCCCGCCGGGGTGATCATGGCATTGAGTAGGGCGAGCAGGGCAAGACCGGGCAGCCACAGCTCCGAAGGCTTCCGGATCGATCCCGAGAAGGACAGCAAGGTCGACAGCAGCAGAAAGTACAGACAGCCCCCATAGGTATGAAAAAGATACCCGGCGAATGCCGCTTCTACGACGGCGATTGCTATGGCAAGGCGAGGCGGTATCCATCGCTCGCGAATTCTGGCGATGAGGATTAACACGAGAAGGGCGAACGTGAACATCTGATATGATTCGTAATCGGTAAGGTAAAGATTAGCGACTCCAGGCAGGAAGAGGAGGGAATAGCGCAAAAGCGCAACGATTCCGTTCAAGGGCAACACATCCTTTAATAAACCGATTATATCATGGGGGCGCTTTACCGATCTCATGACTTTCGTCATTTTGCGAACGGACTTGCGGATGCGTAGAAATGACCTTTGGTACCTGCCGGCCGTTCCAAAATTCGGTAGGATGGCAATAGAAAGAGAGCCGTGGCGCCGGATCAAGGTAACGCGACTTAGCCGGGCACTACGGATGCGGCATATAAGACGAGAGGAGCTATCACATGAATATTGTTGAGCTGGACCGGGTTACAAAACGCTACGGAACCTCTGTGCCTGTGGATCATCTGGACCTTGCCATCGAGCGAGGAGAGATCTTTGGTTTTCTTGGACCGAACGGCGCAGGTAAAAGCACCTCGATTAAAATGATCGTCGGCTTGCTTAAGCCTTCCCAAGGCACTATCAAGATCGATGGAATCGACGTTAACAAGCATCCTTTGGAAACCAAGAAGCGGATCGGCTTCGTTCCTCAAGACTTGGCGATCTATCCGAATTTGACGGCGCGGGAGAACATCCTTTTTTTCGCAAAGCTATACGGGTTGAGCGGCAAGGAACTGAATGCTAGAGCCGATGAGGCGTTGGAGTTTGTCGGCCTCACCGAGCGGCAGCAGGATAAACCAAAGGAATTTTCCGGCGGGATGAAAAGAAGATTGAATATCGCTTGCGCTATCGCTCATCGTCCTCAACTGATCATCATGGATGAACCGACAGTGGGCATTGATCCGCAGTCCCGCAATCATATATTGGAAAGCGTCAAGAAGCTGAATACGACGGGTTCCACGATCATTTATACCAGCCATTATATGGAGGAAGTCGAAGCCATCTGCACCCGAGTAGGCATTCTCGATCAAGGGCAATTGAAGGCGCTGGGCACGAAAAACGAGCTGATGAAGACGGTGGCGGAAGAAGAACGGCTGCTTATCCAGGTAACGGCGCAAAATCCGGCCGCTCTCGCTGAACTACAGCAGCATCCGCGGATTTCACATGTAATTGCAGAAGAACAAACCCTCGAATTGTACGTATCCGATTCGCAAACGATTTTGCAGGATATTCTGTTCATCCTCTCCAAGCACAGCGTGAACATTCAATCCCTCCAGCGGATTGAGCCTGATCTGGAAACACTGTTCCTGTCCTTGACCGGCAGAAAATTAAGGGATTAAGGAGGGGACGCGAATGGCCATATTGACGATCGCACGTTACGAAATTTTGCAGATGGTTCGTTCCCGCAATACATTTATTGTGTTGTTGATCTTGCCGCTTTTGCTCATTCTCATCCTGGGTTCGGCGCTAGGCAACGAGTTCAAGCCTGAAGACCGAATCGCCAAACCGGTGGGGATTGCTGTCTTTTCCGAATCTCCGGACCTGTCGGCGGCTTTTGCTGCAGCATTCGGCAGCGAAGAGGCACAAAAATACGTCCAGTCTGAGAATGTTTCTTCAGCTAAAGAGCTACTCGATACCGTGAAAAAAGGGAAGACCGATTTTGGAATCCACATCGGACCTCAAGCGGCGCAAACAAACTATGAATTGATTTCCGGCAAGTCGGATACGAAAAACATGATAGCGGAATCGGTTCTCCGCACGATCATCGATGAAGTGGACAGTAAAATAGCTACTGCCACCGTTATGGGCGGAGCAGTGAACGCCGGCCTGCCACAAGGAACAGCCGAACTGGTTACAGCGGAGCGGCTTAACGCGGATGACAAAGAGCCTACGGCTATGCAGTATTATTCGTCAGCCCAATTGGTCATGTTCCTGCTATTCGCCGGCGCATCTGCAGGAGGCGGGCTCGCATGGGATCGGGAGAACCGCACGCTGGAGCGCAAATTTGCCGCTCCCATTCGGGGCACCTGGGTCCTGTACGGCAAGATGCTGGGGCGCGGCGCCGTTTCAGCGGTGCAAGCGTTACTGATCATCGTCTTCACTAAGTTCGTGTATGGCGTAGATTGGGGCCATAATCTCGGATATGTCGCTCTCGTTTGCCTGCTTGTCATTATTGCCTCCCTTAGCATCGCGCTGCTTCTGGCACTGTTGGTTAAATCCGGATCCAGCGTGGATAACATCTATTCGTTGATCATCTTTTTGATGACCTTTATCAGCGGAGGGATGTGGCCAGGGATTGGTGGAATTATTGGGAAGATTGCGAAGGGGACGATCAGCTATTGGGCGGCGAATAGCTTCAACCGGATGATGTCGGGTTTTGATCCCTCAGCCTTCCTGCCCGGAATCGGAACGCTGGCGGGGTTGTCGTTGGGTTTACTGCTTGCCGCTCTAATCGTATACCGAAAGGTGGGATACAATGAATAGCCTGACGATAGCCCTCAATATGATAAAGCGGGTGATGGGGACCAAGAGGGGTTTATTCTTCACGATTCTGTTGCCGGTTGCCGTCGTTTCTATGATCATCGGCATCGCGGGCGGTCAGGGTACCTATCAGGGCAAAATCGTGTATTGGAATCAAGATCAAGGCACGCTCGGTGCTGAGGTCATATCCGCTCTGGGCAATGGGGAGAACGTAAAGCTCGTGCCGGTCGAATCCAAAGATAAAGGGGAAAATGAAGTCGTTAACCGCAATGCCGATGTGCTGATGGTCGTCCCTCCGGATTTTTCCGCCTCGCTGCTGCAGGGAAAAGGGGAACAAATCCGGTTGCAGTATCTGACGCAAAGTGAAGCTACGGCTGGGATCGAGGTCATGCTGAAGCAATTGACGGGCTCATTTGCTGGATTTGCGGATGCTGCCCGTGCCGCCGGACATACCGGAGAGGAATTGCGTAAGCAGGTGGATGCCATGATCGCGGCGAAGAACCAGGGAACGTCGGTGGTTGCGGTAACCACAGCAGGCTCCCACGGCGATCCCTCCCTGCAGATGGTCATCGGCTTTCTGATGTTCTTCATGATGCTTTCCGTTTCCCGAACAGTCGGTTTTATTTTAGAGGACCGCAGCCAGCAAACGATGTCCCGAATATACGCGGCTCCAGTCACCAAGCTACAAATTACCTTCGGCAATTTCCTTGGCAGCCTGCTTGTCGGGATGCTGCAGATTCTCTTCTTGCTCCTTTTCACGATCTATGTCGTCGGATTCAACTACGGTACGGATTTCGGTTCCTTGTTTGTCATCCTGTCCTTTTTCATGCTGGCGGCGATGGGGATTGCCACGATGATCGCTAATATGGCGAGAAGCCAAAATATGGTGGGTATTCTCAACAATCTGGTCATTACGCCCTCCTGTATGATCGGTGGCTGCTTCTGGCCGGTCAGTATGATGCCGAACGCGATGCAGAAGCTGGCCAATTTTGTCCCGCATAAATGGGCGATCGAGGCGATCGTCGATTTGTCCAACGGCAGCCATCTTTCGGATATCGGCTTGAATCTGGCCATCCTTGCCCTGTTTGCTCTTGTACTGTTAGCTTTCGGCGCGGCATCCTTGCGGCCTGCCGATACGGTTGAGAATTAAAGGCTGATTAGCGATAAACAAACAACCCGGCTTCTTAGAAGTCGGGTTGTTTGCTGTTAACGTTTAAAGTTATCCGGACCATCGGATGGATTCCGCTAACTGCTGCCATTTCCATGGAGTCGCACGTTCACTCCTTCCCGCCCCATATTGGGAGGGATCGGCGTGGATAGCATCCGATTATCGTTTCCGGATCGGGGTTTAATGCCAGTTTCTCCGCCACGGTAACTGCACCCGATGGCTGATACCATCAGCATGAGGGCAAACATCGCCGCGAACAGTCGCTTCATCGTGTTGTGCATGTTATTGGATGTGGGTCTTCGTTCCGGAAAGGAAGAGGTCGCTCAGCTGCTGCTCGATTTGACCGATGGAATCCTGGTTTCGCTGCAATTGTCGGCGGCTGGCGTCCATTTGCGATTCCAACTGGTTTTGGGATTGTTGCAGCTCGTCCCGCAGATTTTGCAGCTTGAGAATGACCTGCCGCACTTGGCTGGAGAAATTGTCTGCCCCTGTTTTTGCAATGGCGGCTTGGGCTTGCTGCATCTGCATTTTACGGTTTTCCTCTAGCTGTTGCTGAAATTGTTGATAGCTGGTTGTTTGTTGGGGGTTGTTCGAGTACGTCACCGCGAGCACCCTTTCCTCATGGAGTTTCTCTTAGAGTGTCCCGAATGCGAGCTTTTATCAAAAAATACAAAAATTGCTGCATCTTTCTTGTCACGGTAGGCGTCATATATCTATACAAACCTAAAATTATACTATAAATTACATAATATGGGTTAGTTATTTAGCTTTTACTGGCGCCCTAGTAAGAAGGGATGAAAAGAGTGAAGAAGACCGTATGCGCTTGTCTGGTCCTGCTGTTTCTCGTCTTGCTGGCGTCAAGTTGCGGGTCAGTGGAGGATAAGAAGGCATATAAGGATTGGCTGTGGTTCACCGCTAATGATCAGCATTTTTTCATCAATATAAGCGATGCTGTCGAAGGCAAAGAGACCGTAGTCCCAGTCAGCGCTTTCGACCGTAAGGTGATTGACGTGAAAGGGGCGGGCTCCCTCTACCCCCAGAAGATATCCGATGATGGCAGCAAGGTGTTTTATGGCAGTAAACCGTCGGATGGCGGGGTGCAATCCCTCTATTATGATTTGGCGGCCAGGAGGATTATGACGGAAGCGGAAGCCGAAGCCTTTCAAACCAGCATGGGGCCGGTTATTTTTCATGCATATGGAGAACCGGAAACCTACCGTCAGAAGGATGGAACGATTTCTACCCTGCACTTGGATTTAAATGATCAGGTAAAAGGCAGCTTATACCGCATGATTTATTCTCCCGACCGCAGCCAATTCGCCTATCAGGGCGAGGACGCGGATCACGTCAAATATTTGCTTATTTATGATCTGGCCAAAAACGCTATTATCGATCACGTGAAAATCGGTAAGGATTTGTCTGAGCGGAATTGTTCCTTTTATATCTCCCAATGGTACCCTCCTCATACGATATTGCTAACGAATAATCATGAAGCCTATCGATATGATCCGGATATGAAAAAACTGGAAACCATCGGAAAATATCTGTTTTATCCGAATCTTACTGCTGACGGGAAATATCTCGTGTATTCGAAGCCAAGCGGGGCTGTGTCCGAGGATGAGGCGTTGGCGCAGCTGCCTGACTATGGTGAGACCGGGCTGTTTATCGTGGAAAATAAACCGGGAGCTGAACCGCATAAAATCATTGTGCAGGACGTTAATCAAATCTCCGATCAGGATATGCTGCCCCGGCAAATGCTTCATACAAAAATACCTTTCGAGCTTGGAGACGTGAACAACACGAACCCGCAAGCCGAGGCGGCTATTTATCGCTTTTTGAACACGTTTATCGATGCCGTTAAGTCTGGCGACCCGAATCAATTAGACTCTCGCTTAAACCTGGAGCCCAAGCTTTATGCACATATGTCAAGCCTCGTGAAAAAAACCTACGCCAACGGCATATTGTATAGGGTAAGCCTGCAGGATGTCCGTTTCGGTGAGGAGACAAATCAGGATAACCGTTGGGTCGTCCATTTCAAGGTGAAGCTTACCCGTGATTCCAAAGGAAAGACCGATCAAGTCGAGTTGAACAGCACTGCCACTTTGCAGGAAGAATCGGATGGGAGCATGCGTTGGGTCAAGCTGGAGAAATTTTTGAAATAACAGGAATCCTCGAAAATGCAACTAAATCTGCGGCTGCGGCGTCTATTTTCAGAATGATTCAGAGGCAGCTTCAGAGGCTGAGGCAACAAATGGAGGGGATCTGGAAAATATCATGAAATGTTCACACTTTTTTAAGCAAAACCATCCCCTTATGCAGGTACAATGGGATGATGAATTTATAGAAGACTGTGAGGGATGAATATCCAACATGAGAAGGAATAGAAGAGTTAAGAAACCGTCCTACCGTCGCAATATTCTCATTGCGCTTGGCGCAATTCTTATAACCGTGTTTGTTGGCAGCGGTATTTATGCGGCCGTCCTTTATCATAAAGCTAATTCGGCTATCGATAAAATGGGTACTCACGAGAATCCGTCGAGCAACTCCGCTTCCGCAAGCGGCAACAACACGGATGATGGCAATCCGGGTATCACCAAACCGGTCACGTTTCTGCTAACGGCGGTGGATAACCGCAATGACGGAGCGAATAATTCCATGAACACCGACGTCATGATGATCGTCGCCCTTGACCCGAAGACCCAGACCGCTACTATGTTGTCCTTGCCACGGGATCTTCGGTTGAATACGAAAGATATCACTCCGCACAAAATCAACTATTACTATTCTCATTTCTATGCGCAAGATAAAGATACGGCAATCACGAAGACGAAAGAATTGTTTTCCGATATGTTTCAGATTCCCATCGACTACATGGCGGTCATTGACTTTAAAGGCTTCCGCGATGTGGTCGACGAACTGGGCGGCGTAACCGTAGACGTCGACATGGACATGAGATACGTGGACAACGAGGACGGAACGAATATCGATTTGAAAGCCGGCATTCAAAAGCTTGACGGCAAAAACGCTCTTGATTTCGTGCGTTACCGGAAGTCCAACATGGGTACCGCGGAGTCCTCCGACTTTGCCCGCAATGACCGGCAGCAGGCTGTGCTGAGCGAGCTGCTCGACAAGATGACCTCCCTCGGCGGCATTACGAAGTGGGGAGGCCTGCTGGATATCGCCGGTGAAAATGTGCGGACGGATATTCCCGTGTCGCAAATTCACGACTGGATCAAGTCCTTCCGCAAGCTGAAGCCCAATACGATGGAATCTACCGCGCTTGTCGGTGACTGGATCAGCCCATATGTCGTACCGAAGGAAGAGGATTTGGTGAAAGCGGTGGATGGTATCCGTGCTCGTCTCGGTTTGCCTCTTCTCGCCGATGCCAATAATCATAATGAAGTACTGGCTGCCAACGTCAACGTATCCGGCAGTAAAAGCGGAAGTATGGTCGCATCCAGCGGGATCGGCAACTCTGGCTCATCTTCCTCCAGTAAAAGCGGCGGTAAAAAGCAACTGGCGGATTCAACCACGACTCCGAATCGAGGCAAGGGTGCGGAAGTGAAGCAACCAACGGCAACGCCGGATCCAACCCCGGCTAATGAACCGGAGGATCAAGACGGCGAAACGGCAACGTCTCCTGCGACTTCTACGCCGGATGCCGGCGTTCAGCCCAGCCCGACGGGATCGAATTCAGCAACTCCGCCATCAACACCCACTCCAACTGTACCAGCGGCAACTCCGACACCTTCGCCGGCTACGCAGCAAAACACGCAACCTTCAACAGGCGCTTCAACAGGAGCGAATGGGGGCAAGTAATCGACTACCGGCAATACGTAAATTGAACGGGAAGACCAGAAGCAAGAGCTCTGGTCTTCTTTTATTTTTTAGAAAAGAAATCGGTCGAACTTTATCCTGGAAAGGTCATCTTTCGCCCATCATGAGAATGAATTTCATCACTCGCTCTTGGATTTTGAAGCCATATGATTGATTTGGATCCAGATAAGAGCATGATATAGAAGAATTTAGGTGATCTGAAGTTGGGCTTGGCAGAGCGAACTGTTATAAAAAGATGGGGAGTTGTTTGGTATGCCAATGCGCGTCAGGGTGGCTGTTATGATGTGTGTTTTTTCATCTGTACTATTCTGTTTTATATGCTGATGCAGCGGCTAAATGGGGGTTGAATCGAGAAATGGCAAAAAGAAAGAAGTAATACATAGAATTTTCCATGAAGTGATTGACTTCACATGAAAGAAAACGCTTTTGTTGTAATATGAGATGGGAAAAGCACGGACTTTTCTTTCCTGACTTGGCCTATCTCTAACCGGCTTGAGAGGAGGGACACCATGGGAGACTTATTGAGCAAGCTTGGCGAGCAAAACTTCCTGAATAAGGAGGAAATCGTCCATTTTCTGAGTCATCTTACGGCGGAAACCAAAACCCGTCTGTTTCGAATGGCAGATGAAACACGGCAGCTACATTATAGTAAAAGCGTTTACATGCGCGGTTTGATTGAATTTTCCAATTACTGCCGGCGTGACTGTATGTACTGCGGCTTGCGTAAATCCAATCCAAAAGTAGATCGTTATCGGTTGACGGAAGACGAAATCCTGATGTGCTGCGAAGAAGGCTACGCTTTAGGATATCGTTCTTTTGTTTTACAAAGCGGCGAAGATTTCACTTTTACCAGCCGGATTCTTACCCGCATCATTCAGGAAATCAAGAGGCGGTTTCCCGATTCGGCGGTCACTCTTTCCATCGGGGAGAGGGACGAGGAATTTTACCGCAAGTTGTATGAGGCAGGTGCCGATCGTTTTTTGCTCAGGCATGAAACGGCATCGCGGTCTCTGTATGAATCGCTTCATCCCAGCATGTCCTATGATAACCGCATCGAATGCCTTCATACACTAAAGCGGATTGGTTATCAGGTAGGGGCAGGCTTTATGGTCGGCCTTCCCGGACAAACGTTGGAACACCTAGCCGAAGATCTTCTGTTCTTGAAGGATTTGCATCCGGAAATGATCGGCATCGGACCCTTCATTCCTCATAGCGCTACTCCTTTGCGAGAAGCGACTGGAGGAACGGTGGAGGATACGCTGGTTATGATCGCGATGGCAAGGCTCTTTGTTCCTGATGCGCTCATGCCGGCGACAACTGCTATGGGCACTCTCGATCCGATCGGAAGAGAGAAGGCTTTATCTGCAGGGGCTAATGTGGTGATGCCGATTTTGTCACCATTATCGGTTCGCGAGAAGTACGCTCTTTATGAAAACAAGATCTGCACCGGCGATGAATCCGCCCACTGTCGACACTGTATCGAAATGAGAATCGTTTCATCCGGCTACCGCATCGACCTCGGAAGAGGGGATCATTGCAGTTATCCGAGCCCGGTAGCATAAGGAATTCGGTTGATACGGCAGGCTGATGCGTCCGTCTGATATTTAGGTAAATCCACTTGTGAAAACTTTCACTTATTCTGTCCACCAGGTTTCAATTCGTCCTTTTTCCCATATTATCGAGGTTTCGGGAAATCGGAATGGATTCATTTATACGAAGGAGGATTACAGATGTCTATTTTACCGAAGAAGAACTCGCTGGGCTTTTTCGAAATTCGCCTTGAGTCCATCGGCGGTCTCGGAGCCAACCTGGCCGGCAAAATGCTTGCCGAAACCGGTGCGCTGGGCCTTGGCCTGAACGCTTCCAACTTCTCTTCCTACGGTTCGGAGAAGAAAGGTACCCCGGTGAAGAGCTTCGTCCGCTTGTGCGATCCGAATGTCGATATTCGCGACCACAGTCCGATTGAAGAACCCCATTTAGTAGCCGTGTTCCACGAAGCGCTCTACAAGACGGTCAACGTCGTCAGCGGACTTCCCGCAGACGGGGTTGTACTGGTCAACACCACTCGGGATTTTGATGAAGTGCGGCGGGATTTGAAGATGGAATATGGCACACTTGCCATCGTCGATGCCATGGGGATCGCCGTTGAAGAGAAGACCAAGGTCAACACCTCTATGCTGGGCGCTATGTTCCGCATCTGTGATTTTCTCGACCCCGAAGCCATGCGCTCCGTCATCCGCAGCACCTTTGAGAAGAAATATCCGCACCTGGTTGAGCCGAACCTGCGCACCTTTGACCGTGGCTATAATGAAGTGAAGTTCAAAACCTATGAAGTTCCGGAAGGCGCCGAGGGCAAAGCCTTTAAACGCCCGCTTCCGGCATACGGGTACGCTACCCAGCCTTTGGGCGGCGTCATTCTCAACACCGGCAACAGCCTCATGAAGGACCTGAGCGGTTCCCGCCAAGGCTTCCTTCCTGAGCTCAACACCGAAACCTGTATCCACTGCGCCAACTGCGACGCCATCTGCCCGGATTTCTGCTTCGTTTGGGAAGAAGGCGAAGACAAGCGCGGCCGCAAGCAACAGTTCTTGCGCGGCATCGATTATCAATATTGCAAAGGCTGTCTGAAATGCGTAGATGTTTGTCCTACGAACGCACTCAGCACCAAGCGTGAAGAAGTCGGTTTTGCCGAACAAAACCGCGTAGCCCAATTCTTTGGAAAACGTTAATTCGAAGGGAGGATGCTAGAAATGGCTGTTATTGAAAATCAACTGGAGACGGTAACTTCGGCAGAGCAAGTCACGACCTTTGAGTCCGGCAACGAAATGGCTGCCACCGCCGCCGCCCAGATCAACTATCACATTATGGGTTACTTCCCGATCACGCCTTCCACGGAAGTCGCTCAATATTTGGATCAAATGAAAACTCGTGGTTTGCACGACATCAAGCTGATCGCTGCTGACGGTGAACACGGCTCCGCCGGTATTTGTTACGGCGCTGCTGCCGCTGGTGCCCGCGTCGTCAACGCCACCAGCTCCCAAGGCTTCCTGTACATGCTGGAACAGCTTCCGACTCAATCCGGTACCCGTTTCCCAATGGTGCTTAACCTGGTTACCCGGGCTGTGAGCGGTCCTCTTGATATCCGCGGCGACCACTCCGACTTGTACTATGCTTTGAATACCGGTTGGGTCATCCTGACTGCGCCTACCGCTCAAGCCGTATATGATATGAACATCATGGCACTGAAAATCGCCGAGCACTCCGATGTTCGTCTGCCGGTTATCGTCGCTTACGACGGTTTCTTCACCTCTCACCAAAAACGCAAAGTGCAATACTTCAAAGACAATAAAGTGGTTCAAGGTTTCGTAGGTCCGAACCCGAATATGAACTTCCCGAACGTTTCCGACCCAGCTCATCCGGTAACCATCGGCGCGCACATGGGCGGCGACGATCTGCTGAACAACCACTATCAACTCTCCGAAGCCATCGAGAAGGCTGGGGAAGTGTATGAGCAAGTAGCCCGCGAGTACGCTCTCTTGTCCGGTCGCGAATATCCGGTTCTGGATCTGTACTGCATGGAAGACGCGGAAGTCGCTCTGTTCCTGCTCAACTCCGCTGGCGAATCCGCGAAAGACGTCGTTGACCGTCTGCGGGCAAAAGGCGTGAAGGCCGGTCTTGTTCGTCCGAACATCATCCGTCCGTTCCCGGCTGAACAGCTCCGCAAGGCGCTGAAAAACGTGAAAGCCGTTCTTGTCGGCGAACGTGCTGACTCCTACGGCGGCAAGGGCGCGAACCTGACTCACGAGCTGCGTTCCGCATTGCAAGTGGATAAAGACAACAAAACCATCGTCCTTAGCCGCGTATTCGGTCTCGGCGGCAAAGACTTCTATGCCGATGACGCAGAAGCTTTCTTCCAGCTGACCATCGACGCTGCCGAAAAAGGTTATGCCGAAGTTCCCTTCGACTATTACGGCCAAAACCCGGGCACCGCAGAAACAGTACTGCCTTCCGTGCTTGAACCGCTGCATGGTGACGACTACCGTACCGGTTTGATCACCGTAACCCCGGACGAAGAAACCGGCAAAGTGAAGGTAAAACTGCCTCCGCTGCGTCAATTGACCTCTAAACCGCACCGTCTGTCCACCGGCCACGGCGCATGTCCCGGCTGCGGCGCTCTGTCCGGCATCGAGCTCTTCCTGAAGGGCATTGAAGGCGACGTTGTTCTCTTGATGCAAACGGGCTGCGCATATGTCACAACGGCCAGCTATCCGTATTCGTCTCATAAGCAAACCTTCATCCACAACCTGTTCCAAAACGGCGCGGCAACGGTAGCCGGTGCAGTGGAAGCCTTCTTGGAGCTGAAACGCCGCGGTGAAGTACAAATTTCCGACGACATCACCTTCGTCATGGTATCCGGTGACGGCGGTATGGACATCGGTATGGGCGCTGCTATCGGCTCCGCTCTACGCAACCATAAAATGATCATTCTCGAATACGATAACGAAGGCTACATGAACACCGGTTCCCAATTGTCTTATTCTACTCCGGCCGGTCACATGACCAGCACCTCCGGCGTAGGAAAAGCTCAAAAGGGCAAAGGTGGCCATCACAAGGATACGCCGCAAATCATGGCAGCATGTAACGTTCCTTACGTCTTCACCGCAGCTGAAAGCAACGCCCAAGACTTGCTGCAAAAAGCGGCTAAGGCTCAATGGTACGCCAACAATGTCGGCATGGCTTACGGCAAAATGCTGTGCTCTTGCCCGCTGAACTGGAAAGCCGACGATGCTCTCGGCACCAACATCGTGCAAACTGCTGTCGATTCCTGTTTCTTCCCGCTGTATGAAATCGAAAACGGCATTACCAACATTACTTACGATCCGGAAGCTAAAGGCAAACGCAAACCGGTTACGGATTGGCTGAAGCAAATGGGTAAAACGAAGCACCTGCTGAAAGAAGAAGAAATGCTGAAAGCCTTCGAAAGCGAAGTAGAACGCCGCTGGAGAAGATTGAAAGCAAAGCACGAAAATCCGGAGCTTTAAGTTTCTAAGCTTATCTGCAAAGAAGCTTTTAATTACATGCAAGGTTTCAGATGATTGACGGGTCTATTAAGGCCGGCGGTTGCGGCCGCCGGCCTTTCCCGTTATCAATGAAAATCAATCTCAATACGAAGAGATATCCTCCCGACGAATGTTTTTGTGGAAAACTTCACAACGATTGGATTGTGAATCGATTCATCGTCCAAACCAATGTGAAATTGTTCACAAGTGGCAGGGGAGGCAAGAACAGAAAGGAGCTATTTCGATGGCAGATCAGCAAACGGCACAACCATCCACCTGCTGCTGCGGCGGGGAGAAGACGGACGAAAAGCTGGAGAAAGTCAAAGCCGCAATCGAGAATCTGAAGGGGCTGAAAGGGGCGCTTATTCCAGTCCTCCACGAGGTTCAGGACATTTACGGTTATCTTCCGGAGGACGTGCTGAAACTCGTATCCGCTGAACTGAAGATGTCCTTGGCGGAAATCTATGGAGTTGCGACGTTTTATTCGTTCTTCTCCCTGACGCCTAAGGGTGAACATGTTATCCGCGTCTGCATGGGTACCGCCTGTTACATCAAAGGAGCCCAAGGCCTGCTCGACCGCCTGAGCCAAGAATTGAACGTCCCGGTTAACGGCACGACGGCGGACAACAAGTTCACTCTGGATGCAACCCGTTGCCTTGGCGCCTGCGGTTTGGCACCGGTGCTCACCATCGGGGAAAAGGTTTACGGCCGCTTGACCCCAAACGATGTTCCGAAAATTTTGAAAGAGTACAAATGACGCGCGCGTCAGCATAACGGGAGGTATAGGCATGAAGCTTTTAACGGATCTGGAAGCGATCAAGACCCTGACCCAGGATCGGCTGAACAACCGGCAGAGCACAGCCAGCATCGGCAGCAGCTCCATTGGCATGAGATCGGTGATGGTATGCGGAGGTACCGGGTGTACGTCCTCGGATTCCAACAAAATCATCGCATCCCTGGAGCAGGAAATCGCCAACCACGGCATTGAAGATCGGGTAGAAGTCGTCCGTACCGGTTGTTTCGGTTTGTGCGAACTGGGACCTGTCGTCATCGTGTACCCCGAGGGGGTCTTTTACAGCCGCGTCAGCGTCAAGGATATTCCGGAAGTGGTGGAATCCCACCTGCTGAACGGCAAACCCGTGCAGCGCCTCATCTATGACAAAGCTATCGTAGACGGCGAAATTCAGAAGTTCGAAGAAACCGGTTTCTACAAAAAGCAAGTCCGCATCGCCCTCCGCAACTGCGGCGTTATCGATCCGGAGCGCATTGACGAATATATCGCCCGCGACGGGTACAAAGCGCTGGGCAAGGTGCTCATGACCATGTCCCGCCAGCAAGTCATCGACGAAATGAAAAAGTCGGGACTGCGCGGCCGGGGCGGCGGCGGTTTCCCGACGGGGATGAAGTGGGAGTTCGCAGCCAAGCAGGATAAAGAAGTGAAGTACATGATCTGTAACGCCGACGAAGGCGATCCAGGCGCGTTCATGGACCGTTCGATCCTGGAAGGTGACCCTCACAGCGTCATCGAAGCGATGATCATCGGCGGTTACGCCATCGGAGCAAACCAAGGCTTCGTTTATGTGCGGGCCGAGTATCCCATCGCAGTACAGCGCTTCATGAAAGCGATCAGACAGGCGCGGGAATACGGTCTGTTGGGCGATAACATCATGAATACCGGCTTTAAGTTCGACATCGACGTCCGTCTCGGCGCAGGAGCTTTCGTTTGCGGCGAAGAAACGGCGTTGATGAACTCCATCGAAGGCCGCCGCGGCATGCCGAATCCGAAGCCTCCCTTCCCGGCGGTTGAAGGCTTGTGGGGTCAACCCTCCGTCATCAACAACGTGGAAACCTACGCCAATATTCCGATGATCATTCTCCAAGGCGCCGACTGGTATTCTTCCATCGGTACCGAGAAATCGGAAGGTACGAAGGTTTTCGCCTTGGGCGGCAAAGTCGTTAATACCGGTCTCGTGGAAGTACCTATGGGGATAACGCTGCGCGAGGTTATTTTTGAAATCGGCGGCGGCATTCCGAACGGCAAAAAGTTCAAAGCCGTGCAAACCGGCGGACCTTCCGGCGGCTGTCTCACGGAAGAGCATCTGGACCGCACCATCGACTATGATACCTTAGTCAGCCTCGGTTCGATGATGGGCTCCGGCGGGATGATCGTCATGGACGAAGACACCTGCATGGTGGACGTCGCCCGGTTCTATCTGGATTTCACCCGCGACGAGTCCTGTGGCAAGTGTACACCGTGCCGTGTCGGTACGAAGCGCCTTCTAGAGATTCTCGATAAAATCACCGAGGGCAAAGGCACCATAGAGGATCTGGATAAGCTGGAGAATTTGTCTATACAAATCAAAGCCGCTTCCCTTTGCGGCCTGGGCCAAACGGCTCCCAATCCGGTGCTATCAACCTTGAAATATTTCCGCAACGAATACATGGCGCACATCGCCGAGAAGAAATGTCCGGCTACCGTATGTAAATCGCTCATTTCGTACGAGATCGATTCGGCGCTTTGTACCGGCTGCAGCCTGTGTTCCCGGAAGTGCCCGAATGATGCCATCAGCGGAAAAGTGAAAGAACCGTTTGTCATCGATCAAGCCACCTGCATTAAATGCGGAGTCTGCTTCGATGTGTGTAAGTTCAAAGCTATCGCGAAGGTGTGAGGATAGGAGTGATGAAGATGGACACGGTAAAACTTACGATTGACGGCATTGAAACGGAAGTACCACAAGGCACCACCGTTCTCGAAGCTGCCCGCGAACTTGGCATTCAAGTTCCTTCCTTATGTTATATGAAGGGTGTTAACTGCTCCTCCAGCTGCCGCGTCTGCGTCGTGGAAATGGGACCCAGGATGGTTGCTTCCTGTACGCTGAAAGCGGAAGAGGGCATGAAGATCCAAACCAATACGAAAAAAGTTCGCGATGCCCGCAAAGTCGTCGTCGAGCTTCTGCTTTCCGATCACGAGCGGGAATGTCTCAGCTGTACCCGCAGCGGCAATTGCGAGCTGCAAGCCGTTTCTAATGATCTCAATATCCGCGAAATCCGTTATACCGGCGGCAAATCCAAAACGGCAGTGGACTACACGTCCCCTTCCATCGCCCGGGACGCATCCAAGTGCATCCTGTGCGGCCGCTGTATCGGCGCTTGCGGCAACATTCAATCGGTTCACGCCATCGGCTTCTCTAAGCGTGGTTTTGATACCACCGTTGGTCCGGCTTTCGGCCGTTCTCTGAACGATTCGGAATGCGTAAACTGCGGCCAGTGCATCATGGCTTGCCCAGTAGGTGCCCTTCACGAAATCGAGAACATCAACGACGTTTGGAAAGCCATCGCGAACCCTGATCAGTTCGTCGTCGTTCAAACGGCTCCGGCTGTCCGTGTTGCCTTGGGCGAAGAATTCGGCTATCCGGTAGGAACCCGCGTTACGGGCAAAATGGTTTCCGCTCTGCGCAAGCTGGGCTTCGACAAAGTGTTCGATACCAACTTTGCTGCCGACTTGACGATTATGGAGGAAGGCACCGAGTTGATCCACCGACTGAACGGCGGCGGCACTCTGCCTTTGATGACTTCCTGTTGTCCGGGTTGGGTGAAGTTCGTCGAGCACAACTTCCCGAGCCAACTCGATAATCTCTCCAGCTGCAAATCGCCGCATCAAATGGAAGGCGCGATGATCAAGACCTATTTTGCAGAAAAAATGGGCGTTGATCCGAAGAAGATCGTTACGGTTTCCATCATGCCTTGTACGGCGAAGAAGTTCGAAGGCCAACGGAATGAACTCTCCCACGAAGAAATGCAGGATGTCGATTACGTTCTGACCACCCGCGAGCTGGCCATGATGATCAAGGAAGCCGGCATCGACTTCCGCAACCTGAAGGGCGATACTTTCGATCACCCGATGGGCGAAGGCTCCGGCGCTGGCGTCATCTTCGGCGCAACCGGCGGTGTAGCGGAAGCCGCTCTGCGGACGGTGTTCGAAGTGATTGCAGGAAAAGAACTGAACACCATCGAATATACCGCAGTACGCGGCATGGATGGGATTAAAGAAAACGTCATCGAGCTGCCGGACGGCCGGAAAATCCGTACCGCCGTTGTCCACGGCCTAGGCAATGCCCGCAAGCTGATGGAAGCCATCGAGAGAGGCGAAAAAGCTTATGAGTTTATCGAAGTGATGGCCTGCCCTGGCGGCTGCATCACCGGCGGGGGTCAACCGATCGTCGACGCCAAGACATCGGAAATGATCAACGTGAAGGCAGAACGGGCGAAATCAATCTACGACGAAGACAAGGATCTGCCGGTTCGCAAGTCACATCTTAACCCTTATATTAAAACCATCTATGAAGAGTTTCTGGGCAAGCCGAACAGCCATCTGGCTCACGAGCTCCTGCATACCCACTATATCGATCGTTCGAAAAAATAGTAGCTGTTGACTTGGCGCCGGTTGGAAAGTCCGATTTTCATTTTTCCGCCGGCGCTTTTTTTCATACCGATGGGCAATACGGATAGGCATATCTGAAGAGCAGATCATACAGGCTCTTTTGACACGAGGAGGGAAAGCGACATGAGAGAAGGATGGGAAGAAGCAGCGTTTATTGACGACGAGGAGATTTTAAGCAGTTTGGAAGCGGCTGAGGAGCTGGCAAAGGATTCGGTTTATGTGAAAGGCCTGCTGGAAAAAGCAAAAAGCTGCAAAGGACTGTCCCACCGGGAAGCAGCGGTTCTTTTGAATGCCCAGGATCATGAGGTTTTAGAAGAATTGTTCAAGACGGCTCGAATGATCAAAGAGAGAATATACGGCAACCGCATTGTTTTATTTGCGCCTTTATATATCAGTAATTATTGCGTCAACGATTGTGAGTATTGCGGCTACAAGCACTCTAACGAAGATTTTTTCCGCAGAAAACTCAGCATGGGTGAACTGGCGGACGAAGTTCGCGTGTTGCAAGAACTCGGTCATAAACGGCTGGTGTTGGAAGCCGGCGAGGACCCGCAAAACTGCTCGATCGATTATGTTTTGGAAGCGATCCGTACTGTTTACTCCGTAAAAGTGGATAACGGCAGCATCCGTCGGGTCAATATCAATATCGCTGCTACGACGGTGGAAGATTACAAGAAATTGCATGAAGCTGAGGTAGGGACTTACATCCTGTTCCAAGAAACCTATCATCGCCCCACTTACCGGAAGCTCCACGTCAAAGGGCCGAAGCATGATTACGACTGGCACACGACGGCCATGGACCGGGCGCAAATGGGCGGCCTTGATGATGTCGGCGTCGGCGTCCTTTACGGGCTGTACGACCACAAATACGATACGGTAGCCATGCTCATGCATGCGGAGCATTTGGAGGAGCGCTTCGGCGTCGGCCCCCATACCGTCTCCGTGCCGCGTTTGCGCCCTGCTGAGGGCGTGACGCTGGAAAAGTACCCCCACATGGTAAAAGACGACGATTTCAAACGGATCGTCGCCGTATTGCGGCTGGCTGTTCCTTACGCCGGAATGATTCTCTCCACTCGGGAGGAGCCCGTTTTCCGGGATGAAGTGATCAAGCTGGGCATCTCGCAAATCAGCGCCGGTTCTTGCACAGGTGTTGGCGGCTATATGGAAACCCAGGATGAATCGCGGGAAAAAGAGAAGCCCCAATTTGAAGTAGGTGACCATCGTTCGCCTCAGGAAATCATTCGAGGGTTGTGTCAAGACGGTTATGTGCCCAGTTACTGCACGGCGTGCTACCGGGAAGGCCGCACCGGCGACCGGTTCATGCGTTTGGCCAAAACGGGGCAGATTCACAACATTTGCCAGCCGAATTCACTTTTGACTTTTAAAGAATATTTGCTGGATTACGCCGATGAAGAGACGAAACGGCTAGGCGAGGAAATCATCCGCAAAGGGTTGGAGGATATTCCGAAGGAAGCCGCCCGCAAAGCGACGGTTGATCGTTTGGCTCGTTTGGAAAAAGGCGAACGGGATCTGCGGTTTTAATGAAGAGACGGCAAAGCCGTCGTTCACTAGTGAAATTTGGGAGAGATCGGTTTATGCGCGAAGACGGAAAACACCGGATCGAACACGATGCTCTTGGCACCCTTGAGGTGGATTCGGATGTCTATTACGGCATCCATACGACTCGGGCCCTCGCCAATTTTCCCGTGAGTGGGAGACCTTTTAACCGACAGCTTCTTCAGGGGCTTTTGATCGTGAAAAAAGCGGCTGCCATGGCGCATCGGAAAATCCGCACCTATCCGGCGGAGACCGCGGATGCCATCATCGCGGCTTGCGATGAGGCGCTATCGGGACATTTTGCCGATCAATTTCCGGTGGACGCTCTGCAAGGCGGGGCCGGGACTTCTACCAATATGAACGTGAACGAAGTGATTGCCAACCGGGCGGAGGAGTTTCTAGGCGGACGGAGGGGCGAGTACAAGCAGGTGCACCCGTTGGATCATGTAAACTGCGCCCAATCCACCAACGACGTCTATCCGACGGCACTCAGAATCGCGGCAATCGGGCTTTTGCGGCGGGTGAGCCAGGCGTTTGCAACGCTGCAAGAGGCGCTGCAAGAGAAGGAACAGGAATTCGCCGGCGTCCTGAAGCTGGGACGGACCGAGCTGATGGATGCTCTGCCGATGATGGCTGGGCAAGGCTTTGGCGCTTACGCCAAAGCCATCGCCAGGGACCGCTGGCGGTTGTACAAGGCGGAAGAACGCCTACGGGAAACGAACATTGGCGGCACAGCCATCGGCACCGGTATGAATGCGCCGCAAAAATACGTTTTTTATGTCACTGATATTCTCCAGGAGCTGACGGGGTACGGGATCGCCCGCAGCGAGTTTCCTATGGATCCGACGCAAAACATGGACGTTTTCGTGGAGGTATCCGGCCTCCTGAAGGCGGCGGCGGTCAATTTGCTTAAGCTTACCGGTGATTTGCGGCTTTTGGCCAGCGGTCCGGCCGGGGGTCTTGGCGAGCTGACGCTGCCCGCTGTTCAAGCTGGGTCCTCCATCATGCCGGGCAAAGTCAACCCGGTGATGGCGGAGATGGCCGCCCAGGCCGCTATGCGGGTGATCGCCAACGATACGGCTATCACGATGGCTGCGGGAGCCGGACAGTTGGAGCTGAATGCCTTCGTGCCGCTGATCGCCGAGTCGCTGCTGGAATCTCTTGAGATTCTGGCTGGCGCTGTCGAGCTCTTGGATACCCGCGGCATCCGCGGCATCGTCATCGACGCCGAACGTTGCCGGGAACATTTGGAGCGTTCCTCGGTGCTGGCAACTGCGCTTATCGGCCACATCGGCTACGAGAAGAGCGCCGAGATCGCCGTCAAAGCGCAGCAGGAACACCGCACGGTGCGGGAGGTACTTTCCCGGGAAGAGCTGCTTCCGGAAGAGCGCATCGCGGATATTTTGAACCCGTATCAAGTGACGAAGCCCGGCATACCCGGCGGTTCCGGCGCCAGCGGCAAGCAATGAAATTGAACTTATTAGTGGATTGCCGTTAATGGAACGGAGGAAATTTGAACTGGAGGAGCGTCAGCGTTCGCCTTTGTTTTCGGATTTCTCCATTCAACATATGGCTCTAATCAAGAAATCGGAAAACAACAGCGACCGGAAGTTTAAATTGTCCGCAGTTCTGACTACGCAATAGCCAAGATTTTAAGTTCAGGAGGAGTCCCCATGAGCATGAATGAAACGCCACGCTCCAACCGGCTTCATATCGCTTTATTCGGACGCCGGAATGCCGGCAAGTCCAGCGTCATCAATGCCATCGTCAAACAGGACATCGCTGTCGTTTCCCCGGTGCTGGGGACAACGACAGACCCGGTCTATAAGGCGATGGAGCTTTTGCCTATCGGTCCGGTCGTATTAATCGACACCGCGGGGCTGGACGATGAAGGCGAGCTGGGCGAGCTGCGCAAACAGAAAACCTATGAAGTGCTGAACAAAACGGATATGGCTTTGTTGATTATAGATTCCACCGTGGGTGTGACCGCCTTTGACCGGGACATTGCTGACAAGCTTCGCAGCAAGTCCATTCCCGCCATTGCCGTGCTGAACAAAATCGACCTTCTGCCTCATGGAAGCGAGGAGTCGCTGAAACAGTTGGCAGTTGCAGCAAAAGAAGAACTGAACCTGTTGCCGATTCCGGTATCCGCGGCAGTCGGACAGCAGGGCATCTCTGAGTTGAAAAAAGCCATCACCCAAGCGGTGCCGGACGAGGAAGACAAATTCCGCATCGTTGGCGATCTTCTCTCTCCCGGTGATCTGGTAGTGCTGGTCGTACCTATCGATAAAGCCGCGCCTAAGGGGCGGTTGATATTGCCTCAGCAGCAGGTGATTCGGGATATTCTCGAGAGTGACGCCATTTCTGTCGTCACCAAGGAGCATGAGCTGCGCCAGACCCTGGAAAGCTTGGGCCGCAAGCCGCGGATGGTCATTACCGATTCTCAGGTATTCCTCAAGGTAGCGGCGGATACTCCGAAAGATATCCCGCTAACCTCCTTCTCCATTTTATTTGCACGTCACAAGGGAGACTTGGAGCAATTGGTTCGGGGCGCCCGAGCCATCGATGGGTTGAAGGACGGCGACAAAGTGCTGATCGCGGAATCATGTACGCACCACCAACAGCCTGACGACATCGGCAAGGTGAAAATCCCCCGCTGGATTCTGCAAGCGACGGGCAAGCAAATCCAGTTCGACTTCGCCAACGGGATGAAATTTCCGGACAATGTGCGCGACTATTCGTTAATCGTACACTGTGGCGGCTGCATGCTGAACCGCAGGCAGATGCTGTGGCGTATCGAACAGGCGGAAGAAGCAGGAGTGCCCATTGTCAATTATGGCGTAGCTATCGCCCATGTTCAGGGCATTTTGGAACGGGCCATCTCGCCTTTTCCGCTAGCGCGGCTGGCGTGGGAAGAAAGCGGAGTCTTATAAGCTGATTACGGCCAAAAACAATAAATCATCGTTCAGCAATCCGGTTCGGGAACAAGATGTCTTTTCCCGGTCGGATTTTTTTTTATTATGACAGGTTGAAATTTGTAACGTTTGTCTACCCTTATTCGAATAACTAGTATAGGACAGAAGAAAGGAGGGATGCGCGGGTATGCACCAAGAGGAAGAAGTCAGGCTCTATGCCATAGGAGACCGTTCGGCCTTCGAAGCGTTGGCGGTTCACTGGCGAAAGCCGGCCATTCGGTTTGCCATGCAAATGACAGGGGATTATTACGCTGCGGAGGATCTGGTGCAGGACGTCTTTGCCTACCTTTACGTCTATCCGGAAAAATATCATTTTCGCGCATCCTTCCAAACGTATCTATTCACCCTGGTGCGTAATAAATCCATCGACTATTTGCGGAAAAACCGCCGGATGATTCCCGATGAAGCCGTGGCCGAGCGATTGGCGGCAGTTTCGGTTGAAGATGCTGATGATCCGGAATGGGCACTTTTGCATAACGAGCAAAGTCAGGAGCTGCGGCGGTATCTGGCGATGCTGAAAAGTGACGAACGCACGGCCATCTATCTGGTCGATCTCGAAGGGGTGAGCGGCAGCGATGCGGCGCGCATCATGAGCAAAAATCCGGCGGCGTTCCGGGTGATGCTCCATCGGGCACGGAAAAAGCTGAAGAAACGATACGAAGAGGAGGGATGGGGACGTGAGTGGGAACGGAATGTCGGAAGATCGGAAGTTTCTGGATGAAGTTTATGCCAAGGCCCGATTGCTGGCTTTTGATAAAAAAGAAGAAGAAAAAGTCAGGCAAAATCGTGCCAAGCTTGCCAAGAGGCGGAGATTGAAGATTGCAGCAGGAACTGTTTTGGCCGTTGGAGGCTATCTGTTTTTGTATGATAGCGCGTATAGTCTATCCGCTTGCTTCATTCTCTCCTTTGCGTTGGCGGTCGTCGGAATCGTGGCAGATAGGGTGGAAATGCGGCTCGTCAGTGAGGAATGGAGGAAATGATATGGATGTCATGATCGAAAAGGTTACAAAGACCTTCGGAGGAAAGAAAGCGCTGGATGCGGTCAGCATGCATCTGGGTGAAGGCATCCATGGCTTGCTTGGGCCAAACGGCGCTGGGAAAACAACCCTGATGCGGCTCTTGGCTACGCTGCTCACTCCGTCGGAGGGGAAGGTAACCATAGACGGGATCGCCCTGCAGGAGAAAAGCCGGATACGCGAAGCGGTGGGCTATCTGCCCCAGGAGTTTGCTTTTTACCCGGGGATGTCGGTGCAGGAGGCATTGGATTATTTGGCGGTTTTGTCGGGGATGGGGGGCCGGTTGGAGCGGAAAAAGCGAATTGCCGTGCTGCTGGAACAGGTCAACCTGCAAAACCATCGAAAAACCAAGGTGCGGGCACTGTCCGGGGGTATGAAGCGCCGGTTAGGCGTGGCCCAGGCAATGATCCATGAGCCAAGGCTCCTAATCGTGGACGAGCCTACCGCTGGTCTCGATCCTGAGGAGCGGGTGCGTTTTCGGCATTTGCTTAACGGTTTTGCCAAGGGCCGGACCATTTTGCTCTCCACCCATGTGGTGGAAGACGTGGAATCCACCTGTGAGCAGGTGACCGTACTGCGTCAAGGGACGGTCCGTTATCACGGCCCCGTGTTCGAGTTGAATCGTTTGGCGGACGGCCGGGTTTGGTCGGGTGTGCTGTCTCGGGAGGCCTACGAGCAAGTTCGGCTCGCCTATCCGGTATTGGCTGCGGTGACGGAGGGCGACGGCATGCGTCTCCGACTATTGGCGGAGAATCAGCCTTTTGAACAGGCAGAACCCGTACGGCCTTCCATTGAAGACGGCTACTTCTGTTTGATGCAGGGGGAGGCGAGTCCGGCTTGATCACGCTCATCGGAAAAGAAATGCGGCTGTTGTTGCGTAACGTCGTCTTCTATTTAATGGTTGTTGCCGCCGGGTTGTTTTACTTTTCGCAATATGCCGCTCCGGAAACGTGGAGAGATTTGAAAGCACCGGAGATGCCGCAGCTTACGGCTGAAGGGAATTACGGCTACGCGCCAATGACGGACGCGAAGAGGTTGGCGGAAACCAATCAAGGTATGATGCAGAGAGACTTGGATTCGGGCAGGTTCATGAAGTATACATTCGGCTTCGGCAGAAACGAAAAGCTTTCCGCTAAGGAAAAGGGATACTTTCAGGAAGCCATCGCAAAGCTGGATCCGATCATCGCCAATCCGGATTCCTATACGGCTTACGATGTTGAGGCTATCAGCATCGGGTTGAACAAAAAGCTGGGTGGGACTACGCACTATGCGCCGGGTATGTACACATCCCTTTTGCCCATTGAAACCAAGGAAGAAGCGGAAAAGATCTACGCCGATAACATGCGGCGGTACAATGAAAAAGTCGCGCAACATCAACTATACCCGGGAGCAGCGAGACTGTTTTGCGATTATGTGGGGATGACAGCGGGGATTTTCCCGGTATTCATCTCGGCTTTTATCCTGACGAGAGATAAGTCGAGCCGGATGCATGAGTTGATTTACAGTCGGAAAATCTCGGCTTGGAAATACGTTGGCGGCAAATTCGTCGCACTGGGACTGCTCCTCTCTGTTATATATTTGCTTTTTGCCGTCGCTGCCGCCTTTCAGACCGTAGGTGCTTTGAATCAGGAAAAAGAGTTGTGGACTGTTTTACCGGTATTCATCGGGTATGCGGCGGGTTGGCTGCTGCCTACGATCTGGATGACGACGGCCTTCGGGATGTTCATCAACGTACTGTTTCGCAGAGGGATTGTGGCGATTCCTTTGCAACTGGTCTGGTGGTTTCTCTCTGTAATGCCGCTAACCGGATCATACGGGTTGGAGAAGCTGTTCCTCCGGTTTAATACACCCGATGAATATGAGCTGTTCCGGGATTCCTTGCGGGATATTACGCTGAATCGCATCAGCTATGGGGTGGTTGCTTTTGTTTTGGCGGCAGGGGCCGCCTTATTGTGGGAGCGGAACCGCAGCCGCAGCGCCGGCAAGGATGGCAGAAAGCGCAAGAGCAAAGGCAAAGATCGCCTGATCGGGGAAGAAAGTCTGCGATCCTATGAGCCGGGGTTCGAGGCTTCGCTGCGATGAATCGTCTCCTGCCTGCTCTCTTCCGCCATAATGTGAAGCTTCTTGCCAATGTCTATTGGCTTTTGGCCGCCTGCTTCATCTTGCTCGTGCCGCTTGTTCAGGATCCCACCTTGCTCAATTCTAAAGAGATGGGCAGATGGGGCGAAATGGTCCTTTCCTTGATCGGACTGCTGCTCTATCCCCATCTGGCCCTTATGGAAGAGGGCGGGATCGGCGAAACCGCCTTTGCCAAGCGGGTTCCCGCCGCATGGGTGCTCGCGCTGCGCTGGCTCCTGACCGCCGCCTATTCGGCGCTGCTCGTCGCGGCTCTTGCCGCATGCCTGCGGTGGGCGGGAGCAGCGATCGCTCCCGGCCCGATCATCGCAGGCACAGCGCTCACCGCCGCCGGTCTCGGCGCTTGCGGCATGCTGGCGGCCTTCCTCGCCCGCAGCGCCACCGCCGGTTATATTGCCGCCTTTGCCTGGTATCTGTTGGATATGATGACCAAGGGCAAGCTAACCGGTAAGCTGTACCTGTTCAGCATGGCGTCGGGCGAGTGGAACAATGACAAACTGTGGCTAGGGCTGGTTGCACTGGGTGTCGTCCTCGCCATCGCCGTTCTTCTTCCCAAGCTTCGCATGGAGTAATAGCAGCCGTATAATTGGCGTCCATATCTGAACCGCTTTTTCTCTCTTAGGGAGATGAAGCGGTTTTTCGTTTTAACCAGACCATACGACATGGAATTACGGCAAAATTTCTCATATGGCCGTTAATAGTAGTTAGTAGCGGATGCCCATTTTCCGAGGAACAATTTATGAACAATAAAAAACTGTGACCGGCGTCATAAATCCAGATGGAAAAATCGGATAAGGTAACTTCAGCTTTTGTTGGGATACTGCAGCAAAAATAGACTTCTGAATAGAAGAAATCGGGCAAACGTCAGGTCACGATATAGGCAAGGAGAGTGGAATTGATCTGCGGGGTCCAAAGAGGATTCGTTTTTTTATCTCTCAGTGTGTGATTGTTTTCACATAATCAACCGGCAAGCCCTTTTATACTAGGAGTAACTTATAACAAACCATACAGATAAAAGAGGCTATACGGATAGGAGGAACAAAGGATGGCAGGAACAGAAAAACAACGTTTGGTACTCATTGGCAACGGCATGGCTGGGGTAGGAACCTTGGAGCAAATCATAAAGCTTGCCCCGAGCCGGTTTGACATCACGGTAATCGGCAAGGAGCCGTACCCCAATTACAACCGGATTCAGCTGTCCTATGTTCTGGAAGGCAGCAAAACTATCGATGATATCGTCTTGAACGGCTACGACTGGTACCGGGACAATGGAATAACGCTCCATACCGGCAAGGAAGCGGTGCGTATTGATACAGAAACAAAACGAGTGCAACTGGACGACGAATCCGAGATCGAATACGACTCGCTGATCGTCGCCACAGGCTCGGTTCCCTTTATTCTGCCCGTGCCGGGAGCGGACAAGGATGGCGTCATCGGCTTCCGCGACATCGCCGATTGTGAGAAGATGTTAGCTGCTGCTGAGTTAGGCGGCAAAGCCGCTGTCATCGGCGGCGGACTGCTCGGTCTGGAAGCGGCCAAGGGCCTCTCCAAGCTGGGGATGGACGTCACTGTTGTGCATATTTTCGATGAGTTGATGGAACGGCAGCTTGATCCGACAGCATCTCTGATGCTCAAAAACGAGCTTGCCGAGCAAGGCTTGAAATTTGCCACCGGCAAGCAGACGGCGGAAATTCTTGGCGACGAAAAAGTAACCGGCCTCCGTTTCAGTGACGGAAGTGAACTGGAAGCGGATTTCGTCGTGATGGCCGTAGGGATTCGCCCTAACACAGTACTTGCAAAAACGAGCGGTATCGAAGTTAACCGCGGTATCGTAGTGAACGATTTCATGGCATCATCTGCACCGGATGTTTATTCTGTAGGAGAATGCACCGAGCATCGCGGCATTTGTTACGGGCTAGTGGCCCCGTTGTTTGAGCAGGGAATGGTTTTGGCCAAAACCCTTTGCGGCGTGGAAACGGCTCCCTATACCGGCTCCGTTTTGTCGACGAAGCTGAAAATCTCCGGCGTTGACGTGTTCTCGGCCGGCGAATTCATGGATCAGCCCGATCTGTCGGTGGTGAAGATGCAGGATGACTGGAAGCGAACCTACAAAAAGGTACTGCTTCGGGATAACCGCATCGTTGGCGGTGTATTGTTCGGCGATGTGACGGAAGCTCCTAAAGTGCAGCAATGGATTCGTGCAGGAGCGGAAATGACGGAAGACATTTATGCCCGGCTGATGGGCACGGTAACGACAGACCCAGGAAGCGCCGTGGCGGAGATGGCCGACGATGAAATCGTCTGCGGCTGCAAAGGCGTAACCAAAGGACAGATCGTCGGTGCTATCCGCGAAAACGGCCTCACGACGGTCGACCAAGTGAAAAAATGCACAGGGGCCTCCAGCTCCTGCGGCGGCTGCCGTCCGGTAGTGGAGCAAATCCTCCAGCACGTGCTGGGCGATGCCTTCGACAGTAGCGCCGGAAAAACAGGCATCTGCGAGTGCACGCCGCTCAGCCGGGATGAAATCGTCGCCGCTATCCGGGACAAGGGGCTAACCACTATCAAAGAAGTGATGAACGTTCTGGAGTGGAGCAATCCGGAAGGTTGCTCCTCCTGCCGTCCTGCCCTTAACTACTACTTGGGCATGCTGGCTCCAGCGGAATACCGGGATGAGAGGGAAAGCCGCTTCGTCAACGAACGCTATCACGCCAATATCCAGAAGGATGGCACTTTTACTGTTGTTCCCCGGATGTACGGCGGTGTGACAACACCCGAGGATTTGAAAAAAATCGCCGACGTCGCCGTGAAATATGACGTGAAGATGGTTAAGGTCACCGGCGGGCAGCGCCTCGACTTGATCGGGGTGAAAAAAGAAGATTTGCCGCAGGTGTGGGAAGAACTGGATATGCCTTCCGGTTATGCCTATGCCAAAGCGCTGCGTACCGTGAAAACCTGTGTCGGCAACCGTTTTTGCCGGTTCGGCACCCAGGATTCCATCGGTCTTGGCATCGATTTGGAGAAAAAATTCGAGCGTCTCGACATGCCGGCTAAATTGAAGATGGCGGTCAATGGATGTCCTCGGAACTGCGCAGAGTCCAGCACGAAGGATGTGGGGATCGTCGGAAATGACGGCGGATGGGAGATCTACGTCGGTGGAAACGGTGGGATCAAAGCCCGGCTGGCTGATCTCTTTTGTAAAGTGAAGACGACGGAGGAATTGATGGAAATCACCGGCGCGTTCCTGCAGTACTACCGGGAGAATGCTAAGTACTTGGAGCGGACCTCGGATTTCGTGGAACGTGTCGGTCTCGCAAGCATTCACCAAGTGGTTGTGGAGAATGCGGAGACCCGGAAAGAGCTTAACGCGCGCATTGAATTGGCGCTGTCCCGGACCCGCGAGCCTTGGTCGGCGGTGGTAAACGACAAAGAGACGAAAGAGAAGCTCTTTATCGGTTTGGAAGCGGAAGCTGTCCGCTAAAGGCGATTGAAACCGTAAGAGCGGTAAAGGGCGGTTAAGAGAGAGAAGGAGTGGTGTGGATATGCAAGCGCAAGAGAAGATTCCCTATTATCTATCTGCTGGTCAGGTGGATGATTATTTACCCCGGATCGGCCGGGTTATCCGGTATCAAGGAAAAGAGATTGCGGTTTTCCGGCTGAGTGGCGATGCTTTTGTTGCCCTGGAGAATCATAACGCCCATCAAAAAGGAGGGCCTCTTTGCGAAGGGATCGTATCCGGCGATTACGTGTTTGATCCGCTGTACAATCGGAAGATCTCATTGTATGACGGCAAGGTGTTGGATTCCGATGAGTCTGTCGCGACGTATCCGGTACGGGTTATCGGGTCCGACGTTCAAATATATCCAGAAGCTTAAAAAAGACGAGAGATGGAGTGGAGAACCGTGTACAAAGAATCAAACGAACATATCATCGAATACGCCCTTGAGAAAAAGAAGATGCTAGACGGCAGCCTGCCGAGGTATCTGGTTGCATCAGCCCTTGCCGGCGTCTATGTGGGTATCGCCGTCATCCTGATGTTTTCCGTATCCGGGCCGCTTTATGCGGCGCAATCCCCTTTCACCACATGGATGATGGGCACTTCCTTCGGCATCGCTTTGACCTTGGTCGTGTTCGCGGGTGCGGAACTTTTTACCGGCAATAATATGGCTTTCGCCATTAGCACGTATTCCGGCGCGACCACCTGGAAGGATACGTTCCGCAATTGGTTCTGGTGCTGGGTCGGCAACTTTTTAGGAGCGGCCTTGTTTGCGGTTCTGATCTGGAGATCGGGTATCATGGCGGGCGGCGCCTTGGAACAGATGATGCACATCGCCCATAAAAAGATGCATCTGCCCTTTGAACAATTGTTTTTCCGCGGCATTCTCTGTAACTGGCTGGTTTGTCTGGCCATCTGGACGGCGAAACGCACAAAAAGCGATGCGGCCAAGCTTATTCTTATCTTCTGGTGCCTCTTCGCGTTCATCTCTTCCGGCTTTGAGCACAGCATCGCCAATATGACGACGCTCACCTTGTCTCTGCTGCTTCCTCATGCTTCTGACATTACCGTTGGTGGGTTGGTTCACAATCTCATTCCGGTAACATTGGGCAATATCGTTGGCGGCTTCCTTTTCGTCGGCACGGCGTACTGGGTCATTTCTCCGATCCGCAGCTACAAGGCGGGCAAAGAAACAGAAGCGGTTAAAACGTCATCTGGGGAGAAGAAAGCGGCGGCAAGAGGGTAAGAACAGGATAACGAAGATTCGACGGGCTGTTCCAAGAGCTAAAGCTTTGGGGCAGCCTGTTTTATTTGCATGAAAAAAGGCTTTCCTATTTCCGCGAGGGGCGGAGGAGAAAGCCTTGGTCTATGAGGGAATGGCGATGTGG
This sequence comes from Gorillibacterium massiliense, assembly GCF_000455485.1. GTDB lineage: Bacteria > Bacillota > Bacilli > Paenibacillales > NBRC-103111 > Gorillibacterium > Gorillibacterium massiliense. The sequence continues at coordinate 91,759 of NZ_CBQR020000146.1, forward strand.
TTTGATCGTGCTCGTGCGATTATACGCGGCAAATTTCCAACGGACAGCATTCACAGTGGCAAATGCCCTGCAGATAGACTTCATCTTTGATCACAATGTAGCCGTTATCATAATCGACGGCTTCTTTTTTACGCAGATCGTTCAGCATCCGGTTGACGCTCTCCCGAGTGGCGCCGATCATATCAGAAAGCTCGGAGTGGGTTAACTTTTTGGTGATGAGCAAATCCCCATTCTCCAACTTCTTGCCATAGGTGTGGGACAGCCGCATTAAAGTGGAGCACAAAGCGCCCGGTTTGCCGTACATGACCATATCGCGGAACTTGGCTTGCGTGATCCGGTGCGTCATGCCCATCCATTTCATGAAATCAATAGCCAGTTCGCCATGCTGCCAAACGAGGATTTCCAGATCGCTCTGCAGCAATACGCCGATGGTGCAATCTTCAAGCGCAGTTGCGCTGAAAACATGGCGTGAATTTTGGAAAGGATCGATTTGTCCCAGCATGTCACCGCTTTGGTGCATGTACAGGATCAATTCTTTACCTTCATCCGTCGACTTCGTAATCTTAACCCGACCGGATTTCAAATAATACAGCTTATCCGCCACGTCGCCTTCCCAGTATAGATGAGAGTTCGCCGTGACTTTCTGCTCATACATTATTTCCTTTAGTATATTGAGATTATCGTCTGAGAATATCGAGGTGTTACCTGGCAGGACCTGCTCCAGGCTGGGCTGTGTCTCGTTCATGGAAATGCCCTCCTAAATGAAACCATTATCTTATAGTATAGCCGAAGTGTGACATAATACATGTGATGAAACTCATTGACACTAGTGCTTTTGCCGCAAAAGATTTTTGTGATTTTGTTTACAGAATATTGAAGCTTTATATTCGATAATGACTTTAATGAATCTACCGGAAGGGAGGAATGCACGGTGCTAACAGGGGTTATCCTCGCTGGCGGACAAGGCAGAAAAGCAGATCGCAGCTCTAAATCGCTGCTTCCATTTTGCGGTGAAATCTTAATCCAACGTCAAGTTCGAATCATGAAAACCATCTGCAGGGAAGTTATTATCGTCACGAATGAGCCCAAGATTTATTTGCCGGTGTTAGGAAATTCGGTGCGGATCATCACGGATTACATTCCGGAAAAGGGACCCTTGGGAGGAATGCACGCGGCACTCTCGCTGGGGACCTCGGATTACTACTGGATAGTTGGCAGCGATATGCCTTTCATATCCGCGCAAGCCGCTCAATTGATGCTTAACCATATGGAGGAGGATAGCGACGCGATCCTGCCTTGCTTTATGGAGGAACAGCATCCGTTTCATGGGATCTACCGGAAACGCTGTCTGGAATCGGTAACGACGCTTCTTAATAAAGGCTGGTTTGACCTGAACGGGTTGCTTCGCGAAGCTCGAGTGCAGGAGGTTAACGAAAGTTTCTTCCGGCAAGGGAATATCGCAAGCCACTTTGTTACGAACATCAGCACGACAGAGAAATACCAGCAGGCAATGCAGCTGAACTACTCCTTGGAATCCGGAAACTTATTTGCTTTATAACAGATCTGAAAAGTTATATAACAGGCCGCTAGCGATATACAGGATTATCTCCGTGTGAGAAATGAGGAGCTTCCCTTTACTGGGAAGCTTTTTTCGTTTATGGTTGTGACTTTTTTCATTAATTTTAGATTGTGTGATTTTTTTCACTTTACTTGTTTGTGTCAAAGCGTTACAATGAAACACGTAAAGAATATTAGTAATACAGCAAAATGATTTGCAGGTTTTGGAAAAGGGTAATAGTATAAAGGAAAGCCGCTACGTCGCTCTTTTTCATGAAATAACCAAATAGTAAACGCGACAAACAGGAACAAGCTAATAGCAAACAGAGGCCTTACTTCTATGATCTGCACGACCCTGCTTGCCAAAGCTCAGTTCCAAAATGATGGAGGTGTGTACCATGTCGGTACAGGAAAAAGAATTGCAACAAGGATCTGTTGAAGCTTGGCGTGGATTTTTGCAGGGGAAATGGACGAAAGCCATAGATGTTCGCGATTTTATAGATCAAAACATCACTCCCTACTATGGTGATGATGCTTTCCTGGAAGGCGCGACGGAAAATACCAAAGCTCTTTGGAACGAGATCAGCGAGCTCTCCCGGAAAGAACGAGAAGCCGGCGGCGTGCTGGACATAGATGTTAACACTCCTTCGACTATCGTTTCTCATGGTCCTGGTTATATCGATAAGGAAAAAGAACAAATCGTCGGCGTGCAAACCGATGCCCCCTTTAAGCGTTCTATGCAGCCTTTCGGCGGTATCCGCATGGTCATGGATGCAGCGAAAGCTTACGGTTTCGAGATTCCGAAAGAAATCGTAAAAATGTTTACGGAAATCCGTAAAACTCATAACCAAGGGGTATTCGACGCTTACACCGACGAAATGAGAGCAGCTCGTAAAGCTGGCATCATCACTGGTTTGCCTGACGCTTACGGCCGCGGCCGCATCATCGGCGACTACCGCCGAGTGGCACTGTACGGCGTTGACAAGCTGGCTGCCGATAAACAACGGGAACTGAAGCAACTGGACGTCAGCGTCATGTCGGAAGACGTTATCCGCGCACGTGAAGAAATCGCTGAACAAATTCGCGCCTTGGGCGAACTGAAGAAAATGGCGAACATGCACGGCTTTGACATTTCGCAACCGGCTAAAACGGCGAAAGAAGCAACTCAATGGGTATACTTCGGTTACTTGGCTGCTGTTAAAGAACAAAACGGCGCCGCAATGAGCTTGGGCCGTGTATCCTCCTTCCTCGACATCTATGTTCAACGTGACCTGGATGAAGGTACCCTCACCGAGAAGGAAGCCCAAGAAATCGTCGACCACTTCATCATGAAGCTGCGGATCGTCAAGTTCCTGCGCACACCGGATTACAATGAACTGTTCAGCGGCGACCCAACTTGGGTTACGGAATCTATCGGCGGCATGTCCTTGAATGGCGAAACCCGTGTAACGAAGAACTCCTTCCGCTTCCTGCACACCCTGTACAATCTGGGGCCGGCTCCGGAACCGAACCTGACGGTGCTCTGGTCGACTCAACTGCCGGAAGCCTTCAAAAACTTTTGCGCTAAAGTATCCATCGAGACTTCGGCTATCCAATATGAAAATGACGATCTGATGCGCGGATTCTACGGTGACGACTACGGCATTGCCTGCTGCGTATCGGCTATGCGGATCGGCAAGCAAATGCAATTCTTCGGCGCCCGCGCCAACCTGGCAAAATCGCTCTTGTACGCTATCAACGGCGGTGTGGACGAAAAGTCCGGCGCTCAAGTGGGCCCGCACTACGCTCCGATCACCTCGGAAGTGCTGGACTACGAAGAAGTCATGGCCAAGTACAAGGAAATGATGGAATGGCTGGCTGGATTGTACGTCAACACCTTGAATATCATTCACTTCATGCACGACAAATACAGCTACGAACGTATCGAATTCGCTCTGCATGACAAAGAAATTCTGCGCACCATGGCAACCGGTATCGCCGGGTTGTCCGTAGCAGCCGACTCGTTGTCCGCCATCAAATATGCCAAAGTTCGCCCGATCCGCAATGAAAAAGGCATCGCCGTCGACTTCGAGATCGAAGGGGAATATCCGCAATACGGCAACAATGATGAGCGTGTCGATTCCATCGCCGTGGAACTGGTGGAAACCTTCATGGGCATGATCCGCAAGCACCCGACGTACCGGAACGCCTTGCACACGATGTCCGTCCTGACCATCACGTCCAACGTCGTATACGGTAAGAAAACCGGTACCACTCCGGACGGCCGTAAAGCCGGCGAACCTTTCGCTCCCGGAGCCAATCCGATGCACGGCCGCGACAAGAAAGGCGCACTTGCTTCCTTGGAATCCGTCGCCAAGCTTCCTTATGAACACAGCATGGACGGCATTTCCAACACCTTCTCCATCGTGCCGAAGGCAATGGGGAAAGATCTGAACAGCCGTATCTCCAACCTGTCTTCGCTTCTGGACGGCTACATGAGCAGCAACGGCCACCACTTGAACGTCAACGTCTTTGACCGCGAACAGCTTCTGGATGCTATGGATCACCCGGAAAACTATCCGCAACTGACGATTCGCGTATCGGGTTATGCCGTCAACTTCATCAAGCTGTCCCGCGAGCAACAACTCGACGTCATCAACCGTACGTTCCACCAATCCATGTAACATCTCCCTTTACTATAGAACCTGCAAGCAAGGGGGCGGGACGACTATCCCGCCCTACCTTTGAGAAGGAGAGTGGATGCTTATGTTAGGCCGGATACACAGCTTGGAGACGTTTGGAACAGTCGATGGTCCGGGCATCCGCTTTGTCCTTTTCATGCAGGGCTGCGCGATGAAATGCTTGTACTGCCACAACCCGGATACATGGGAGATGAAAGGTGGCAAAGTCGTTTCCGTAGAAGATGTTCTTGCGGAAATCGAGCCCTACCTCGGTTATTATCGCCGTTCCGGCGGCGGCATTACCGTAACGGGCGGGGAAGCGACTCTGCAGGCCCACTTTGTGGAGGAGCTGTTTCGGGAATGCAAACGCCGTTGGAATCTTCACACGACCTTGGATACCAACGGTTTTTGCGAACCGGACCATGTTGCCGGTCTGATGGAAGTAACGGATTTGGTGCTGCTCGATTTGAAGCATATCGACCGGGAGAAACACATTGCACTTACCTCCCAACCAAACGATCGTATGCTGAAATTCGCTAAATACTTGTCCGATACAGGCAAAAATATGTGGATCCGCCATGTTCTTGTTCCTGGCTATACCGACGACGAAGAGGATCTTTATCAATTAGGGCGATTTATCGGCAGCTTGAATGGAGTCGAAAAGCTGGAGCTGCTGCCTTATCACACCATGGGCGTCTTCAAATGGGAGGAGCTCGGATGGGACTACCAGTTGAAGGATATTTCTTCCCCCAACGAAGACGAAGTCGCACGGGCTAACCGCATCCTAAACGAAGGAATAGCTGCGGAAAAGGCATCTAAAGTGGAAGAAAAAGCATCCCACTAGAAAAAGCAGTGCTATAATAGATACGTCTTTGGGCAGCCGGACACCGGCTGCCTTTTTACTTCATAAGACTTTATATGTTTGCACGATAAAATGCCTTATTCCGCATCGGTAAACGCCGCTCGTCCTTCCAAGGACGGCGTTAGCCGTTTATCCTTGACTTAACATTGCAAGGGGATTAGGTCGTTTATGGATCTATCGTTTGGTATGCTGGTGTTTGTTTTGGCGGGGGGATTTCTAGCTGCATTTGTTGATTCAGTCGTTGGGGGAGGGGGTCTGGTTTCCCTTCCGGTGCTGCTGAGCGCAGGCTTGCCGCCGCATATGGCACTGGGCACTAACAAGCTGGCCTCATCTATGTCTTCGTTGACAAGCACGTTGTCTTTTTTGAAATCGGGAAAAATCGACCTGAAGCTGGTTAGCCGGCTTTTTCCCTTTACTGTTGTGGGTGCGGCGGCGGGGACGATTATTTTGCAGCATGTGCCTTCCACTTTTCTCAAGCCGTTCGTCGCTGTCATGCTTTTTGCCGTTCTGCTGTACACCTTGCTGCGCAAGGGGTGGGGAGAGCTGAAAACCTATGAGAGCCTGACCCGGAGATCCGGTATTTACATGCTGCTTGCCGCGCTTTTTTTGGGAGCTTACGACGGATTTTTTGGTCCCGGAACCGGTTCGTTTTTAATCTTCGCTTTTCTCATGTTGGGCTTTGATTTCGTCACGGCTGCCGGCAATGCCAAGGTTTTGAATTTTGGCAGCAATATCACCAGTCTGATCGCCTTTATTTGCTTTGGTTCCGTCAATTACAGCGTCGGCCTTCTGATGGGAATAGCGATGATAGCAGGTTCGCTCATCGGCTCGCAAGTGGCAATCCGCAAGGGTCATCGCTATGTGAAGCCGTTGTTCATCGCGATGAGCGGACTTCTAGTGGCTAAGCAGCTTTGGGATATGCTGTCCAACTGATCAGATATGGAATTTTTGGAATTCATCTGGTGTTAGACTTGTTTTTGCCTGTTCGTTGGGTAAAATGAAGGGGATTCATTCCATAAATGAAAGGGGAAGATTAGTTTGGAAATCACGTTTCATGGCCATTCTGCCGTTCAAATTACCGACGGCCCGAATTCCATCATTATCGATCCTTTTCTTGTGGCGAATCCGCAGATTGCGGCAGCTCCGGAAACCATCAAGGTGCAGTATATCTTGCTGACTCACGGACATTCAGATCATATCGGCAGCGCTGCGGATATTGCTAAGGCAAACGATGCCACGATTGTCGCGATGGTCGAGCTTGCAGCTTACATAGGAGCGGGCGGAGCCAAAACGGTAGGGATGAACATGGGCGGCACATACCGCACGGATTTTGCCAGTTTCAAGATGATTCAGGCATGGCACAGCTCTAGCGTAACGGGAGCGGACGGACGTTCTCTGTATCTGGGAAATCCCGCCGGCTTCATCATTGAAATGGGCGGAAGAACTATTTTGCACTGCGGGGATACGGCTCTGTTCGGCGATATGAAAATGATAGGCGAGCGGCATAATATCGACATTGCCTTCATTCCCATCGGCGACCTCTTCACCATGGGTCCTGATGATGCAGTTCAGGCTGCGGAGTGGCTGCAGCCCAGTTTGGTCATTCCGATGCACTATAATACCTTCCCGCCTATTCGCCAAGACGGCGACGAGTTCGTCCGAAAGCTGGCGGAACGGGATATCGAAGGCAAGGTCCTGAAACCAGGAGAAACCTTCGTTTTTTAAAGTCGCATTCCAATAAAAGCCCCAAACAAGCCGGAACCTGGCAGGTCCGCTTGTTTGGGGCTTTCCGTTGTTTTCGTCATGGCCGTATCCTGGTGATTGATTCCGGGAAAAATGGGGTATTTTCATCTTGTGAGCACCAGCCTGTCTCTTGATTCCAATAAGGAGTTGACCGGACATGACGACGACAAAGATATGGCTTAGGTCGCTGCTTCCCAGTTTTTTGATCTCCGCTTTGACGGCTATTTTGATCAAAAGCTATGTTGCGGAAGGCGTGGTGGTACCATCGGGGTCCATGCTCCCCACTATTCAGCTGAATGATCGCTTTTTGATCGAAAAAATGGTGCCGATCACCCATTTCAATTTCGGCGACATCGTCGTCTTTTATCCGCCTATCGAAGATAAAACCCACGAGCGGTTCATTAAGCGGCTCATCGGCTTACCGGGTGACCTTATTGAGATCAAGGACGGCTATCTTTATCGCAACGGGGAAAAGGTGGATGAACCCTACATTAAGGAAAAGATGGACTATACTTTCGGTCCGGTATCGGTTCCGGAGAATCATTACCTGTTTCTCGGGGATAACCGCAATGTCAGTCTGGACTCTCATATGTGGGATACGCCCTTTGTCAGCCGGGACAAGCTGGTGGGCAAGGTGGTTTGCCGCTTTTATCCTCTGGATGAGTTCAGCACGATGAAGGTGACAGCGACGGAGACGGCGGATTCCCATGACTAAAGCGGCAGGTCTTTTAATGAAAGGCGGCGAAACGGATCAGCCGCGATTAGATCACGGAAGATCGGGTAAACCTATGTAGAGAGTCCGAGTTCTTCTCTTTCACACCATTTAAAGGAGTGATGGACATGACCCGCAACTTACAAGCTTATTTTCCTACGGAAAGCGATGCGGCCGACGCACGGGTAAGGCTTCAGGCTAACGGCGCCAGCGATATTGAAATGTCTGATTTAAATGAGGGCGTTCCTCGTGAGGTCCCTCTGATCGCGCCTTATTCGTTTGGCGCTATGAACGGCTCTGCCGCTTACGGGACAGGAATACCTGCAGCTCCTGCTTCGGTGTTAACGATGGGAGAGGGAGGCGCTGCTGGCCACGTCATCGAAGAAGATCAACTCGACCGGAATACTCCGAGAGATCGTCGGCCCATATTCGGAGTCGGCCCATATTCCCTTGATCTTTTCGATGGGGACCGGGACGGCTTGAACCATGTGCTCGCCGCCAAGGTGCCGGATGACCGCTACGAGGAGATCGTCGACTATATCCGGGCCAATAAAGGATATGTGACTTATACGGATGAGGAAGATTAAATGTCTCCATCAGAAACAGACCCGCTTTCCTCTTAAGGGAAAAACGGGTCTGGTTTTCTTAGGTTTTCTTTTTCGCCGTATTCTGCTGTTCATGAACCGGAACTAACGAGCGCCGATGCGGTCGTCGTCGGACACCTTGCCGTAAAGCGCAAAGGCGTAAATCGCAGCCAGACCGACGATCACAAAAACAACCCGCGCAAATGCGCTGTTCATTCCCCCGGTCAATCCACCAATCAGATCCCACTCGAACAGACCAACCAAAAGCCAGTTCAAGCCGCCGATGATAAGCAGTGTAAGAGCCAGTATATTCATGGCTTTCATTTTTCACCCTCCTCCCGTACATAAGGTGCGGTCCTAGGGCTAGTATGGGTTCGTTCCTTTCCTTTATGCAAACCCCTGCAAAAAGCCATTTGAAACAAAAGCCGAGGCACGGCTCAGCTGCGAATGGTAACTTGAGTTCCTATGGGCACGAGATTGGCCAGTTCCAGCACATCGTGATTGTGCATGCGAATGCATCCTTTTGAAACAAGCTTGCCTATGGAAGATTCATCATTTGTTCCGTGAATTCCGTAGTGTGGCTTGGATAGTCCCATCCAGTAGTCTCCAAATGGGCCACCCGGGTATGGTTGTTTGTTGATAATATGGAATTCCCCTCGTGGGGTTTCCGTTGCGATACGGCCAATTCCGACGGGAAAGGTACGAATGACTCTGTCGCCCTGTAACAGATGAAGCTTTCGATCCGACAGGTCGATAATGATGCGGTAGGGAGGCATTTGAAATCCCCTTTCAACGCAAAATAAAAGCCAAATTGATATTACTATATGTTCTGTGGACGACTGAAGTGTTATCATGAGGGGGGCTAAAAAAGAAAACGCTCTATTTTGATACTTTTTGGCTGGAGCTGCGTATGTAATGGTGAAACACGTTGTAATATGGAATGAGGCGGTGATACGCGTATGTGGGTCATATGGCTCATTATTGGGGTGACTCTGCTAATCGTGGAGATGTTCACTCTAACGTTTTATCTGCTTTGGCTTGGCATAGGTGCGTTGGTCGCGTTGGTGCTTGCGTTCATTCTTCCAGACGCCTACGCTTTGCAGATTGTTGCGGGCTGCATTGTCGCTATCGTCTTGACGATCTGGACGAAGCCGTTGACGCGGCGGCTCCGGCACAGCAGAGGGTTCCGCGACGTCATTGACGAATTAGTGGGCAAGGAAGGCGTCGTTGTAGAGTCCATTGGCGCGGAAGGAACCGGAATCGTTAAGGTTGGCAACGAATCCTGGAGCGCGCGCTCCGAAAGTCCGGTTGACCGAGGAGAGAAAGTCATTGTGCTCAGCAGAACCAGCACAACGTTGGAAGTCCAAAAATGGGGAGGAATTTAATTGAACAACGCGCTTATTTTCAGTGTGGTTATCCTTGTTCTTGTTATCATTATCGTAGCATTAACGATCAAGATTGTCCCGCAGCAAAGAGTCGGCGTTGTGGAACGTCTCGGTAAATTCAACCGGCTCTTGACACCAGGTCTGAACATTCTGATCCCGCTCGTTGAACAGGTTCGCACTTATCATGATCTGCGGATTCAGCAGTCGAACGTTCCGCCACAAACCGTTATTACCAAGGATAACGTGCAAGTGCAGATCGATATGATCATCTTCTATCAAGTGGTTGGCCCCGAGCAAGCGACCTACGGCATTTCCGATTACGTTTACGGCGTACGGAATATTACAACCGCTACGATGCGGCAAATTATCGGCAAGCTGGAGCTGGATGAAACCCTCTCCGGCCGGGAAAAGATTTCGACGGAAATTCGCTTGGCGCTGGATGAAGCGACGGAAAAATGGGGCGTGCGCATCGAGCGGGTCGAAGTCATCGACATCAAACCGCCTTCAGACATTCAAGATGCGATGGATAAGCAAATGAAAGCTGAACGCAGTAAGCGGGCGATCATCCTCGAGGCAGAAGCCGCGAAGCAGGATATGATTCTCCGCTCCGAAGGGGATAAGCAAAGTAAAATTCTCCGGGCGGAAGGCGAGAGAGAAGCCCGCATCCGTCAAGCGGAAGGTTTCAAGGAAGCTCAGGAGTTGGAGGCTATCGGTCAAGCGAGGGCGATCCAATCCGTTGCGGAAGCCGAAAAGAGCCGGATTGAGCTGCTCAAATCTGCAGGTCTGGACGAAAACGTGTTAGCTTACAAATCCTTTGAATCGTTGATCGAGATGTCCAAAGGCACGGCTAACAAAGTCTTTATCCCTACAGGCGCAGTAAATGCTTTAGGCAGCTTAGGCGCCATCAGCGAAGTCTTCAAGGATAAGAAAGATGTTGTTGCCGACCCCTCCAAAGCCCGCAGCAAATTCAATCCGGAGGCTTAACCTCCTCCCAACTAATAAAAACGGTCCAATCCCGATTCGGGATGGACCGTTTTTTTGCATAGCGTGCACGGAGGCACGCATCTTCTAACCAGTGAAAAAAGCACTTGATTATCTAACAGTTGTTAGATATATTGTACTTATCTAACGATCGTTAGGCTAGCGTAGGAGGTAATTATGAACGGTATTGAACAGAGTACAAAGGAAAAAATTCTTGTCGCGGCGCTGGATATGTTTTCTGTGGATGGATATACGGCTGTTTCTATCAGAGATATCGGTAAAGCAGTTGGTATAAAGGAAAGCTCCATCTATTATCACTTCAGGAACAAGGAAGATATTTTCCAAACCCTATTGGATCAGGCGGAACAATTGGCGCAGATAAGGAAGGATAGCTTTAACAATGAGTTATATGTCGTTTCAAAGATTGTCTGTGAAAAATTTATTAATGCTGGAATTGCATATATAGAAGGCTACTTGCTAGAAGCAAAGATTCATAAATTGATTCGTATGCTTTTAATTGAAAAGCAAAGAAACGAGAATGCCGCAATCATTTATCATAAGCTTCTCTTTGTCGCCCCACTTGAACATCATAAAAATGTCTTCACCTTTATGATCGATAAAGGGTATATCCATGAAGACCATCCTGATTTTTTGGCGGCAGAATATCAATCCATCATTTTATATGTGTTTCAAAAGTACTTTTCCGGCCCGGGTGCTGTCGCAGATGATGCAAAATCAGCGGCTAAGAAAGAACTGACTCTTATGTTAAAGCGATTTTTCACCCATTATTTTTGCATGGAGGCATAGTGATCTTGAAAATATATAGAACTCAAAAGGCCAAAAAAAATATCTTGTCGACCTATGATCGTTTACTTGATGAATGGGGTGTCGATATAACCCAGATCGATATCATGACGCGTTACGGCAGCACACATGTTAATGTGTTTGGCGAAAGCGATGCACCTCCCATCCTGCTTTTTCACGGTGTCGGTGATGACTCTGCATTGATGTGGATATGCAATGCCGCTGCGCTTGCTCCGCACTTCCGGCTTTATGCAGTGGATACTCTTGGAGGACCCGGGAAAAGCGTAGTCGATAACAGCTATAACAAAGAATTTGATGATGCTGTCTGGATAGATGATATACTGGACGGCTTAAGACTCAAGGATGTGAATATTGCCGGTGTTTCACACGGAGGATATCTGGCACAGTACTACGCCCTTGTCCGGCCGGAACGCGTTAATAAGGTGGTCTGTATGGCGTCAAGTGTGCCTGCGGGGGTAACCGGGAGTCCAATGAAAACTATGATCAAGATATTTTTTCCGGAAGCCTTATTTCCAACAAAACAGAACATAAAGAAACTGCTGATGAAGCTTACCGGAAAAAACAGCGCCGTCTTCACAGAGAACCCGCTGATCCTTGAGCATTTTAGCTATTTATTGCGCGGTTACAATAACATGGCGATGCGGTACCACAAGGTTATCGGTTTTTCGGATGAGCAAATCGAAAGCATACGAAGCAAAGTCCTTTATTTAGTGGGGGAGGTAGATCCTTTTTCCGTTATGGGTGGGAAAGCGGCATTGGAGAAATATGAAATGAATGCCCGCTTCTTTGCAGAAGTGGGACATGGTATCAACCACGAAATGGCAGATGAAATAAACCTTATACTTATTGAGTACTTTAGTGAGAAAATACATACTTGAATATCCGTGTCGTCTCAAAAAAACGGTCCAACCCCTCACAGGATTGGACCGTTTTTTATAATTCCGATAGATATCGTTCAATGCGCGCCGTGATCAGCGAGATGCCGATTTCGTTCTCGCCGCCTTCGGGAATGATGATGTCGGCGTATTTTTTCGATGGTTCGATGAATGCTTCGTGCATCGGTTTGACGGAGTGAATATATTGGGCGTGAATGGACTCGAGAGACCGCCCTCGTTCGTTGATGTCGCGCAGAATGCGGCGAAGCAGGCGAACATCCGGTTCGGTGTCGACGAATATTTTGATATCCAGCACTTCGCGCAGCTCCGGATCGGACAACACGTGAATACCTTCCAATACCACGACAGGGCGGAACGGGACGCTGACCGTTTCCTGCGTGCGGGTGTGGGTGGTGAAGTCATAGACGGGAATGTGAATATCCGAACCGCTTCTGAGCTCACAGATACGCTCCAGCAGCAGGCTGTTGTCGAAGGAGTCGGGATGGTCGTAGTTGGTATGTTTGCGCTGTTCAAAGGTCAGATGCGATCCGTCCGCATAAAAGTTATCCTGAGAAATAAAAGCGACATTGTCTGTGCCGAGCTGTTGAATGATGGAGCGGGCGACAGTCGTTTTGCCGGATCCGGTTCCCCCGGCAATTCCGATAATAAGCACGTGAATCCTCCCAAAAGAAGTGCATGCAGGATGTTATCCCGTAGTCATCTTCCTAATTTATGTCCAAGCATGCCTAAAATTTTAACATAGGAGGGGAAACAGACACAATAACCGATCCCACTGATACATAAAACTGGCAAAATAAAAAGCCCGGACATCATGACCGGGCTTAAGCTTCTCGATGCGAGGGGTGTTTGTTGACTTCCTTAATCTGTAAGCGGATAAGAAGCGATGGTTAAATGGGCACATCCATCTTGCTCATTTCAAGCTTCACCAGGTGGGTCAGTTCGTCCTCGTACCCTTTCGTAATTCTGTACTTGTGGACGAATTCGTTGACAAACCGGCGTGGATCCTTCGGTTGATAGATGCGGGCCAGCTCCAGCAGGCTTTGCTTGACTTCATCGGTTTTCTTACCCATCGACAGATACCTCCCATGAACACGCGTATTGACCTTATTCTGTCAGCTCAACAAATGCGCACTTCCAAAAGATTGTGTCATTAGTAACAAATTAAACCGAAATCGCTTCAATCAAACTATAGGTTCATTTTAACACATAGCGGCGGGCAGATGTCCAATTCATTTTATTTATGAAAAGAAAACAGAGGATCCGTCATGGTGTCCTCTGTTTGAGATCGTGCTTAGAATGCGGGTACGAGCGCGCCTTCGTATTGGGTTTCGATGAACTTGCGGGTATCTTCGGAGTTCAGAGCCTTCGCCAGTTTTTGGATGGCATCGGAATCCTTGTTGTCTTCGCGGGCTACGAGAATATTGACGTATGGCGAATCCTTGTCTTCGATGAACAGCGCGTCCTTCGTCGGCTTAAGGCCGGCATCGAGGGCGAAGTTCGTGTTGACAACGGAAATAGCGACTTCATCCAGGGTACGGGGCAGCATGGCGGCTTCCAACTCGGTGATGGCCAGCTTTTTCGGGTTGTCGACGATGTCTTTTACCGTAGCGTTGATTCCTACGCCGTCCTTCAGCTTCAGCAGTCCGGCCTTTTCCAGCAGCAGCAGAGCGCGTCCGCCGTTGGTGGCATCGTTAGGAATGGTGACTTTGGCTTTGTCCTTCAGTTCGTCCAGGCTTTTGATTTTTTTGGAGTAAATGCCCATCGGCTCCACGTGAACGCCGACCACTTTCACTAGGTTCATGTTGTGCTCTTTATTGAACTCGTCCAAGTAAGGAACGTGTTGGAAGTAGTTGGCGTCGAGCTGTTTGTCGTTCAATTGGACGTTGGGTTGCACGTAGTCGGTGAATTCCTTGATATCGAGGATGACACCTTCTTTTTCCAAAGCGGGCTTCAGGTGCTCTAAAATTTCCGCATGGGGCGTGGTGGCGCCTACGGTGATTTTAACAGGTTCGGCGCTAGGTGCAGTCGTAGGAGCAGCCGATGTGCTGGATTCCGGCGTCGTCGACGCTTCGGACCCGGACTTGTTATCCGATTTGCTGCCGCAAGCGGCTAAGCTGAATGCCAAGACGACGGTGAACAGTAGGGTGATCCATTTTTTCATGTTTCTCTAGCCTCCCAAGATAAATGATTCTATATATTTTTTGCTTTGAAACCGTGATGGGGTGAAACAGACAGACAGGTGGTTCCCGCTACTTCCGGCTAAAATAAATGACCAATCGGTCGCCGATGATTTGCAGCACCTGCACGATGATGATCAGAATGACCACCGTGACGATCATGACGTCGAATTGAAACCGGTTATAGCCGTAGCGGATTGCCAAATCCCCGAGACCGCCGCCGCCGATGACGCCGGACATGGCCGAGTAGGAGACCAGATTGACGATGGTGATCGTGATGCCGGCGATGAGGCCGGGGCGGGATTCCGCCAAAAGCACGCGTCTGACAATCTGCCATTTTCCGGCACCCATGGCTTGAGCCGCTTCAATGACGCCGCGGTCCACCTCTCGCAAGGAGGTTTCCACCAGCCTGGCGAAGAAGGGGGCGGCTGCGAAGACTAAGGGCGGGATGGTTCCTTTTACACCGATGGTCGTTCCGACGATGTCCTTGGTTAACGGCATGACCAGAATCATCAAAATGATGAAAGGCACAGAGCGGAGAATGTTCACGACAATGGAAAGGACGCTATAAACGGCAGTGTTTTGCAGCAAATGTCCCCGGGCGGTGAGAAAAAGGAGAATCCCCACTGGGAGGCCGACTAACACCGCGAACAGAGCGGACATGCCTACCATCTCCAGCGTGTGCAGCGTCTCTCTCCAGATGCTCGACCAGTCGATATTAGAGAAGTCCATGCTATTTTTTAAAATCACAGGAATTCCACCTCCACGCCACTTTCCCGCAAATAGCTGACGGCCTTGGCGATTTGCGGCTCCTCGCCTTCCAGTTCGACGACCATTTGCCCGTAGGGAATGTCTTTCAGCCGGGAAATGGTGCCCTGCAGAATGGCGAAGGACGTGTCTGTATCCCGCATCGCCCGGTAAAGCACCGGCTCATAGGTCATCTCACCGATGAAGGTCATGCGGACGATGGTGCGGCGGCCAGCCGCTTTTTCCTTGGAAACCGCGGCTAACAGTTCGGCGGAGTTTTCCACCTGTTCGATGAATTCCCGAGTTGTGGGATGCTTGGGTTTCAGGAAAACATGGGCAACTTTCCCGGATTCCACGATTTCTCCATCCTGGATAACGGCCAGACGGTCGCAAATGGAGCGGATGACGTGCATTTCGTGAGTAATCAGCACGATCGTCAGGCCCAGCTTGCGGTTGATGTCCAGAAGCAGGGTGAGGATGGAATTTGTGGTTTGCGGATCAAGAGCCGATGTTGCTTCGTCGCATAACAGGACGTGCGGATCGTTGGCCAAAGCTCGGGCGATGCCGACCCGCTGTTTTTGCCCGCCGGATAGCTGGGCCGGGTATTTATGCTCATGGCCTTCCAATCCCACCAAGGCGACGAGTTCTTTCACCCGGCGTTTGATTTCCGCTGAAGGCATCTTGGCCAATGTAAGGGGAAAGGCGATGTTATCGGCAACAGTCGCTGAGCTGAGCAGGTTGAAATGCTGAAAAATCATGCCAATTTTCCGCCGCTGTTCCTGCAGCTTGCGGCTATCCAGCTTGGTGATCTCGACACCGTCGATGAACACCTCGCCGCTGGTCGGCCGCTCAAGCAGGTTGATGCAGCGGATCAAGGTGCTTTTTCCAGCCCCGGAATGGCCAATCACCCCGAAAATTTCGCCCCGCTCGATCGCCAAATCGATGCCCTTCAAGGCAGGGACGAGGGTGGAGCCCACTTTGTAGCTTTTGTGAATTTGATGCAATCGGATCAATGCATTCACCTCTACCTATAATGAAGGCGGTTTAAACTACTACTTATCCAACAGAGATTCTTGGATTTATATTCGCTAGGTAACATGAAATAAAGGTTATTCAACCTTTATCCTTTTTCTCTCGGCGAGGAATTATCCGCCAGTTATCCGGGAATAAGAAAACCCTTTTCCGCAAAGGAAAAGGGTCGTGGTTTTGGTAAAAAGCGCACTGTCCCTTCTCATTTGTCGGAGCCGCATAAACGCTCCGAGGAATTGGCACCAATTTTCCTGCTTGATAGCAGGACGGTTGCCGGGCATCATAGGGCCTTTCCCTCCGCCTCTCTGAATAAGAAGAACCGCATATTTAATTTGATTTTCCCGATAAAAAAGAAGTTATATTCTAACCTCGGGTTACTAAGTTGCAGTATAGCCTATCCCCCTTCTTCCGTCAACCTATATTCCGACATTTTATATAACTGCTGTATAATCTTGTCGCAATTTGGATTCGAATTGTTCTCTCGACTGAAAAGCATTTAGCCTGAAGCCGCATACAATGAACTCTAACCGAAAGTTGCCGCTCCAGCCCCAAGCTGAAAAAGAAAATGATCAAAAATTTTAAAAAGGGTGTTTCACGATTCCTTGGCAAGGGTATTAAGCGTTGAGACGCTATAATTTCACACCCGTAATATCGGCATTCGCAGGAATGATACTTGATTCACTCATGATCAAGGGGTCCATTCTCGAAGAATGAACCACTCGATAATGTGTGAATTTTTTATTTGCCGGTCTTGGTAAGTAAAAAACGTACATATTAACAAATCCATCCTTGGAGGTTGTACAAATGCAAACGGGTACGGTAAAATGGTTTAATGCAGAGAAAGGTTTTGGCTTCATTTCCACGGAAAGCGGCAATGATGTTTTCGTTCATTACTCTGCGATTACAGGCGAAGGCTTCAAGACCCTTGATCAAGGCCAGAAGGTGCAGTTCAGTGTCGTGCAGGGCGCACGTGGGCCTCAAGCAGACGGCGTTGTCAAGCTGTAAGACAAGGTCCGAACTTAAACCAACGAAACTGCTCTGTACGGAGCAGTTTTTTCTACGTTACAGAATGTTTAAGTTTGCTAAAGTGCTCAAGCACGAAAACATTCTGTACCAAGAAAACCTACCTCTGAAACGCGGTCGCTCATCTTTGTAAAGCCTCGATAGAGGTTTTCTTATATTTCCATTAAAGATTTGAGGTATGCCGTTTGCAACAAGCATTGTCCATTCTCGAAAAATACTATGGTTATCATTCTTTCCGCCCTGGGCAAGAGAAGGCGATCCGTTCTATTCTTGCCGGCAGCGACGTACTGGGCATCATGCCCACAGGCGGGGGAAAGTCCCTTTGCTATCAAATTCCCGCTTTGCTCCTTCCAGGCATAACGCTGGTTATCTCGCCGCTCATCTCACTGATGAAGGACCAGATCGACACTTTGACCAGTATGGGCATCGCCGCCACATTCATCAATAGTTCCGTAAGCGGCTCGGAGGTGGGGAAGCGGCTGAGGCGTGCGGAAAATGGAGAGTTCAAACTCATCTACATCGCACCTGAGCGGCTGGAGTCGGAGCGCTTTCGGGACTTGCTGCGCACTCTGCCCGTGTCGATGCTCGCCATCGACGAAGCTCACTGTATCTCCCAGTGGGGCCATGATTTCCGGCCCAGCTACCGGGCGATCACGGGGCTTCTGGAGCTTTTGCCCAAGCGGCCGGTGGTATCGGCATTTACGGCGACGGCGACACCCGAGGTTACGGAGGATATTACCCGTTACTTGGGCATACCGCCGGAGCATGTTTTTTTGACGGGCTTTAACCGGGAGAATCTGAAGTTTTCCGTTGTGAAAGGTGAAAATAAGCAGGATTACCTGCTCCGCTATATTCGCGAGCATAAGGACGAGGCGGGCATCGTTTACGCCGCGACCCGCAAGGAAGTAGACTCCCTCTGCGCTTTCCTGAACAAGAAAGGCATCTCTGCCGGCCGCTATCATGCCGGTCTTACGGATGTGGAGCGCAAGGAAAGCCAGGAGCGGTTCCTGTTTGACGATATCCGCATCATGGTGGCCAGCAACGCCTTCGGCATGGGCATCGATAAATCCAACGTCCGCTACGTGATCCATTACAACATGCCGAAAAATATGGAAGCCTACTATCAAGAGGCCGGAAGAGCGGGGCGGGACGGCGAGCCCGGCGAATGCATCCTGCTGTTCAGCGCCCAGGATACCATCATTCAAAAGTTCCTCATCGAACAGAGCCTGATGGACCCGGAGCGCAAAGCAAATGAATACCGCAAGCTTCAGGGAATGGTGGATTACTGCCATACCACTCGCTGCTTGCGCCGTTATATACTCGGTTATTTCGGCGAGGATGCACCGGAAGCTTGCGGTAATTGCGGCAACTGCTCCGACGATGTTGAGCTTACGGATTTAACCGTGGAAGCCCAAAAGATTTTCTCCTGCATCTATCGCATGAAGGAACGGTTCGGCGTCTCTCTGGTGAGCCAGGTACTGAAGGGCTCCCGTAACCAAAAAGTGACCCAGTTCGGTTTTAACCGGCTGCCCACTTATGGCCTGATGAGCCGGTTAACGGAAAAGGAAATCGCCGATTTGATTCACACGCTTATTGCGGAAGGCTTTCTTGCCTTATCGGAAGGCAAGTACCCGGTGGTTCGCCTGCAGCAGCAGGCAGCCGCCGTCCTGAGGGGAGAGGAGCCGGTCATCGTTCGCAAACGCATCGCTAAACGTCAAGAGGCTGTAGGGGACGCCGCGTTGTTTGAACGTCTGCGGATGCTGCGCAAAGAGTTGTCCGAGCGGGACAATGTTCCGCCGTATGTGGTCTTCCCAGACAGTACCTTACGGGAGATGAGCGAATCGCTGCCCACCGACCGCGGTTCCATGCTGTCCGTGAAGGGCGTAGGGGAGGCCAAGTTCCTTCGCTACGGTGTATTGTTTATGGAGCTCATCCGCGAGTATACGGAATCCGGCGCCTAAACCGTCGGAGAAGGGAAGCGAGATATGAGTATTCTGATCGTTGACGATAATCCGGTGAATTTGATCATTATCGAAAAAATATTGAAAAGCGAAGGCTACCGCGATTGCATCACGGCGAGCTCGGCCCATGAGCTGTACAAGCTTCTTGGCATTGTCTCGGGGGAGCCTGCGGAAATGCCCGTCGACCTGATCCTGATGGACATGATGATGCCGGAGATCGACGGCTTGGCCGCTTGTCGAAGGATTCATCAAGAAGAAAGGCTAAGAGACATCCCCATCATTATCGTCACCGCCCTGGGTGACTCCAATAAGCTAGCGGAGGCGCTGGATGCTGGGGCTATGGATTATGTCATGAAGCCCATCAACAAGGTGGAGCTGATGGCTCGCATCCGGGTTGCCTTGCGGTTGAAATATGAGAAGGATTGGCATATCGAACGGGACCGGAGAATCCGCAATGAGCTGGATTTAGCCAAGCAGGTGCAGCGCAGCGTGCTAGGGCAGCCGGTGGATAATGAGATCATCCGTATCACGGCAAACTACTATCCATCCTTTGAACTGGCGGGAGACATGTACTCCTGGTACCGGATCGATGATCATCGGTACGGTGTCATTTTGCTGGATATGATGGGGCATGGGATATCCTCGTCCTTGGTGTGCATGTTCATTTCCTCCGTGCTGCAGGATACCATTACCCGGTTGGTGGATCCGGAGCTGGTCATCAACGAGTTGAACCGCTACATGAATCAGTTGTACAGTCTGGAGCACTTTATCCATTACTATTTTACGGCTATTTATCTTGTCATCGACACCCATCGTAAAACCATTGAGTACGTAAATGCCGGCCATCCTCCGGGGCTGGTTGTCTATAAAGACGGAAGCTCCGTTCAGCTTGATAAGGGCAGCTGCGCCGTCGGCTTTTTCGAACAGATTGAAATTCAAAAGGATCGGATCGAGTACTGCGATAACGCGCGTATATTTCTGTTTACCGACGGGCTTCTGGAAGCGGTGGAGAAGCAGGGAGGCGATTTGCATACCCAACTGACATCCGCCGTGACCGGGGATTTGGCTGAAGCGATGGATCGGATCCTGCCGGAGGAAGACCGGGGAAACCAGCAGGACGATATGTGCATGGTGCTGATCGAAACGGTATGACACTGGCAACGAAGATTGGGCCGATCAAAGAGGGGTTGGTGGAAAATGCAGATTTCTCCGTCTAGCTGCGACGAAGAGAGGGAACGGATAGAAATCGAGCTGTTGCTTGAGGGGATATACCGGCATTACGGGTATGATTTCCGCAATTATGCGGCTTCCTCTATCCGCCGCCGGCTCTGGCACCGGGTTAACACCTGGGGGCTCGGCTCCATTTCCGCTTTGCAGGACCGGGTTCTGCATGATCCCGCCAGCATGGCGGAGCTGATGTCCAGCCTATCGGTGAGCGTCACGGAGATGTTCCGCGACCCGGAGTTGTTTGCGGTATTCCGCAAGGAATGCGCTCCCCGGCTTCGGCAGCTTCCGTCTATCCGGTTTTGGCACGCGGGCTGCTCTACCGGCGAAGAGGTGCTGTCCATGGCTATCCTGCTGGAAGAGGAGGGGCTTTTGGAGCGGGCGCGCCTCTATGCCACGGACATGAACGAGGAAGCGCTGGAACAGGCGCGGACAGGCGTCTTTCATCTGCGGAAAATGCGGGAGTATACCCGGAACTATTTGCTTTCCGGCGGTAAAGAAGAATTTTCCGAATATTACACGGTTAAAAACGAACATGCCGTCTTCCACCCCCGTTTTCTGGAAAACGTCGTGTTCGCCCAACATAACCTGGCTACCGACCAGAGCTTCAATGAGTTTCATGTTATTTTTTGCCGGAATGTTTTGATTTATTTCAACAAAACCTTGCAGGACCGGGTCCACGAGCTGTTTTACGACAGCCTAGCCGTAGGTGGCGTATTGGGCTTGGGCAATCGGGAATCGATTAATTTCATCGCCCGTGCGGATTGCTACGAGACGATTTTGCCCCATGAGAAGCTTTACCGTAAAGTCAGATAAACCAAAGCCATCCTTCCGGGTGGCTTTTCTTATGGAAATGACGCGCGTGACTGTCAAGGGGAGCCTCTCTGCGGAGAAGGGCATAGAGGATCGGGTCAAACGCCATACTAAGGAAGGATCAGCGGACTGTCCGGGCGGCTTGAAACACGCCTTATCCCATGTGTTTTCCTGCTTTTTTAACAAAAACGTTACGACTTCAAACCGCGCCCCCTTGTTTCAAGGCTGGACGAGCCGTGTAATTACCTATTACAACATTTGCGGATAGGCGGCAAGAGCCTACAAACGGCTTGGAATCGTTATTTCCGTACGCTTAAGACGAGCATGCAATAAGGTGCTTTGCTTATCCTGCCGGCCGCAAAATAAACAAATGAAAGGTGATCGCACAATGAAGCAAACGGAATGCGTGGCAATGCTTCTAGCCGGTGGAGAAGGCCGGAGACTTGGCGTATTGACAACGAATACGGCCAAACCTGCCGTGCACTTCGGCGGAAAATACCGGATCATCGATTTTACGTTAAGCAACTGCACCAACTCGGGCATCGACACAGTCGGCGTTCTCACCCAATACCAGCCGATGACTCTTCACGATCATATCGGAGCGGGAGATCCCTGGGATTTGAATCGGGAAGAAGGCGGCGTCACCATGCTCGCGCCTAAGATGGAAAACAATAAAATGAATTGGTACAAGGGCACGGCTAATGCCGTTTACCAAAACATCTCGTTTATTGAGCAATATGAGCCGGAGTACGTTTTGATCATCTCCGGTGATCATATTTACAACATGGATTACCGGGAAATGCTGGAGTTCCATAAGATGAACCAAGCGGAAGCCACTATTTCCGTTATCCAGGTAAAATGGGAAGAAGCCAGTCGCTTCGGCATCATGAATATCGACCACGGCAACCGAGTGAAGGATTTCGTGGAAAAACCGGCGAAACCCGAGAGTAATCTTGCCTCCATGGGCATTTATATTTTTAATTGGCAGGTATTGAAATCCTACTTAACCCAAGACGAGAATGATTTGGAATCGAGCAATGATTTCGGGAAAAACATTATCCCCGGCATGCTCCAACAAGGCGCGAAATTATTCGCTTATCCGTTTAAAGGCTATTGGAAGGATGTGGGCACCGTAGACAGTCTGTGGGAGTCCCATATGGATTTGCTGGAGAAGGACGGGCGAATGGTTTTGAACAATATGGATTGGCCGCTCTATACCAATTGTGGCAACCCCGCTTCCCAATACATTGCACCTAGCGCGCAAATTAGCCAGTCGATGATCAATGAGGGCTGTTCCATATTTGGCGTAGTTGATCATTCCGTCGTCTTCTGCAATGTGGAGATCGGAGAGGGAAGCCTGATCCGCGACAGCATTATCATGCCCGGCGTGAAAATCGGAAAGAACGCCGTGGTGCATAAGGCGATCATCGGCGAAGGTACCGTTGTCCGCGATGGGGCGGTCGTCGGGGATTTTGAAGGAGAATCGATTTCGGTCGTCGGAGAAGGCGAAGTGGTCTATAAAGATGCCGACAAGCTGCCGAAAATTTTCGTCCCGAAAAACAAAGTTCTGCTGGAACGGATCGGATGATGAACGTTTGGCATATAGGGATAACGAAAAAGCGCCGCTCGCGAGGAATCGCGGGGGCGCTTTTTTATGATTGTCTTGTTACCCATGCAGCAAGGATTCGGCTCCGTCAATATAGATCGGAGTGCCGGTAATATGCGAGGAAGCGTCACTGGACAGGAAGAGCACTAAATCCGCGACATGCTCGGGCTGACCGGGACCTTTTTGCAAAGGCTGGTCGCCTTTTGGAAACTCCACAGGAATGGTGATCTTCTCGACTTCCGGGGTCCAGTTCGTGTTTTCTCCGATGTTCGTCTCGATGGCGCCGGGACAGATGGCATTCACCCGGATTTTAAATTTGGCCAACTCGAGAGCGGCCATTTGCATGAAAGCGACTTGACCGGCCTTGCTGGTGCTGTATGCGGTGAAGCCGAAATTGGAGAAGACGCGGTTTCCGTTGATGGAACTGGTGATGATGATGCTGCCGCCGTTCTTTTTTAGGTAGGGAACAGCGTATTTTACCGTCAAAAAGGTTCCTTTCAAGTTGATGTTCATGGTAGTTTCCCAATCTTGCACCGTCATTTCCTCGATGGGCGCGAGGGTGCCGTTGATCCCGGCATTGGCAAAGACAATATCCAGCCGTCCCCACAGGTCCACCACATGGCGCATGCCCTTCTCGACCATTTCCGGCACGGAGATGTCCGTCTCCACATAGCACGCCTCTCCGCCTTCCGCTACAATCAGCTGCTGCACCTCTTTGGCGTTTTCCGGCGTACGGTCGAGCAGGCACACTTTGGCGCCTTGACGGGCCAACAGAATGGCTGAGGCGCGCCCGATGCCCGACCCTCCCCCTGTGATGATGGCAATTTTTCCGGCTACTGGTTTCTCCGCGTTCATAAAACGCCTCCTTTAGCGATCATATAATTGTGCTGAAAGTATCCATAATTTAACCGAAAGCCCGGAGGATGAATCATGCCAGGACAATCCAATCCAGCGGGAGAATGGTTCAAAAGGCGGAAGGATGGTTAATAAAAGGGAAAGGCCGGCACCATTTTGCATTTAACGGGAGTGATGCATGTGATCAAAGCAGGAAGCTTTATCCTCATCGCCGCTATGCTCCTAGGCGGAGTTCCTTTTGCAGAATTTACAGTGAAAGAGGCTGCCGTTCCCCAAGCTGAAACCGTCATGCATACCGTCCATCAAGAAGACCGCAAAACACCCCTCCTTTTAAGCTCTGTAAACGGTGTAACCCTCGGGGATGATCGGCAGAGCGTCGCGGATAAAAAAGGCGTCCCCTTCGCCATTCAGCACGACACCGTTGAGCCGGATGCAGAAACGTACGATTACGGGTATATGAGCGTTACGTTTAGCGGTACGGCGGTGGAACGTGTTTCAATCCCCGCGGAAGCAGACACTTTTAAGGTGGAAGGCACCGTTGTCTCCATAGATCCGGCCTCTATTCGTGAAGCATTAGGAGATCCGGACTATATCGCAGAAGATGGGCTCGTCTACCAGAGAGGGGAGCTCTTGTTGAAGGTGTTTCTGGATGCGGAAAAGAAGCGCATCGTTTCCATCGATTATTATTGCCTGGCTAACGTGTAAATTTTCGTCTGTAACGGTATAGAAAAACACCCGGAGCCGCTTCGGGCTCCAGGCGTTTTTCTTGATCATGTCCTTTTCTCTTAGAACATGGGGAATACATAACGGACAAGGAAATATAGTGCGTCCCGGGTATCCACATCCACATTGCGACGGGTTTCCATATCTTCCGCACCTCCTGTTCCTGAAGGAATGGTTGCTCACTTGATCCTTAAACGATCAGGTGCCGTTTGAAACGGTGCGGTAGTGTAAAAAATGTCGGTTTTTGTTATTCTATTGCTATAGACTTATATGGGGCCGTTTATGAAAATCTTTTATTTGCGGGGTGATGGTTTTGGAACGCAATCATTTTGAAGCACAGGTCAAGGAGACGACAGAAGCCGTTACGGTCTTTGTAAGGGGCGAGCTTGACCTGGCGGTGGCACCGCAATTTCGTTCGGTGCTGGAGCCGCTGATTCCATCTGCGAAACCGCTGGTGCTGAACTTAAGCGAGCTTACCTATATCGACAGCACGGGTATGGGTATTATCATTTTTATACTTAAAGCGCGGGCTGAGGGGAAAGCCGGCTTCACCTTGGATGAAGTTCCGGCCAAGATCAAAAAGCTGTTTGACTTGACGGGCATCTCCAAGTTCCTTACAGTGAGAAACTCGACTAATCTGGCGAAGGCGGATGGGGCATGATGCAGGAGCAGCAAACAATTAAGCTCGCCATACCGGCAACAGCCGATTATATTGATTTGGCAAGACTGACGCTGTATGGGGTCGCCAACAAGATGGGTTTTTCCTACGAGGATATTGAAGATATGAAGGTAGCCGTTGCCGAAGCCTGCAACAATGCCGTCCTTCACGCTTATCCGGAAGGAGAAACGGGAACCGTCGACCTTGCCTATGAAATGAGCGAGAACGGATTAGCCATTCACATCCGGGATCACGGAACAAGCTTTTCCTATGAAGAGCCAGCCGCTGATCTGGCGCCGAACGCGCAGCAGGAATTGGCGGATATCAGCGTCGGCGGCTTGGGCATCTATCTGATGCAGGCGCTTATGGATGAGGTCGTCGTAACCAACGACGAAGGCACCCATGTCACTCTGATCAAATATTTGCAGACGGCGGCATCGCGCCATAATGGATATCAAGGCATATGAAAAATCCCGCTGGACTCGCAAGGAGTCGGGCGGGATTTTTTTGTGAGCATTATGCGAGGTGAGCGCGCAGCATCCAGCAGTGTTTTTCCAAAACAGCAGCGGTTTGCGTAAAGAAGTCAGCCGTTACAGCGTCGCCAGCTTCCTCTGCAATTTCGATGCCTTCATGCAGTCCCTTGGTCATTTTCTCGTAATCGGCGAGCAAGGTAGCGACCATTTCCCTTGGCGTTTCGCCGCCTGCGGCTTCTTCGACTACGGAGAGCTTCAGGGCTTCCGTCAGTTTAGCGACGGGTTCTCCGCCCAATGTGAGGACGCGTTCTGCCGTAGCATCCATGTTTTCAGTGGCTTCGTCATACAGTTCTTCGAATTTTGGATGAAGGACAAAGAAAAGTTCGCCCTTAACAAACCAGTGGTAGTTGTGAAGCTTAGTGTAGAGAACGGTCCAGGTTGCGACTTGCTGATTCAGTACCGCGATAACTTTTTCATTTTTTTCAGCCATGGTTTCTGCCTCCTGAAAATTATAGTCTTGTCAAAACTATTATAACGAAATCTGCCGAATTTGATTGTGAAGTTTGTTTCATATAGGGTGCCATCGGGTAACAAAAATAGAAGCAGCACGAGAGATTATGCCTTGAGGAGGGATCAAGTATGATCTGGCAGATCAGCATCGCCATCATCGCTTTCGCTTTCGCGGCTCTAGTGGTCTTTTTGATTCGGACACTGCATCTCTTGCAGGAATCGCTGAAAGAGACCAATCAGACAATCTCGAATGTGCAAAAGGATCTGAATGATGTGAATGGAGAGGTCAAGGGTCTCATCCGCAATACCAACCAGATTACGATGGACCTAAGGCAGAAGATGAAGTCGCTGGATTCCCTTTTTGGCACGGTGGAAAATGTGGGGGATGCTTTGGAAGGCGTTACTTCCGTCGTCCGAAGAGCATCAAACCGCTTCGCCGTGAATGCCAATCACAGCCTCAGTCATGAGCAGAAGCAGGAGCCGGATAAGAAAGTCTATAAAGCGATCAATTGGATCAGCTCCGTCTATGATATTTGGAAAAGAGTCAAACTCCACCGAATGAATGAACGTGAGGTCGCGCGTCACTAGGCGTGCGATTTCTTTTTGCACAAGGGAAGCATGCGCAGGACCTTTTACAGCGTTTCCCATGATTCAGCGAGAAGGCCGTCGGGTAAAAAGATAATGCATGCAAATCGTAGGAGGATAATGAAATGAACATGGAGAAAAAGTTTGCCATCACCAAAAAAGTAACCGTCCAGCGCATCACCATCTACTTACACGGAGAGTTGGATTTGTCCGTCGCTCCGGAAATGAGGGCGGATCTGGAACCTTATATAAATCAGGGCGATCGGGAATTGGTGCTGAACCTGGAAGGGTTGACCTACATCGACAGCACGGGCATCGGCATCATCATCTTGATCCTGAAGCAAAGAGACTCCATCCACGCAACCTTCAGGGTCGAAGACATTCCGCCGTCCATTAACCGGCTTTTCGAGCTCACGGGCATTACCCAGTATCTCGTTACAGACAATATGGAATCAAAGCAAGAGAGGAACGGAGAGATCATATGAACCGCCAGAATCATGAAATCATTCTGACTCTTCCTGCAGACGCCAATTTTGTGGATATTGTCAGACTGGTCTTATACGGAATATCGACCAAGTGGGGTTTTTCTTACGAGGATATTGAAGATATGAAGGTGGCGGTTGCCGAAGCGTGCAACAACGCCGTACTTCACGCCTATAAAGGCCGGGAAGCCGGAAGAATGGAAGTGAAGTTTAGAAATACCGGCTCCGGGATTCAGATCAGTGTCAAGGATGAGGGAAGCAGCTTTGATTATGAGCAAAAAGAGCGTCTCGCCACGTCTCTGCACGATAAGGATTTGAGCGAAATTCGCGCCGGCGGGTTGGGTATCTACATGATGCAAGCGCTGATGGATGAAGTTCAGGTCAATACCGATACAGGAACTGAGGTCGTCCTTACCAAGTTCCTTCAAGGGAATGAGGAAATGGCATGAAGTCGAATCAGACGATGCATGAGCAGGAGATGATTCATAAAATCATCGAGTATCAAAATACCGAGTCCGAGGAGACCGTTACGACGCTGCTGCTTGAATACGAGCCTCTTGTGAAGATGGCGGCAGGCAAGATGTCGCGGAATCGTCCGGATCTTTACGAGGACTTGTACCAGGTGGGGCAGATGTCTTTGCTTCGTCTGTTTAAGCAGTTTGACAGTACGCTGGGCATTCATTTTGAAGCGTATGCGATGAAGAGTC
Source organism: Gorillibacterium massiliense (assembly GCF_000455485.1). Taxonomy (GTDB): domain Bacteria; phylum Bacillota; class Bacilli; order Paenibacillales; family NBRC-103111; genus Gorillibacterium; species Gorillibacterium massiliense. The sequence goes on from NZ_CBQR020000146.1 coordinate 119,537, forward strand.
TCATCGGCCATATGAAGAATTATTTACGGGATAAATCGTGGTACATACAGGTGCCCCGGAGAATAAAAGAAAAAGGCCTCATGGTCCAGGTGACCATCGACGAGTTGACCATGCGTCTGGAGCGTTCCCCCAGCATCGATGAGATTGCAGCCGCCCTGGAGTTGTCTCAGGAAGAAACCATCGAAGTGTTGGCGGGTCGGGAGTGCTATAACTACGTTTCCCTGGATACGCCTTTATCCAGTGACGAAGGCAGCGCTACGATCGGCGATTTAATCGGCGGAGAGGGCGATGATTTCCATACGGTAGAAATGAGAATGGACTTGCAGCAGGCTTTTGTTTATTTGAAAGACGAGGAAAAGAAGGTATTGGATATGGCCTATAGCGGAGGACATTCCCAAAGGGCGATCGCCCAAGCCCTCGGTATCTCTCAGATGAGCGTGTCCCGCATCCAGAAGCGGGCTCTTGAGAAGCTGAAGGAATTGCTGGCCGATCAGAAGAAGACAAGCTGATGAGAAGACCAATCCGACCAACCGAATACTACGCGCTTCTTCAGATAAGGAGATGGCGATAGAGTGAATCACGATTGTGTGGCGCTCTGGCGCCAGACTCCTTTTTTTGTTGGTTTGGAGAGACTCGAAAAATTGGCGGAATCCTTGTTTCTCCCGGGATGGGCAAGGGTAAGTAGTAGTACATCGGCTTTTGACAGACAAATCAACGGAAAGGCGGTATGGATCATGATCAAGCATCGGATCGAGTGCTTTGACAGCGACATTTTGGTCTGTGCAACGAGTGATACGTCTTTCGATTTGACCATTCAGGCAAAATCCAATCCCTTAGGTACCGGGAACGCTTTGGAACGATATGCCACAGAGGAAGAAGCAATACGTGCGGCAAACAACTTTTGCAAGATGTATACGGCTGCTCGGGAGAAAGGTTATTACTTCAAGGAGCGTTTTTTTGCCAAGCCGAACAAAGAGAGGATCGATATCAGCGTTTACTTGGGCGCGAGAATGCCCATCGACCAGTTTTACAGCCAGTTGGAGCGGTAAACGTTTGATGTAAGGAAGCGTACAGAAAGCGATGGGAACGGGCTGCCGCCCGTTTTTTTTGTGCAGGCGTATCCGGTAAAGGATGAACCGCAATCTTTCAGGCAATAAAGGTAATAAGCGGAGCGTGAGATACCGGGTTGTGATTAAGAAAAGTCGGTCGTCACAAAGAACCAGCCGGTTCCTCGGAACCGGCTGGTTTGGAATTTGCGGTTATTCGTGATCGTTTTTCATGGCGGAGCGCAAATTGTCTTTAACCGTGTCGGCTACATCGTCGGAAGCTTCTTTTACGGCTTGAGCGGCATCGGATGCGGAGGACACTACCCGCGGCAGTTGGTTCGTTACGGATTTTGCCAGGTCCGAAGCATATTGCCCTACATTGGCAGCCACTTCCGACGTTTTATGACCCATATTGCGGGCGCAGCTTGAGACATCCTCGCGCAGCGCTTTGCCTGATTTAGGTGCCAGAAGCAGCGCGGAAACCGCGCCGACTGCACCGCCGACGATAAAACCGGAAATCATGCCTTTGCTTTTTGCCATTTCAATTCACTCCTTTTCAATTGGTGTTGATTTAGTTTGCGTTGCGGACTCCGCGGAACAGGAGACCCACGAGAAAGACGACGACAGCGGCGCCGATAATGGCCGGAATGATGGCAAAACCGGCGATATCAGGGCCTAGGTGACCGAAGAGGAAGTGGCCCAGCCAGGCACCGACAAAGCCTGCCACCATGGAACCGAGGACACCTCCGGGCATATCGGCGCGGACCAATGCGTCTCCGATGAAGCCGATGATGATGGCCATGATGATGCTGACGATAAGGCCTAACAGACTCACTCGATTCACTCCCTTTTGATTCTTGCTGATGATGTGTGCATCCTACCATATTGTACACATCTCGCAGTGCCTTGAAACAAAGGTTGGGGTGAGGATGATTCTTCCAATAGGCAAAGGGTAATAACTCGTACATTCCGTTTTCAATATATCTTGTTCTTGCTGCCGATGGGGGGGCGTTCTGTGCTGGTATGGCTGCTGCTTGTCGCGATGTTGCTTTTTGTGATCCAGGTAGGTGTCGTTCTTCTTGTGGAATTTCGTAATCCTTCCAAAACGACGGCATGGCTTTTGATCATCTTTATGTTTCCCGTCATTGGTTTTTTTCTTTATTACATGATTGCCGGAGAATATCGAAAACGGAGATATGTGCGCCGCCACGGAAGGAGCCGTGTCCGTTATGTGCTGCCGGAAGCCGCCAGGCATAAAATCGCGGTGGCCAATAACGTCAAAGAGATGAATAACATCGATATCGCGAAGCAAAAGCGGCTGTTCAGCCTGCTAAAAAGCTTTCCCGAATCTCCGATCACCCTCTGCAACCAATCCGAGATTTTTTCGGACGGGACGGCAACCTTCGACGCTATTTTTAAGGCTCTGGAACAGGCACGCCATCACATCCATTTGGAATACTATATCATTCACTCCGATACCATCGGCACCGCCGTCAAAGAGATCCTGATCCGTAAAGCCCAGGAAGGCGTCGAAGTTCGTCTCTTGTTTGACGGCCTTGGATGCTACAAGCTGCCCTCCGCCTATATCGCCGAACTGCAGCAGGGGGGAGTGAAGGTCGGCTGTTTTTTCCCGCTGCGGAATGCCTTCCTGACGCGCAGGCTCAATTATCGGAATCATCGCAAAATCATCGTCGTCGACGGCACCGTCGGCTTTTTGGGCGGCATCAATATTGGGGACGAGTATTTGGGGCGGAATCCGAAGTTCGGCTTTTGGCGGGATACGCATATGCGGCTGGAAGGGGATGCGGTTTATTTTCTGCAGCAAACCTTTATCAACGATTGGGCATTCGTAAAAGGGGAAAAGCTCACGGACAGCGTGTACTACCCCGAGCATAAATGTACCGGAGATGAGCGGGTCCAGATCATGTCCAGCGGACCGGATGGGGAATGGGATACCATCCTTGAGCTGTATTTTGCCGCGATCAGTACGGCGGTGCAGCGGATCCACATCGTGACGCCATACTTTATTCCTGATCCCAGCTTGCTCATGGCAATTAAGACAGCTGCTCTTTCGGGAGTTGACGTGAAGGTGATTTTGCCGGGCATTTCCGATCACATTCTTGTCAAATGGGCGTCTTTTGCGTATATTGAAGAATTGATGAGAGCGGGCGTCCGCTTCTTTCTGTATCAAGGAGGCTTCATCCACGCCAAAATCATGATCGTCGACGAAACCCTCGGCACCGTCGGAACGGCTAATCTGGATATGCGCAGCTTTTTTGACAACTTCGAAATCAATGCGGTCATGTTCGCCAAGAAGACGATCCAGGATTTGGAGGATGATTTTGGAGAGGATCTGGGGAATTGCAAGGAGATTGTACCCGAGGAGTTCGCCAAGCGGACCAATTACCAGCGTATGAAGGAAGTGCTGGCGCGCATGCTCTCTCCTTTGATGTAAAGAAACATGGGAAAGCAGGTTAATCAGGGGAACCGGAAAGGATGGCTGTCATTATGGGTGTTAAATTTGCAAAGGAATATGCACTGATTATGGATGATTTGACCCGCGCGCTGCAGGATGTGGAGGACGTTCAGGAGGCGCTGGGGATGGAACCGGAGGACTGGGGCGGCCTGAATGACGATGAAAAGGCGGAATGCCTGCGGACCCTTGCGGATGACGTGTTCTATGCGCTGGGAGCGGATCCGGTCATGGAGATCGGCTTGGCTACGGTTACCTACGATAAGGGCAACCATGTGATCCGGCTGGCCCATCCGGACAAAGTGGTGCGGATCGTTCATTTGCTTTAGAAGAATAAAAAGGAGCTTGATGGCACTTGAGTCCATCAGGCTCCTTTTTGCGTGTGAGCGGAATTTAATCCATCCCTTTGCTTACATGGATGATGATTTGATCGCCTGTCTTCATATCGGCTCCCGCTTCCGGCTCCTGCTTGAACACCTGATCCTTCTCAGCGGCGTTGCGTTCCAGGAAATACTGATAGTGGAGGCCGTTGGCGATAGCTTGTTTTCCCGCGTCCTCCAAACTCATCCCGGTTAAATTCGGTGCGTGGATCGGCGTGCCTTCTTTCGGCGGTGCCGATCCGTTGTCGTCTGACTGCGTCGCATTGTCGCTTTCCGCAGGCGATGGACTTGCCGCCGCGTCCCCTTTGGCAGAAGGGGCAGTCGTTTGCCCGGGAGCGTTGGAGGATACGGATGTGCTTGAAGATGGGAGATCAGGCGCTGCATCATGCTTGGGCCAGAAGAGCCAAATCAGGAATGCGGCGACAATGATAATGGACAGGATGATGACGATTCTTTTGATAGGTGAGGTACCGGTATCCTCTTCCTCCTCATCGTCATCGACTACAGGTCTGCGGATATAGGCATCGTCGGCCTTTTTGCCGTCGGCTTTAGGCTTCTCTCTTCTGCGGTCCGGAAAAGGCAAATCGTAATCGTATGATGACGATTTCTCATAAGGCGATGATTTCTCGTATGCCGCCGGGCTTCCGGGTTTTTCCGAACGGTCGGAACTATCCGCTCTTTCCGTTCTAGTTGGTGCGGCTTCATACCGGTCTTGCTTTTCATAGCGGTCGGATTCATAACGATCATATTTTTCCGGTTGCTCTATGCTAGTCGGCTGCTTTTCCGACCATTCCTGGGCGATCTGCCGCTGCGGCTTGATTTGCTGCTGGGTATCCGGCTTGCGGAATCCGATGGCACCAGGGAGCAGCAGATCCTGAAAGCCGGCAGCCAGAGCGGATAAGGTTACCTGTCCCTGATAGGAACGCTCGATCCAGCGAATGAGCACCAGCTTATGTTCCTCCGGCGCGTTCAGACGCATCAGGCGCTTACCCGGCTCGTCCATCGCTTCGAAGGGTTCCGGGATGCGGGGAGAACCGGTGAGAAGCTGTAGGAGAAGGCCACACAGCCCAGCGGCTCCCTGCTTGTGAGAAGCGGCTTCTTCCCAGTAATTGATGACGGAGAGCTTCCCTTCGTCGCTGAGCCACAAATTATTGGCTTCTACAGAGTAGGCGGTAACGCCATCTTCTGCAGCTTCCAGCATGTGCGCCGCCAAATCGGCAGCCATGGCGACTGCCTGTGTAAAGGGCCATTGTTTCTGATCGATATCATGGATCAAGGGGATACCGGTTTTGCGTTGAAAAACCACCTGGGTTGAAAAAGCGGAGAAGGAGGTGTCAAGAATATGCAGAAAGCCTTCTTTTGCAAAAGAGGAGGCCTTCCGTAAACGCTGGACAAAATCATCCTCCGAACTCCGGACGTGGTTTTCCACGGTGTACAAAATAACCTCCCGGTTCAGGGCAAGGTCTTCCCCATAGCACAAGGTCCCGAGGGAGACGGGAATGGACTGGGAGCGGGCCATGTAGCGATTTCCCGGATTCGGATTCATGAGACATCATCCTTTCTTGGCATTGCATTCCATTCGATACGGGCTGACGCGGTCAGTCCGCGCTTTGTATGATCAGTATGAGACCGCTTTTTGTCGTGACTGTTCCGATCTCGTCTTCCAACACATTGCTGATGCCCAAGGATTGTCCCATGGTCAGCTCTGCGTCGAAGAGCGGATACTGGAAGCCGGCAAGAGTAATTCCCGCCACCTGTAAGGTGAGAGGAAGGAGGGAGACGTGGGTAAATCTGCCGCGGCGGATCGTTGCGGTCTGTCCGGCGGCTAAGACGATAAGCTCATTATGCTTGTCTATAATTCGGGCATGGATACCGCGGTTCAGCGCGTTCAGCAGCAGGTGCACATTGGCGAGGGAATGGTCGAAACGGGTGCCGAGTGCGCCGAAAAGCAAGATCTCCGCGGGCGGCGGATTCAGCTCAAAGGCTCTCTCCATCGCCATTTCGGTGTCGGTCAAATCTTTATGTACCGGATCGCATTCCTCGTAGCTCGCGCTGCCTGCTCGAACCAAAGCGAGTTCTTCCGGTGTGACGGAGTCGAAGTCGCCTACGGACAAGTCAGGCTTGAGGCCATTTTGCAACAGGAAAAGCGCTCCGCGGTCGGCCCCGATCAAATAATCCCCAGGGTTCACTTCCGCGAGGGCCCAGTCGCCTAAATTGCCGCCGCTAAACAGGATCGCTCTTCGGCCATCCCATCTTTTTGCCGTGTTCGTTTCGATCTGGCTTGCTTTATGTTCTTTTGTGTATGGAGTCATCATGTAAGGATTCGATCTCCCTTTAAAAGTCCCTCTGCCATTTGAAACAGCTCTTTGGAGGGGTGGGTATGAAAGCCAATCTCGGGATCCTGCGCGCCGGCCAGCATCGCCTTTGCTACCGTTTCCGCAGGTATCGGTTTATATGCCCGGAAGGGGCCGCTGAACAGGAACGGGAGCCTGCGGCTGACGACAGCCGCCGTTTCTTCCCCCGGACGATGCTCCTTCCGCTTGCCGAGAAGCAGTGACGGGCGGTAGATGTGAACGGAAGGGATTCCGGATTGCTTCAAGCCCGCTTCCATCAAGCCTTTGGTACGGCTGTAGAAAATCCGCGATTTAGCATCGGCTCCAAGGGAAGAAACGGCGTGAAACGAACGGACATCCTGCCACGCTGCCAAACGGGCGGCGGCCAGTGGGTACTCCAAATCCACTTTGGAGAAGGCAATCTGGCTCCCGGCTTTCTTAATGGTGGTTCCCAAGCAGCAAAAGACGTCGTCCACGGCAAAATACTCACTGGCGCTGTCCAGGTTGTCAAAATCGGTTTCAACAACGGTCAGTCGAGGATGGCTGATTGCAAGGGGTCTGCGGACAAGAACCGCAACCTTGCCGTAATCCTCATCGGCGAGGAGCGCCTGCAGCAGGTGATTCCCTACGAGGCCGGACGCACCTAGCAGGAGAGCACTTTTTTCCCCGCCTTTGCCAACTTCATTATGCATGAATCTCTTCCTTTCTGCCTGCTCCCCCCTTAAGCGAGAGCAGGGATACCTCTACCTAACAGCATAAATCGAACCGGGCAAGAAATCCAGTGGGGGGTCAACGGCCGCTGAAGTTATAATAAAAGCAAAAAGGCAGCTCTCGTCGTCACCGTTGACGATTGGCTGCCTTTATATGCGGGTGATTGCGGAGGATTATGCCGCGTAACGGTTCTCCAATTCCTGAGCGGAGATGCAGATGATTTTCGGAACCAATAGCTCCGTTTTTTGCTTCAACCGCGTTCTTCCTTGAGAATGAACGACGTACATCAGGAAACGCAAGTATATCTTGGTGAAAAAGGAGAAGGGTCCCTTGGGCAGATCCAGCACCGTAAAGCCTAAATGCTCTAGTCCACGGTTGATCAAGCTGACGCCGTACAAGCCCTTCACATCTTTATATCCAGGATCGGATTTAAAAAGGGTGGCGATTTGCGGTAAGATCTGTTCGGTGCGGCGGATCATTTGGATTGCCAGATGCACGGCATTACGGCTGGTTCGGCCCAACTGGTATAAGGTGTCGTTGTTCAGATGCATCTCTGCGACCAAATCGCCTTTTTCGATGCGGACACCGTCGCCCAGAACCATGGACGAGCCGTGGTATTCCCGAAGACGGATCTGGAGAAAGGTATTCTCCGGATCGACCGGGATGATGCCGAAGATTTTGATAAACAGTTTCTCCCATAACATAAAGACGGTAACAAGTCCGCGTTTGAAAATGTTGCCACGGCTATCGGCTTCCTTGCGGCTTCTGTTCATCATTTCATCTACCCGGACAAAACTTAACTGTTTCTGCTTGAACTCCTCCAGCACCTCGCTAAGCGCCTGCAGCATGTAGGAAGGAGCATCTTGATCCGCGCCAAGGGTTTGGCCGCTGTCATGCAGCAGGATAATGGAGCCGTCCGTCACTTCGGCGGTAAGCCGCTGTTTCAGGTCGGTGCGGCCGACCCGGCTGCTCCAGTCATGAGCCATGACAGACCATAGCACGATCTGATACTGTCCCTTGAGGAAGAAATCGAAAATGTTGATGATCCCCCAAGGCGGCCGATAATAAGTCGGTCGAACTCCGGTTATCGATTCCACTATGTCCGCTGACCGGTTTACGTGATACTTTTTGACGCGCCAGGGGGTCATCAGCCAATTGCTGAAGTGGACGTAATTATGGACACCAATTTGGTGTCCTTCGTCGTGGATCCGTTTAATCAGTTCCGGATTTCGTTCCGCTTTCGCTCCGAGAACGAAAAAGGTCGCTTTTATGCTGTGTTCCTTCAGCAGATCCAGCAGCTTCGGGGTATATTCGGGATCCGGCCCGTCATCGAAGGTAAGAGCGATTTGCCCTTTTCCGCCTTTGCGGTACACTCCGAGACCTAGCATACGGGTGAGGATCCACGGAAGCAGCATATACACCATGAGGAAGATCAAGCTCCCCCAAAGCAGCTTTTCTTTCATGAGCCCAGTGTCCTCCTTAACCAATACAATAAGATGAGGAAAGGCGAATAGCCGCAGTGCTTATGCCCGCGCGTAGACAGCCGGGCGCAGGTCATGGGGCAGCTCCACGCTTTCCGTATGCAATATCGCGTCCAAGGCAAGATAGGCCGCTTGAGAATTTTCCAATCTGGCAGCGTTTTCCTTGAGTTGGATCAAGCTGTCGGGGTTCTTCAGAAGAGCCTGAAGGTGACCGACCAACTCCGTGTCGGATTTGGCTTCCAGCGCGACGCCTTCCTTAATCAAATAAGAGGCGTTGTCTTTCTCTTGTCCGGGCAGCGGCTTGTAGAGAAGCATCGGCAGCTTGAGGGCGATGGCTTCCGAGGAGGTGAGCCCTCCCGGTTTGGTGATAGCCAAATCGGCCAAAGCCATCCATTCGTGGATATCATCCACATAGCCCTTCAACGTAATCCGGTCCCGGTAGGGAGCCGTGTCGGCTTCAAGCTGCAGGCGCAGCTTCTCGTTGCGGCCGCAAATAATGATAAATTGCATTGTCTTAAGTATATCATCTGAGAACAAAGTAGAGAAACACTCTTTTGCGATTAGCCCAAACCCTCCGCCCATTACCAGCACGACAGGAACGGACGGGTCAAGATTATGCTTGGCGCGCAGGGCATCCCGGTTCAGCTTGGCGCTGAATTGCGAGCGTATGGGGATGCCGGTTACGGAGATTTGCTCGAAAGGGACGCCGTGACGGATCAGAGCATCGCGCACATGACCCGAGGCGACTATGTAACGGTCGGTGTAGGGATGCAACCAGTAGCTGTGGTCCGTATGATCCGTGATAACCGTGACCGTCGGCAGATCGGTCAGTCCGTTCTCCTTCAGCATGGAGATGCCGGCGGCTGCCCCGGGAAATGTGCTGACGATGACATCCGGACGCACGTCTTCCAGAAGGCGGACAAGCCGGCTCAAGGTATAAAACTTCAATTTTTTAAATAGGTGGGAAAAGGCGTTTTCGTCTCTTGTCTTTTGAAATAGGTACCCGTACATGAGTGGAAATTTGGTGATCCACTGGGTATAACAATATTTTCCCACATTGTGCAATTTGGGATGAGTGACCACGGAGAAATTGACCACTTCCGCATCGACTTCCGGATCATGCAGTTTTGCCGCCTGTTTAATGGCGCTAGCTGCCTGAATATGCCCGTCGCCCAGATCACCGCACAGGATGAGTATTTTCTTTTTTTGTAACGAAGCCATTTTCGTACACCCCTTTGATCCGATGGTTGGCAGCCGTATGGCCAGTCCTCAGGCTTCAATTTCTATTGTAAACGAAACGGAGCCGCTCTACCTTAGATTTTTATAAAAAAGTTCAATTTTGTCGCCAGCCTTAGGTCTGGGATTGTTCCTAGCCTGATTCAGCCGGGGCAAAGGGGGTAAGTAGAAGGATCAAAACGAGCGGCTTTTGGCTCAAGCGGATGGAGGGACCATCGTGAAACGCAAAGGAATACGATTTGCTCAAAACTTATATGGCCGTTTTCAGGATGACGAAGTACCGGCGCTGAGCGCTCAGTTGACGTATTATTTGATCCTTTCGTTTTTTCCTTTCCTAATCTTTCTCGTCTCGATTATCAGCTCAACCTCTCTCTCAACGGCTAGCATCATTTCGGGTATTACATCCGTTATGCCGCAAGCTTCCCATTCGACCATTGTTTCCGTGCTGGATGAGATTGAAAGGAGCAGAAGCTCGGCACTCTTGTCCATCGGGATGATCGGCACCATTTGGTCGGCGTCCAAAGGAGTGGATGCCGTGATGAAAGCCATCAATAAAGCATATGATCAACCGGAAAACAGGCCGTATTGGAAAACGAAGGGGATTTCCCTTGCGGCTACCCTGCTGCTGGCGATCGCGATTGTGATGACCTTCGGCATGCTGATATTCGGCAAGTGGATCGGAGAACGTCTGTTTTACTTCCTGCATGAGCCCGTCAGCTTTGATCCGCTGTGGAGCATCGCCCAATACGCGATTCCCCTTTTGGTCATGGCATTGGTGTTTACCCTTTTGTACAAGTATATTCCCAATATTCGTCTGAAATTCAAAGAAGTACTGCCCGGCGCCGCGTTCAGCACCATCGGCTGGATCGTCACGTCGGCGTTATTTTCTTTCTATGTCAATCACTTCGGAAACTATTCGAAAACGTACGGCAGCTTAGGCGGCATCATCGTTCTTCTAACCTGGCTCTATATGAGCAGCATCTTTGTTGTGTTAGGCGGAGAAATCAACGCTACTCTGCACTTTGACTGTCATGGGTTGGCTAAACCGCTCGGGAAAAAATTCGCGTTGGAGCAGATCCCGTTCCTGCGGGAGAAGATGAAGGGCAATCCCGAAAGTGCTCCGGCTGTGATCAAGCCCCTCTATAGAAAGGAAGCCGATGCTCATACCGGTGCTGGATCATCCACCCGCCGAACGCACCATCCGATGGGGGGATAATCTCTACATCAAAAAAGCCGCTGGCGCGGCTTTTTCCTACATCAGAAAGTATATATTTTTTACACTTAACCTGATTCCACTACGGTAAACGTCGCACGTCCAGTATGGACGGCGTCAGCCGTTTATCCTTGGTTATTGGGCGGTAATCTCGGTGCTGTTGATGAAGTCGATAATCGCCTCGGAGCAAATATCCGGGTTGATTTTCGACCGTTCCTTGAGCAGGAGATTGCGATTGTTGACGAATTCGGGATATTCCTCGATCAGCTTCTGGAACCAGTCGTCAATGGTTTCCAAGTCTTTAATGGCTTCTCCGTGCCCGTTACCCACAAAATAATGAAGATTCTCTTCCTCTTGTCCGGGCAGCGGGGCGTAGAACAGCATCGGGATTCCTTTTGCCATTCCTTCGGTGCAGGTCATACCGCCGGGTTTCGTTACGAGAATGTCGGAAACCTCCATCAGCTTTCCAATATCCCGGGTATAGCCCAAGAGCCGGATATTGGGGTGCTGCATACGGGGGTCCTCCATCAATTTCTGCAAATGCTTCTCGTTGCTGCCCAGACAATAAATAAGCTGGACCTGTTCCCGGTACTGGTTGGCATGAAACATCAGTTCTTCGTTGTTGATCAGCCCCCAGCCCCCTCCCATAAAGAGAACGGTGGGCATTTCTTTCAATTGAAACTGGGTGCGGATTGCCGCTTTGTCCGATTGCCCGTAAAAATCGGGGTGAACGGGAATGCCTGTCACCTGGATGACCTCCGGGGCGATGCCTTTTTCGATCAGCTTCTCCCGGACATCGTCCGTGGATACCAGGTATTTGTTGACCCCGGTGTCCACCCATGTCCCATGGGCGTCATAGTCCGTAATCACCGTACACAGCGGCGTAGTCAAACCGGAGCGTTTCAGCCGGGACACCACTTTGCTTGGGAAAGGATGGGTGCAGACGATGACATCGGGCTTCAATTGACGGATGATTTCTTCCGTACTGTTGTAGAAAATCCGGTGCAAGGCCATGGAAGCGATGGGATTGAGCGATTTATTGTATTGATGCTTATAAAGTTTGGCGTACAGCTTCGGTTGAGAGATGAGGGTCTTCCGGTATGCGGAGTAAATCAAGGGTGCGATTGTGGGATGCTGAAAGGCTCCCAGTTCCATGACCCGCGTTCGCACCATGGAAGAATGCCGGCGAAGGCCAATGGAAATCGCATGGGCTGCCTGCGTATGGCCTGTACCGAATCCCTCGGATAGAAGAAGGACTCTCTTTTTTCTCATGGTCATTCACCTAGCCTTATATCTAATCCCACTTCTTCAAGCAGGGAACCAATGGGCATACATATATATATGATACCAGAAAGATTGGATAACGGAAATGCACTCATACCGTCAAGATGCGAAATATTGTTATCTTAACATTTTCTTTGCCGCTATACAAAAAAGTTTTATCCTTCTTAAGGGGGGAAGGCAGTTTTAAGAAAATCAACGAAGAAACGGACATTTCAGCAAAAAACCGGAAGATTTATTCGGCAATTCGAATATTTTAAATTGATATCTAGTGGGACGGATGTTAAAATGGGGAAAATATTTTTTCAAGACATTTTTTAGAAGAAAGGTTGCGCATGTATGAGAACGAATGGAATGCCTACAAAACAGGGACTATACGATCCCCAGTTTGAGCACGATGCCTGTGGCATCGGGTTCGTCGCCCACATCAAGGGAACACCTTCTCATCGTATCGTCCGTCAGGCGCTCCAGGTCCTCTGTAACCTGGATCATCGCGGCGGTCAGGGAAGTGAATCAAACACCGGCGATGGTGCAGGAATCTTAATGCAGATTCCCCATGCCTTCCTGAACAAAGCGTGCAAGGAGCAGGGGATCAGCCTGCCGGAACCTGGCCGCTTTGGAGTCGGCATGTTGTATATGCCCGCCGCTGAAGCTGTTCGTGAAGCCTGTGAACGCATCGTGGAATCGATCGTTCGGGAAGAAGACCAGGTCGTGCTTGGTTGGAGGAACGTGCCGGTTGACAATTCAACCCTTGGAGAAACCGCCAGGAAAACCGAGCCTTTTGTCCGCCAATTGTTTGTTGGCGCAGGAGTACTGAAGCAAAATGACGAATTGGCCTTTGAACGGAAGCTGTATGTGATCCGCAAAAGAACGGAACACGCCATCCGTCAACTGGAAGGCGCCGAAAGTTTTTATTACTCCAGCCTATCCAGCCGCACCATCGTTTACAAAGGCATGCTTACTCCTGAGCAAGTAGACTCGTATTATATCGAACTGCAGAACCCCGAAGTCGAATCGGCTCTCGCCCTCGTTCACTCCCGCTTTAGTACCAACACCTTCCCCAGTTGGGAACGCGCACACCCTTACCGCTATATGATTCACAACGGCGAAATCAATACTTTGCGTGGCAATGTGAACTGGATGCGTACGCGCCAGGCACTCTGTGAAACCGACCTCTTCGGAGACGATTTCAAAAAGCTGCTTCCTTTAATAGAAGAGGATGGAAGCGATTCGCAAATTTTCGATAACGTTTTGGAGTTTTTGACGCTGACGGGCCGTTCTTTGCCGCATGCCGCAATGATGATGATTCCCGAGCCTTGGTCCAAGCATGAAACCATGGATCCGGCAAAGCGCGCTTTTTATCAATACCACAGCTGTCTGATGGAGCCATGGGACGGACCGGCTGCCATTTCCTTCACTGACGGCCGGATGATCGGTGCCGTGTTGGACCGCAATGGCCTTCGCCCCGCCCGTTATTATGTAACGTCGGATGATCTGATCGTGCTGGCTTCGGAAGTCGGCGTCATGGATATAGCTCCGGACAACATCGTCCGCAAGGACCGTCTTCAGCCTGGACGCATGCTGCTGGTGGATACCAAGGAAGGCCGCATCGTTTCGGATGAGGAAATCAAGGAGCGCATCACGGGCGAGCATCCTTATCAGGAATGGCTCGATAAGAATCTCGTCAGCCTGGATGACCTGCCGGCCGCTCCGCAAGTTGCCGCAGCCGACTCAGCTACCGTTATGCAGCGCCAAATGGCTTTCGGCTACAATTTCGAAACGCTGCGAAAGTTTCTCGAACCGATGGCGAAAAACGGAGTGGACCCCATCGGCTCTATGGGATATGACGCGCCGCTTGCCGTTCTCTCCGATAAACCGCAGCTTTTATACAACTATTTCAAGCAGCTGTTCGCACAGGTAACCAATCCGCCTATTGACGCGAACTTTGAAGAGATCATTACCGCCCAGGAAACAACCATCGGGGCTGAAGGCAATTTGATTGATCCGTTGCCGGAGAGCTGCCGCCAAATCCGCATCAAGTCCCCAATTTTATCCAACGAAGAGTTGGCGAAATTGAAATTTTTCAGCGCAGAAGGCTTTAGGGCAGTAACGCTTTCCATCGTCTATCCGGCCGCTGCAGGTGAGGACGGTCTTGAAGAGCGGATGGAGCAGATCTTCGCGGAAGCGGATGAAGCCATTGCCGGCGGCGCCACTATTCTGATCCTTTCGGATCGTTCTATGGATGCGGAGCATTCGCCGATACCAGCGCTTCTTGCTACCGCCGGTTTGCATCATCATTTGATCCGGCAAGGTACCCGGACGAAAGTCGGCTTGGTTGTGGAATCCGGCGAGCCTCGGGAAGTGCACCACTTCTCCCTGCTCATCGGTTACGGAGCGGGAGCGATCAATCCTTATCTCGCCTTCGAAACGTTGGATGACATGATTGCTCGGAACCAACTGACCGGCATTTCCTCTGAAAAAGCGCAATACAACTACATGAAAGCTGCAACCAAAGGTGTCGTGAAGGTGCTGGCGCGGATGGGCATTTCCACGATCCAGAGCTACCGCGGTGCGCAAATTTTTGAAGCCGTCGGCTTGAAAAAAGCGCTGATCGACAAATACTTCACCTGGACGCCTTCCCGTATTGAGGGCATTGGCCTCGATGTCGTATCCCAGGAAGTCGCCCTGCGTCACAACCGGGCTTATTCGCCTCTGGAAGGCGTCGATCCGGTTCTGGATGCCGGCGGCGAGCTGCAATTCCGGGCGAACTCGGAAGAGCATCTGTATTCTCCGGAATCGATCCATGCTCTGCAAACGGCGGTTCGCAGCGGCAACTACAATGAGTACAAGCGGTTCGTCAAGCTCATTCAACGGGAGTCGGAGAGAAAGTTCAACCTTCGGGCTCTGCTGGAGTTCAAGGAAGACCGTCTTCCGATTGCCATCGACGATGTCGAGCCGATCGAATCGATATTCAAACGTTTCAAGACCGGTGCGATGTCCTTCGGCTCCATCAGCCAGGAAGCCCACGAAGCGCTGGCTATCGCGATGAACCGCATCGGCGGCAAGAGCAACACCGGCGAGGGCGGCGAGCATCCGAACCGGTTTACTCCGGACGCCAACGGCGATTTGCGACGCAGTGCCATCAAGCAAGTGGCTTCCGGCCGCTTTGGCGTTACCAGCAATTACCTGGTGAATGCGGACGAAATCCAAATCAAGATGGCGCAAGGCGCGAAACCGGGTGAAGGCGGACAACTGCCGGGCCGCAAGGTTTATCCCTGGGTAGCTGAAGTCCGGGGCGTTACCCCCGGCGTAGGCTTGATATCGCCTCCTCCGCATCACGATATCTATTCCATCGAGGATCTGGCGGAACTGATCCACGATTTGAAAAATGCCAATCCGCGGGCGCGGATCAGCGTCAAGCTGGTCTCCGAAGTCGGCGTCGGCACCATCGCTGCCGGCGTCGCCAAGGGTAAGGCCGATGTCGTCCTGATTTCCGGCTATGAAGGCGGAACGGGCGCATCGCCGCAAACCAGTATCCGCCACGCCGGACTGCCTTGGGAGCTGGGCCTTGCCGAGACCCATCAGACGCTGGTGCTAAACAACCTGCGCAGCCGCATCACCGTCGAAACCGACGGCAAGCTGCTCACCGGCAGGGACGTAATCGTAGCGGCGCTTCTCGGCGCCGAGGAATTCGGCTTCGCCACCACCCCGCTCATCAGCCTTGGCTGCGTGATGATGCGCGTGTGCCACATGGACACCTGTCCGGTAGGCGTAGCGACCCAGAATCCTGAGCTGCGCAAGCGATTCGCCGGCGACCCGCAGCATGTCGTCAATCTGATGACCTTCATCGCCCAGGAAGTAAGGGAATACATGGCGGAGCTCGGCTTCCGCACCATCGAAGAGATGGTAGGCCGTACCGATGTTTTGGAACCGAAAAAGGCAGTCAGCCACTGGAAAGCCAAAGGAATCGACCTATCGCCCCTCTTGTATCAGCCTGAGGTAGATGAATCCGTCGGTCGCTTCTGCAGCGAAAGCCAGGATCATGGTCTGGACCGTTCCCTCGACGTTACGAAGCTGCTGGCCGCATGTAAACCGGCTCTGGAAAACGGCGAGCACGTCCATGCCATCATGTCGATCCGCAACGTCAACCGCGTTGTCGGCACGATCCTTGGCAGCGAAGTGACCCGTATGTACGGGGCGGAAGGCTTGCCGGCGGATACGATCCGCCTGCACTTCAACGGCTCTGCCGGACAAAGCTTCGGAGCTTTCGTGCCGAAGGGTATCACTCTCTCCTTGGAAGGGGACGCCAACGACTACATCGGTAAGGGCCTCTCCGGCGGCAAAGTGATCGTCTTCCCGTCGAAGCTGGCCGGGTTCGTTCCGGAAGAGAACATCATTATCGGCAACGTCGGCTTATATGGCGCAACTGACGGCGAAGCTTACATTCGCGGTCGCGCCGGCGAGCGCTTCTGCGTCCGCAACTCCGGCGTCCGCGCTGTCGTGGAAGGCGTCGGCGATCACGGTTGCGAGTACATGACCGGCGGCCGTGTGGTCGTGCTTGGCAAGACCGGGCGTAATTTCGCCGCAGGCATGTCGGGCGGTATCGCTTATGTGTATGACGTGGACGGCAAATTCAAAAACAGAGTGAACCAAGAGATGGTTCATCTGGAGCAGTTGGAAGACTCTTTCGAGATCAATGAAGTCCGGAGCCTGATCCGGAATCATTTCAAATTTACCAGCAGCACCGTGGCCCATCGTATTTTGGAAAATTGGGAAGATGAAGTGTTCAACTTCGTGAAGGTCATCCCCAAGGATTACAAGCGGATGTTCGAAGCCATCGAAAAAGGCAAGCGAGCCGGGCTTAGCAACGACGAGGCAGTCATGGTCGCCTTTGAAGAAAATATGAGCGACGTGTCGCGCGTCAGCGGCAACTAGGGGAGGAGAAGAACAATGGGAAAGCCAACAGGTTTCTTGGAATATAAGCGCGAAGTCCCTAAAGAAGAAGATCCTCTCCTCAGGGTCAAGCATTACCGGGAATTTCACGAGCATCTGCCGGAAGATAAGCTGCAGGTTCAAGGCGCTCGCTGCATGGATTGCGGGATTCCCTTCTGCCATTCCGGAACTTTGATTGCAGGGATGGCTTCCGGATGTCCGGTCAACAACCTGATTCCGGAATGGAACGATCTGGTCTATCGCGGCCAGTGGCGGGAAGCACTCAACCGTTTGCATAAAACAAACAACTTCCCGGAATTCACCGGACGGGTTTGCCCCGCTCCCTGCGAAGGCTCCTGTACGGCAGGCTTGAACGGCCAGCCGATTACGATCAAAACCATCGAGCGCTCCATCGTCGATAAAGGGTTTGAAGAAGGCTGGATCGTACCCGAGCCTCCTAAAAACCGCACAGGTAAAAAGGTAGCCGTCGTCGGTTCTGGTCCCTCGGGACTGGCGGCTGCCGCCCAGTTGAACAAAGCGGGACACACCGTCACCGTCTATGAACGGGCTGACCGGGTGGGTGGACTGTTGATGTACGGCATCCCCAACATGAAGCTGGAAAAGACAGTCATTCAGCGCCGTGTCGACTTGCTCACCGCCGAAGGCGTTACTTTCGTAACCAACACGGAAATCGGCAAGGATATTCCCGCCGATCAGTTGAAGCGGGAGTTCGATGCTGTCGTTCTATGCGGCGGAGCCACTGCCGGCCGGGATCTACGTATCGAAGGCCGGGAGTTTAAAGGCATCCATCTGGCGATGGAATTCCTCAAAGCCAATACAAAGAGTCTGCTGGATTCCAATCACGAGGACGGCAGCTACATTTCCGCTAAAGGCAAGGATGTCGTCGTGATCGGCGGCGGGGACACCGGCACTGACTGTGTCGGCACCTCCATCCGCCACGGCTGCAACAGCGTGATCCAACTGGAAATCATGCCGAAGGCGCCGGACGTGCGTGCGGCGAACAATCCTTGGCCGGAATGGCCGAAGGTTTACAAAATGGATTACGGCCAGGAAGAAGCTGCCGCCAAGTACGGTGCTGATCCTCGCCGCTATCTGGTCAACACCAAGCACTTTATCGGCGATGATAACGGCCACGTGAAGGAACTGCTGACCGTTGAAATCGAATGGAAACGGGACGATTCCGGCCGCATGATTCCGGTAGAAGTACCGGGCAGCGAGAAGATCATTCCCGCGCAGCTCGTGCTGCTGGCCATGGGCTTCACCGGACCGGAAAACACCGTGCTGGAACAGCTTGGGGTTGAGCGCGACGAGCGCAGCAACGCCAAAGCGGCATACGACAAGTTCGCTACCAGCGTACCGGGTGTTTTTGCAGCTGGCGACATGCGCCGCGGGCAAAGCCTGGTGGTTTGGGCGATCAATGAAGGCCGCGCCGCCGCCCGGGAGGTTGACCGCTACCTGATGGGAGCGAGCAATCTGCCGTAACGTATAGGAACGAAGGATGTTATTTCATACGCATCGCCGTCGGAGTTGAATCCGGCGGCAGGTGCGTTTTTTATTGTTAAAGATTCATCGTTCAACAAAAGGGGATCCGAGTGTTCAATAATGAACATTTTGAATCGATTCTGATTATTGATGTTATATAATCCTCCTCACTATAATTAACAATATGATCGATATTCAACAAAGTGTTCAACAAAGTGCTTTTCGGTTTAGTCACTGGGCGAAATGCTGAACCAAAAAATGACGGGGATTGGCCAGACTTCGGCCGTTCGCAAGAGCCGCGTTGCCGAAGCGTAGGGTATGCGGTACATAAGTTGCAAAAAACTCGTTGCAGCACCTGACACCTTTATATAGGCGGCGGGTGTTTGCTCATTTCAGGGTGTCTGTTGCTTGAAACTAATAGTTAATGGAGGTGTTCCTTTGGCTGAGTTTTTTCAATTCTTGCACATAATCGACACAAATTACGAAACCTGTTACATCTCTGCCGAAAAAGTCAAAGGAAAACCGTACAGACAACTAGAAGGTTTAAATTATACGATGGTCAAAATGAAAGGCTGGAAGAGTAAGATTAGTAATAGGATTTGTTGTTAGGGGTGAGGATGCATCAATGATTATGCATATCGGACTGGACGTTGGTTCCACAACGGCAAAGCTGGTTGCGGTCAGCGGCATGGGGCAGATTTTATTCCAGGTGTATAAAAGGCATCTTTCCGATGTGAAAAAAACCGCGCTGCAGCTATTGGAAGAGTTGCGCTCCCTGTTTCCCGACGCGGAGGCGACGATGCAGATCAGCGGTTCGGCGGGGTTGGCGTTGGCGAAGCCGATGGGCGTTTCTTTCATTCAGGAAGTCGTCGCTTGTACGGATGCAGTCGAGCGCTTTATTCCCGATGCCGACGTGGTCATCGAGCTGGGAGGAGAAGACGCCAAAATTATCTATTTGTCGGGCGGCGTTGAACAGCGGATGAATTCTGCCTGCGCAGGCGGGACGGGCGCATTTATCGATCAGATCGCCGCCCTTTTGCAGACAGATGCCGAAGGGCTTAATGAACTGGCCAAGCGTTACGAGGTGCTGTATCCCATCGCCTCCCGCTGCGGCGTTTTTGCCAAAACCGACGTGCAGCCGCTCTTGAATGAGGGGGCTAGACGGGAGGATATCTCCGCCTCGATTTTTCAAAGCGTAGTCGCCCAAACTATCGGCGGTTTAGCTTGCGGCCGGCCCATCCGTGGCAAGGTGGCTTTTCTCGGTGGCCCTCTGACGTTCCTCTCGGAGCTGCGCAAGCGCTTTGCGGAAACGTTGAAGCTCACGCCGGAGAATGCCGTCTTTCCCGAAAACGCCCAATATTTTGTAGCCCTGGGCGCTGCCTTCGGCAGCCGGAAGGATGAAGCGCTGCCTCTCGCCGTATGGCTTAAGCGGCTGCGGCAATCGGAGTTTTCTGTCTCCGACGGCTCGGCAACACTACCTCCGCTTTTCCGTGACGCCGATGAGCTGGAAGATTTCCGTACCCGGCATCGTGAGGCTTCTGCATCCCGGGGGGATTTATCCGGTTACGAAGGACCCTGCTATCTGGGAATCGATGCTGGTTCGACAACGACCAAAATCGTACTGACCGGTCAAGAGGACGAACTGTTATATACATTTTATGGAAGCAATAAAGGAAATCCGCTGCAATCGGTCATCGACGGCATGAAGGATTTATATGCGCAGCTGCCAATGTCGGCTTATATTGCACGATCGGCGGTCACCGGCTATGGCGAGGGCTTGATTAAAGCGGCCCTTTGCGCGGATATCGGTGAAATAGAGACGGTGGCCCACTATAAAGCCGCCTACAAATTCCGCCCGGACGTGGATCTCATCCTCGATATCGGCGGGCAGGATATGAAGTGCATGAAAATCCGTAACGGCACCATCGACAGCGTGTTGCTCAACGAAGCGTGCTCGGCGGGCTGCGGCTCGTTTCTGGAAAGCTTCTCTCAAGCCCTTGGCCTCGAAGTGAAGGAATTTGCCGAGCAGGCGCTTCTGGCGGAGCATCCCGTTGACCTTGGCTCGCGCTGTACCGTGTTCATGAATTCCAAGGTCAAGCAGGTGCAGAAAGAAGGAGCTACGGTTCCCGACTTGTCCGCCGGGCTGTCTTATTCGGTCATCAAAAACGCGCTGCAAAAAGTCATCAAGCTGCGCAATCCGGCCGATCTTGGCGAACGGGTCGTTGTCCAGGGCGGAACCTTCCTGAATGAAGCCGTACTTCGTGCTTTTGAGTTGCAAACCGGCGCCAATGCCGTAAGGCCGGATATAGCCGGCATTATGGGCGCGTACGGATGTGCTTTGATCGCCAGGGAAAGCTGGCAGGAAGGGGAAGTCGGCAGCCTCCTGTCCTTGGAAGAGCTGGAGTCCTTCACCTATGGCGTGACCCGGCGGCGCTGCGGCTTGTGCGGTAACCGCTGCCTTTTGACCGTGAACAAGTTCCCGCAGAGCGGCACTTATATAACCGGCAACCGCTGCGAACGGGGAGCCGGAAAGGAAAAGGCGGTGTCCGGCATTCCCAACCTCAGCCGGTACAAATACGACCGGTTGTTTGCTTACGAATCGCTCCCTTCCGAGGTGGCTCCCCGTGGTACGGTTGGGATTCCCCGGGTGCTCAATATGTTCGAGAATTATCCGTTGTGGCACACGTTTTTCACCAAGCTCGGTTACCGGGTTGTTCTCTCGCCGGCCACGGACAAAGGCCTCTATGAAAAAGGGCTGGAATCGGTCCCCTCCGAATCCGCCTGCTACCCGGCGAAACTGGCTCACGGCCATATCGAATCGCTCCTGGAAAAAGGGGTCGATCTCATCTTCTATCCTTCCGTCGTTTATGAAAAGAAGGAGATGGAGGAAGCCAGCAATCATTACAATTGTCCGGTCGTCGCTTCTTACCCGGAAGTGATCCGTACCAATATGGATGGGTTGAAAGAGCGGAACGTTCCTTACTTCAATCCTTTTGTTACCCTGGATAATCAAAAGGCGCTGGCCTCAGAGCTGGCGCGTACCTTCCCCGATATCCCCAAGAAGGAAGTGCTGGCGGCAGTGGCGGCAGCTTGGGAGGAACAGGATGCTTTTCGGGCGGAGATTCGCCGCAAAGGCGAAGAAACGCTGCAGTATTTACAGGAAACGGGGCGCAAGGGCATCGTTCTTGCCGGTCGTCCCTACCATGTAGATCCGGGGGTCAATCACGGCATACCCGAGTTGATCGCCGGTTACGGCATGGCGGTGCTTACCGAGGATTCCATCGCCCATCTGGGACATATCGACCATCCACTTCGGGTGGTCAACCAGTGGACGTACCACGCCCGGTTGTATCGGGCGGCTTCTTACGTGGCGGAGATGAGCAACCTGGAGCTGGTGCAGCTTACCTCGTTCGGCTGTGGGCTTGATGCGGTAACAGCGGACATGGTTCAGGAGATTTTGGAAAACCAAAATAAAATGTTCACCCTGCTCAAGATTGATGAAATCCGCAATTTGGGCGCGCCCCGCATCCGTATCCGCTCGCTGATGGCGGCGATGAAGGAACGGGAGGGCAAGGGAGTTGCTCCGCATGAGACGGCGAAGCCGGTGGAACGGGTGCTTTTCACCAAAGAAATGAAGCAAGATTATACGATTATCGGCCCGCAGATGTCTCCTATCCACTTCGAGCTTCTGGAAAAAGCGGCGCAAGCGGAAGGATTCAAGCTGGAGGTGCTTCCCAAGGTCGGCCGTCAGGACGTCGATGAGGGCTTGAAGTATGTCAACAATGACGCCTGCTACCCTGCCGTTCTGACCATTGGGCAAATCCTGGCGGCGCTGAAGAGCGGCAAATACGACCTCACGCGTACGGCGGTAATGATGTCCCAAACCGGGGGCGGCTGCCGCGCCACCAACTATATCTCGCTTCTGCGCAAAGCGCTGAAAGAGGCGGGAATGGAGCAAGTACCCGTGATTTCCGTCAGCGCCAATGGAATCGAAAAGCATCCGGGCATGAAATTCACCACCGCCTTCGTGCTGCGATTGGTCGCCGCCGGTGCCTATGGAGATCTGCTGATGCGGGTGCTCCACCGGGTGCGTCCTTATGAACGGACGGAGGGCAGCGCCGATCTTCTTTTCCGCAAGTGGATGGATATCTGCAAAGCGTCGCTTTTGGATTTTAAATATTCCGAGTACAAGAAAATCGCCCGGGACATCGTCAAGGAATTCTCCGCGCTTCCGCTTTATGAGATCCGCAAGCCGCGGGTCGGCATCGTCGGAGAGATTCTGGTTAAGTTCCACCCGGACGCCAACAATCAGATCATCGCTGAAATTGAAAAAGAAGGCGGAGAAGCCGTCATTCCCGATTTTCTCGACTTTATGCTTTACTGTGCCTATAACGCGACTTACAAAACCAAACAGTACGGGACAGGATGGAAGGGACAAACCGGCCATCTGATCATCGCCATGATCGAACGGCTGCGCAAGCCCATAAAGGATGCACTCCAGACTAGCGGCCGCTTTCGCCCGTTCCATTCTATCTATGAGCTGGCAGCCAAGGCGAAACGCTTGCTGTCCGTTGGCAACCAAACGGGAGAAGGCTGGTTTTTGACGGCGGAAATGATGGAGCTTCTCGATGACCATGTCTTCAATATCGTCTGCGTTCAACCGTTCGCCTGCCTGCCGAACCACGTAGTGGGGCGGGGGATGATCAAAGGGCTGAAGGCCCTCTATCCCGATGCCAACATTGCGGCGCTTGATTTCGATGCCGGCGCAAGCTCGGTCAATCAGTTGAATCGGCTCAAGCTGATGATGGCTGCGGCTTTCAAGCGGTTGGAGGAAGAACTCTCTCTCGCTGGAGTCGAGTCTATCGCTCATCCGGGAGCCGATAGTGTACCGGCGGCCCTGCCGCTAAAGTAACTTTCTGCGTTATAGTTTGTACCTGCAAAACCAGATCATTTTCAGATAATAACTGGAAATGATCTGGTTTTTTTCTCGACGACTACTACCATAGATTCTATAATTTTGATAATATTAGGAATAACATAACTATTTTTTTACAAAATATTAATTTTATAGGATGACCGGTTTTAAAAATCCAAAAAAGTGAATAGAAGAAAGCCGGGTGATCGCAGAATAATCAGATTTGACGCGGAAGACAACAGCTGTTGAATCAGATGGGATACTTTTCAGGTTAAGATTATGTTATTTTATCTGACAAAAAAATCGCATAAAGATGAATTTTTATACAAATTATTCCATAAAAACTGGTTGGCTTGTTTAGTATTTATAAAAAAAGCGAATACCGAAACGTGAATTTTTGGATTGACGTTATATTTACTGACATGTATTATAGTGTGTAATTTACATTTTAAGGTTTCACTTGTTTGCTTAAGGGGGGAGTTAAATCTGTAGAGAGGCAGCCGCAAGATCGCGGGGGGGTTTTTAGAGTTCTTTCAGGATTCATACAGGTATTCATCATCTCAAGTAACCAAGGAGGAAACGGAATGGCGAAGAAAAAAAGTATTTGGTCCGTATTATTGATCTTCTCTCTCCTAGGGATTTTGTTCACAGGATGCAATACCAATAAAGATTCGAAAGAATCAACATCACCGAGCGCTAGCACCGCTCCATCCAGCAGCTCAGCACCCTCCGCTACCGCAAAGCCTGCAGATGGACCGGTTGACGGCGGTACCCTTGTTCTTAGCTCTTTTTCCGACGTGGTGAATCTCAACCCTATAATGATAAATGACACCTCTTCGGGGGATGTGGCTCAGTTTATTTTCGCTCAACTATACGATCTGGATCGCGGCGGCAACGTAACGGCGGAGCCATGGTCGCTGGCAGCGGCTCTCCCGGAAATTTCCTCTGATGGCTTGACGTATACCGTCAAATTGAAAGACGGGATTAAATGGAGCGACGGCCAACCGATCACCGCCGATGACGTGGTGTATACCGTGAAAACGGCCATCAATCCCGATACCGGGTCACCTCTCATCAGCTCCCTGGATAAAGTGAAGACGGTGGAAAAGGTGGATGACAAAACCGTTAAATTCACCTTAAAACAAATCTATGCCCCCATCCTGTATTCACTCTGCTTGCAGCTCGCTCCGGAGCATATTCTGAAAGACGTTCCGGTAAAAGAGATGCAAACCAACGCTTTCGGAACGGACCCGGCGAAGACGGTTACCAGCGGAGCTTGGAAATGGACGGCATGGAAGCACGGCGAAAGCCACACTTTGGATGCCGATCCCAACTACTGGGGTTCTGTCAAACCTCATATCTCCCAACTGGTTTATAAAATCTACGCGGATCAAAACACCGAGGTACAGGCTTTGCTGAAGGGTGACGTGGACCATGTCAGTGCCATTCCGGTTACGCAAGTAGAGGCAGTAAAAGCCAACAAGTCCGTCAGCGTGATTCAAAAACCGGGTCCTCAATATGAGTATGTCGGTTTCAATTTCGACGCCAAAAACTTCAAGGACAACTACGATTTGTTTACCGGACAGAAGACCCGCCAGGCGATTGCCTACGCTCTGAACCGGCAAGGCATGGTAGACAACATTTTGAAGGGCGTCGGCGCTTTGATGAATGCGCCCTTCCTGCCAGATACATGGGCGGACCCGAAAGATGCAGCCGTGAACTATGAATACAGCCCGGATAAAGCCAAGCAGCTATTGGCCGAAGACGGCTGGGTTGCCGGATCCGATGGCATTCTTGCCAAAGATGGGCACCGCTTCTCCTTCGAGTTGCAATATAATGCAGGCAACAGCCGCCGGGAGCAAGTAGCCGCCGTCGTTCAGCAGAACTTGAAAGCCGTCGGCATTGAAGTAACGCCGAAAGCCATCGATTTCGCTTCCTGGATCGATAAAAACGTTACTCCCGGCAAGTTCCAGGCTGTTCTACTTGCTTGGTCGCTGAATAATCCCGACCCGGACGGGGAAAGCATTTTCTCTTCGAAGTATTTCCCGCCTGCCGGACAAAACAGCGGCTGGTATAAGAATCCGAAGTTGGATCAGCTTTGGGTTGACGGCTATTCTACCGTTGATCAAAGCAAACGGAAGGATATCTATAAAGAAGTGGCCAAGGAAATTTCCACGGATCTGCCGTACGTCTTCCTCTACCAATATGGGCAGGCGATCGGCACAGGACCCCGGGTTCACTGGGCGGATGCGGATAGACCGGAACCGTCTCTCGGCTACGGGCAATACTTCCACGCCATCAACTGGTGGGTAACCAAATAAAAGCAGAGCGGGGAATAGAATGAAGGGGGGAGGAAAGAGCGATCTCTTTCCTCTTCTCCTTTTTTCCGAAGACTCCGGTACGATGCAACCCTTCATAGGAGGACAGTCTGATGACAGAGTATTTGATCCGCCGCATCCTGCAGTCGATTCTGGTTATTTTCCTTATCACGATCTTTACGTTTATTCTGATACATGCGGCGCCTGGGGGTCCGACACAAGTGATGCTGTCACCGGGACTCTCGCCGGAAACCTTCAAACAGCAGGCGAGAAACCTGGGACTCGATCAACCGGTTCCGCTGCAATATGTTCATTGGATCAAGGATATGCTGCACGGCAATCTCGGCTACACCTTTAAAAATCATCTTCCCATTTCGGATCTGATGTGGCCGCGGATCGGCAATACGTTCATTTTGATGGGAGTGGCTTGGCTGGTCTCCCTTATCATTGCGATTCCTTGGGGGATCTATAACAGCACGAAAGTTTACGGCGTATCGGATCAGACGGCATCCTTTATCTCTTATCTCGGTTTTGCCATGCCCACCTTCTGGTTTGGCATCCTGTTGCAGCAGTGGTTCTCGTTGAAGCTCAACTGGTTCCCGTTATCGGACATGCATACCCGCGGGCATGCGGGAATCGGCGATTTGTTCCTGCATCTTGTGTTACCCGTTACGGTTTTGGCCTTGGGTTTTCTAGCCTCTTATATGAAGTATGCCCGGGCCAGCATGCTGGAGGTTTTAGACCAGGATTACATCCGGACGGCAAGGGCTAAAGGGGTTAAGGAAGGAAAAGTGGTATTCCGCCATGCGCTGCGCAACGCGCTGATTCCGATCATTACGATATTGGGGTTGGATCTTCCTATTCTGGTTGCTGGAGCAACCTTGACCGAAAACGTATTCAATTGGCCAGGGATGGGCCGATGGTTCGTGGAGATGGCGACTGCGCGGGAATATTCGGCGCTGATGGCGATCACCATCGTCATAGCGGTTATGGTGGTCATCGGGAATTTGTTGGCTGACATCCTTTATGCAATCGTCGACCCCCGCGTGAAGCTGGGCAAACAGGGAGGGAAGACGGCATGAGCAGAAATCCCCAATCTCTTGTTGAATTTATCGAGCCTTCGAAGAAACCGGACAAGCCAAAATCCTCTATCGACCCAACCGTTTCCAAAAGA
>NZ_CBQR020000147.1 GCF_000455485.1 Gorillibacterium massiliense
CAAAAGACCTCCTGGTCCTTGGCGGATGCTCTGGAGAAAATTTTCGCGGAATCCCTTTGCCATGAGCGGTTTGGTCGTTCTGATTTTTTTCATCGTCGTCGCCGTTTTCGCTCATAAAATCAGCAAATTCGATCCCGCTGCTATCGACCTCATGTTCGCCAATCTGAAACCCGGCGTATCGGGACATCTTTTAGGAACGGATGAATTGGGCCGAGATATTTTTACTCGTTTGCTGTACAGCGCCCGTGTTTCTCTTGCAATCGGCTTTTCCGTTGCTTTTGCCTCTATCCTGATCGGATCAGTGATCGGCGCCGTTTCCGGTTACTTCGGTGGATGGACGGATACGGTGTTCATGCGGATCGTGGATGTGATGAACTCCGTGCCCACCTTGTTTCTGAACATTTTGGTGTTGGCTTTGTTTGGCAGTCAAATCAAGTACATGATTCTCATTCTGGCGCTGACGAGCTGGATGAGTATTGCCCGGCTGGTTCGCGGCACGTTCTTACAGCTAAGAGAGATGCAATATGTGGAAGCGGCCCGAGCCATAGGCGTCTCGAGTTGGGGGATCATTTTCCGGCATCTGCTGCGCAACGCCAGTTTTCCGATTATCGTCAATGCTACTTTGATGGTTGGCAACGCCATCCTGAGCGAATCGGCGCTTTCCTATCTCGGACTAGGCGTGCAAAATCCACAGACCAGTTGGGGGCTCATGCTCAGCAACGCCCAGGAGTTCATGCTGATCGATCCCATGCAGGCTGTATACCCTGGGGTGTGCATTTTGGCCGTCGTACTCGCCGTTAATTTTATTGGCGACGGTATCCGCGACGCTCTCGATCCCCGACATCAAGTGACCAAATCCCGAAGGAGGCTGGACAAATGGCGGAAGAGCTACTCGAGATCCGAAAGCTAACGGCTGGCTTTGTCACGGATAAAGGGTTTGTGAAGGCGACGGATCAAATCTCCCTCTCGATTAAAAAAGGCGAGACGGTCTGTCTCGTAGGCGAATCGGGCAGCGGCAAAAGCGTGACCTCTCTGGCGATTATGCGATTGATCGAATATGCCGGGGGTATGATTTTAGAAGGCGATATTCATTTTCATGGGCAGGGTTTGGCTGCAAGGCGGCAGGAAGACATGCGGAAAATCCGTGGGAACCGGATCGCGATGATATTCCAAGACCCGATGTCCGCACTGAATCCCGTATTCACGGTGGGTGAACAAATTGCAGAGAGCCTTCGCCTGCACCAGAATAAAAACAACCAAGAAGCGATGAAGATGGCGATTGACCTTTTGCGGCTTGTAGGGATTCCGGCACCGGAGATTCGCGCCAAACAATATCCCCATGAGATGTCGGGAGGGATGTGCCAACGGGTCGTCATTGCCATTGCCCTGGCTTGCAACCCGGAACTCCTGATTGCCGATGAACCGACGACAGCCCTTGACGTTACGGTGCAAGCACAGATTTTGGATCTACTGCGCCGCCTTCAAGAGGAGATGGGGATGTCCATCTTGCTCATCACCCATGATATGGGCGTGGCGGCAGAGATGGCCGACCGGATTGCCGTCATGTATGCCGGGGCGATCGTGGAAGAGGGGGCAGTAGGTGAGATATTTGAACATCCCGCACATCCTTATACAACCGGACTGCTGCAGTCGATTCCGGGCTTTGAAGGAGAACGGGGCGGAGAGCTTTTTACGATCCGGGGAACGATTCCTCCTATCGATCAGCTCCCATCGGGCTGCCGCTTTCATCCGCGTTGTCCCCAAGCTATGGATATCTGTCGTAATCAGGCACCGATTGACTTTATGGTGGCAAAGGATCATCGAGCTGCTTGCTGGTTGTTTGCAGATCAATCCGTTGATTCCGGCAAGGGTGAGGGGGCGGGACAGTCATGACCATGGAAACGGCTGAGACACTGGAGACTACGCAAGCGGATCGCAACAGGGTTCTCGTGGAAATCGAGGATTTGAAAAAATATTTTCCTATTCATAAAGGATTGCTGCACCGAACGGTGGGGCAAGTGAAAGCCGTGGACGGTGTGACCCTGTCGATCCGCAAAGGAGAGACCTTTGGGCTTGTGGGTGAATCCGGTTGCGGGAAGTCCACCTTCGGGCGGGTACTATTGAGACTGCAAAGCGCAACTTCGGGGAAAGTGTTGTTCAAGGACCGGGACATTCATGCTCTGAATGCGAAGGAAATGCAAAAGCTGCGAGAGGAAATGCAGATTATTTTCCAGGATCCTTTCGGTTCGCTCAATCCGCGTTTTCTCGTCAAGGATATCATCGGCGAGCCGTTGCGCATTCACCGGAACATGTCCGGAAAGAAAATCGATGCCAGAGTCGTCGAACTTATGGAATTGGTTGGGCTCGACCCGAGCCGGAGAAACCGGTATCCCCATGAGTTCTCAGGCGGACAGCGGCAGAGAATCGGCATTGCCCGGGCCATCGCGCTGAATCCGCAATTCATCGTGGCTGATGAGGCGGTATCGGCTCTTGACGTTTCTGTGCAATCCCAAGTCATCAATCTTCTCATGAAGCTGCAAAAAGAGATGGGGCTGACCTTCTTATTTATCGCACATGGTCTTAACGTCGTTCGGCACATATCGGACCGAATCGGGGTCATGTACCTGGGTAAGCTGGTAGAGGTTGCAGAGACGGAAGCCATGTTTGCCGCCCCATTGCATCCGTATACGGCAGCGCTCCTTTCCGCAATCCCTAAGCCGACGCCGAAAAAGAAGCTGGAGCGCATTGTGCTGCAAGGTGATGTTCCTTCCCCTGCCAATCCCCCGGCCGGCTGCCGGTTTCATACTCGTTGTCCTTTCGTACAGGATAAATGCCGTGAGCAGGAACCACAGTTGGAGGAAAAGCTCCCCGGCCGCCTGGCTGCCTGCCATTATCCTCTTCTTGAAAAGGGAAATGGGCCATCTACAGTGCAAGTCTCTATCCACGCGAAGTAAAAAGAGCAGGGTATCGCCCGAATGATGATACGGGAGATGTCCTGCTCTTAATCGTTTTAGACTCACAAACGTTCCATGTTTTTTTGGAACTTTTCCAGAATGCACATGACGTGTTCCAAATCTTCTTCGTTGACTCCCTGTAGGACTTGGCGTACCACCTGATCCTTTTTTTTGCGCACGTCTTGGAGAGTTTCCACGCCGAGAGGAGTGATGGACAGTCGGACGACACGGCGGTCCTCGTCGTCTCGAATCCTCTCGGCGTAGCCGGATTCGATCAGCTTGTCGGAAATGCCCGTGACCGCTCCGGCGGTTATGTTAAGAGCCTCGGCAATGGCGGAAACGTTGAGGGGTCCCAGTGCATGAAGCCGCGATAGGACCATGATTTGATGCTGAGTCACTTTTTTGTCGATTACCCTGCTCCATACAGCGGAAAAATTCTTGAATATTTTGGCAAACGCCACTTCAACTCGCGCAATCAAGTCGGAATCGGCCACAATCGCTCCTCCTTAACATGAAAATTATTAATAATCAAATGAAAGCCTTATCATTAGTGTAACCGATTGCGCTGAAAAGGAAAATGCTATTGGCTAAAAGATCGAGGAATGGACAGATTTAAGGGATTTTTTTGCAATCAAAAAAATGGTAAATCAATTATTTTTATGGTTATTTATGGAATAACTTTCTTGAAGCAATGACCTCACCGTTAGCCTGGGAAAAAGTCGAGAATACGCTGAAGCGACTGGGGTTTGATCTGTTTGATGAGATCACCAGTCGTTCGCAGCCGATCTTCAATGGTTCGCAGATTGAAATCCCGGGGATCGGGATTATCTTCAACTTCCTGCCAACGCAAAGGGGTGGACACGGTGCCGCCGGGCCGAGCTCTTGGCGTATAAGGGGCAGAGAGGGTTTTTCCGTGCCAATGCTGCAAATAATCGATATAGATTTTATCACCCCGATTTTTGATGAACCGTTCGATGGTGAAGAGATGGGGATGTTTTTGCACTAGATATTTGCCGAGAAATTCGCCGATTCTTCGCAGCTGTTCGAAGGTGTGCCCTTTTTCGATGGGAACGTACAGTTGTACGCCGGTTGCTCCGGATGTTTTAGGTACGGAGTTGATCCCCATTTTTTCCAGTGCTTCTCCGATGAGCAGTGCGGCGTGCATGATCCGGGGCTCCGGCGTTAGCGTCGGGTCTACATCGATGACCCACTCTGCCGGAAGGTCTTCCCCAATCCGGTGAAAGGAAGGGTGGAACTCCAGACAGGCTAAATTCCCAAGCCACAATAGGGTGGCGAGGGAATCCAACACACAATATTCGATGTCCCCGAGCACCGCTGTGCGAACAAAGGCAGGCCGCGGTTCCGGGGCGTTTTTCTGGTAAAAGGATTTGCCGTCAATACCGTGAGGGTAGCGGATGGTTGTCAGGTAGCGAGACTCGCAATAGCTGAGCAGGTAAGGAGCGAGCGCCACAAGCTTTTGCAAATACTCGAATTTGGTAATGTTGACATCCGGCCAGAGAGGCTTCTCCGGATTGGTGATGACAAGCTCGAATCCATCTACGACAATCGTGCCTTTATCGGCAATGGCCATCGGCTACGCCTCCGAATGCTGTTTACTTTCAGCTATTGCCCGTTTGCCCTCCATATATGCGCTCAAGAGGGCCACTGTGATGGATATTGCATAGAAGAGCCCGCAAATTCGGGCGATGGGCTGGAAGTCCTTTCCGGTCATAAAGCCGACGATGATAAAGGCAAGCGCCAGCAGCAGAACCCAATTGGTCACAGTCGTCCAGCGTTTCTGACTCCATGACTTGTTTTCCGATTTGCCAGAGTCGGAATTCTTTCGTTGTTTGGCGGGTTCGTCTGCGGATTGGTCTTCCGGTTGTTCGGATTGGGACAGGGCAACCCCTTCGTTGCCATCCGGTCGATAAGCTGCCCCTTTTTCCATCGCTTGCCCCTGATTTCGTTCTGGTCCAGCCTGCTGCTGCAGGGAAGCTGAATCCTTCTCTTCTTTAATTCTCTTTCTCATGTCCCGGACCTTTTGGCTAACCCAGATGGAAAGAAAAGTGATGAAGATGATCGTAAGGGCGTAAGCGGAAATGCCGTATGCGGAAAAATATTCGACTTCTTGGTAACTCTTAAGGGAAAAAACGACCGTCAATGCCATAAGAAGACCAAAGGAACGGGAGAAAGGCGCATAGGCCTTGGTTTTAGAAAAGCTGGAAATTCCGATCATCAGCGCGGTAAAGGTCATTACGGCGTTGATCATGTAGGAAGGGGCAAACAAAGCGAAAATCACCAAGTCGAGCCGGTCCATAAAGTCCGTTAAATGAATTTGATAAGCCATCGTGTAGATAGGAAATATCTCTTTCCCGACGATGCTGGGCCCTAAAACGAGTACGCAGGCGGCGAAAACAAGGCTGACCATGAAGAGCGCCAGCATGATGCCCGCACGAAGCGCGGCTTTGATCTGTTGAAGGTTTCTCCCCATTAGGTTAAGAAAAACGCCCGCGATGATGAAATCGCAGAACCAGGAAGCCGACAGGAGGCTGCCGGCGCCAACCTGAAGGGGGGAACGGACGAACAGCGGATCCTGCATATCAAGTCTCATATCATTGGTTAGCAACAAGGGGAAGAGGAGGTTGGTCGTCATCAGTACAGGAAAGAACAGCTCGTTGACCCGGACCGCGACTTCGACGCTGGTTGAGCCATAGTAAATCAGCACAAGAAAAAACAGCAAAATCACGATTTCCGTAGGCGTTTTCGGTAAAAGTGCCATTTGGAAAAAGGCGCTCATTTGGCGGATATCCCGCACCAAAATAATCCAGAATTGAAACAGGATCAGCGCATTGAGCAAAGAGCCAAACCATTTGCCAAGTAGGATAAGGTTGATTTGATATAGATTTTTGCCTGGGTGGCGTTTTGCCAGCCACACGAAAAAAACAGCCATCCCAAGCAAATAGAAAACCGACAGCAACAGGGCGAAAATGGAGTCGGAACCGCCCAACTCCACCATGTAATGAGGCAAGTTGATTAACGTAGGCGCAATCAGGTAAGCGGCAAGTATAAAAGCCATTTGGCGCTGGCTGATTTTTATTTTATCCAATATTCGCCACCCCCTCAAACCAGGCGTGGACAGTGGGCGCTATGATCTTGGTCAACAGGTCGGAGGGCATATGAGGCATAACCCCAAAGTAGGTGAAGACGAGAATCAAGGCGGTTAGAGAATTGATGGTAATCAAGGTGGCCACACCACCTTTCTCTGTTTTATTTTTCTTGATCGATAGGTAGTCGGCAATAAGAAAACTGGCGAAGAGAAGGTGGAACAAAATGAGAAAGATCGGGTTTAGCATTACTTTCTCGCCCTCCTTGCAATATTTTCCGCAGTCATGCCGGTGACACCGATCATGCTCCGGACGGTTATGTTGAACTCAGCATTTTGCAGGCTGCTTCCCCAATCGGAGGCATATCGGTCTTTCCATATTCTCGGATACCGTTGCCATACTTTGTTTCCCAGTTTGACAGAGTCGGTCTGTTTCGCTTGCATTTGTTTTAGAGATTGGGTCATCTCACTTTTTAGCTTTTGGGATACGGCGTTCTGGATTTTTTCTACGGCTTCTTTTGAGTTGAGATCGAGTCCGCTGCGGTCTTCCACCAACACCCCGCGAGCCGTTGTCTGAATATCAAAACGGAGTTTGCCCCCTGGACCGGGCTTCGGATTGATTTTGGTTATGCCTTCTTTCAGCAGGATGCTGATTGGCGCCTTATTTTCCATATGAGCGGTTATGACATGAGCAGGGACCGTATTGATCAGAAGAGAAATGCCTTCCACCAGATCGTCTGTAAAGGAGCCTACCATCTTGTCATCGTGTAATTGGGCATATCCCAACAGCCCGATCGTTGGCTTGCCGGTACCTTTTTCATTGGGAATGCTGCCGATGTAAACAATGATCGGATCACCAAATTCACCGCCCAGACCCATGGCGATATTCTTCAAGTTGGCCCGGCTTCCGGCTAATTCTTTGACCAACTCCCGAAGAGGTTCTGCCGTTAAATTCTCCATAGGGGAATTAGACTTGATCAAGTCGTAAGCTTTGCCTTTGGCGATGACCAGAAAGCCGTTCAGGCGGATATCCGGCGTTCTTCCCAAACTATCGAAAATGGGACGGATGCCTTGACGCGCATAATCTTCTCCGATGATCAGCACCCTGCGGTGCGAGACATTCAAGCTGCGGGACAAGCGAAGCTGCATTTTCGCAAAAGCATCGCGGGCCGTTTCACCCTTTTCCGATTCGATAAAATAGGGTTTGCCTCCCCCACCTCCTTGGCCGCTTTCTCCTCCCAATCGAGAGACGATGGGGAATTCGCCGGTTACCCGCACTTTACCATCCGGCTCCAAATCGATAGCTGACGCTAAAGGGAAGACGACGTCGTTAAGTTCCCGGCGGTCCCAGCAGCCTGCCAATGTGAGCAGGAGAAATGCGCCAAGGCAGAAGCGGATAAGCGGACTAAGCTTGCTCAGGGGCGCCATTCGTGATGCCTCCTTCCGCAGAAGACTCGCCCTTGTCCCCGATTTTGGCGATTTTCTCCGAATCATCGCTTTTTCGTTGCGCATCCTGAGGGTGCAAATAGGAGGGCCGCTGGTTGGACGCCCAGTGCGGCGGGCGCATCATCACGTTGACCAGATCAGGCGTTGCCGGAGTAATCGGCGAGAGATAGGGCACGCCAAAGGAGCGGAGCTTGGCTACGTGGCCGATGATGATCATCACCCCGAGAATAACTCCGTACATGCCCAACATGGAGGCTAGAATGATGAGCGGGAAGCGCAAGAGTCTTACGACAATAACGCCGCTGAACTGCGGCATCGTAAAGGATGCGATGCCCGTTATGGAAACGACAATCACCACAGGGGCAGAAACGATTCCAGCTGTTACGGCGGATTGTCCGATAACCAACGCACCCAGAATGCTGAGAGCGGAACCGATCTGCTTGGGCATGCGGATACCCGCTTCCCGCAGGGCTTCGAAGATGATTTCCATCAGGATCACTTCGATAACGGCCGGAAAAGGGATCTTCTCTCTGGCTCCGGCGAAGCTGAGGAGTAGAGAAGTGGGCAGCATCTCGGGGTGGTAAGTGGTGATGGCGACGAATATGGCAGGGGTCAATAAAGCCAACACTAGGAAAATGAAACGCAGCCAGCGTAGAAAAGTGGCCAGCTGGAAGCGTTCGTACTGATCCTCGATGGTGACGAGAAAATCGATGAACACGGCAGGCACGATAAGAGCTAGCGGCGTTCCGTCGACGAAAATGGCAATTTTTCCGTTCATGAGGGCGGATGCTACCGAATCCGGGCGTTCGGAAATAAGGGCCTGCGGGAACGGGGATATGGTGCTGGTTTGGATGAATTCCTCGATTTGACCGGTCTCCTGCAGAAGGTCGATGTCGATCTCTTCGACCTTGCGGATGACCTCTTTTACCAATTGAGGATCGGTGATGCCCTCCACGTAAGAGATGACGACGTTGGTATGGCTGTGCCGGCCCAACTGGAGTGGGTACATTTTGAGCATCGGGGTTTTAATGCGTCTGCGCAGAAGTGCGGTATTCGTGCGAATGTTCTCGATAAACGCTTCCTGGGAGCCGCGGATATTTTGCTCCGACGTCGGCTGGCTGACGGATCGTGTGGCAGGACCGCGCAGTTCGATCATGATCGCCCGGTCATCGCCATCGACGAGCATGCCGGTGTCGCCGCTCAATATGCCGATAAGAAAGTCGGCGTAGTTGTCCGTAAGCTTGGCTTGGGTTGCCGCAATCCACTTATCCAGGATTTTCTGAACATCCGGCTCCTCCCGCTCGTGGTAGATCATCAGATCTTCCAATACTTCCTGAACGAGATCGGATTTGGCCAAGCCGTCAACGAGCACGACCAGCGCTTTTAGTCCCGGGTTAAGTTCGATGGAACGAATGACGATATCGGAGCAATCCTTGGTCAGTTCTTTTAAATATTGCTCATTTTCCGAGAGGGTGGGAGAGAAGCCTACCTCTTGCAAATCACTGACAAAGGCATAATCGGTAGGGCCGGGAAGATGGCGGTTTTTGTTCTTCGCTGAGGCTTTCATAGTGATCCCCTTTCCGCTTGATGCTAAGCCGAAATACGGTCTCCCTAGTTTTCCCGTTTGTTCCTCCCTTATGTGTTTGTTGGAATCCTTGTGCATGCAGAAAACCCCTCCGACTTTTCGGAGGGGGCTGAAACAGACATATGGATGCTATTCGAAGACGCAGGATTGCGGCGGGAGGTCAACCAGCGCCTGAATACTGGGCTGGCGCATTGTCCCGTTTTCCGTCCATTCGAGAAAACGGATTTTGGCAGTGAAGCGGGGGGCAAGCCAAACCGCATCCTTGGACCGCTCCGGCGTATTCGCAAAAGGGCATTCGGGAATGATCAGCGGTTTAATTCGCTCGGTGAGCTGGCGCCAGTCGTTTACCGACAGTTTGCCTGTTCCGGCATGGCCGATGTAGAGTAGCTGCCCTTGTTCATTGTAGAGACCAAGCAGGACGGCATTTACGATATCGTGGCGGAAAGTAGCGCCGCCGATGACCGCGACGGTGTCCTGATAGGATTTTATCTTTTGCCAGCGTTTGTCTTTACCGCCGGGAACGTAGATGCTGTTCAAATCTTTCATGACAATGCCCTCAAGTCCATGGGCTTCGGCTGCTTGAAAAAGCGCATCTCCACTGGGGAAGTTCTGAACCAACTGAATGCTTTCGTTCGGGAGAATGATGTTCTGAAGTAAAAGTTGCCGTTCCCTGAGGCTCAAGCCTGTGACCCATTCCCCGTTGCAGTAGAGAATGTCAAAAATCATGTAAGCAACAGGGAGATTTCGGCGGGTAGCGGCGATTTTGGCGGCAGTCCGCAGGCTGTCCCGCTTCATGATCTGGTGAAAAGACGGCTTCCCGTCCTGCAAAGCGATCATTTCTCCATCGATAATAAGGCTGTTTGCGGAACTGTAGGTCGTGACGTGCTGCAGCTCAGGATATTGTAGGGTCCGTTCGTTAAGCCGGCGGTTGAACAACCGGATACCGGAACCGTCATAGTAGGTCAAAATCCGCACACCGTCCCATTTAATCTGGGCGGTCCATGAATCCCCGTTAGGGGGTTTATCGGCTGAAACGGGCTCAAAAGGGGCTATAGGAGTAAACGGCATGGCGCACATCCTTACGCCCCGGTTCCCCGCTTCCGTCCCCGCCCCCGCGGCTTCGGCAACCCACTGTCGCCGCCTCCGGCTGCTGGCACAGGAGGGGTGCCAGGGTCGGTTGCGGTAAGCCGCGGCTTCCTGGCTCTCGGCTTGGCGGCCGCCGCTGCCGGCGGTGTTACCGCTCCTGCTCCAGGCTCAGATGCCCCTGCCGCCTTGGTGGCGTCGAGGCTTGCCTGCAGTGCCGCCATCAGGTCAATGACATTGGCACGTTCCGGCTCAGGCGCTGTCAAAATTTCTTGACCCGATACCTTCCTTTGGATGGCCTCCGCTACCGCTTCCCGGTAAACGTCCTTGTATTTTTCCGGTTCAAAGGAGGTGGATAACTGCTCGATCAACATCTTGGCCATCGTCAGCTCTTTTTCGTTGATCTGAACGCTTTCCGGGAGATTCGGGACTTGAGCCACCGAACGGATTTCATCCGGATAAAAGATGGTTTCCATCGCGATGCAGCGGCCGATGACGCGTATGGCGGCAAGGCTGCTTTTGCTGCGGACGGACACGGAGGCGATGCCGATTTTCCCGGTTTGGTTGATGGATTCCAGCAGCAGATTATAGGCGCCGATGCCGGTATCGCCCGGACCGAGATAGTACGTTTTTTGAAAATAAACGGGGTCGATCTCTTTCAAATCGACAAAATCGAGGATTTTGATCTCCCGGCTCTTTTCCCCGGCCAACTGCTCCAGCTCGTCCTTTTCAAACAAAACAAAACGGCCCGGTTCGTACTCATATCCTTTGGAGATTTCCTCCCATTCCACTTCCCGGTCACAGGTTTTGCATTTGCGGACGAAGTTAAGGGGGGTGGCACAATCTTTGTGGATGAGGCGCATGGAGATATCCTTATCCTCAGTGGCGGCAAACATTTTTACCGGAACGTTGACGAGCCCAAAGCTGATGGCCCCCTTCCAGATCGTATGCATATTCGGCCTCCTGTCGGTACCTGCTAAATTTCTACTAGTATACCCTTCCAATGCGGAAAATATGATTTTTTAAGGGTTTCTATGAGAGCGTAATATTATAATAGGAATTTAATGGAAGCATGTACCGGAGGGAATCTTTTGCGTATTCGTAGCAGTGGATGCGGCATGAAAAGGAAAACGGCCGGACAGAGATTAACCTCTGCCGACCGTTTTTCATTTGTATTGGGTATAGCGATTAATCTTCTTCGACAGTCCGTTTTCTGCGGAACTTGCTCAGGAATTCGTACACGATAGGCACGATGACCAGGGTCAGAAGTGTCGAACTGATCAGACCGCCGATAACGGTGACGCCCAAGCCTTTGGAGATCAGGCTGCCGCTTGTGCTCTCAAAGCCGAGGGCGAGAGGCAGCAGTGCGCCGACCGTAGCCAAGGCGGTCATCAGGATTGGCCGCAAGCGGGTGCCGGCTGCTTCCAGCAGCGCTTCCCGGGTACTGAGTCCTTCTTTTCCTTATGCAGCACGCGGTCCAGAAGCACGATGGCGTTGGTCACGACGATACCGATCAGCATCAGGGCACCCATCATCGCCGAAGCGCTGATAGTTTCACCGGCTACATAGAGGCCGACGAGCGCGCCGATGACGATAAAGGGCAAGGAGAACAGGATGGCAAAAGGCGTCAGTGCTCCGCCGAAGGTAATAACCAAGAGCAGGTACACGATGGCGATAGCCGCTGCCATAGCCAAGCCCAGTTGGGTAAAGGTTTCGTTGATTTGCTCGGTAACGCCGCCGATTTCCACCGTCACGCCGTCCGGGAACTGCATTTTATCCAGTTCATCCTGTACGGCGGAGGACACCTTGCTTACATCCTTGGCGGTGACATCGGCGGTAACATCGGCATACATCCGGCCGTCTTTTTGCGTAATGGTAGTCGGTGCCGTTCCTTCCTCTGTCGTCGTGACATCCTTGATCGGCACTTGCATGCCGAGAGGAGAGGTAAGAGGAAGGTTCTGGATGTCGGAAATGCCGGAGTACGAAGCGGTCTTCGTATTGACGTAAACGGGATATTCTTTATTATCCGCGATGACGTTGGTCAAAGCCGTTTCTCCCTGGGCAGGCATAAGCGCCATGGCGATTTGCCCTGCGGTGAGTCCCAGTTTGCTCAGCTTTTCTTGGTTGGCCTTCAGCGTATATTGACCGAAGGTTTCGGAGAGGCTGGTATCGACTTTTTCCAGATTTTTGTTTTGTTTCAACAGATCTTGGACTTGGCCCGCAGCCTTTTGAATGTCTTCCATGTTATTGCCGTATACGGAGAGAGTCAGTTGGCTACCGCCGATGCCGGCGCTCATATCCAATTGGCTCCACTCTCCGGCGCTGTCGATTTTTTTCAAGTCCTCGACGAGATTCGTTTTTTCTTGCTTGAAGTTTTTCACGTCGTCTTTATATTGGACGTAAAAGAGACCCGAATTGCCGCCTCCAACGCCCATCATTCCACCCATCATTCCGCCCATGCCCGAACCGCCGACGGAGTACTGCAGATTCATGACGCCTTCCCGGGCGCGGATCATCGCATCAGCTTGCTCGGCTGTTTTCGCAGCATCATCAAAGAGCGTACCCGGTGCAGGCTTGTAGGTGACAAGAGCGTATTTCTGTTCTTCTTCCGGCAGGAAGCTGACGCCGACGACGCTGGACAGGAATAAACTTCCCACCAACAGCACAACGGCGATGATGGAGGTAATCGCTTTGTGGTTCAGCGTCCAGTTCAAGATCCGGCGGTAATAGCGGCTAGAAGCGCCTGTGCCTTCTTCGTGGCTATGCTTCTTTTTCAAACCTTTGCGGAAGGTCAGGTGCGCCATGGTCGGCACAACAGTAACGGCGACCAGCAATGAGGCTAGCAGGGCGATAACCATCGTTTCGGCAAAAGGCAGGAACAGCTCGCCGACCATGCCGCTAACCAAAGCGAGAGGCAGGAACACGGCGATGGTGACCAAAGTAGACGACAGGATCGGGGTGAACATTTCCCGGGTGGCGTCGACGATGAGCGCTCTGCCTTTCAGCTTTTCGGAGCTCATGGACATCCGTCTGAAGTTGTTCTCGATAACGACAAT
This sequence comes from Gorillibacterium massiliense, assembly GCF_000455485.1. GTDB lineage: Bacteria > Bacillota > Bacilli > Paenibacillales > NBRC-103111 > Gorillibacterium > Gorillibacterium massiliense. The sequence continues at coordinate 13,228 of NZ_CBQR020000147.1, forward strand.
CGAGTCGTCTACGACCCGTCCTATGGCGACGGTCATAGCCCCTAACGTCATGATGTTGAGCGATACGTCCAGCTGTTTGAGTACGAAAAGGGCAATCAACAGTGACAGCGGGATGGAAACGACGGAAATAATCGTCGTCCGGAGATTCCGCAGGAACAACATGATGACGATAATTGCGAAAAGGGCTCCGAAAAGCGCTTTGTTCAACATCGTGCTGACCGATTCTTCAATGGGCTTGCCTTGGTCCAGCATGACGATGGCTTTGACGCCGGGATGATCCTTTTCGACCTGTTTGGCTTGTTTCTTCGCTTCGTTGACAAGCTTAACGGTATTGGCATCGGATGATTTGGTAATGTTGATGCCGATGGAATCTTGCCCGTTGGTCCGGGAGATGGAGTCGGATTTGGTGACAAGCTCAACGTCAGCTACGTCTGCAAGCTTAACGGTCGGCAGACCGGCTGCCAAGTTAGCTCCCGCTCCGGCACCAGCACCAGCGGCATTACCTGCACCAGCTGCTGCACCCGCTCCAGCGCCTGCGGCGTTGCCCGCACCGGCAGCTGCGCCAGCTCCAGCACCTGCAGCATTGCCCATCCCAGCGCCTGCGGCGTTGCCCGCACCAATCGCTGCACCTGCTCCAGCGCCTGCTACTGTAGGCATGACGGGGATGGCGATGTTTTTCAAATCGTCCAAAGTCGTGACGCTGCCGTCAACAACGATGGATTGTTCGGATTTGCCCAGCGTAAACATACCAAGGGAGGCTTTTACCGCCGAGCCCTGAATGATGCCTTTTACCGTATCCTCGCTTAGGCCGAGGGCTTTCATTTTCTCTTCTTTAAAGGTTAACCGAACTTCCTTCTCCTGTTGGCCGGAAATGGAGACGGTGCCTGCGCCGTCGATTCCTTCCAGATTCGGTTTGATCTCGTTTTCCACCAGCTTGGTTATGTCCTCCAGGTTATCGCCGCTGATGCTCAGCGATACGACAGGGAAGGAGTTGAAGCTGATTTTGGATACTTGAGTAGCTTGCGCTCCGGTCGGCGGCGTGAAGTCGGCAATGGCTTCCTTCAGTTCCGTCTCGGCCTTGCTCATGTCTTTGCCGTATTTGTATTGAACGATAATAGAAGCGGCGTTCTCCATGGAGGTGGAGTTCACTGTATCGACGCTGTTCAGGTTCTTGATCCGCTGCTCAAGAGGAGTGGTGATCTTCTCTACGACTTCATCGGGGGTTGCCCCCGGATAAACATCCACAACCGTCAGAATAGGCAGTTCAAGATTCGGGATCGTTTCCTGTTTCATCGTCGTGCCGGCGTACATCCCGGCGACGACGACGATGACCGTCATGATCAAAATGGCAAACTTGTTGTTAATGGAAAAACGGATGATATTCTTCACGACACCACTCCTGTATTCTCTTTATTAAGATATCAGCAAGTATAAACTTCGAAGCATTGACTTCCTGATATCGCAAGAAAAACGTCCTCTAAATGTGGTCTGTCTTCTTTGAATGTACGTCGATAAACGTTTTTCTTATGGAGCTTCGGTTGAAGCTTGATGCTGGCAGGACGGAATCTTAGCGCTCTCTTTCTGAACGATACCAGTCAATTTCTCGGTGATTTCGGTGTAAGTGCGCAGCTCGTCCAAAGTCAAACGGTTGAAATAGCTGGCCAGCATCTGCAAATACTTGCCCCTTGCTTTTTCCATCATCTCTTTTCCCAAATCGGTCATGCTGACCAGCACGACCCTCCGGTCCGATTCGTCATCTCTTCGCGCGATTAGCTCAGCCGATTCCATGCGGTCGATCATGACCGTTACAGCGCTGGGCTTCACGTCCAGCCATTCGGCCAGGGAGGTGATTTTGCTCGGGCCGTGCAGATCCAACAGACCCATAATGGCTAACTGCGGGGCGGTCAACCCGAATTCTTTAAACTGGTTCATTCCCGGACCTAAGGCGCGTCCCAGCTTATCCATCGATTGAGCGATTCTCTCCACATATTCGTTAACGTTGTTGTCGATCGCAGTCTCTCCTCCCTATTTATTTAAACTATTTATTATTTAAGCTGTTTAATTATATTCCCTCATAGTTAAGCTGTCAATTGACTCGCTTCCTTATTCTTGATAGCCGCATAGTTGAGGGCTATAATAAGGAACGTTAACAAATTTGGGCAAAAACAGCGAAAACGAAAGGAACGGGCATATGTCCATGGGCCTTGCATACACTTATGAATCTCTTGGTCTGGAAGACACGAAGAGATTGGCGGGAGAATTGGCCGCACGATTGACTCCGGGAAGCCTCGTCGCGCTGGATGGCGACCTGGGAGCGGGCAAAACGGCCTTTTCCAAAGAAATCGCCGCCTGCATGGGTGTGAAAGAGACGGTTAATAGTCCGACTTTCACGATTATTAAGGAATATCCCGGCTCCAAGATGCCGCTTTATCATATGGATGTTTACCGGATCACGGAGAGTGAAGCCGGTGAGCTAGGCTTGGACGAATATTTTTATGGAGAAGGCGTTACTCTTGTGGAATGGGCGAGTCTTATCGAGTCCCTTCTGCCGGATGAGCGGTTATCCATTTTCATTGAATATACGGGTCCGGAAAGCAGGACGTTTCATTTAAATGCATTTGGCGAGCCATATGCTTCCTGGTGTCGGGCTATGACAGAAAATGGGGTTTTGCGATGAGCGTATTGGCTGACTTGCAAATAGAGGAGACAAGAGGCCCACGGTTTTTGGCAATCGATACATCCACTTCTTCGTTGACGGTAGCGATTACGGAAAATGGGCATATTTTGGGAGAAAGACACTCTCAGGCAGAGCGGAATCATTCGATCTATTTGATTCCGATGATTCAGGAACTGTTGCAGAGCTTATCCCTTGCGCCCAGCGATTTGGACGGCATTGCCGTCGGGGTCGGTCCCGGTTCGTATACGGGCGTCCGCATCGGAGTGACCGTGGCCAAAACGATGGCCTGGACACTCGGTCTTGCTGTGCTGGGGATCTCCAGTCTCGAGGCGCTGGCCCTAGGTTCGGTAATGCCGGCGGAAACTGCTGAAATCGCGGATGCCGTTTCTCCTGAGCAAAAAGAGGTTTACACCGCTATGACGGGTGAAACCTGGATCGTCCCGCTGATGAATGCACGCCGCGGCCAGGCTTACACGGCGCTTTTTGCCGCTAGCCGATCCAATGGATTGGTGGAAGATGCAAGCCTTGCCGACGGGAATGCGCGTTATTTTCCTCAGGAGGCTTTAGAATGGGCTCGTTTACAGGGGGATGGCATCCGCTTGATGGACGCCTGGCTTGGGCAAGTGAACGATCAGCTGCAGGCACGGATGAATGAAGGGCGGGTTCTGCCGTCCAGGGTGATGTTCGTCGGAGAGACGGAGGGTTTTGCCGAGGCCATCACCGCTTTTGCCGAAAAATGGTCGGGAGAAACGTTGGCCATTGCCTCCGATATGAGAGCTAGCGCGGTAGGGCGGCTGGCGGAGGAACGCTACCGTATTGGCGAGCAGGATGACGTCCATGGGCTGGTGCCCAACTATACGCAATTGGCGGAGGCGGAAGTCAACCTGCTGGCGAAGCAGAAAGGAGGGGCGACTCGTGGGTGAAATAGTGAAGATCGACCCCCATTCACCGCTTGTTTTCAGAAGGATGAAGCTGGATGACATCTCGAATGTATGCTCGATTGAAAAAGAAGCGTTTACGACTCCTTGGTCGGAAGGCGCGTTTTACAACGAGCTGGTGAACAATCATTTTGCCCATTACATGGTGATGGAAGCCGCCGAGGAGATGGCCGGTTATGCCGGCATGTGGCTCATTATGGATGAAGCGCATATCACCAATATCGCCGTCAGAGAAAAATACCGGGGATACAAATTGGGCGAGCGGCTTGTTTCGGAATTGATGAAGACAGCCAGCTTTATGGGGGCCGCCAAGATTACCTTGGAGGTGCGGGTAACCAACCACATCGCTCAAAACCTATACCGCAAACTGGGCTTCCGCGACGCTGGGATCCGAAAAGGCTATTATACGGACAATAACGAAGACGCACTCATCATGTGGGCGGATTTGGAGCCTTATTTGCGGAAATAAACCTGCATGCCGCTTACGCAGCGCAAGCGTTTGGATGAAATGCAGAAAAGAGAGGGAATCCGATGAACAATCGTCCGGACCGGTCCAACCGGTCCTGCTATATACTTGCAGTGGAGACAAGCTGTGACGAAACCTCCGTTGCCGTCATTGAAAATGGGACGATCATTGTTTCCAACGTCGTCTCCAGCCAGATCGAGACCCACAAGCAGTTCGGCGGCGTCGTGCCGGAGGTGGCTTCCCGCCAGCATGTGGAGTCTATCACGCTGATCATCGAGCAGGCGCTGAAGGAGTCGGGCATCGCTCCTGCTGAGCTGTCCGCTATCGCCGTTACCCAAGGACCGGGACTGGTAGGCGCGCTTCTGGTCGGCATGGTGGCGGCAAAAGCATTGGCTTGTGCCTTGAACCTGCCGCTTATCGCGGTTCACCATATCGCGGGACACATTTACGCCAACGCCCTCGTGCACGAACTGGCGTATCCCTTCATGTCCCTGGTCGTTTCCGGCGGCCACACGGAGCTCGTCCTGGTGGATGCCCCTGGCCGCTTCCGCGTCATCGGCAGTACTCGGGACGACGCCGTGGGGGAAGCCTATGACAAGGTGGCACGGGCACTGGGCCTGCCTTACCCCGGCGGCCCCCACGTGGACCGGCTGGCCCGGGAAGCGGATGCGGCCGTGCCCTTGCCCCGCGCCTGGCTGGAGCCGGACTCCTACGACTTCAGCTTCAGCGGGCTGAAGTCGGCGGTGCTGGCGGCCTTGAACCAGGCGCGGATGAAGGGCGAGCCGCTGGCCGCCGACCACGTGGCCCGGGGCTTCCAGGAATCCGTCATCGACGTGCTGACGGAGAAGGCCCTCCGGGCCGTGGCGGCCTGCGGGGCGAAGCAGCTGGTGTTGGCCGGCGGCGTCGCCGCCAACGCCGGTTTGCGGCACCGGCTTGCGGAGCGCTGCCAGGCTGCCGGCGTGCCGCTGCTCGCGCCGCCGCTGGGCCTCTGCACCGACAACGCCGCCATGATCGGCGCCGCCGCTTTCCTCAAGTGGGAGCGGGGGCAATTCGCCTCCCTCGACCTGAAAGCGGAGCCGCTCCTATCGCTGGAGGACTGGTCGGTGCAATAACGGCACGTGCTGGCGTAGGCATTGGCCGCCTATTGACATCCCTTAGGGAACCCACTATAATTCAACCTTAATAAGGAAATCACAACGCTAAGAACGGGATCAGTAGAGGTTACGCCTTCGATCAGAGAGCTGCGGGTTGGTGCGACGCAGCCGAAAGACGACCTTGAACTCGCCCGGGAGCGGCAAAGCGGAAGACGTTAGTCGGCATGCGGAGCAGGCGAAGCCCATAGGGATGCGCAGACGCAGAAGCCGGACGTTCTATGCTTTGACGGTTGACCTCCGATACAAGGTCGGGTAGGCAGCGCAACTGGAGCAAATCCGGCGAGCGCATGACTGACCCGTCGAGGGGGCCGCATGTCGGCCAACGAGAGTGGTACCGCGATAGCTAAGCCTGTCGTCTCTTGCAATAGCAAGAGATGGCGGGCTTTTTTGATTTTCCAACAATGAACCAATAGTGAAAACGCAAGGAACGGGAGCAGTAGCAGGTTATCCGATGATCAGAGAGCTGCGGGTGGGTGCGACGCAGTATCGGGGCTGGCGAAACTCGCCCGGGAGCGGAAGAGTGGAAGACGCAGCGAGGTGAGGTTGCTGCAATTACACTCTAACCGGGAGTCCCCCGTTACGGGACGGCGGAGGTTAGTCAACCTTCATGTGCAATGTGCATGTGCCTGTCAGCATCAGGCCTTCCACACCATGAAGCGGCTCGCCTGTCGCCGCACGAGAGGTCCTGCTGATAAGCGCAGCGGGGCAAGAAGAGTGGTACCGCGGCAGTTCACCTGTCGTCTCTTTCAAAAGAGACGGCGGGTTTTTTGCATTTTCCAAAAAAAATGAAAAGAGAGGCGATCCCCATGAAAAGAATCCGCATCTTCGACACGACCCTGAGAGACGGCGAGCAGGCGCCCGGCGCGTCCCTTACCCCGGAAGAAAAAATCCGTCTTGCTCATCAATTGGCTAAACTTGGAGTAGATGTTTTGGAGCCCGGCTTCCCGATTTCCAGCCCAGGCGATTTTCAAGCGGTACAGGCCATTTCCCGTGCCGTCGAAGGCGTGGAAATATGCGGGTTCGCCCGTTCCGTCAAGGGAGATATCGACGCTGCACTGAAGGCGACGGAGGACGCCTCATTCCGCCGGATTCACATGTTCCTTTCCTCCTCGGATATCCATCTGGATTTCCAACTGCGGAAATCCCGGGAGCAGGTGATCGCCATGGCACGGGATGTCGTGGCCTATGCCAAGCAATTTGTGGACCGCATTGAATTTTCCCCGATGGATGCCACCCGGACGGGAGAAGAGTTTCTGTTCGAGATGATTGAAGCGGTCATTGCCGAAGGGGCGACGATCATCAATATTCCCGACACGGTCGGTTATGCGCTGCCTGACGAGTATGCGGGCATTTTCCGCCGTGTGCGCCAATCCGTACGGGGCGGGGACACCGTGGAGTACAGCGCTCACTGTCACAATGACCTCGGACTCGCAGTTGCCAACAGTTTAGCTGCTATCAGCGCAGGAGTGACCCAGGTGGAAGTGACCGTGGGCGGCGTCGGCGAACGGGCGGGGAACTGTTCTTTGGAAGAGCTGGCCATGGCCATTGAAACCCGCAAGCTGGCGCTTCAAGCGGAGACGGGAATCCGGTCGGAGGAGATTTATCGGACGTCCCGCATGGTCAGCCGGGCGATGCATTTTCCCATTGCCTTCAATAAGCCCATCATCGGTCGAAACGCCTTCCGCCACGAAGCGGGCATTCATCAGGACGGCCTGCTCAAGAGCCGCAATACCTACGAGATCATGGACCCGGAAAAAATGGGCATCCCCCGCAGCATGATCGTACTGGGCAAACACTCCGGCCGCCACGCCATCCGCCATCAAATCGGCGAACTGGGCATCCGGCTTTCCGATACGGAGATGGAGTCTTTTTACTCCAGTTTCAAGGAATACGCGGATACCCGCAAAACGGTGACCGACGACGAGCTGATCGCCCTTGCGGGAACGGCGGTTAACCGTAATTTGGACCGGTTTGCATTAGCCGATATCCAAGTGGTGTCGGGCAGCAATACGACCCGCGTTGCTTCGGCTACCATCACTGACAACGAAACGGGAAGCTCCGCCTCCTATTCGTCTGTCGGTCAAGGACCGGTAGAGGCGCTCATCGGCTGCCTCAAGCAAGCGATGCCGTTTCCCGTGGAGTTCGTTGACCTGGAACTGCACTCCTTATCGGCTGGGGAAACGGCGGGAGGCCAAGCGGAGATTATCATCGAAGCGGAAAATCAGGAATTCACCGGCAGCGCCGAGGATAAAGACATCCTCTTTGCCGTCGCCCGAGCTTTTGTCGCCGCCTGCAACCGGGCATGCCGCTCCGGTATCGGCGCCGACGCGGTTGCGAATGGGGAGACGGCAGCAGATGACAGCGTAGGTGCCCCTGACGCGCTGTTGATTCCTTAAGATTTCGAGTAGAGTAAAGAACCCCTATCTTCATATGGCAGAGGAGTTCCCAGGAGCTCCTCTGTTTTCGTTTGCGAAAAGTGCTAAAATATGGAGGGGTCGTACACCAAGAAAGGAATGACAAAGGAGCGTGCAGAAGACTGCGTTTCTCGAAAATATTAACAGGCTTATGCAGATGTATGCCGAGGGCCGGCTTGGCGGCGAAACGATGCCGGAAGATGCTTTGACCGGCATTGTCTCACGGGACGATTGTCTGGGCGTGCTCACTTTGGGTATGTCTTTGAATTATCAAAGAAGCGCGTATGCATTATGGCAGGCGGTTGCCCGCACGTACCAAGACGAGGACACGCGCTGGGTCTTTCATCCGCTCACTGCCGCAGAATGCGACCTGGATGCTTTGCGTCAAGGGCTGCATAAGCACCGCGTTGCCCTGCAACCCAACCGGCACCCGGAGATTTGGCAAAAGGTCGCTGCTGGCATCGCACACTCTTCGGAAAAGAGAGACGTGTCCGGATTGCTCGAATCCGCCCATTTTGACATAGCCGAATTAAAATCGATGATGCAGACCAAGCGAAAAGCGGAGTTTCCCTATCTGTCCGGCCCGAAAATCTTCAACTATTGGCTGTATGTGCTGGAAACCTACGCGGGAGTGAAATGGAAATCCAGGGAACTCATCACTATTGCTGCAGATACGCACATTTTGCAAGGCACGGTCCGATTGGGGCTATGTTCTGCGAATATATTAAAAGGTTCTGCCGAAGACAGGCGAATAACCGCGGATGCGTGGGAAAAAGCACTGGCCGGAAGCGGCCTTGCGCCTATCGATGTGCATACTCCTTTGTGGCTTTGGAGCCGAGCCGGTTTTCCGCGACTAGTCACCGACAGTTCGGAAATGCAGGAGGAATTTGTCTAGCCATGCAACTTTCTCTCCTTTTCTATCGTTTCATATAGGAGAATGATAGTGGCCGGAAACCATTTTTACCGTAAGGTACCCATAGGGCACATGAGGCGATAAAGCAGCGAGGAAAGGGGAGGTTCCTGTGAAAAAGCGGATGTTGGTCGGACTCGGTGTTCTTTCTCTAGCCCTTGCCGTCGGAGTCGCAGGGTGCGGCGGAGTGAGCAAAGAGAAGGACGGGACAAAAACAACAGGGGCGACAAATTCAACGGCTCCAAAATCGACAGTGTCCGCAGATCTTTCGGCAACGGCACCAGTATCGACTACCCGTGCTTCGGCTCGTCCTACTCCAGTGTTGGCTCCAACGGCTTTGCCGTCTCCATCCCAACAGCATCAAAAGGGGACGACGAAATCCAGTCCACCCAGCCTATCGAATCCGGTTACCCCGGTGAAGCCTGGAATCGAGACTCAGCCGAACAAACCGCTGGGACCGACGGTTTCGCCCATGGGTTCGCCAAGCCCTGTAAGCCTTAGCGCGGACTCGATAAAATCCAAATATCCGGGAAATTATGCGGCTATCAATCTTCTTTATGCCGTTAACCGTAGTTCCGGGGCTGTGAGCCGCTATACGGATCCCGCTGTTGTAGTCAAATGGGCTGAAGCCGTCGGTTTTCTGGAACTGAAGCGGTCTACCGGAGCGAATGCCGGAACCGGGACAGGGACGAAAAGGACTGCGGAGCCTGCTGCGACTGCAGCAGCAAACCCGGGATTGGGAGTGAGGGACGATCTGCTGGTTACCCTTGTAAGCAGCGACGGAAAACATATGACGATCTCCAGCCGGTCCATCGATTTTGATGCGGGTTATTCCTATAACGATGGGTTAAGCAAAAAGATCGCTGAGCTCTTTACCATGCCGGAGTCTCCTAATGACCAGGTGGAAAAAGAATGCCGGCAGCTGGCGGTGGATTTGAACGGCGACAGCTTGGCCGATGTGATCACCTTTTGCGGACAGAAAGGGGATTACGAGCTGAAGCTGCAGGTCAACGGCAAGGAATATGCCGGATTGGCCAACAATTTGACGGGCTCGATTGCCATCGTTGATCTGGATAAAAGCGACCGTTACCGGGAAATTGCCATCCCTGAGGAAGGCCCCAGCTCCGATCCGAAAACGATGTATTTTTCCATCGATGAAGGCGGCAACGTGATTAGTCTCGGTAAAATTCAAGGCAGCGGCAGCTCCGTCACTCTGAACGGAGACGGCACGCTGGTCACCTCCCGGCAGCGGGGGCAGATTTTGCAAACCTGGTTTCACGAGCAAGACTACCGCTTAACGGCTGACCGCAAGTTGGAGGCAATCCCAAGGGCATTATATGACATGAACACCGAAGTCACGGTGTTGAAAAGCTTTGCTCTCTTGAAAGACAAAGGCAGCGCCGAAACTGGCTGGACGCTGCAGCCGGGAGATAAAGTGTTGATTAAATCTTCGGACGATATCGCTTGGTGTCTAGTGGTATCTAAAGATGGAAGCCGTCAAGGATGGTTTGAGGTGGAAGATTTCGTCGGCTTGAAGGGAAGCGATTTGCAGGCCTTCGACGTGTTCGAAGGGCTGTCTTACGCAAATTGAGTACCAGTCCGCCGCGTGTGCATAAATAAGGAGTGTGGATAGAAGTTATCCACACTCCTTTTACTTTTGTGTATAAATCCAAAAAACAAGATGAAACGGGCATCGGCGTTGTTGATGGTTTTGCGGATAACTTATCGACAGGTTTTGTGGATAATGGGGATAGATTTGACGATTTGTGACGAAAACCTTGCGACAACGGGCTTTACATGACGTTAATAATGTGGATAAGCATGTGGATAAGGTGGATAACCATATCTATCCAATCCTGAAATTCCTTTGAGTGGAAAATCAAGAAGTCAACCTTCCATCAGTGTCTCCCATTCCTCATAGCAGCGGGCGAGCCCCTCTTTGCGGGCAACGATCGCTTCGTTCTTTTCCTGGACAAGCACGTAATCGTTATACACATCGGGAGAAGCGAGTTCTTCTTCAAGAGCGGTGATTTCCTCTTCCAGCCGGGCGATGTCTTTTTCGGTCTGTTCGATTTTTCGCTGGCGGCTTCTTTCTTCCCGCTTGGCCAGCTTATCCGCTTCGTAATCCGACGTTTTGGGTGACGATTCACTGACGGAGGGTTGAACGGTTGTTTTTCGATCAACGGAGGAAGTGGATGAACCGCTGACGGCAGCCGGAATCTCTCCATTATCGCGCATTTCCGCCAGCTCGCGCTTTTTCTCTGTGTAATCATCGTAATTACCGAGATAAGGTTCGATTCCTGAAGACGACATCTCTAAAATACGTTCCGCCATTTTATTCAGAAAGTAGCGGTCATGGGAGATGAATAACAGCGTCCCCTCGTAATCCATGAGGGAGGCTTCCAGCACTTCCTTGCTATACAGGTCCAGGTGGTTGGTCGGTTCGTCCAGAATCAGCACATTGGCATTCAGCAGCATCAGCTTGGCCAGTGAGACCCGGGCTTTTTCACCGCCACTAAGAGATGAGATCTTCTTGAAAACATCTTCTCCGCTGAACAGATAATTGCCCAGCACGGTCCGGATACGCGCTTCCTCCAGATGGGGGTAGGCGCTCCACAGCTCCTCTAGCACGGTGTTTTGCGGGTTCAATTCCTTTTGTTCCTGATCGTAATAGCCCAGCTTTACGTTTGCCCCCCAGCGGAACAGGCCGGTGTCCGGCTGCAGATCTCCTGTGAGGATTTTGAGGAGCGTCGATTTGCCGATGCCGTTCGGCCCGATGAGAGCCGCTGTATCCCCGCGGTTCAACTGGAAGTCGACGTTTTGAAACAGCTTGGTTGCGCCGTCAAACGAAAAGCTCAGCCCGTTTACCTCCAAAACATCCTTGCCGGTAGTCTGGTCGATCTGAAAGGAAAAAGAGGCGCGCTTCAAATCCCCCATCGGTTTGTCCAAGCGGTCCATTTTCTCCAGCGCCTTGCGCCGGCTTTGGGCGCGTTTCGTCGTGGACGCCCGGACGATGTTTTTTTGGATGAAATCTTCCATGCGGGCGATCTCATCCTGCTGTTTCTCGTACAGCTTCATTTGGGATTCGTATTCCGCCGCTTTTATCTCAATGAAACGGGAGTAGTTGCCGGTATAGCGCTTCGACGTTTTCCGCTCGATTTCATAGATAGTGCCCACCAAAGCATCGAGAAAATAACGGTCGTGAGAGACGACGACGATGGCGCCAGGATATCCCCGCAAATAATCTTCTAGCCAAGTGAGAGTGGCGATATCAAGATGGTTGGTCGGCTCGTCCAAGAGCAGCAAGTCCGGCTCCTGCAGCAGCATTTTCGCCAAAGCCAATCTTGTTTTTTGGCCTCCGCTCAAGGTGTTGATGATCGTGTCGGGCGGAAAATCGCCGAATCCCATGCCGCCTAAGATGCCGCGGATTTTCGCCTCCATGGCGTAGCCGCCTTTTTCCCGGAACCATTCGGAGCGTGCAGCATAGCGGTTCAGGGTGTCTTCATAGCGCTTGGCGTCCTGGTGCAGCTCGGGGCTGGCCATGGCAATTTCCAGATCCCGTAGTTCCTTCTCCACGGCAATGAGAGATGCGAAGACCTCCCGCATTTCCTCATAGATGGTTTTGTTCGAAGAGAGGCCGCTGTTTTGGGCCAGATAGCCGATGCGAGCTTCCTTCGCTTTATAGATATCGCCGCTGTCATAGGACATTTCCCCGGCAATAATTTGCAAAAAGGTCGATTTTCCGGCACCGTTCACGCCGACCAGGCCGATTTTTTCCCTTTCGTTCACTTGCATCGAAATTTGCGTCAAAATACTGGTGACGCCGTAACTTTTGCTGATATTGACAGCCTGCAGAAGCATGGCGGTACATCCTCCAACTCTAAATTCTGGTTTGCATCGAGTGATTAAATACTCACTCCATTATCAGTTTACCTGAAACGCCGGGAAAGCAGAAGCGGAAACGGCTTTCTATACCTAAACTTTCCGCAAAAAAAGCATAGAAAGGTCGGGTAGGGGCGGCAACGTCCGATTTGCTTTTTCTTCAAAGGGCGCTGTGATAAAATAAAAGTACTTTCAATTCGACTATCATTATTAATGAAGAGTGATGCTTTCGTGCTTGCGTCAAACGTGATTCGCATCCAAAAAGAAGATATGCGCCGAAGGATCATCGCCCTTCGTTCTTCGCTTCAGCCGGACCTGCACAGCCGGTATTCCCAGGCTATTTGCGACCGAGCTGAGCAATTGCTGGCGACATTTCCTTTTTCACCGGACTCGCTGGTGCTGGTTTATATGCCCTTTGGCCGGGAGATCGATATCTTGCCGCTGATTGAGCGCTTTTGGCAGAGGGGGATTTCGGTAGCCGCCCCGGTTTCGCGATCCGCCCCAAAAAGGCTGGAGTGGCGGCGGACATCCGGCCTTTCCGATCTGGAGCCGGGCGTCTGGGGAATACGCGAGCCATCGCAGCTTTGCCCGCTGGTGGAGGATTTCTCGAAAGCCGAGCTTTTGCTTCTTCCCGGCGTCGCTTTTGATTCCGGTTGCGGCAGACTCGGATATGGCGGCGGTTATTATGACCGTTTTCTAGGCGATCTTCCGGCCTCGTCAGCACCATTTAAGCTCGCTCTTGCCTTTGATCTTCAGATTGTTGAGCGGGTTCCTTTCGGAAAGTATGATCAATATGCCGACGCCGTACTGACGGAAAGCTGTTTTTTTAGCGAAAAAGATCTGCAGGCACCATGGATTGACCAAGCGGGGTTATAACGAGAACGGCGGATATGCCGCGATAGAGAGAAAAAGGAGGTGCTGCGTGGCTCACAATGAAGGTTTGACCCATTTTAACGAACAAGGCCGCGCCCGTATGGTGGATGTGGCGGGAAAACCGGACACGCTGCGAACGGCTGTGGCCGAGACTTTTGTACGCATGAAGCCGGAGACGCTGGAGGCGATCAAAGGAGGGACGGTGAAAAAGGGCGACGTTTTGGCGGTAGCCCAGGTAGCCGGGATCATGGCGGCGAAAAAAACCTCCGATTGGATTCCTATGTGTCATCCGCTGCCGCTGTCCGGGGCGGATATCCGTTTTTCCGACAACGGAACCGATGAGCTTCGCATCGTCTGCACCGTACGGACGACAGGGCCTACGGGCGTCGAGATGGAAGCGCTGACGGCGGCAAGCGCCGCGGCGTTGACGGTATATGATATGTGTAAGGCGCTGGATAAAGGGATGGAGCTGGGGATGACGCGGCTGCTCGAGAAAACGGGGGGCAAAAGCGGGGATTATAAACGGGAAACCGCCGCACCTTGAAGCCTCGCGAATGTTTATACTTCCTTAGGCGAAGCCGCAATCCATTATGAAAGAAGCTCCGACAAGAAAGCGAGGCGAATCCCATGCGCTGGAAAGTTTCGATTTTAACGGCCAGCGATAAAGGCTCCCGGGGCGAACGGGAGGATACCAGCGCTCAGGTCATCCGCGAGATGGTGGAGGAAGAGCTGCAGGGCGAGATCGTTGAGTACCGTATTGTACCGGATGAAGTAAAGGAAATTATGGCTTCTCTTATTGAGATGGCGGATTACTATCAATCGGATTTGATTTTGACCACAGGCGGAACGGGCTTTTCGCCTCGGGACGTGACACCGGAGGCGACGATGGCGGTGGTGGATCGGCTGGCTCCGGGCATCCCCGAAGCGATGCGTGCTGCCGGCATGCAGCGGACGCCCCGGGCGATGCTCTCCCGGGCTGTAGCCGGCATCCGCAACCGGACGTTGATCATCAACCTGCCCGGCAGCCCTAAAGGGGTGCACGAATCCCTCGCGGCTGTGATCGATCAATTGCCCCATGCTCTCGGAATCCTGTCGCAGCGGACAGATTCGGAAGATCATTCATGACGAGGGCGGAATCCATGCTCCAAGAGGTGCGGGTCGAGGATGCGGTAGGCATGGTGCTCGCTCACGATCTGACGCAGATTCTGCCCGGAACGTTCAAGGGCAGTTTGTTTCGCAAAGGGCATGTCATCCGAGAGGAGGACATCCCGGCGCTCCTCCGCATCGGCAAGGAGCATATCTACATTTTGCGCCTGGCGGAGGGCTGGCTGCATGAAGACGACGCGGCCCGTCGCCTTGCCGCTGCCGCCGCCGGCGCAAACATCGCGCTGACCGAGCCCCATGAGGGCAAGGTCAGCTTGAATGCCGCCTTGAGCGGTTTGGTGAAGGTGGACCGGACCTTTGTCGACGGCGCCAACGCCGTCGAGCAGGTGGTCGTGTCCACGCTGCGCACCGATACCGCCGTCAAGGCGGGGCAAACCGTTGCCGCCTGCCGCGTCATTCCCCTCGTCACCGAGGAGGAACGGGTGGCGCGGGTGGAGGCGGCGGCGCTTGAGCGGTCCGGTGCGCAAGGCGGACCGGTTTGGGTAAAGCCCTTTAAGCCGCTCCGGGCCGGTCTCGTCACCACCGGCAGCGAGGTGTTCAAAGGGCTGATCGAAGACAAGTTCGGCCCGGTGGTGCGGGCTAAGCTGGCGGACCTCGGCTCTGAGGTCGTCGAGCAGCGTCTTGTCCCGGACGACAGTGACGGCATCGTCCAGGAAATCCACCGCTTTCGGGAGATGGGCGTCGATCTCATCCTCGTCACCGGTGGCATGTCCGTCGATCCCGACGACCGTACCCCCGGTGCGATCCGCCGCTCCGGAGCCAACATCGTCAGCTACGGGACGCCGATGCTGCCCGGCTCCATGCTGATGATGGCTTACCTGGACGGAGTGCCGGTCATGGGATTGCCGGGTTGTGTGATGCACGATCCGTACACATCCTTCGACGTTTTGCTGCCCCGGATCTGCGCCGGTGAGATCATCACCCGGCAAGAGATCGTGGCTATGGGCTACGGCGGCTTGCACGGATGCTGAAACCGTTCGTCTGGATGCGTGAATTAATATTACTGTAACGTCCTGCAGGCTAAACGATGGATAACAAACGATAAACAGTTTTATTTTTATATGATGAAAGGGATGAACTGCCATGTTTCACGGACCCGGTGTCGTAGGGATTATTTTAATCGTCATTGTCGCTTTGCTGGTCTTTGGCCCGAATAAGCTTCCGGAGCTGGGACGTGCTTTCGGCAAAACGCTGCACGAATTCAAAAAAGGCGCCAAAGATATAATGGACGACGTTGAAGATACCCAAACTCAGCAGCAGCCGCCCAGAGAATTGAAGCCGCCCATCCGCAAAGAGATCCGTTCCGAGGATGTGATTGTTCACCAGACGGAGCAGTCGACAGATGACCAACAAACACCGAACCGCAAGCGCAGGCTTCCGGATTAATGGGGTAACCGATGAATCAGGATCGTGAAAAAGAGCATGAAACGGAGAACCAAGGGATGTCGCTTACGGAGCATCTGACGGAGCTTCGCCGGCGCATCATCTGGATTGTCGCCATGCTGGTGGTCTCGATGATCGGGGGCTTTTTCCTCTCCGTTCCCGTATTGGACTTCCTTAAAGGAGTCGGTCACGCCAAAGACACGGTATGGCACGCGCTGTCCCCGGGGGATTCGATCCGCATCTATATGCAGCTGGCGTTTTTCATCGCCGTC
Organism: Gorillibacterium massiliense; assembly: GCF_000455485.1. GTDB lineage: Bacteria > Bacillota > Bacilli > Paenibacillales > NBRC-103111 > Gorillibacterium > Gorillibacterium massiliense. Next base: position 29,361 of record NZ_CBQR020000147.1, read on the forward strand.
GGCATCACCCTGCCTTTTACCTTGTACCAGCTTTGGGCGTTTGTCCGCCCCGGTCTGCACCCGGCAGAACGCAAAGCGACCCTCAAGTACATTCCCATCTCCGTCCTGCTGTTTCTGGCGGGCGTTGCCTTTGCCTATCTGGTCGTGTTTCAAATGGCGCTGGAGTTTGCCATCCGCCTGAACCGCAGCCTGCATGTGGAGGAAATGTACGGCATTAATCAGTATTTTTCGTTCATGCTCAATATCGTCATGCCGGTGGCGCTGCTGTTTGAGCTGCCGGTGCTGATTATGTTTTTGACGAAGCTCCGGATCTTGAACCCATTGCGGCTGAAAAAAATGCGCCGGTACGCCTACTTCGTACTGGTGGTGCTGTCCACTTTGATCGCTCCTCCGGATTTAATGTCCAATTTGCTCATCGTGCTCCCCTTGATTTTGCTGTATGAGCTTAGTGTGACGCTGTCTCGAAGAATTTACCGGAAGCAACTGGAAGCGGAAAAAAGATGGGAAGCCGAGTACGGGGCAAAATGATTCGCTTTTTACCTAGAATTCACTTGCAAATTCCAGGCAAAATTATTATCATAGAAATTGTTGTTAGCACTGATGATGGTCGAGTGCTAAATCTACATATCAAAAGGAGGCAGTTTTTCCATGATCAAACCTTTGGGTGATCGCGTTGTGCTCGAAGCAATTGCGAAGGAGGAGACCACTGCAAGCGGTATCGTTCTTCCAGAAACGGCTAAGGAGAAACCGCAGGAAGGGAAAGTCGTTGCTGTAGGCGCCGGCGTCCTCAAAGACGGTGTGCGTGTACCGTTGGAAGTTAAAGAAGGCGACCGTGTCATCTTCTCCAAATATGCTGGGACTGAAGTGAAATTTGAAGGCCGTGAGCTTTTGATTATGCGCGAAAGCGACATTTTGGCCGTTCTGGCTTAAGGCATCGCGAGCGAAAGCAATGACTTGTCGCCGGCCCCTAGGCGGCCGGTTCTATACTTATCCCACAATGACCAGGAGGTTAATAACTAATGGCTAAAGATATCAAGTTTAGCGAAGACGCACGCCGCGCCATGCTGCGCGGGGTTGACGCCCTTGCAAACGCAGTAAAAGTAACCCTCGGCCCGAAAGGCCGCAACGTCGTATTGGAAAAGAAATTCGGCAGCCCGCTGATCACCAACGACGGTGTTACCATCGCTAAGGAAATCGAACTGGAAGACGCTTTCGAAAACATGGGCGCTCAACTGGTTAAAGAAGTCGCTACCAAAACCAACGACGTTGCCGGTGACGGCACCACCACCGCTACGGTTCTGGCTCAAGCGATGATCCGCGAAGGCCTGAAAAACGTAACCGCCGGCGCTAACCCGATGGTCATCCGCCGCGGTATCGAGAAGGCTGTGAGAGCTGCCGTTGAAGAACTGGCCGCAATCGCCAAGCCGATCGAAGGCAAGCAATCCATCGCGCAAGTTGCTGCAATCTCCGCTGCTGACGACGAGTTGGGTCAACTGATCGCCGAAGCTATGGAAAAAGTGGGCAATGACGGCGTTGTAACCGTTGAAGAATCCAAAGGCTTCACCACCGATCTGGAAGTGGTAGAAGGCATGCAGTTTGACCGCGGCTACATCTCTCCGTACATGATCACCGATACGGACAAAATGGAAGCTGTACTGGACGAACCGTACATCCTGATCACCGACAAGAAGATCTCCAACATCCAAGAGATCCTGCCGGTTTTGGAAAAAATCGTGCAACAAGGCCGTCCGCTGCTGATCGTTGCCGAAGACGTAGAAGGCGAAGCACAAGCTACCTTGATCGTCAACAAACTGCGCGGCACCTTCACTTGCGTAGCCGTTAAAGCCCCTGGCTTTGGCGACCGCCGCAAAGCCATGCTGGGAGACATCGCTGCTCTGACCGGCGGCCAAGTCATCACCGAAGAACTCGGTCTTGACCTGAAGAGCACTGGCATCGAGCAATTGGGCCGTGCCCGTCAAGTTCGCGTGACCAAAGAAAACACCATCATCGTGGATGGCGCAGGCGACAAGAAAGACATCGGCTCCCGCATCCAACAAATTAAAATCCAACTGGAAGAAACCACTTCCGAGTTCGATAAAGAAAAACTGCAAGAACGTCTGGCCAAGCTGGCCGGCGGCGTAGCCGTCATCAAAGTCGGCGCTGCTACCGAAACTGAGCTGAAAGAGCGCAAGCTGCGCATCGAAGACGCCCTTAACTCCACCCGCGCTGCGGTTGAAGAAGGCATCGTCTCCGGCGGCGGTACCGCCCTGGTGAACGTATACGCTGCAGTAGCCGCAGTTCAAGCCAATGGCGACGAACAAACCGGCGTCAACATCGTGCTCCGCGCTCTGGAAGAGCCGGTTCGCATCATCGCCACCAACGCAGGCCAAGAAGGCTCCGTTGTTGTTGAGCGCCTGAAGAAGGAAGACAAAGGCATCGGCTACAACGCCGCTACCGGCGAATGGGTCAACATGTTCCAAGCCGGTATCGTCGACCCGACCAAGGTTACCCGCTCCGCGCTGCAAAACGCAGCTTCCGTTGCGGCCATGTTCCTCACCACCGAGGCTGTCATCGCCGACAAACCGGAAAAAGACAAGCCGGCTATGCCTGACATGGGCGGCATGGGCGGAATGGGCGGCATGATGTAATCTGATAACCTAAAGCCTAATCAGGCGTAGGTTATCTGAGCTGCCACTATTGCAAAATTAAACGGAAGCCTCTCACGAGTTCAGTGAACTTGTGGGAG
>NZ_CBQR020000148.1 GCF_000455485.1 Gorillibacterium massiliense
CGGAAGCCTCTCACGAGTTCAGTGAACTTGTGGGAGGCTTCTTTTTTGTGTGGCTTGGCAACATGGAGATAGAATCATTTCGTAACACCACGGAAAATCCTTCTTGATTTCGAGCCTCTATAAAAAGGCAAACTCTGCTGGGCGAAGCTCTTTGGAGGATCCGCGATCATCCCGGCAGCCTGTCCCCGAATAGGACTGTTTTTTAGAAGAAAGTCATTGTAGAATCTTATTAATATGACAAAGGAGTGTGGCCAATGATTGCTACCCTGAATTTCATAAGGTTTTCAAATACAAACATAAACAGGGGGCAGCTTTATTAACTTGCCTCCGTTTGTGAGATATGGAGGATATCATTGTCGAATAATCATTCTCTTTTTTGTGGGCAATTGGTTCGTTTGTGTGCTAGTCGTCCCGAAGATGCTGCGGCATTGGCATTATGGAGTGAAGATGCGGATTATTTAAGGAATTTAGATACCGAGTTCGCTATACCAAGATCGGTAGAATCATTCGAGAAATCGATTGAGAATAGTTCAAATAGTCTGGAATTTCGTTTGCGAACGCTCGAAGACGACACACTTATTGGATTTGTTGCTCTATTCAGAATGGAATGGAATAATCAATGTGGAAAAATGGCAATTGGCATCGGAGATCCGAATTTTCGAGGCAAAGGTTACGGGACTGATGCGTTGCGATTGATTTTAAGGTATGGGTTCTGCGAACTGAATTTAAATCGAATCGGACTCGATGTCATTAGTTACAACAAAAGAGCAATCCATGCTTACCAGAAAGTCGGATTCCAAGTAGAAGGCACGATGCGAGAGTCAGTGCTTCGGGATGGTCAGAAGTTTGACCGCATCCTGATGAGTATCCTGCGAAACGAATATCAGAAGTAACAATAGAACAAGGGGCCAGATTACATCGGGCTCCTTGTTTTACTTTGAAGTCTTGCTCATTCAGCCCCTCCAAAATTAAATGGAAGCCTCTCACGAGTTCAATGAATTTGTGGGAGGATTCTTTTCTTTGACAAGCAGGAATCCTCTTCTCCTATAACGAAAAAAGATAGGCGAAACGGAGTGAACATCATGACTAAGAAACGCATCACCTCTATCCTTACTTTACTGATTTTTGTAATACTGGTCGTCATTTATCTACAGCAGCAGAAGGAACCAGAGCCATCTGCTCCGAACACAGCCATCGTAAGAATCATCTTTCCTTTGGAGCGTTACCCGGAAACCGGGAAGCACATAAAAGATGCTATTGCAGCTGGTGAATCAGCGGTGTGTACGATTGACCGTAAAGATGCGGACAAACACCGGGAAGCATCATTACGTGGTATACCTACGAAGAAGGGATATGACCGGGACGAATGGCCGATGGCTATGTGTATGGAAGGTGGGGCCGGAGCGAACATCGAATACATACACCCGGCAGATAACCGTGGGGCAGGATCTTGGGTTAGCAATCAGTTGGAGCAGTATCCGGATGGTACCCAGGTGGAGTTTGTGGTGAAGTAGGCATGATAAATCCCCGCTGGCTTTGGCTGGCGGGGTAATTTCATTTTATGGAATTATTTCGTCGAGGCTCTCCATAATAAATAATTGAAAGGAAGTTATATATTGAAATCAAAATGTGAAATACGCTGGTTGCTTTTTATCGCATCTGTCATTTCAATCTTTTTGGTTTCTGGTTGTAATACACTAAAATCAAATGGTAAGGACGATAAACCTTACATAATTGAACTTGGCTACGAGACGAACGATACGAATATGAGGATAGCAAATCCAAAGACGAAATTTGATAATTCAAAAGATATTTTAGTACAAGCTGAATATAGTATTGGAAGTGCTACTGATAACGTAAAATCAAGAATTGAGATCATCAATTTGAATACTGGTGAAATCATACAGGAGATGGAGTGGACAGAAACAAAACATATCACAGGTTACTCGTTAACATTGAAAAATAAAGATTGGAGCCTAGGGACTTATTCTGCGATTTGGAAACGAAATGAGATGGAAGTTGCTAGAACTAAATTTGAGCTGACAAAATAATGGTGAGAATAATTTGAAAGAGCAGGAGGGAATGACT
>NZ_CBQR020000149.1 GCF_000455485.1 Gorillibacterium massiliense
TAGCACCTCTTTGGAGGTGCACTTCGGAAGCCAACACAGGTAATAGATAATCTAGCGCGATTGCTTCGCATCCGGTTTTCAGGGCATAAGCCTTGTACGTTTGGTGATGATGGCGGAGGGGAACCACGCGTTCCCATACCGAACACGACCGTTAAGCCCTCCAGCGCCGATGGTACTTGGACCGCAGGGTCCTGGGAGAGTAGGACGTTGCCAAGCACAATGAACCTCGCACGATTACGTGCGGGGTTTTTTGTTGCGTTTGGCCGTCCGTACTCGAACCAGTCCCCGGTCAGACCGTACCATCTCGAGATGAGACTTGGGCCAAGTGAAGCCGAGATCTGGGGAGATAGCCACGATTATCGTGCCGGGTTGATTATTAGTTTAAAGTTAAAACTTCATTATATACAGCGCATTAGAACGGTGACGCAGCAGCGTGTTGGTGCTGTTTTCTCCCTTTTAAGGCATAAAAAGCACGAAAAAACGTTAATTTTTTCCCAGCATAGAACCAATGCTTAGTTACACAGGCTAAGAAGTGAAAAAACGTAACGTGCTGCCTTGACATGAAAAAAGGGGGTTTGTTACACTACCAATAATATTTAAAGGGTATTCTAACAGGGGGGGTTAAAAAACGTGTGGGAAAACAAGTTTGAAAAGGAAGGTTTAACATTTGACGATGTGCTGCTGGTGCCCCGTCGGTCTGAGGTGTTTGGACCAAAACAGGTAGATGTTTCTACCCGGTTGGGAAGTAACCTGAAGCTAAATATACCGCTGCTCAGTTCAGCCATGGATACGGTAACGGAGGCTGTACTGGCCATCGCTATTGCCCGTGAAGGCGGAATTGGGATTGTACACAAGAATTTATCTATTGCTGATCAAGCCGGAGAAGTGGATCGGGTAAAACGCTCCGAGAGCGGCGTCATTACCAATCCATTTTCCCTGACTCGGGAACATCGAGTTTATCACGCTGAAGAGTTGATGAGCAAATACCGGATATCCGGCGTGCCGATCGTGAATGAAGAGAACAAGCTGGTGGGTATCATTACCAATCGGGATTTGCGGTTCGTACATGATTATTCGATGAAAATCGAAGACGTCATGACGAAGGAAAACTTGGTTACTGCACCTGTTGGTACAACGCTGCAAGAAGCGGAAATTGTCCTGCAAAAGCATAAGATCGAGAAGCTGCCTCTGGTGGATGAAAATTATGTACTGAAGGGCCTCATCACCATCAAGGACATCGAGAAAGCCATTCAGTTCCCTAACGCTGCAAAAGACTCTCAAGGGCGTCTTGTCGTTGGAGCGGCTGTCGGTGTGTCTAAGGACACGACGGAGCGTGCTGCGGCGCTGGTTGAAGCTGGCGTCGACGTTTTAGTTGTAGACTCGGCGCACGGTCATCATATCAATATTTTGAATACGGTGCGCAACCTTCGTGACAAATACCCGGATCTGCTGATCATTGCCGGCAATGTGGCTACAGGAGACGGCACCCGGGATTTGATTGAAGCTGGGGCTTCCATCGTTAAGGTGGGCATTGGCCCAGGCTCGATCTGCACGACACGGGTTATCGCCGGCATCGGTGTACCGCAAATCTCCGCGATCTATGACTGCGCTACGGTAGCAAGAGAGTACGGAGTGCCGATTATTGCGGACGGTGGCATCAAATATTCCGGTGACATCACAAAGGCGTTGGCTGCTGGGGCGGACGCTGTGATGATCGGTAGTCTTTTTGCAGGGACGGAAGAAAGCCCAGGTGAGCAAGAAATTTATCAAGGCCGACGCTTTAAAGTATACCGGGGTATGGGTTCCATTGCCGCAATGAAGGAAGGCAGCAAGGACCGCTACTTCCAGGAAGACGAAACAAAGCTGGTGCCGGAAGGGATCGAAGGCCGCGTTGCTTACAAGGGGCCTTTGAAGGACATCGTGCATCAAATGGTGGGCGGTTTGGTTCAAGGCATGGGCTACTGCGGAACACGGACTCTCCTAGAGTTGAAAAACGACACCACTTTCGTACGCATCACAGGAGCAGGGCTCAAGGAAAGCCATCCACACGACGTGCAAATTACGAAGGAAGCGCCGAACTACTCCCTGTAAAATGACGATAAAATGGGTTAACTTGTTGGATTAGGGAAGCCGGGGTGGAAAACCCCGGTTTTTCTTTTTTTGCACGGGGGGCTATGTTACAATAGGAAAATGCAAAACTAGTAAAGTGGGAGTGTGAGCAGTGAAAGTCTTGTCTCGAATGAAGAAAAAGCTGGCGATCGTCACCGTGTTAAGTTTAGGGGCTGCTTATATCCCCTTTTCGTCCACTTCTACTACTGCTTATGCGGCAGCAGACACCAAGTTGGACATTCAGGCCAGTTCGGCGATTTTGATCGAAGCAGCCACTGGTCAGGTTTTGTATGAGCAGAATGCGGATGAAATGCGCGCGCCTGCCAGTATGTCGAAAATGATGACGGAATACATCGCACTGGATCAGATTGCCCAAGGAAAATTAAAGCTGGACGACATCGTGACGACCAGTGAGTACGCGGCTTCCGTTGAAGGTTCAGGTCAGCAGCTGGCAGAAGGCGATCAGCTTACTGTTGACGACATTTTTTATGCAATCTCGGTAGGTTCAGCCAATGACGCGGCGATTGCCCTCGGCGAACGCATAGCAGGCAGCGAAAAAGAGTTTGCCAAGATGATGAATGACGAGGCCAAAAAGTTGGGCCTTTCCGATAAAGCTTATTTTGTGAACGCCTCCGGATTAGAGCATATTGACGTCCCTAAGAAGTTCCAGGACGAAATGCTGGAGGGCGAGACTACTTTGTCCGCGCGGGACACTGCCAAACTGGCTGCCCATTTGGTTAATGATCACCCAGAAATTTTGAAATATTCTTCCACCGTTACGAAAGATTTGCCTGGCAAAGACCCCATGGAAAACTGGAACTGGATGCTGGAAGGGAAAAAGAACACCAAATTCCAAAAGGATTACGCCTATGTAGGAATGGACGGTCTTAAAACCGGGCACACCGACAATGCAGGCTGGTGCTTTACCGGAACGGCTGAGCGCAACGGAATTCGCTTGATCAGTGTCGTTATGAATACGAAAGCGGAGAAAAACCGCTTTACCGAAACCCGAAAGCTAATGGACTACGGATTCAGCAATTTCGAGTTCAAGAAGGTTATTTCCAAGGATGAAGTAGCGGACGCCGTGAAAACCATCAAGGTGAAAAAAGGAATTGCCCTTGAGGTGCCGGTTGCCACCGATTCCGAAGAAACGATGCTCGTAAAGAAAGGCGCCAAAGACGAGGAGTTTGTGAAGTCGGCGAAGGCGGAAGTTGAGTTTTTGAAAGCCCCGGTGAAAAAAGGTACGGAAGTGGGCACCCTGACGGTGAAGTACAACGGCATGGAGAAGACCGTTAAGCTGGTAGCGACCGAAGACGTTAAGAAAGCTGGATGGTTCAAGCTGTTTATGCGGGGGACCGGCGACTTTTTCTCCAGTTTGGGAAAGAAGATTAAAAAATTATTCTAAGATTCATTCAACCGTGAATCTTGGGAAAATACTTTCTATATAGGGGGTCTGGAGATGTCACTTACGGAAACAGGAACGAGCCGCGTTAAAAAGGGAATGGCCGAAATGCAAAAAGGCGGCGTCATTATGGACGTTATGAATGCGGAACAGGCGCAAATTGCTGAAGCCGCTGGAGCTTCCGCTGTTATGGCGCTGGAGCGGGTACCTTCGGATATTCGCGCCGCCGGCGGCGTCGCTCGTATGGCCGATCCGACGATAGTAGAGTCTGTTATGAAGGTCGTCACCATTCCGGTTATGGCGAAAGCCCGGATCGGACATTTTGTGGAAGCGAAGGTGCTGGAATCTCTGGGTGTCGATTACCTCGATGAAAGCGAAGTATTGACCCCGGCAGACGAGCTGTACCATATCAACAAAAAAGAATTTACTGTACCTTTCGTTTGTGGAGCACGGGATTTGGGCGAAGCGCTGCGGAGAATCAATGAAGGCGCCTCGATGATCCGTACCAAGGGTGAGCCGGGAACCGGCAATATTGTGGAAGCCGTACGCCACATGCGCATGATGTGGGCACAAATCCGCAAAGTACAAGGCATGTCCAAAGACGAGTTGTTTGCGGAAGCTAAAAATATCGGTGCTCCGTATGAATTGCTGCTGTATGTCCATGAAAACGGCAAGCTGCCGGTGGTCAATTTTGCAGCTGGCGGCGTAGCAACTCCGGCGGATGCGGCACTGATGATGCATCTGGGTGCGGACGGCGTGTTTGTTGGTTCGGGTATTTTCAAATCGGAGAATCCGGAAAAGTTCGCGAAGGCGATTGTGGAAGCTACAACCCACTATACGGACTATGCTCTGATTGCCGAGGTTTCCAAAAACCTGGGGACCCCGATGAAAGGGATCGAAATTTCCAAACTAGCAAATCATGAGCGTATGCAAGAGCGCGGCTGGTAAGGTTCGATAACGAAACCGAATAATACGCCGCCGCGAAACAGCGGCGGCGGTTTGTCGCTTAAAGGAGGGTCTCCAAAATGAGGATCGGGGTATTAGCCCTGCAAGGCGCAGTAGCCGAGCATGTCCGCATGCTGGAGAGCGCAGGTGCTGAAGGTGTCGCGATCAAGCGTACCGAGCAATTGGATGAGATAGATGGGTTGATCATTCCGGGCGGAGAAAGCACCACTATCGGCAAGCTGATGCGAACATACGGATTCATCGATGCGATACGGCAATTTTCCGCAGACAAGAAGCCGGTGTTCGGCACATGTGCAGGCCTGATCGTTATCGCCAAGGAAATCGCAGATCAACCGGAGGCGCATCTGGAACTGATGGGCATTCGGGTTGCCCGGAACGCTTTTGGCAGGCAGAGAGAAAGCTTTGAGACTGATTTAGCCGTAAAAGGTGTGGCGGATGATGTGCGTGGTGTATTCATACGTGCGCCGCTCATTGAATCGGTGTATGATCATGTTGATGTGCTTGCTGAATATAACGGGCAGATCGTAGCTGCTAGGGAAGGACATTTGCTCGCGGCTTCTTTTCACCCGGAGCTGACGGATGATTTCCGGATGCATTCGTATTTTTTGGATATGGTTAGGGAATACCGACATTAAAGAAGGGGACGAGCCGGTGTAACCGGTTCTGAACCACTCCTTGGGAGGAGTTTTCAAGTGTACGACGCCAAGCTGTTGAGAAATGATTTTGAGTTAGCAAAACAAGGAATGGTCAATCGCGGTAAGTCGCTCTCGGATATGGAGCGTTTTACGGATTTGGATATCAAGCGACGGACGCTGCTTCAAGAGACGGAGCAGTTGAAAAACCGCCGAAACGTGGTGTCCCAGGATGTAGCTGCCAAGAAAAGAGCGGGTGAGGACGCGGAATCACTTATCGTGGAAATGCGGGATGTTTCGGATCGCATCAAGGCGATGGATGATGAAATCCGGGTCGTTGAGGCGGAGTTGAACGAAATTTTGCTTGCGCTGCCGAATCTGCCCCATGCCAGCACACCGGTAGGCAAATCCGAAGATGACAATGTGGAAGTTCGCCGTGTGGGTGAGCCTACGGTTTTTGAATTTTCGCCAAAAGCCCATTGGGAGATTGCTGATGATTTGAAAATCCTTGATTTTGAAGCCGCTGCGAAGGTGACCGGTTCCCGTTTTGTTTTCTATAAGGGATTGGGAGCGCGCTTGGAGAGAGCCTTGATCAATTTGATGATGGACCTCCACAGCAACGAACATGGATACGAGGAGATGCTGCCGCCTTATCTTGTTAACCGCGACAGCTTGACCGGCACCGGACAACTTCCCAAGTTTGAAGAAGACGTGTTTAAAATCGATGGGATGGACTACTTCCTCATCCCGACGGCAGAAGTGCCGGTGACCAACTATCACCGGGAAGATATTTTGGCAAACGATGATTTACCAAAGTATTATGTAGCTTTTAGCGCCTGTTTCCGTTCGGAAGCCGGGTCGGCTGGGCGGGATACCCGCGGGCTAATCCGCCAGCACCAGTTCAATAAGGTGGAACTGGTGAAGCTGGTGAAGCCGGAAACGTCCTACGATGAGCTGGAAAAGCTGACTGCGGACGCGGAACACGTTCTGCAGCTGCTGGGGCTGCCTTACCGGGTGATGAGCCTGTGTACGGTGGATTTAGGCTTTTCTTCGGCGAAGACCTACGATTTGGAAGTTTGGCTGCCTCAAAGCGGCATGTACCGGGAGATTTCCTCCTGCAGTAACTTCGAGGATTTCCAAGCACGCCGCGCCAACATCCGCTTCCGTCGGGAAGCGAAGGCGAAGCCGGAGTTCGTGCACACACTGAATGGATCGGGCTTGGCATTGGGTCGGACCGTAGCGGCTATACTGGAAAACTACCAGCAAGCCGATGGCTCTGTTATCGTTCCGGAAGCGCTGCGTTCGTACATGGGTGGAGTGGAGCGAATCACCGCCAAATAATAGTGGTTGCTGACCTATGGCAATCTATGATAAAATGCTTTTGCTGTGCATTGCGCCGGAAGACCCGGTTCAGTGCCCACCTGGAGAGGTGGTCGAGTGGTTTATGGCAACGGTCTTGAAAACCGTCGTGTCTGCAAGGGCACCGTGGGTTCGAATCCCACCCTCTCCGTTTAGAAAAAGTCGCCTGCGGGCGGCTTTTTTGTTTAGGAGAGGGCCTTGGGATGAAGAACCCAAGGAGTGGGGGCGTCGGAGCATATTCTTCAGGAGAGGGCCCTGGGATGAGAACCCACGAAGGGTTCGTCGGAGGTGGCTATGGCCGGCGACAAAAAGCGTTTGTTCCGAAAAAAAGACGCAGAGTACTGGCGGTCATGCCAATACTTTGCGTCTTTTCGGCGGACTAAGTTCATTTGCCTTCCTCGTCGGCCGACGGACCGTAGAAGCCCGGCATAGGAATATCGAGAAGCCGCAAATATAACCCGAGTTGCGCCCGGTGGTGGATCATGTGGCTTAACCCGAAGGAGCGAAGCGCGATCGCACGCGGTTGGCGTAAGATGATATGGTCGCCGTTCCGCAAGGTCCATTCCTCTCCGAGCGTTTTCTCGTCGCATTCGGCTAATAGCTTTTCAAGCTTGCTGACATTCGCGTCGAATTCCTCCAGCAAGTCCTCACGTTTTATCAAAGCTTCCCGCCGAAGCGGCACGGTCGAAAGATCGAACTCAGGGTAAAGAAAAATCGCGATTTGCCAGTTCAGCAGATTGATCAGGTGCGTGGCCAGCCCGCCCAACGTCATCGATTTTACGTGAGGCTTCCACGAAATATGCTCCTCGGGCAAGCGCTCCAGGATGCGTCGCGTAGTGGCCAGCTCGTGCATGGCGTCTCCGACGATCAGTTGTTTCACCATAGATTTCTTCTCCCTCCTTATATCGCAAGCATAATATAAACCCGGTCGAGTGAAAAGGCTTGTCTCGTTTAGTGGATACGGGGCACAAGCAGCGGTCTTGAAAACCGTCGTTTCTGCAAGGACACCGTGGGTTCGTCGGAGCTAAAGGATCTCGTAGGGATCCACTTGGGAAGCATATGCTTAGCTTCAGGAGGATCGTTCTATCATTCACTGAGCTGTCTCGGCAATCTCATGCTCTAGGTATAGCACCTTTGCTTTCTCATCATAGGCGAACAACTCGGCATATCGCCCCCAATCAATTAATGTATCTAATTGGTGAATGGCTTCTTCTGTACCGAAATGCTTCTCAAAAATCTCTACAAAGAATTCGCGATCCATTTTATTGTTTGACTTCGAGTGCAAGGTCCACATGATTTTTTCCATGATTCGAACGTGCAGTTGAACTTGATCTTTGAAAATTTCCTTCCGCTGAAGAACGCTAGCCTCCGCAAACTGGTGTCCTTTGTCTGTCAAATCGATATCACCCTGAAGGATTGTGGCAAACCCAAGCAGTTGGGCTGTTTCAACAATAGGCAGAAAGTCTTCGAGGTTCAGGCTTAATTGATCGGCCAGCTTGTATAGATCTACTTGATTGCCAAGATCGTCAATCAACTCGATAAAACCGGTGAGTGCCCCGGTTCGAACTTCGGGAATCTTCTCAATTTTCTTTTTTAGTTCTCCGGGCAACTCGACTGCTTTTATTTCGCGTTTTGTCAGAATCGAGTAGATGCGATCGACTAGTGCAGTGAACTGAGGCTCTTGTTTATCCCGCCAATGCGGCATCTGAATTTGAATATCGGATATGACACGTGCAGGATCCCTCGACAAAACGATTGCCCGATCTGACATATAGACGGCTTCCTCTATGCTGTGCGTGACCATGATAATACTTTTGGTCGGGATTTTTTTCTCGGTCCACAGCTCTAGCATATCGCGCTTCAAGTTCTCCGCTGTCAAAACGTCCAATGCAGAAAAAGGTTCGTCCATCAGCAGGATATCGGGTTCCATCACTAAAGCCCGGCCAATACCGACACGTTGACGCATGCCGCCCGATAATTCCTTCGGGTAAGCACCCTCAAATCCGTCTAATCCGACCATATCAATAACAGAGAGTGCTCTGCGTAACTTTTCTTCCTCCCTGAGCGGCCGGTTTTCGAGTCCGAGTTTTACATTTTCCAAGACGGTCAGCCAAGGGAATAATGCAAAGGATTGAAACACCATGCCGACTCCAGGATTTGTGCCTACGATCGATTTTCCATTATACAGAATTGCACCTTGCGATGGAGAAACAAGACCGGCAATGATGCGAAGGAGTGTCGATTTTCCCGACCCTGAAGGCCCCAGAATCGAGACGAATTCGCCTTCCTTGATACACAGGTTAACATCCTCTAGGATGGTTACATTCGATTGACTTGGCAGATCATACCGTTTGCTGATTTGCTGCAGCTCGATCAATTTTTTTTCCATGTTTATCACCTCTAATTAACGTGATACTTCTTTTCCGCTAATGCATAAAGCCTGCGCCATACCAAGCGGTTCACAAGAACGACCAGCAAACACATCACGATGATTCCCCATATGATTTCCGGCCAATCCCCTTTGGTTGTCGCTTGAGCGATAAACGAACCTAATCCCGAAGCTTGAAGATCATTGTTTTTCCAGGATACGATTTCGGAAACGATGCTGGCGTTCCATGCGCCTCCGCTGGCTGTTATACACCCAGTAACCAGAAACGGAAAAACAGCAGGAAGGATTAGCGTTTTCCATGTTTGCCAGCGTGTCAGTTTGAGTATAGCGGAAGCTTCCTTCAGATCAGACGGAATGGACATGGCACCTGCAATGACATTAAACAAAACGTACCACTGCGTTCCCAACATCATTAGAGGAACCGCACCGTATTCTAGCGATATCCCGATTTTCAAATAAAGGATGGTGATGATCGGAAACGCCATATTGGCGGGAAAAGAAGCAAGAACTTGCACAATCGGCTGCGCAAATCGGGAAAGACGCGGATTGGTTCCAATAAAAACGCCGACAGGCAATGTCCAGATAACGGCCAGAAGCGTAGAGAAAAACACTCGAAAAGCTGTCAACAATCCAAGCACGATGACATGAGCAATTTGGCTCCAACTCAACTTGGCGATTTCAAGAATTCCTTCCACTAAATATTTCAAGGCGAACGCAGCAAGGAAAATCCCAAGAGTCCATTTCAAGCCTTTTCTGAAGATTGAAGGAGATTGCCGCAAATGAGATCGTGAACGTTTGGCCATGAAATGAATGAACTGATCGTGTAGGTGTGCTCGAATATTGTGATTAAGAAGTCTGACAAACCGCGCCCTTTTAAAAATATCGAATACCCACGATTTCGGTATTTCTCCGGCTTCTGTTTGTTCGTTTTTGAACTTCTGACTCCATGCCACAATCGGACGCCAGAATAACTGATCGACCGCAACAATCATCATCACCATGGTCAAGATAGCGTATAGGATGGCTCGGATGTTTCCTTCATCCGCTGCTAAAGCCATGTATGATCCAATTCCGGGCAATCTAATATCCTGATTCAATACGGTGATGGACTCGCTGGCCGCAAGAAAGAACCAGCCGCCCCCAAAGGACATCATGCTGTTCCAAACAAGTCCGATCATGGAATAGGGAACTTCCAATTTGGAGAAACGATGCCATGACCCCAATCGATTCATTTTGGCCGCTTCGTTCAGATCATTGGGGATCGTTGTCAATGAATGATAAAAACTGAAGGTCATATTCCATACCTGTCCGGTAAAAATAGCAAAGATCGAAGCGCACTCAACCCCCATCAAGCTTCCTGGAAACAAAGCCATGAAAGCAAGTACGGTAGCGGATAGAAAACCAAGGACCGGTACGGATTGCAAAATATCGATCGCCGGAATCATAACCTTTTCTGCAATGCGATGGTTGGCGGCAATACGGCCATAAACGAATGTAAAGACCAAGGATGCGGCAAAGGCGATGAACATGCGAAGCAGAGAACGTCCCGCGTAATAGGGGAGCCATATCGGATCGAGACTCAATGTCGATTGCTGCTTGGGAGAAAACGGCACGCGCATACCCGAACCCAGTTTTACCGCGGCATAAAGAGTCGATAACAGAAGGAGAATAACCAAGATATCCGCCGCGCCGAATTTCTTTTTAGGATGGAATAGATTCCGTAACATAGGTAACAGCCCCAATCTTAACAAAATAAAAAAACTCTCCACTGGCAGGGGCAGGGAGAGTTCCGTATTCTTTCTTCATGTATGGGTAAATCGGGGCTGCCTAATTTCAGTCATAAGGGGTGTCGTAAAGATTGACTGAAAATAGACAGTGCCATCCCGCCATGAAGGAATGAATGAGCTTCCTGCCTGAAAATAAAAAGGAATGGTGGTTTAATCCGTATAATCGACTACTACTGTCCATTTTCAGTCCCCCCTTTGCACATAAATATGAAAATCCCCTTGGTTTGGTTCCAAGGGGTTCGATTTCATGACAAATAAACCGATTCCCCCTAGTCCAGTTTTGGCACTATACAACGTAAAGAGTTTCCCCTTAGCTACCTTAAGAAAAGCCTTAATCCGGCAATTCCTGTTCTACCCATTGGCATCTTTCGATATTTCCGGGCAGCAGCCTATGTTTGTATAGGAGCCTCACCTAACGAGGACATTATAATTTCCAAGGTGGATATTACTCCCATTTCATTTGCATGTCAACGATTATTATCAAAACCATTGTGTGCATCAGCTTCGGTTGTGCGAAAATGCCGATCCAGCGGGACGAAAACCGTACGGCCGGGTTGCGCGACAGCGAGCATTAAAGCCAGCTTATCCCACGGCGGGCATTACATAAAATCTCCGCATTTTCGCATCTTAAGCAGGAGGGAGGTGACGCCAGTGGAGAGGGAAGCGAGAACGCATATCGACGATGCTTTGCTGCAAGGATGGCAAGAGCATCTTCCGGAGACGCTGAATGCGGCGGATCGGGCTCAAGTGGTGCGGGATGGGGCTGATCCTGGGAAATTGCGCATCCATATCGACACGGAAGGCCGCTCGGGTTATACCTTTGATTTTGCGGTGAAATACTTGGATGACCGGGAGATCAAAGTGGATTTCATCGACGTGGACAAGGATCGAATCAACGTGGATGAAAGCCCGGAGCCTATTCAAAACTTGATTGAGGACTATGTGCGGCATATTCATGAGTGTGCGCAGCTTATACACTAACCCCATGTCCCGCTGAAGGGTTAAGGAGAGGCGACGATGACCAAACAAAAAGCAGTGGACAAAAACGCTCAAAATACGATAGACGAGTTGGAGCGGAATCCCGTTAACAGCCTTGATGCGAGTCAATTGCAGCGGAAGCAGGATGACCGCAGGCGTATAAGCGCCAACAATCACCGGGCTTCCAAGTCCTAAGGAAAGAGGTGCATGTGAATGCCAGTCGATAATCCTCAGCCGGTGAACCAACCGGGAGAAAACCGCTCGCGCAATGAAGGTCGAGGGCCCCAAGAGCCGCTGTCCGGCTCGAAAAAAGTGAAGAACCGCAACCACTCCCGGTCAAACAAAGGCGAAGGCAGATAGCCTGTGAGGGCGACAAAACATACAACGACAGCAAGCTGGAGCTCCATTTCAAAAAAATGGAGCTTTTTTATTTCCCCATATTGACAAAATAATCCTGTTCCTTTATTGTGTGTATATAGATATACACACATAAACACTGTGAGGGGAAAGGAGTATCTCATGTCAAAACCAAATCTAACCGCACTTCCCTCGGCGCGAAGCCGAATATGGAAACTGGCCCGAATCGATATGACTCGCAATTGGATCGGACTTTTGTTTTCAGCTGTTTTTATTCTTTATATGGCTAGTATGAGCTGTTTATATGGTTCCGCTAATTCAAATTCCGGAACAGGAAACTTTCATATGGGCCCGTTTTTACAAGATGTCGCATATCTAGCGGCTGCCGCCGTTATGGGATTCGCCATGAGCCGGGATTATTTGGAGTATTGGAAAACGCGGCCGTTTACGAGAAAGCTGACGGTACTGTGCACACTTCCTATCGAAACGAAGGATCTGGTGGCTGCCAAGTACTTGACGACTACCCGCAATCTATTAATTAACGGACTTGTCTTTTTTGGCACACAGTATTTGATTTCAGAAGATATAAGAAAAACACTTCCCGGATTTCATTATGTGTTATTCGTTATCTTTTGGTTGGGAATTTTCATTGCCTTCACGGCGTTCTATCTCTACTTGGAAATGGGTTGCACCGAGAAGAAATACTTGCTCAGCAATATGATAATTGGAGCCATTCTGTTATTAGTTTTCGGGCTGATAAACGGAATAACAGGAAGCGGCCTCATTTCTCATTCCATGGAATGGATATCGTCGTATGGAATCGCCGCCTCACTGCTTTCTCTTCTTGCGGGGCTAGTTATAACGGCTTATGTCGCGGGAAAAACAGTGCAGAAGCTCGATAATCGGGACGTCGCATAGGGGGGAACAGCATGCGTGTTCCGATTCGGATATCAACTGAAAGCGCCGAGCCGATGTATCACCAGATCAAGCAGCAGCTTCGGGCCTTGATCATCAGCAATGAATTGCCGGAAGGTACACTGCTGCCGTCAATCCGGGAGCTTGCGGGGGACTTGGCTTGCAGTGCTATTACTATACGTCGAGTCTATCAGGACCTGGAAAATGAGGGGATGATCCGGACGAAACAGGGTGCCGGAACGTTCGTGGCCGGGGTAGCACCGGAAGAACGGGAGCAGCATCGGATGACGAAGTTGCGGGACACTTTTCGCCAGGCGGTAGAAGAAGGACACCGGTTAAACTGCAGCGACGATGAGATGCGCGAGATGTTGGAACGGCTGTTGATGGAGGAGAGGCAATGAAGGAAATGAGCAAGATGACATTGGCGGGCAGCGGTCATTACGGGATTGGATCAGCGCCGTTCGCTATGGAACTGGAAGCATCGTCTGCGGCTATGACGCTTCAGCGTGTCGTGAAATCGCGGGATAACGGCTTCATGCTAGGCCCGCTTGATTTTGAAGTAAAACAAGGGCTTGTCACGGCCGTCCTGGGACCGAACGGTTCCGGAAAAAGCACACTCTTTCGCTTAATCATGAACTTGCTGAAGCCGGAGGAAGGGGAGATCGCCATCCTTGGTGGAACTGCCGCTCATATCGATGTGCGGGCCCGAATCGGTTATGTCCCCGACTTGACGGATTATGCGGGAATCGCCAAGACGGTTGGGGAGTTGGCTGACTTTTACGCCTTTTGGTATCCCCGGTGGAGTGCCCGCCAATTTACCGAACTGCTGGATGCTTTTCGTCTCTCCCGCAGCTTCAAACTGAAAAGCCTGAGCAAAGGAATGGAGCGGAAGTTGGCGTTTTCTCTGGCGCTCTCGCAAGAACCCGATTTTCTGCTTTTGGATGAGCCTACCTCGGGTATGGATATGACGTCCTTTAGGCTGGCGATGGATTTCTTGCAGTCTTTTATGGAGGAAGGAAACCGCACGATCCTGCTCGCTACTCACAGTGTGGAGGAAGTGAAACGGTTGGCGGACTATATCGTATTTTTAGATCAAGGAAGCGTACACGGCGTTTATGAAAAAGACTCCTTGTTTGAAAACTGGCGCCGCGTATGGGTGGATCGGATGCCCGAAAATCCGGGAGTCATAGCAGGAGTCAGGGCGGTCGAGATGAACCCGACCCGACTCATTACAGAGGATTGGCAGAACACGGAAAGGGATTTGAACCAGCGGGACATCCGGATTTCTCATGTTCAGCCGCTTGAGCTGGATGAGTTGGCCGGTTATTTACATCAGGAGAAACGATAAGGCAAAAGCTTGCAGCAGTCGCAAAATCGGGCCGCATTGCAGTCCGAAAGAATGAGTCGATGGGAGATGGGTGAAAGTATGTACGCACTCCAACTGGAGAACATCACCAAGCGCTACGGAGAAAAGACAGCGGTAAACGGGTTATCCCTGAATGTTCAGCAAGGGGAGATTTTTGGTCTACTTGGCGGCAATGGGGCGGGTAAGACAACGACGATGCGGATGGTATTAGGGCTGATCAACCCGGACGAAGGTAAAATTCAATGGGAAGGCAAAGGCTATTCCCAGGAGCTCCGCCGCAAGACCGGCTATTTACCGGAGGAGCGGGGGCTTTATGCCAAGGTGAAGGTGAGCGATCAACTTCTCTATTTGGCGGAGCTGAAGGGCAAGTCCCGCAAAGATGCGGACCGGGCCTTAAAAGAGTGGCTGGAACGCTTCGGGGTACCGGAATATTACGACCGCAAGGTGGAAGAGCTGTCCAAGGGCAATCAGCAAAAAGTCCAATTCATCGCCGCTATTATTCATGACCCCGATATTCTCATTTTGGACGAAGCCTTTAGCGGGCTGGATCCGGTGAATGTGGAGCTGCTCAAGTCGACGGTGACGGATCTGCGAAAACGCGGCAAAACTATCCTCTTCTCCAGCCACCGTATGGATCACGTGGAAGAGCTTTGCGAGAACATCTGCATCATGCACAAGTCCAACACGGTGCTGAAGGGGAGCCTGAAGGAGATCAAGCAGTCTTTTCCGAAGGAACGGGTGCTGCTGGAAACGTCCGGCGTCCCTGTGAACGGGTTGGAAAGAATACAAGGGGTTACGTCGGTCAAGCCGTACAGTGAGAACACCTATGAAATCCGCATCGACCGGCTGGATGCCGCGCAAGAGGTGCTGCGCCTTGCCTTGGAGCAAGCGGGAAGCATCAACCGGTTTCAAATTATGGAACCGACGCTGAATGAAATTTTCATCAAAAAAGTGGGGGCTGACCATGAATAGCTTGCTGACGATTATCCGTTTTACGCTGATGAACCGGCTAAGGTCCAAGTCGTTTCTCGTGACGACGGTGCTGTTCGCCTTGCTTATCACCATTGGGGTCAACCTGCCGAATATCATCGATTCCTTTACAGGCGAAGGGAAAGCCGTGAAAGTAGGGATGCTCCAAACCAGTTCGGCGGTCCCCGACAAGCTGTCCGCACACTTCAAAAAGGATGAAAAGCCGGACGTCGAGATCGTCCAATATCCGGACCAAGGGTCTACAACGGCTAACGATGCGTTTATCCGGGAAAAAGTGGACGCCGGAGAAGTGAAAGGCTTTCTCGTACTCACCGAAAATCAATCAGCGGGCTTCCCCGATGTGGTGTACCGCTCCCATGCTTCTTTTTTGAGCGGCAGCAGCACCCAAACCAAACTGACCCAAGGCCTGCAAGCGGTGAAGCAGGAATTGGCGATCCAAGGCGCTGGGTTGACTCAGGAACAATTGAAACAGCTGTATTCCCCGCTTACGTTTAAAACGGAAATGCTCAGCCAAGGAGAGGGAACCGGCGGCGGAAAAGACAGTGGTATGAGCGAGGATCAGGTAGCGGCTTCCTTTATTCTGGTATACGCATTGTTCATCCTCATGTTCATCGTCAATAACCTGTACGGCAATATGATCACTATGGAGATCACCTCGGAAAAAAGCTCACGGGTCATGGAGATTCTCATCACCAGCGTATCTCCCGTGAAGCAGATGTTTGGCAAGGTGTTGGGCATTTTCATTCTGGGCTTCGGCCAGACGCTGCTGTTTATCGCCATCGCTGCTCTCAACTTACTGATCCCGGCTAACCGCGTCTTTTTCGATAAACAGAACTTACACTTCGGCGCTGTACCGGCTTCCTTTTATGTCTACTTCGCCTTATTCTTCATCCTCGGCTTCTTCCTGTTCGCGATGATCTATGCATCCGTCGGTTCGGTTGTGAGCCGTACGGAAGAGCTGGGGCAGGCGACTATGCCGGTGGTTCTGGTGCTGCTGGCGGGCTTTTATATCGGGATCTACGGGTTCAACGATTCGTCTTCTCTCTTCGTCAAAATATGTTCGTTCATTCCATTTTTCAGCCCATCGGTTATGTTTATGCGGATCGGGATGGTCGGCGTCCCCCTTTGGGAGATCATTCTATCCCTGGCCATTTTGCTGGCGTCCAGTCTTGCTATGGGTTGGCTTGCGGCGAAAATCTACCGCACTGGCGTGCTGATGTACGGCAAGCGCCCTTCTTGGAAGGAAGTCATCAAGGCGATGCGGGCGTACAACGGGTAAAAGGAATGGAAAAGAAAACGGTGAGGATCGTCTGAACTATAGGCAGATCCCTGCATGGTTCCGAATGTCATGCGGAGAAAAAGCGGAAAACCTTGATGGCCGATGGGGCTCATCAAGGTTTTTTTCGATGAAAGAAATGAAAGCGTTGACAATTCCAAGAGCAGCGTGCTACTATCTTTGTAGAAAATAGATAAAACGTTTAACCAAGTGAAGGAGAGGGGAGGAGCCAATGCCCATCACGATAAAAGATGTCGCTCGTGAAAGCGGTTATTCCGTTGCGACCGTTTCCCTCGTGCTGAACGATAAGGAAAGCCGAATTTCCAAATCAGCGCGTGCGAAGATTTTGCAGACTGCAGAAGCCATGAATTACCGTCCCAATCGGCTGGCTGTCGGATTGGTGACGCAAAAAACCCATACGATCGGACTCATCGTACCGGATATCAGCAACATCCACTTTGCGGAAATGTGCAAAGCCATTGAGCAGGAGTGCCGCAATAACGGCTATATCGTGCTGCTTGGAAGCTACGGATCTTCCGACGATCAAGCCTACGAATACTTCAAGGAGTTTATCGATAAGCGTGCAGAAGGCATCATCCTCGCCAAGCCGCTGATGACCGAGCTGAGCGAGAAAGAGAAAATGTGCTTCAGCTTGGCGGAGAAAGCCAAGGTTCCCGTGGTGACCTTTGAACCGATTGCCGCTGCCAAAGGCGTACGGACCGTCGGTTTCGATTTTGAGACCGGAGGTTATCTGGCAACGAAGCATTTAATCGATCTCGGACACCGGCGCATCGGCTGCGTGACAGGTCCTCAGAAAATGCTCTCGTCTCTCGGCCGTCTTTCGGGCTACAAGAAAGCGCTTGCCGAAGCAGGCATCGAGTTCGATCTCGACCTTATCTATGAAGGTGACTTTACTTTAGGTAGTGGAATACAGGCCTTGCCCTATCTGCTGGGACAAAATGTAACCGCCGTTTTTGCGTTCAACGACATGATGGCGATGGGAGTCTACAAGGCAGCCCGCAGCTATCAATTGAGAATTCCGTCTGATCTTTCCCTGGTCGGCTTCGATGATATCGATCTGAATGAAATTTTGGAGGTTCCGCTCACTTCCGTCACGCATCCGGCCAATGCCATGGGCAAGGAGAGTGCTAAGCAGATCTTGAGTATGATTGAAGGCGAGGAACGGGAGCACGGCATTTTGTTCCGTCCGTCGTTGAAAGTAAGAGGAAGTGCTCGCAGGTTGTAGCACTTTTTTTTCAAAGTTGGTAAAACGTTTTACCAAAATGTACCGAGTCTTAAGGAAAAGAGGTGGCCACATGCGGACACAGGAAAGCGGCGATCTGTTGCTAACGATGGAAGGCATTTGCAAGTCCTTTTCCGGCGTGAAGGTGCTGGAGGATGTTTCCCTCCGCTTGCGGAAGGGAAGCGTACATGCCTTGGTAGGAGAGAACGGCGCCGGCAAATCTACGCTTATGAAAATTTTGACCGGCATGTACGACGATTACGAGGGGACGATTACGCTGGATGGGAAAGCGGTGAGGTTTCCCGACGAACGCGCCGCTCTGAATGCCGGCATCTCCATTGTCGCTCAAGAGCTCACGCCCATTCCGGATTTGACGATTGCGGAAAATATTTTCATCGGCCGGGAACCGACCCGGTTCAAAGGGATCATCTCCTATAAAAAGCTGTACGAGATGACCCGGAAACTGATGAACACCCTCGGTCTCGACTACGATCCGCGGACTAAAATGTGGGAGCTGAGCGTGGCGGAGACGCAAATGGTGGAGATCATCAAAGCCATTTCCCGCGACAGCCGCTTGATCGTCATGGACGAGCCCACATCCGCGCTGACCGATGCGGAGACGCGCTACTTGTTCGGGCAAATCGAGCAGTTGCGGGCGAAAGATATCTCCATCATCTTCATCTCCCACAAGTTTGATGAAATATTCCGCATTTGCGACGAGGTGACCGTCCTGCGGGACGGCAAGTTCATCGGGTCTCAGCCGATTGAAAATCTCGATCAGGACAAAATCGTCACCATGATGGTTGGCAGAGAAATATCGGATATTTATCCGACGCTCTCCCCTTCCGGCGATACCGTCGCTTTCGAAGTGAGCAACTTGGGCCGCTCCGACAAGTTCAAGAATGTTTCCTTTCAGGTTAAAAAAGGTGAAATCGTCGGCATTTCGGGCATTATGGGCGCGGGACGAACGGAAGTGGCCCGGGCGATTTTCGGCCTCGACCGCCTGGATGTGGGCGAGATTATGCTGGATGGAGAGAAGCTGGTCATCCGCTCGCCAAAGGACGCGATTAAAAAAGGCATCGCCATGGCGTCGGAAGACCGGAAAAACCTCGGACTTGTGCTGGTGAAGTCGATAAAAGACAACATCTCGCTGCCGAATATGGATATCTTTTCGCGCAGGTGGGTGATTAAAAGCAAGAAGCTTCAGAACGAAGCGAAAGCCATTAGCGCCAAGCTATCCATCAAGGCGCCTTCCCTCGATACGGATGCGGGAAATTTAAGCGGCGGCAATCAGCAGAAGGTTGTTTTGGCCAAGTGGCTCGTTCGTTCGCTTAAGCTGCTCATTCTGGATGAACCGACAAGGGGCATCGATGTTGGCGCCAAAACCGAGATTTACCGGCTCATGCGGGATTTGGCCAAAGAAGGGCTGCCGATTTTGATGATCTCTTCGGAGCTGCCGGAGGTGATCGGGATGAGCCACCGCGTTCTGGTTATGGCAGAGGGCCGCATTCAGGGGGAATTGTCGCGGGAGCAGGCGACGCAAGAGAATATCATGCAGTTGATCGTCGCTGCAGGGAAAGAAGAACATGAATCGGGGGAGGCAACGAGATGAGCACACCTGCTAGCGCTGAAAAAGCCGTCCGTGAAAGTCTGACGGATTGGAAGCTGCTGTACCGCAGATACGGGATCGTTTTGATTTTTATCGCCATTTTTATCATTTCCGCCATGTTGAATTCCAACTTCCTTGAACCGCAAAACTTGCTGAACATCGTCAGGCAGAACTCCGTCATCGCCATTCTGGCCTGCGCCCAGACGATCCTGATCGTCAGCGGCATGATCGACTTGTCCGCCGGCTTCGTGTTAGCGCTTTCCGGCTGCGTGGCCTGCGGCGTCATGGTGAGTACCGGCTCGGTATCCGCCGCGCTGCTTACCGGCATCGCCATCGGTGGCCTTTGCGGCTGGCTGAACGGTTTTCTCATTACCCGCTTCTCCTTGCAGCCGTTCATTGCGACCTTGGCCATGGCGAACGTGGCAAACGGCATCACTCAGGTCTACACCGGAGGCAGCGCCATTTCCGGCATTAAAGATTTGAAGTATGTCGGCCAGGGCAAGGTTGGGACGATTCCGCTGCCTATCATCATCATGGTCGTTATCGTGCTGCTTATCTGGTTTATCATGAAGCACACCAAATTCGGCCTTTATATCTACGCCATTGGCGGCAATGAGAAAGCGACAATCGCTTCCGGCGTTCAAGTCAACCGGATGAAACGGCTGATCTTCCTGCTGAGCGGTCTGCTGGTCGGTCTTGCCGGCGTCGTCTTGATGGCACGCCTGAATTCCGGACAGCCCTCGGTCGGCACCGGCAAGGAGTTCGACGCCATCACGGCGGCCGTCGTCGGCGGGACCAGCTTCAACGGCGGAATCGGCAACGTATTCGGCACTCTGGTAGGCGCGCTGATCGTCGGGATGATCAACAACATTCTGAACCTGATGAACGTGTCCACGCAGTACCAATTGATTATCAAAGGCCTTTTGATTGCCGGAGCAGTCATTATCGACATCCGCACGAAGACGGCCAAATCCTAAGGGCCCGAACACCCGAGACGGAAAGGAGGCGAGGCCGCGTATCCGGCAGTTCTCTTGATTCCCTAAACAGCACTACCAGGCAAGGAAGAAACAACCATCATGAATGTGGAGGTCTTTCAGAGATGAAAAAATCGATTCTCAGCATCCTTGCAATCCTTCTCGTCTTATCCGCTTTCACGGCATGCTCCAGTAAAGCGAACAACTCCGGCGGGGACAATTCTTCTTCCGGCGGCAAGAAGCCGTTCACGATCGCCTTTGCCAACGTAAATGACGTGTACGCCTATTGCGTGAAAGTGCGCGAATACTTGAAGGAGCTGGCCGGGAACGAAGGCATGAAAGTATTGGTTGCCAACGGCGCCGGCGACGTGAAAACGCAAAACGACCAAATTGACAATTTTATCGTCCAGAAAGCGGACATGATCGCCGCCATTTCCATCGACCTGGATGGTTCCGTACCGGCCGTGGAAAACGCGAAGGCGGCGAATATCCCATATATCTCCCTTCTGACCCATGTGAACACGGACGGCTATATCTATATCGGTTCCGAGAACAAGCAAGCCGGCGAGGTTCAAGGCGAGTATTTGGCCAAGGTGCTTCCGCAAAACGCGAAAGTGCTTTACATGACCGGACAAACCAATGACCAGCAATACGTGGACCGCAAAGCGGGACTGACCGAGAAGCTGTTTAATGCACGTCCTGACGTGAAGTTGCTGGCCGAGCAATCCTCGGACAACCAGAAAGATAAAGGCATGTCCCTGACGGAAGATTGGCTCCAGCAATACCCGGAATTTGACGCCATCATCTCTCAGAATGACGACGCTGCTCTTGGAGCGATAGAAGCCTTGAAGGCGGCTAATCGTTTGAACGGGGTTACCGTGGTCGGCATTGATGGAAGCGACGAAGCTCTTAAATCCATCGAAGCCGGGGAAATGACGATGACCGTATTCCAGGATGCAAAGGCTCAGGCACAGGCCGTCGTAGACGTGGCGAAGAAAATCCGTGACGGTGAGGACTCGAAATCGATTACGAATATAATGATTCCGTTCAAAACGGTAACGAAAGAAAACGTTGGCGAAGTGAAGTAAAGAGAGCTTCACGAATGAACAAAAGGATAGGGTGAAAAGAGATGGATTTTCTACAGGTAAGCGGGCGTGCTATCGTAAAAGAAGACGGAAGCGAAATCCGTCTGCGCGGCGCGAATATCGGGGCTTGGATGAACATGGAAAACTTTCTGAACGGTTATCCGGGCTCGGAAAACGCTCTGCGCCATGAATTCAAAGTGCGGCTGGGCGAGGAGAAGGCGGCTTATTTCTTCGACCGCCTGCTGGATGCTATGTTCAGCGAGAAGGATGTCGCGTTCCTGAAGGCTTCCGGCATGAATCTGCTAAGGATTCCGGTGAATTACCGGCAGTTCGAAAGTGATCTGGAGCCGTTCCGCTACAAGGAGGAAGCGTTCCGCCGGTTGGATCTGGCGCTGGAATGGTGCGAGAAGCATCAGATCTACGCCGTCATCGACATGCATACGGCGCCGGGTTTTCAAGGACCCGACTGGCACTCCGACAATTCTTCCCAGCGGTCATTCTTTTGGGAGCAAATCCAATTCCAGGATCGGTTCGTTGCACTTTGGGAGGAAATCGCCAAGAGGTACAAAGGGCGCGCGGTAGTCGCCGCCTACGATTTGTTGAACGAACCGGTTTCAAACTCCACCTTCGGTCGGTTTCCGTCTCCGTATAAGAGCGACTGGGATACGATCAACCGGGTATACCGGAGAACAGCGGAGGCGATTCGCCGCATCGATCCCCGGCATATTATCGTGCTGGAAGGTGACTACCTCGGGTTCTATTTCTCTGGCTTTGAGGCGCCGTTCGCGGACAATCTCGTTTACAGCAGCCATATCTACCCGGTGCCGGCCATTCGGGAAGGCGAATATCCGGGAGTAATAGACGGGGAAATGTGGGACAAGGCCAAGCTGCAGGCGGAATTTTTCAATTCCGAAGGCGCTGAATTTTCCCGGAAGCACAACGTTCCGTTATGGGTCGGCGAATTCGGAGTCTCCTATTCCCGGGACGGAGAAGAGAATTCCCGCAGCCGGGCGCTGGCTCATCTGATCGAAGCTTTCGAGGCATTCGGCGCGCAATGGACGGTTTGGACGTTCAAGGATATCGGCCATATGGGCCTTTTGCAAATCGATCCGCAATCCGATTATGCCCTGAAGATTAAGCCGATCTTCCAGGCGGAATATCAGTTTACGCGGGACGGAGGCGAAGGCAGGCGCAGGGTTTGCGATCTAGCTGACTTCATGAAGGAGAAGATCGGCGATCCGGACATTGATCAGGGTCTTAATCGGTATTTGCTGGAGATGAGCATTAAGGAAAATTACCTGCACCTGCTGCTTATCCCCTCGTACGTGCGCATTTTTGAAAACCTGTCGCCGAAGGAAACCGTCGAGATTCTGGATGCTTTTTCTCTTGACCGGTGCATCCGGCACGAGGCGTTTGAAGTCGTGTATAGATACTTACCATGCTCATGAAGTCGTTTGGCTGAAACCGCAAGAGAAGAAGGCTGTTTCCTGGCTGCGTAAGCAGTGAGGAGACGGCTTTTTTGCGTCTTTGTTGTTTTTCGGACACCCACTTTGTGGGGATTATTGCCAAATTGCGGAAGAGAGTGTAAGCTAGTGTTAGTATGTTAGTACATACTTACATTTTGGGATTGAGGGGATATCCTATGGGGATTGGGACATTTCACCTAAGCAAAAGCAAATGGCGAACCGCCATCGGTCTGTTTGCGATCATGATCGGTTATTCGATGGCATTGCTGGACACGACAATCGTAAATATCACGCTGCCGAAGATGAGCGAGTTTTATGGGACCGACATGAAGACGATCTCCTGGGTGCTGAATGGCTACAACCTTGCCTTTGCCGTTCTGCTGGTTACCGCTTCGCGGCTAGCCGATCAGTTTGGCCGTAAGCGCGTTTTTTTGATCGGAGTTGGATTGTTCACGTTATCCTCTTATTTATGCGGCGTATCGTCCAGCGCCGATCTGCTCATCGCCTTTCGGGTTATGCAAGGCATTGCAGGAGCGATGCTAGTGCCTGTAACGCTGCCGATGTCCATGCTGCTCGTGCCGAAGAATAGGCAGGGGCTACTAATGGGCGTGTGGGGAGCCTTAGGCGGATTGATGTCTGCGGGCGGGCCGGTTCTCGGCGGGCTATTGGCAGAACATGCGGATTGGCAGTGGATATTCTTTATCAACATTCCGACGGGCATCATCACATTCCTGCTTTGCCTGGTTTTGATTCCGGAATCCATTGATACGACGGCTTCTAAGCGAATCGATTGGGTGGGGGCGCTGCTTTTGACTGTCTCGATGTTCTCCTTGACTCTGGCCCTTGTACAGGTTAGCGATAAGGGTTGGACATCGATTTCTATCGAGCTGCTTCTTGCCATTGGGATTGGCGCGCTGGTACTCTTTTTCCTTGCGGAGGCCAGGGTGACTGAACCGATGCTGCCGCTGTGGCTGTTGAAGGTTCGGCCGTTTTCCGCCGGTATGGGCGGCATGTTTACCTTGAGCGTGGGAATGACCGGCATCGCTTTTCTCGTCACGTTCTATCTGACGATGTCGCTGGGCATGTCCCAGCAGGCGGCAGGCGACACCATCGCGGTGATGCCGCTGGTATCGATTGTCTTTGCCGGAGCGGCCGGGCCGCTTTCGCAAAAATTCGGCAGCCGCTGGTTATCCATTGCCGGTTTGTTAATCTTCGGTGCGGCGATATACCTGTTCGGCTGGTTAACTCCCGATTCGACCCGCGCCGATGTGATCTGGCGAATGGCCGTAGCCGGTATGGGACTTGGCATCGCCATGACGCCCATGACGATGGCTTCGATGCAGGCGGTGCCTGCCGACAAATATGGGATATCCTCCGGCGTCAACAATATGACGCGCACCCTCGGGCAGGTCATCGGCATCGCCGTGTTGGTTACTCTTTTCAATGCCAACGTCAATAGCGAGATGAGCGGTGCCAAAGCGCAGGCTGTCGCCCTTATACAGTCCGATGCTGGCTTGAATGCTCAGGCCAAAAGCAGTCTGTTGGCCCATCTCGAGCAGATGCAAGGGGCTCAAGGCAACTCTGTGCCGACGGGTGATCAGGAAATGAGAGGAATTTCGGAACAAATTGCGAAATTGTACAGAACCGGATTTTCCCGGGCTTTTGACGACACGTTTAAAAGCATCAGTTGGTTCATGGTGCTCGGTGCGGCAAGCTGCTTTTTCCTGGAACCGGTTCGTCGAAGAAGTGAGAAGAGAGGATCGTTACGATGAAGAAAAACGATACACGGGAACGGCTGCTGGCTGCTGCCCGGGACATGTTCAGCGAAAAAGGCTACACCGCTGCAACGGTCCGGGATATCGCCGATCGGGCAGGTGTCCGCGAGATCACGCTGTTTCGGCATTTCGAGTCGAAAGAGCGGCTGTTTTCCGAGGCCATCACAGACAATATCAAAAAGGTAACGCCGCAGGGTTTGCTTCCGGAAATCTTTCAAACGCAGCTGTCCGGGGACTTGCTGTCAACTCTGCGCGAACTGGCCAAAACGTACCTTGCTTTTTGCCGGGAAAGCATTCCCTTTATGCGGGTGGGTATGATAGAGGCGCCGCGAAATGCCGAATTTGCCGGTTTCATAACGGAAATTCCCCGGATGCTGGAACAGCAGCTGGCTTCCTACCTGGAGGCGCTTCATACGGAGGGGAAGATCCCTGCTACCGATACCCTGAGGATGGCGAAGATGTTTTACGGAGTGTTGTTCTCGCACGTTTTTGCTCAGTATATGTTTAAAGGCGACAGCGAGATCAACCTTGAGCAGGACGAGGCCATGCTGGAAGCCTGTGTAAGCTTGTTCTCCAAAGGAATAGGCGCGGTTGACGCCAGCGGGAACTAATCCCTTCGCGTCAGCCCGCGCCTATTTTTTTGTTCCTTTAGATCGTCTCCAGCGGCTTGCGGAACCCGTATGTCGGTGCTTCGCGTTCTACCGGTGCAGCCCATTTTACGGCGTTGGAAATGACTTTCAAGACATTCGGATCGTAGTAGGTGGGGAAGGTCTCGTGGCCGGGACGGAAGTAGAAGATCTTGCCCGCGCCTCTTGTGTAACAGCAGCCGCTGCGGAACACTTCTCCGCCCGCGAACCAGCTAACCAGCACGAGTTCATCCGGTTCAGGGATGTCGAAGTGCTCGCCATACATTTCTTCCTTCGGCAGTTCAAAATATTCTCCAATGCCTGCGGCGATAGGGTGTCCCGGGTTGACGACCCAGATCCGTTCTTTCTCGCCGTCGGCTCTCCATTTCAGGTCGCAGGTGGTGCCCATCAGCTTTTTGAATATCTTTGAAAAATGGCCGGAATGCAGCACGATCAGCCCCATACCCTGCATGACCCGCTTGTGTACCCGTTCCACGATCTCGTCATTGACGTCGTCATGAGCCATGTGTCCCCACCACAACAGCACGTCGGTGTCCGCCAGTACCTCTTCCGTTAGCCCATGCTCCGGTTCGTCCAGGGTGGCTGTGCGGATCGATGCGCCATCCACAGAAAGACCCCCAGCGATGGCCGTATGCATGCCATGGGGATAGATGTCCCCAACCTCTTTGGACATTTTTTCATGCCGGCCTTCATTCCATATCGTAACGTTGAGTTTGTTTGCCATCACGGTATCGCTCTCCTTATCCGTCGGTTTTCACCATCATTTTAAGGGATGCCTCCGTCTGACGAAATGGCCGCTTGGGTCAAAAACTTCCGGTATTCTGTCATGCGAGTTGCGGAATCACGGGTTTATGGTAAGCTCTTTTTATATGATTCTGTAGTCGGATTTTAGCCGGAAGGAGTAGAAGGCTCTCTATGCGTCATCCTGATATGCGCCATGAGCAGGTGGTTTACCAAAACCCTTTTCTCCCCATAAAAATTTGGCATTTGGAGGGCGTTTTCCCCGAGCCGGAGGAACGCCTTCGCAAGAAGGAGCAGGACTGGCGCCAGCAAAAATATACCGAATGGCACTACCATGAGGAAGTGGAGTTCCTTTTGATTTTGCGGGGGGAATTGACCTGTTTCCGGCGGGAGGAGCAGTTCGTTCTGCGGGAAGGGGATATGGCTGTGTTCGGCTCGCTGGAGCCGCATATGACGATGATGGCGAAGGAGGGCGGGGTGAGCTATCTCGTCCTGCAGATTGATCTTCGCAAATATTGGGATAGCAGCGTCATTGGCAGCATGCAGCATTTTTCCGAGGTGATTCGGCCGCTTAGTTCGTTGAATTACATTTATCGCGAGAACGATGCTGTCCGGCATCAGACCGCTGCGCTGTTGTACGAAATAGATGAAGAGATGAAACGCAGCGAAATTGGCTATGAGCTGGCTGTATCTGCCCGGATCAAAACCATGCTGCTGCTGCTCCTCCGCAACGACACCCGGAAGATGCTGACTTATAACGATAACGGTCTGATCGGACGGCTTCAGCCGGTGCTGGATTTTATTGAACGGAACCTGGGCGGGAGACTGTCTGTATCGGAGCTTTGCGTTATGGTGAACATGAGCTATACCCATTTCATTAAAACGTTTAAAAAAGCGATGGGCCTGTCGTTCAGCGATTTTGTCGTCTTTAAGCGCATACGCAAGGCGGAGCAGCTTCTGCTCACCGGAGACAGCAGTATTGCGGAAGTGGCGGAAGCGGTGGGGTTTTCGAATCTCGGTCATTTTTATGAAATGTTCCGGCGGTACAACGGCTGCTCGCCCAAGCAGTTCAAAGATCGGCTGCGGGGTCCGGATAAGCGGGCGTACGATGTTCACCGGGATATTTTTCAAGGGGAGGCTATCGGATCATCTTTATAAATTCGCTTGCGGCAATAGATAGCGGCATGTTTCGCGTCGTCATGATCCCGACTTGAGCGGGGGGCAGCGGGATGTCCAAGCGGATCTCGAACAACGATCCCTCCTCCAGCTCTTGCTTGACAAACTCCCGGGTTACATACGAGATGCCGAGACCTTTTCGCGCTAACTCGATGAGCAGTTCGACGCTGCCAACCTCGATTTCCGGTTTGAGGGAATAGCCGTAGCCTTTAAAAACCTCGGTAATCGCCATGCGGGCCCGGCTGTTTCGGGAAAACAGGATGATTGGGTACTCCAGCAGTTGCTCCAAGGTGAGAACCTTATCTTTTAACTCGGAAAAAAGCGAACCGGCGACGAAACTGTCCTGCAGTTGAAAGCTCTCTTTAATTTCCAGCTGGGGATCGGTGATAGGCATGCGGACGACGCCCAGATCAATTTGCCCTTCCTTTAAAAAGGAGATGATTTCTGGTGTCGTGCCATGATTCAGGTAGAGCTTCACTCCGGGATGCTTGCGGTGGAAGTCTTCCAAATAAGGAAGCAGATAATGTTTGAACAGCGAGCCGCTTGCGCCGATTCTTAGCTCGCCGTCATCCATGTTTTTGAGCGCGGTCATTTTTTCTTCGGCTAAGGAGATCAATAACTGGGACTGCTCGATATAGGAGTACAGAATGGTGCCTTCTTGGGTAAGGGTGACGCCGCGGGCATTCCGGTGGAACAAGGGGAGGCCGAAGCTGTTCTCCAGTTGTTTAATGGCGTGGCTGACGCTGGGTTGGGTGAGGTACAAGGTCTTGGCGGCCTGGGTCAGGCTTCCCGTTTTTGCGGCCCAATAAAACACTTTATATAATTCGTAATTGTTTATTATAGACATGGTTTATAGCTCCTGTAAAATATATCGATTACTTATATAGGTGCTAATCGTATTATAGTGAAATTATGTGGAATAGACCAGCGTTTGGCCTATGTCGAGCCATTCCAATCCATACCAAAAGGAGGACAAATAGATGTCTATTACGAAAACGATTGACCAGCTAGCTGTCGATACGATCCGCACGTTGTCCATCGATGCCATCAATGCCGCCAACTCCGGCCACCCGGGGCTTCCCATGGGAGCTGCGCCGATGGCTTACGCCCTTTGGGCCCAGCATTTGAGCCATAATCCCGGAAACGCCAAGTGGTTCAACCGCGACCGCTTCGTGCTGTCGGCGGGCCACGGCTCCGCTCTTTTATATAGCCTTCTGCACCTGTTCGGCTATGGCGTATCCATTGACGATCTGAAGCAGTTCCGCAAGCTGAACAGCCTGACCCCAGGTCACCCTGAATACGGCCATACCGATGGCGTAGACGCGACGACGGGACCTTTGGGACAAGGCATTGCGATGGCAGCCGGTATGGCTATGGCGGAAGCTCATCTTGCCGCGAAGTATAACCAAGAAGGCTTCCCGGTAGTCGACCATTACACCTATGCTCTTGTAGGTGACGGCTGCTTGTCAGAAGGTATTTCTTACGAAGCCATGTCTATGGCCGGTCATATGAAGCTCGGCAAACTGATCGTGCTGTACGATAGCAACGACATTTCTCTGGACGGCGAACTGAATCTTTCCTTCAGCGAGAATGTGCAAAAGCGGGCAGAATCCGCCAACTGGCAATATCTGCGCGTAGAAGAAGGCAACGACGTGGCCAAGATCGCCGAAGCCATTGCCGTGGCTAAGCTGAACGCAGAGCAACCGACGCTGATCGAAATCCGCACCATCATCGGATACGGCAGCAAAGCGCAGGGAACGAACAAAGTACACGGCGCTCCTCTGGGCAAGGAAGAAGCGAAAGCGACCAAAGCTAACTACGGCTGGAACTACGAAGAAGAGTTCACCGTTCCGGAAGAGGTTAAAGCGCATTTTGCCCAATTCAAAAATAAAGGCACGGCTGTTGAAGCTGAGTGGAACAAGCTTTTCGCTGCCTACTCCGCCCAATACCCTGCTGAGGGCAAGGAACTGGCCGGCGTTATCGACGGTTCCCTTGTGATCGATGCTGCCGACATTTTGACCTTCGACAGCTCCAAGACGTTGTCTACCCGGGTAGCCAGCGGCGAAGCGATCAACCATTTCGTAAAATCCGTACCGTCCATTTTTGGCGGCAGCGCAGACCTGTCCCACTCCACTATGACCGAGATCAAAGACGAAGCTATTTTTGCCGTTGAGTCCTATGCTGGACGCAACGTATACTTCGGCGTACGTGAACATGCCATGGGCGCAGCCGGCAACGGCATGGCGCTGCACGGCGGCGTGAAGCCTTTTGTCAGCACGTTCTTCGTGTTCTGCGATTACCTGCGTCCGTCCATCCGGTTGGCGGCCCTGCAAAAGCTGCCGGTTATCTATGTCTTTACCCATGACTCCATCGCCGTCGGCGAAGACGGCCCTACCCACGAGCCGGTCGAACAATTGGCTGCGCTGCGCACCATCCCGGGTCTTACGGTCATCCGTCCGTCGGATGCCAATGAAACGGCAAGCGCATGGGCTTACGCGCTGGAGCAAAAACAAGGTCCGGTCGCGCTCATCCTGAGCCGCCAAAACCTGCCGATCTACGAAGCGACCCGTGGAAACAAGGCTGATGTAGCTAAAGGCGCTTATGTTTTGACCGAAACGAATGCTAACCCGGACGTCATCCTCGTCGGCACCGGTTCTGAAGTTTCCCTGGCTGTTAACGCCAAAGCCGAACTGGAAAAGGAAAACCTGTCCGTTCGTGTCGTAGCTATGCCGAGCCGTGAACTGTTCGACCGTCAATCCGCTGAGTACAAGGAAAGCGTCCTTCCTGCCGCTGTAACCAAGCGTCTCACGCTGGAAGCCGGCATTTCCCTGGGCTGGGACCGCTACGCCGGACCTGCCGGAAAAGTGCTGTCCATCGACACCTTCGGCGCATCGGGCAACGGCAACGAAGTGATGGAATACTTCGGCTTCTCCGTCAAGAACGTGGTTTCTCTGGTAAAAGAATTGCTGTAAGAAGATTACGCCTGAGGCGGCAATCTTATAAAGATAAAAGCTCAATGATCGGGTTACGACCGATCATTGAGCTTTTTTTCTACATAAGTATTTTATTGGTTTGCCACTATAATAGCCTTACTCCGCTACGGTAAATGCCGCTCGACCAGTGTCTGGGGTCCCCGCTAAGGATTTGTTAAAATTCAAAGCTGCCGATTTTCCAACTTCCGCCCGTTTTAACGAAATTATATTGGGCTTGAGTGGGACGAAGTTCCCCGTCCACTTTTAGGATCGAGTCCACAAGGACGTCTGCCGATGTATCGGTGACATTGCGAAATTCGTAATGGAAAGTGGCGATGACTTTCTTTTGCGGAAACTCGGGAACATTACGTTTCCCTTCCGGGGTGAAAAGGGTCCAGTATGTTTTTTCGTCCTGGTTATTGATGCTTTGCAACTGTTTGTTGATGATGGTGACCCAATCGCTTTCGGGAGAGCTGTACTCATCGGGGGAAACAAAGGTAGTAAGCTCGTTAATTTCGATCTGGTTCTTTTGCGGATTCCACTTCGCCTGCGTGCCGGTGAGTTTGTCCAGATCCTTCAGCGCCACATAGGTATGTCCTTCATAATTCAGCAGGGGCAATTCCAACTGCGCCTTTGATTGTCCTACTATCACGGGATAATCGGCTTTCGTCAGGATGTACTTGACTGCTTGGGGGGAACTGGCGGCGGCCGTGCCTGTAAGGACGATGCCGGATAGCAATATGCATGCGAAAAGCTTGCGGTGTCTCATGATACCCTCCTTGTCCATAAAAGGCGAGGCGATTTATCCATTTTCAGGATATCAAATAGACAACGCAAAGCGGATAATAGTTGCATGGGTTAAACGTGAATGATTTGAAGGTGGGGCCAGAGGAGATGCCAGTTTTTCTTGGCGATGCGGGCCTCGTAGACGGCTGCCGTCTCCCGGCTTGCCAGCATGCAGGGGTTCGCGCGGACAATGCCATTTACGGCATCGGCTATGCCGAGACGGGCAGTGAGGATCAGTTCGCTGTCATCGGTCATGGTAAGCCCCAAAGCCGTAGCCGTCTCGGCAAATTGGGAGATAGCATCTTCAGCGGAGTCGAACGGGGCGAATCCGTTGACGAGGTGCATGCGTGCTTCGTTCTTGACCGACCAAGGGACAGATGGGTCCAGACGGCGAAGCTGATCCTCCAGCGTTTTTTCGGTTTCTTCGGAGATGTCGGACGGATCGAAATAGACCACATCCACATCCGGAAGCGGCGTACGCTCGGTATAATCGTAGATCGTATCCCATATTTTCGAACGCACAAAACCGGCGCATACCCACCAATCGGGCAGCCCCAACGTTTTGGCTTTTCTCAAGATTCCCATCATCCACTCGTCCTGCAGGACCACTTTCAAAATATCCTCTTTCGTTTCCAGCCGCACGATCATCCCTCCAACGCGAACGCATATTCCTATTATAAAAGGAAAACCGACGAATGCAACCAGAGCACAAGTATGCAACCATATTCTGGCATACGGAGTCTATTAAAAGAATGCAGGAGTTGGCGAATGCATAAACGGAGGTTGCCTTTATGATAAAAAGAAGACTGGCCATCGGGCTCGCTCTGGCCTGTGTCGCTGCGGCACTTGCCGCGTGCCAAGGGGCAAGAGGGGCAAACGGCGGTGTTAAGGCAGCCGATTCTGCTCTGCCGACGGCAACCAAGCTTGAAGGAAGTCCGACGAATGCCCGTAAAGCGGGCGACGTGTCAAGTCCGGAAGCCACCACAGAAGAGACAACGGCACCTGCGCAGCTGCTTGACCAGTCCGAGGTGTGGACGCTGCCAAAAAACGGCGATAAATTCCCTCAGACGATTTTGGATGACACTGTCCCCGTGCAGGATGACGGACAGACGCGCATCGTCGGCCGTTCTCGGTACGGCACACTCAGCTTGCGGTCGCTGGATAATGAGCGAAAGACCAAATACGATTTCATTTTTCATGGAGATTATGAAGTGGTATGGAAAAAAGCAGACGACAGCAAAGAAACGCGCATCAGCCTCTTGTATGATCTGTATCTGCCCTCGGATGCGGGAACGGCGGAGATGCAGGTATATACCTTCGGCGATTATGATGTGCTGCTGATGCAACCGGTGTATGCCTGGTATCAGTCTATCGGCGTGCCGCAAACGGAAAACGTATACGCTTTTGCCGTTGGAGCGGATGGTGTAGCATTTCCCCTGCGATTCTTTTCGGAAAAGGCGGGAGAGAAGACGGACAGCGCCATTATTCCGGTGGAAATCAACAATCGGATCACGCAGGAAAACGACCGGCTCCTGATGGATACGCTCTTGCCGGATCTTACGAAGGTGGAGTTCACGCCGGATTTTCCGCAAAAGCGGCTGATGCTCATCTCTCGTGAGGATGTCAGTGTGGAGCATAAAAAAGCGTTTGATCTCGCCGTTCGCTATGCCGATGTGCTGGAAGCAGCTATCACGCTGGAATGGCAGGAAGCGCGTTTATACATGAGGGGGGAAGTGAAAACGATGGCGGACGTGCAGCCGTATTTTACCGATGCGGGATGGAACAGCCCGGTTTTGCAGGAGGCCATTCGCCAGGGGCGTCTGCCGGATAACGGCGGCACCTTCAGCCGCCCCTTCCGCTGGGACCCGATTTACTGTGAATTCGCGGGGGAGAACGAGCTGCATTTTACCTATACGATGAATACGGTGAACGCCATCGGCGTGGCCTACTATATGGATGTCGTGGTGAAAAAAGATGCTGCCGGCTGGAAGATCGCCCAAGTCGACAACATGCGGCGACAGCCGCCTTATGATTTTCAAAAGACGAACGGGTCGTAAAGGGAGAAGGCAGTAGACGCATTACCTTTGACGCCGGCCTTAGCCCTTGGGTATACTAGTGTAAAGAATAAAAAAGCATGAACTGGAGGAGCCTGTCATTGACGGGCTCTTTTTGCGCTTGTTCATGTAAAAAATTTCCACAAATCGGGAGGTTGGAGATGGACCAACAAGCGCTTATCGCCATCATTATCTTCATTGCCAGCTATGCTCTCATCATTTCGGAGAAAATCCACCGCACCATCGTCGCCATGATCGGCGGGATTCTCATGGTGCTGCTCGGGATCGTCGATCAGGAGACGGCCATTCACCACATCGATTTCAACACCATCGGCCTGCTGATCGGCATGATGATCATCGTCGGTATCACCGCCGATTCCGGGGTGTTTCGCTATTTGGCCATTTGGTCGGCGAAAAAGGCGAAGGCCGATCCCATGCGGGTTTTGCTCATATTGTTCGTCATGACGGCGGTGGGTTCCGCCTTCCTGGACAATGTAACAACGGTGCTGCTCATGGCTCCGGTTACCCTCAGTGTGACGCGACGTCTGCAAGTGCCGCCGGTGCCGTATCTGATCTCACAAATCATCGCCTCCAATATTGGGGGAACGGCGACGATGATCGGCGATCCGCCCAACATCATGATCGGCAGCGCGGTGAAGGAGCTGTCGTTCCTCGACTTCATCGTGCATTTGGCGCCCATTGCGGTGGTTATTTTGCTGGTTACCGGGGCAATCTTTTGGCTCATGTACCGTAAAAAGCTGTCAACTTCGGATGAGCTGAAGCAGGAAGTCATGGAGCTGGACGAGCGGGCAGAGATTACAGACCGTAGGCTGCTAGTCCGCAGCTTGATCATCCTCGGGTTGACGCTGGTCGGCTTTTTCCTGCACCAGTCCCTGCATTTGGAGTCGGCCACGGTGGCCTTGGCGGGGGCCTTCCTTTTGCTGCTGCGGTCGGGGGAGAACCAATTGGAGCGTTCCCTGGAGAAGACCGAGTGGACGACGCTGTTCTTTTTCGTTGGCTTGTTCGTGTTGGTGGCAGGGCTGATCGAAACCGGCGTTATCGGCGATTTGGCGAAAGGCGCCATGAAGTTGACCGGGGGCAATCTCGCCGGAACGTCCATGCTGGTGCTGTGGATGAGCGCTATCGCTTCGGCTTTCGTGGACAACATCCCCTTCGTCGCTACGATGATTCCCATGATTCAGGAGATGGGGACGCAAGGCGTATCTAATCTGGAGCCAGTCTGGTGGAGCCTTGCTTTGGGGGCGTGTCTCGGCGGAAACGGTTCGCTGGTAGGTGCCAGCGCCAATTTGATCGTGGCGGGTCTTGCGGCAAAAGAAGATCATCCCATCACCTTCGTCCGCTTTTTGAAAATCGGCTTTCCCCTGATGCTGCTGTCCGTCCTTCTCGCCAGCGGGTATGTTTGGCTGCGGTATTTGCTTTAGAGGTTTGCAAAAGAGCAGCCGGTGCCATTTTCCCGGTAAGCAAAAAAAATCCCGCTGCAGCTTATTAAAGCAGGCAGCGGGATTTTTTAATCACGTGAGAATGGAGCAAGGGAATGGGCGGTCAAGAACGTCAAGCCATTGACGACCTTCACTGTAACCGGAATGAGCAGCAGCCCGACTGCGGTGTAGCACCAGGCTTCCGTCCATGTGGAGTAAGGAAGGTTCAGGAGGTGGAACAAGCTGTTCTCGAAAATATCGATGTTTAGCGTCTGCTCCAAAATGTAATAGACAAGCGGGCTGGAAATGCAGGCGATGGTTACGGACAGAAAGGTGACGACGAAGACGAAATTGATGATGCCCAAAGGAAAACGCAGAAACAGGCAGAGCATATCGGTGTAGGATCTTGGGTTCTTGAGCATCGACCAGATTTGCTGGAAAAGGGGCAGCTTCAGCTCTTCGCGGACCGTTTCTTTTTCCGGTAGAGCAGTTGATAGGAAAGGGCGGGCCAACTGCCGTTCCAAATGGATGAAGCCCCGGGATGCGGTGAGGACGATGACCAGGAGCGGGAAGCCGATCAAGGTGATCATCAGACCGACGGACACACTCAGGCCGGTGACGAGAAACACGAAATAGAAGATGCCGAGGGGAAAGGACAAAAGCAAATAGACAATTTTGTAGAGAAATGCGGCTTTCCGCGGCTTCGGCGGATTTTGCGCATGAATTTCATTTGCAGGGAGCGTAATCATGGGAAGTCTCCTTTACGTTTATTTGATATCAGCTTACCGAAAAAACACTTTCCGCATAAGTAACAAACGTAATTCCTTTTCCGATTGATTTGACACTTAAGCCATGAATAATGTCATATGACATTTCATTGCTCGTACTTATTGAGATGTCATATGACATTCCCAATGCCAATTTATTTGAAGTGTCATTAGACATTTCCAATACCGAAATTCGGGATTTACAATAAATGGCCGGCGGTGGTATGATTTTGGAAACGTTTCCGAACACGTACGGGGCAACCAGGCGCAATGGACATTTGAAAGAAAACCGGCAAGGGGCGAATCGTTCGACACCATAAGGCTTTTTTCGGAAACGTTTCCGATGAAGGAGAAGACGGACGGGAGGTTGGAAGGGCGAATTCAGGATAGAAAGGAAGTTTAAACTTGAAGACGACGATAAAAGATTTGGCCCGAGAGCTAGGGCTAGCGGTAAGCACCGTTTCCCGGGCGTTGAACGGAAGCTACGGCGTCCATCCTGAGACGATTGAACGGGTAAGACAAAAGGCGATGGAGTTAGGGTACATCCCCAATATGGGCGCTCAGCAGTTGGTGGGCAAAAGCAGCAAACTGATCGGGGTCTTTATTCCCGAATTCGAGTTCGAGGCGACTCCCGAGTTTATGGAGTTTTTTCCATTGCTGCACCAAGCTTTGCGTAGCTTTGGCAAGGACGCGATTCTATTTTCCATCCCTTATCCGGGGGACACCGGCAAGACGGGCAGCCGTTTGAACGAGTGGATTGTCATGCGCAATCTGGAAGGGTGCCTATTTCTCCCTCCGTTTTCTACGAATCATCCGCTCATTCGCGACGCGCTGGAACTGAACATTCCCTGCGTCAATTTCGCAGACGCTCTCGGTCCACGCTGCTCCATCGTCAATTCCGACGACAGGGAAGGGGGACGAATGGCTGCTCGGTATTTGGCGGAAAAGGGTCACCGGACGATCGGCTATATTAACGGCCCCGGGCATCTGCACATTTGCCGGGAGCGGTATGCCGGTTTTTGCGAAGGGCTGGCGGAGTTCGGTATTGCCCATAGCCCGGATCAGGCAGCTGAAGGTGATTTCAGCGGGACAAGCGGTGGAAAGGCTGCCCATATGCTCCAGAGCACGGTAGATGGCATGACCGCGGTGTTTTGCGCTAACGACTTGATGGCGATGGGCGCCATGTCGGCTTTTGCCCAGGAAGAGCGGCGGGTTCCCCAGGACCTTTCGGTTATCGGGTATGACGGTACCTTTTTTACCGCATACGTCTATCCTCCTTTGACCACTATCCGGCACCCTTATGAGCGGCTGTCCACAAAAGCGGTGGAGCTGCTGATGGAATTGCTAAACGGAGGGACGGGCAGAAGAGTTGTGATTCCCCCTGCCATAATGGAGCGGATGTCGGTGAGCCAGCGGGAACTCGGCATGTAGGCATTTTTACGGAGATTAGTTTAATTCTTATGCCTGTGCCTAACCCCATAGATGCTCGTTTGTAGGATGAGCTATAATGGTTGAAAGTTGAAAAAATGGATAAATATCCACTGGTTGATTTGAAAAGAAGAGGGATATTTCAGGGATGGTTGGGAGGCGAACTATGACTGCTGGATCAGGCGATGCTCTCATCGAGGTTGAGGGCGTCAAACGAATTTTCGGCCGCGGCAGCGGCGCGGTGACGGTATTGCACGATGTCAGTCTGGAGATCCCCGCAGGCAAACTCATCGCCTTCAAAGGAAGATCAGGTTCCGGCAAAACGACACTGATGAATCTGCTCAGCACCCTGGATCGGCCGACAGAAGGCCGGGTGTG
This sequence comes from Gorillibacterium massiliense, assembly GCF_000455485.1. Taxonomy (GTDB): domain Bacteria; phylum Bacillota; class Bacilli; order Paenibacillales; family NBRC-103111; genus Gorillibacterium; species Gorillibacterium massiliense. The sequence goes on from NZ_CBQR020000149.1 coordinate 37,067, forward strand.
TTTTGAGGGGCAAGATTTGACCGGGTTATCGGACCGGGAACGGGACGAAATCCGGCGGACGCAGATGGGGCTGGTGTTTCAATCCTTTGCTCTCATTCCGCTTATGTCAGCTTACGAGAATGTGGAATTCGTCCTACGGATATCCGGTATTCCGGCCAGAGAGCGGGAAGCGGCGGCCATCGCCGCGCTGGATTTGGTGGGACTGAAGCCCCGTATGCACCATCGTCCCTTTGAGCTTTCAGGAGGGGAACAGCAGCGGACGGCCATCGCCCGCGCCATTGCCCATAAGCCGAAGCTGATTTTGGCAGATGAGCCTACGGCGGAGCTGGACAGCCGGACCGGGCTGCACATCATCAAGGTGTTTCGCGATCTGGTGCAGCAGGGCTTGACCGTTGTGATTACCACCCACGATCCGGCCATTATGGAAATCGTGGATCACGTTTATGAATTGGAGGATGGACGCATTGTCGCAAACCATTAAACGGTGGGTCGTTCTTGTAAGCGCTGTCTCCCTTGCCGCGGCCCTCAGCGGCTGCTCGCTTTTGCCCAAGGAGGATGAAGCTCTCGCTCCCCCGCTGGTGAAGCCTGCACAGGAAAACTACAATACCGTCAAAGCGGAAAAGGGTACGATTACGAAAAGCATTCAAGGTACAGCTACTTGGGAGTCGGTTTCCACGGATGTGGCGATGTTCAAAGGGCAAGGAGGACGCATAGGCGAAATCCTGGTATCTGCGGGTGATAAAGTCAAGAAGGGCGATGTGCTCATTAAGTTGGTAACCGACGGCCTTGATTTGCAACTGAAAGAGCAAGAACTGTCGCTGGAACGGGCGAAGTACGGCCTTAAGCAAGCGCAGCAAGGCGGACGGGACGCGGAAGAAGTACGGATCGCCAAGCTTCAGGTGGAAGTTGAGCAGATCAAGTATGACCGGATGCAAGAGTTGTACAAGAGCAAGCAGCTTGTCGCCGATATCGACGGCCAGGTGGTGTTCGTTGAGGACTTGCAGCCGGGGGACATGGTGGACGCCTACCAGACGTTGGTGACGGTGGCCGACCCGACGAAGCTTCATCTGGCGATGCGAGTGGATAACAGCTCCGAAATCAGCACTGCGGAAGTAGGTATGGCTGCCAATGTGGAACTTAAGGAGGGCACGAAGCTTGTAGGCAAGGTCGTGCAAACGCCATCCTCCTCGCCGCAGACGATGAATAAAGATTTGGCTGAAAAATACGCCAAAACCTTGTTCATCGATCTGGATAAGATTCCCGGCAGCGTGGAAATCGGCGGCTCCGCCAATGTGGAGATCGTGACGCAGCAAAAGGAAAATGTGGTTAAGATTCCGAAGGGCGGACTGCGCAACAATTTCGGCCGCTATTTTGTACGGATCTTGGAAGACGGGACTAAGCTTCGGGAAGTGGATGTCGAGACGGGATTAACCGCATCGACGGAAGTGGAAATTACCAAAGGACTGGAAGCGGGCCAAACCGTCGTCCTGCAATAGCTTGGTATTCTTGATGACAGGGAGGCTTTCGAGTGGCCTTATTTCTCATGTTGATCCGAAAAATGGCACAAAACAAGTGGTTAGCCGGGAGCCTGTTCTTTGGAATGCTGATGACGGTGGCGCTGGTGAGCACGATGCCGATCTATACCGAGGGCGTTCTGTCGCGAATGCTGGTTAAGGATCTGGAGAAGCTGCAAACCGACAGAGGCATCCGCCCCGGCATCCATTATTCGCTGGTGAACTACATGCAATCAACGAACGATTCCCGGAAAAAGGCGATGTACGACCTGGATCGTTTTATGGAAAGGGAGCATAAGGATTTCGGCCTTCCGGTGATCGAATACGTTACTGATCGAAGGACCCAGTCAGCCCGTTTGGTACCGGAACAGTTCGACCCGAAAAAAGCCGATTATCCGTATACCGCCTTGCGCTCCTATAGCGGGATCTATGACCATATCAAATTGACCGACGGCAGGCTGCCTTCCGACAAGCCAGTGGATGGGGTTTACGAGGCGCTGGTAACCGATCAGACGCTGCGGAAGTACAAGATGGTATTGGGGAATGTGTTCTATCTCAAGGACAAGAGAATAACAGAGACGATCAAAGTAAAACCTGTCGGCGTCTTTGAAAAGAAGACGGATAACGATCCCTACTTTTATAATGCGCCGCTCAGCGATTTTGCCAATTTTTTAGTCGTCGACGAAAACTTGTTCCAGACGGAGATTCTGGATAAAAACAAAGTCGATCTGCAGGGGAGCTCATGGTATACCGTTCTGGATTATTCCAAAATCGAACTGAACAATGTCCACCAATTTCTTGCCGCTGACAAACTTGTTCGTAAAACGGTAAACAGCAAAGTCAGCAGCATTTATGCTTCCTACGACATGCCGGCGCTGGACACGATCTCCCGTTATTTTGACCGGGAAAAGCAGCTGCGCAAGCTGATGTGGGCGCTGAACGTGCCGGTACTGATCATGCTGGGCTTTTACATGTTCATGGTATCGAATCTCATCGTAGAGCGGCAAAAGAATGAGATCGCCGTCCTCCGCAGCCGCGGGGCCTCCCGCTGGCAAGTGATCACATCTTTCGCCGGGGAGGGATTGATTTTGGGGGGAGCCGCCCTGGCTTTAGGGCCGCCCCTCGGCTTGTTCCTGACGGATATGCTGGGTGCGTCCAGCGGCTTCCTCGTCTTTGTTCAACGGGCGAAGCTGCCGCTGCATTTGACGGGCAAAGCGTATCTTTACGGAGCCGTCGCCGCCGCCGTCGCTTTTGTCATGACGATGATTCCCGTCCTGCTGGCAACCCGGGTGTCCATCGTCGGGCGCAAGCAGGAGATGGCCCGTTCGTCGAAGCGGCCTCTTTGGCACAAGGCGTTTCTGGACGTTCTCGCCTTGGGCGTATCCATTTACGGGTTGATTACCTTCCGCAGCCGGTTGAAGGATATGAAAAATCTCGCTCTCGGCGTGGACGATCTGAAGCTGGACCCGCTGCAATTCATCGTTCCTGCCCTGTTCATCCTGGGGGCCGGATTGTTTTTGCTCAGGCTTTATCCGTACGTGCTGCGGTTCATATACTGGCTGGGCCGCCGCTGGTGGTCCCCTGCAGCCTATTCCACGCTGATTCAAGTGGGCCGCTCCAGTAGCCAGTACCAGTTTCTGATGATATTCATGGTGCTCACCATTGCCGTAGGCGTGTTCAGCGCCGGGGCGGCCCGGACCATCAACAGCAACATTGAGGAGCGGATTCGCTACGGCAACGGTGCGGACATCGTGATACAGCCCGTTTGGGTCAACGACGCCCCTACGCCGACTGGGCCGGGGGCTCCTTCAGCGGCCAGCCAGCCTTCTTCCAGCTTGTCGAAGCCGCTGCACTACCTGGAGCCCGCTTTTTACCCCTATACCAAGCTGCCGGGAGTCGAGCAAGCGGCGAAGGTGTTTATCAAAAGGGAGGCGACCTTTACCGCCAACCAGAAGAATGGCTCCGCCTCCTTGGTCGGCATCGATACCGATGATTTCGGGCGAACTTCCTGGTTCCCGGATGGGCTGCTGGCGCACCCGTTTAATGAATATTTGAACGTTTTGGCGTCGGATTCCCGGGGTGTGCTGGTTTCCAAAACATTGGCGGATCAAATGAAGGTAAAGGTCGGCGATTCCATCTATGTCGGCTGGGAAGGCGTGAATGAGCAGCCGTTTATCGTTTTCGGCATTATCGATTATTTCCCAACGTTCAACCCCAATCCCAGGGGGGTAACTGCAGGAACGACCATCAGTGCGCCTATGCTCATCGTCGGCCATTTGTCCCGCATTCAGTTCCAATTGGGGCTGGAGCCGTATCAAGTTTGGCTGAAATTGAAGCCGGGAGCTTCTATCGCGGCGCTTTACGACGGAATTGAGAAATCTGCTGTGAACATCAATGGCGTCGTGAATACGCGGGATAGTCTAGTCAATGCGAAAAATGACCCGTTCTTGCTGGCAGTAAACGGTATCCTCACGCTGGGGTTCCTGTTATCCATGACCGTAACCTTCACCGGCTTTCTGCTCTATTGGATTTTGTCGCTCCGGGGAAGAACGCTGCAAAATGGTATCCTGCGGGCGATCGGCTTGTCCTTGCGGCAACTGATCAGCATGCTGGCGCTGGAGCAATTACTCACCTCCGGCGTGGCCATCGGCATCGGCGTGGTGGTCGGAAACGTCACGGGCCGGTTGTACGTGCCGAATTTTCAGATGGCGTTTAATCCCGGCAGCCTGGTGCCGCCTTTCCGGGTGATCTTCGCTTCCGTCGACTTTGTCCGCTTGTATACCGTTGTCGGGGTGATGTTGGCCGTGGGCTTGATCATTATCGGTTACATGCTGTCCCGGTTGAAAATTCATCAAGCGCTGAAGCTAGGGGAGGACTAACCGATGATACACTGCGAAGGCTTGGTGAAAATCTACAAAGCTGCCGATCTGGAAGTATTCGCTCTGCAGGGGTTGGACCTTCATGTCGAGGACGGCGAGTTGATGGCCATCATCGGCAACAGCGGCAGCGGCAAATCGACGCTGCTGAACATGTTGGGCGGCCTGGACCGGCCGACGGCGGGAACGCTGACGGTGGACGGGCGCAATATGCTGAAGATGTCGGAGAAGGACCTGGTCCGGTACAAGCGGGAAAGCGTTGGTTTCGTCTGGCAAAACAACGCCCGCAACCTGATCCCTTATTTGACGGCGATGCAAAACGTGGAGCTGCCCATTTTGCTGAAGGGTCGCCGCAGAAGGGAGCGGGCGATCCAGCTCTTGGAGGCGGTGGGGCTGAAGGAGCGGATGCACAACCGGCTGCATCAGCTCTCCGGCGGGGAACAGCAACGGGTGGCCATCGCTATCGCCTTGGCTAACCATCCGAAGCTGCTCCTGGCGGACGAACCGACAGGGTCGCTTGATTCCCGCATGTCCGATCAAATTCTCGACTTATTCCGGGAATTGAACCGAAACATGGGCATCACCGTGGTCATCGTCACCCACGACCCGCTGCTCGCCAAGAAGGTCGATCGGGTGGTCGCCATCCGCGACGGCAAAATCTCCTCGGAAATGCTTCGCAAACGCTCTTACTCGGAGGAATTGGCTGAGTTGGAGCAGGGCGGTGTGACCGGGGATGGAGCGGACGAAGAGACCCACGTCGAATACGCCATCCTGGACAAAGCCGGCCGGCTGCAGGTGCCTGCCGATTATTTGAAAGCCATCGGCATCAAGAATACCAACAAAGTGAAAGTGGAGCTGGTGGAGGGCACCATTGTGCTGACTCCTCCGGAGGAAGCGTCGTAACGGCTAGAATTATGGAAACAGCGGCAGATTAGGACCGGAACCGGTCCTTAACTGCCGCTGTTTTATTGCATAGAGGTTCTCATTTTATGAAATAGTGGCCTAGTTCAAGATCTTCGATTAACCTGGGGTACATTGGCAGCCATCCTAGCAACTCCTGAGTTTGCACACCCGATCCCGGCATGACGCTCGGAATGTCCACCCCTGCAAGAGTGCCGAGAAAGCCGAAGTGGGCGACTGCCTCATCTTGTGAAAGGCTGACCAGCGGAACGTTCAAGTGCTTGCCGATGACGCCGGCGATGTCGCGGATAGGCACCCCTTCTTCGGCGCGGCCGTATAAAAGCGAACCGGCGGGCGCCTTTTCCAACGCGAGGCGGTAGAGCCGCGCGGCATCCAGCCGGTGTACGGCCGGCCAACGATTGGTTCCGTCACCGACATAGGCGGAGACTCCCTTCGAACGGGCGACATCGATCATCATCGGCACGAAGGCTTTATCACCTTCGCCGTGTACAGTGGGAGAAAGCGACACGACCGCTGATCGCACCCCGCGCTCCGCCAGGGCGACGGCCGCGTTGTTCGAGGCCTCCCCGTTGACGTGAGCTGTGATCACAAGCGGCTTGCCCGAGCCCTCGAGTGCGGCACCCATTGTCTCGATGGCTCGCACATCGGTCTTCAGCGCTTCGGGAAATTTCGAGAAGTCGGACGTAAACGCTAGATGAATGATACCGTCGGCTGATTCGGCGCAGCGGCGAAGGCCTTCGAGATCGTCCATTGTCCCGCGATATGCCTCTGCTCCGGCTTCCTGCAGCATTGCGGCTCCCTGGTCCGTACGGGTAAGACCTACGACTTGATGGCCGGCCTTGATAAGCTCGCGAACGACGGCGGAACCGACGTAGCCTGTTGCTCCTGTTACGAAAACACGCATGATGAAATCCTCCTTAACGGTTGATGATGGAACAATTGGAGTATAAACTATAAAGTGAACTCTAAGGATAGTCTGTTTAAGGAGAAATTTACATGAAAATTCAGGAGCTAGCGGATAAGGCGGGATTAACCCCTCACACGATTCGTTTTTATGAAAAAGAAGGCTTGTTGGACAGCCGGCATGTCCGGAGAGAGGAGAACAACTATCGTACCTATTCAGACGAAGCGTTCGAACGGCTGAAGCTCATCAAGAAGTTTCAGGGTATAGGTTGTTCGCTGGCTGAACTGAAGGGGATTTTGCAGGAGCATGATGCAAATACGCAAACCAACGAGCAAGTGATCGAATGGATTTGCCAAAAGATAAAGGAGATCGAAGGCAAGAAGGCGGAATATGATCAAATGCTTGAAACGCTCAACTGGATGCTGGAATACAGGATGGCGTTGAAAAACGACCCGGAAAAGGCTCATGCGATGATGACGGCTCTACACTCGATCAAACCGTAAAAAGGCCCTTTCAGCAGAAAAGCAGGCATTGCCTCAAAAATAGGGGGCAATGCCTGCTTGCTGGAAAATGAATGCCGTACGCTCGTGCCGTGAACGTTTCAACCCACTTATCGCTGAATCGGTTCCAACCGGTACGTTGCTTTGCCTTCATCCAGGGATTCGCCGATTTTCTCGATGCGCCAGCCGAAGGATAGCGCCGTCTCCAGCCTTTCCAGCTGAGCATTCGTCAAGATCGCCGTTACCCCTTCCAGCCCGGGACGCCGGTCGATATGCGGCTCCATGCCGAAGGCCACGTATAGCCAACTGCGAAGGCCGCCCAGCGTATTAAACTTGATCTGATAGCCTTTGCGCACCGCCGATTCGTAGATCTCCGGCTCCCCAGCCGCGAACACCGCCAGTTCTTCGTAATCGAACTCAAAGACGCTGTTGTCCTTCGGGAGACCGTTCTTCCTCTTCGCCAGTTCGGCCAGCTCATCCTCGGACCATCCCAGGCCCCGCAGCGATTCGATCAGCAAGGCGATCTGCTGGGATACTTTAACCGTTGTTTGCTGCGTCATGGTTGTTCCCCTCCTTCAAGCTTGCTTGCCGTTATCCATGGGCAATCGTTTATGCCTTGGCAACGAAATGTCCCTTGCTTACCTCTACTAATACTGCCGATTCCGCATCCCAGTCATGGGGTTGATAAATAATCCGCTTGCTTTCCGCATGCGGGTCCGGCACGGGGATTGCGGACAGAAGAGCCTGCGTATACGGATGGAGCGGGTTCTCATATAGTTCATCGCTGTCGGCCAGCTCGACCAGGCGTCCGCGATACATCACGCCGATCCGGTCGGAAATATGGCGCACCATCGACAGGTCGTGGGCGATGAACAAATACGTGAGCCCGAACTCATCCTGCAAATCCTCCAGCATATTGACGACCTGCGCCTGAACGGACACGTCCAGCGCCGAGATTGGCTCGTCGCAGACAACGAACTCCGGCCGCACCGACAAGGCACGGGCAATCGAGATGCGCTGGCGCTGTCCGCCGCTGAACTCATGGGGATAACGGTACAGGTGCTCGCGCTTTAGTCCCACCTTCTCCAGCAGCGTGGAGATGACTTCCTTGCGCTCTTCGCCGTTACGGTACAACCCGTGAATATTCATCGGCTCGCCGATCAGTTCCAGCACGTTCATGCTCGGATTGAGCGACGAATACGGATCCTGGAAGATCGATTGGATCCGTCTCCGAAAAGGTTTCAACCGCTTCTCTCCGAGCTTCGACAACTCTTGTCCGTCGAAACGAACTTCTCCGTCCGAATAATCGTACAGTCGCAAAAGGCAGCGCCCTACCGTCGATTTGCCGCTTCCCGATTCTCCGACGAGCCCGAAGGTCTCGCCCCGGCGAATCTCGAAGCTGACGCCGTCCACCGCCTTAAGCACGTCCGTTGCTCTTCCCCAAACGTCGCGGTTCTTGACGAAATGCTTCTTCAGGCCGCGGACATCTACTAATGGCTCAGGATAAGGCTTCACCGTCACTTGCTGCGCCTCCTTCCTTAAGGGAACCGTTTCGAATCTGTGCTTGAACCGTCTCGTCGTTTAACCAACACATCGACCGATGTCCCTCGCCGATGGTAAAATGCGGCGGCAGTTCCGCGCACTTCGTCATGGCATGGGGGCATCGATCGCGGAACGGGCAGCCCTGGGGCGGATCAAGCAGATCGGGCGGCGACCCTTCGATGGGCACCAGGCGCGTGCGCCCTTTGCCTTCGCGCTGCGGAATCGAGTGAAGCAGCCCTTGGGTGTAAGGATGCTTGGAACGGTAGAAAATATCGTCCACCGTGCCTTCCTCCATGACCATTCCGCCGTACATGACGATGACCCGGGAGCACACTTGTGCCACCACACCCAAATCGTGAGTGATCAGCGCGATGGATGCATTCGTCTTCGCCTTCAATTCTTTTAACAGATCAAGAATTTGCGCTTGAATGGTCACGTCCAGGGCGGTGGTCGGTTCGTCGGCGATCAGCAGCTCCGGCCGGCACGACAGCGCCATTGCGATCATGACGCGCTGCCGCATCCCACCGCTGAATTCGTGGGGATATTGCCGCACGCGCTTCTCCGGCTCGGGGATACCCACCTGTCGCAGCATCTCGATGGCCTCTTTCAATGCTTCCGTCCGGCCAAGCCCGCGATGGCGCCGGATGACTTCCGTCATCTGCTGGCCGATCCGTTTCACCGGATTAAGCGAGGTCATCGGGTCCTGGAAGACCATGGCCATCCGGTTTCCGCGGATTTTCCGCCATTTGCTCTCGGGTAGACCGATCACGCTTTCTCCTGCGAAGCGGATATCGCCACCGGTTATTTCGCCGGGAGGCTGAATCAAGGCCATGATCGCTTTGGCGGTTACGCTTTTGCCGCTGCCGGACTCGCCGACGATGCCCACCGTCTCTTCGTAGTCGATATGCAGGCTTACGCCTCGTACCGCTTTATTTTCGCCATCGCGTGTATGGAAAGACACTTGCAGGTTATCCACCTCAAGCAGTCTGTTTGTCATCTGGTCCAACTCCTTTCAGCTACATCGGAACGGCCGTCATCTCTTGCCCAGCTTCGGCTCCAGCCCCACGCGAAGCAGATCGCCCAGAACATTGAAGCTGAGCACCGTCAGCAGAATAAGCGCGCCGGGGAAAAGCGCCATATAAGGTGCTTGCGTCACGAAGCCCTGGGCGCCGTTCAGCATGCTCCCCCATGTCGCATTCGGCGGCTGTACCCCGAAGCCGAGGAAACTGAGGGAGGACTCCATCATAATGGCCGAGGCGACATTGTTCGTCGCGCCGACGACGATAACCGGAACCAAACCCGGAATAATGTGCCGCACGATAATCCCGAAGTTGCTCTGCCCCGAAGATTTGGCATAGAGCACATATTCCCGTTCGCGAATGGCAAGGGTCTCGGCGCGGATAATCCGTGCCATATGCATCCACATCAGCGACCCGATAATCAGCACGATGCTGGCAAGATTCGGCTTGAGCATGACGCTAAGCAGCAAAATCACGAGAAAGGACGGGATCGATAAGATGATTTCCAATAAACGCATGAGCAGGTTATCGATCCAGCCGCCGAAATAACCGCTCACGATGCCGACGCCAACGCCGATAACCGTGGCGAGAATCATCGACGCGAAGCCAACCAGGAGCGACACGCGGCCGCCGTATAGCGCCCGGGTAAAATAATCGCGTCCGTAATCGTCCGTTCCGAACCAGTGGCTGCCGCTGGGGGCATGCAGACGCTGGGTCACGTCCAGCGCATTCGGGTCATACGAAGACAAGAACGCCAGTATGGATGCAACGATAAGCACGACAAGAATAGCAAGCGAGAGGATCCCCATTGGGTTTGAGACGATCTCGCGTATTAGGATTCGTCCTTTTGTCCGTTTCATGGGTTCACCTCATCGTTTTAATTCGCGGATCGGCAAATCCGTATAACAAGTCCGCAAGCAGATTTCCAATAATCAGGAACAATGCGGAGAATAGCGTAATGCCCATAATGACCGGATAATCCATTCCTTTGACAGCCGTCATGCCCAGGGAGCCGATACCGGGCCAGGAGAACACCGTCTCCGTTACGATGGCGCCCGCGACCAAATCTGCCATCGATAAACCCAGCAGCGTGATGATCGGTAATAATACATGCTTCAAGACGTGCCGGAACAGCACTTGCCATCGGGTAGCGCCGAAGGCGTATTGGATTTGCACGTAATCTTCTCTTAATTGACCGATTGTGCTGGAACGGATATAGCGGACATAGGTAGATAAGAAACCGAAGGCAAGCACCGAACAAGGCATGATGCCGTGCTTGATCACATCTGACGCGGAATTGACGCCGATGGAGCGCATGCCCATGCTTGGAAGCCAGTGCAAGTAAATCGAGAACTGGTAGATCAGCAAAATGGCCAGCCAGAAGAGCGGCACGGAAATCCCGATATAGGCAACTAGGCTGATCAGTTTATCGGGCCACCGATTGCGGAACGCGCCTGAAATCAGACCCAGCGGGATTGCGAGCAGCACGCCAAGAGCGAGGGCTGCGCCCATCAAGCCCGCCGTTGCCGGCAACCGATCGAGAATAAGGGTGGCGACCGGCTGATGGCTGCGAAGAGAATATCCGAAGTTTCCCCGGAACATTTCCTTCAGCCAGATGAAGTATTGAACGTACGCCGGTCTGTCCAACCCGAGATTATGCCGCACCCGTTCAATGTCTTCCGCATGCATATTCGGCGTCACAAAAGAGAGCACCGGGTCTCCGGGCGCCATCTTGATCAGCGCGAAGCAGGCAATGGAGACGAAGAACAATAGCGGCAGCGTCTGCAATAGACGTTTGACAATGAGTTGTCTCATATTGTTATCTCCTCAGCTATTAAAAGCAAAAAAGCTGGAAATTCCAGCTTTTTTACCTTCATCAGTAAGTATATGTCGGCCATATCCTTAGCCTGATTACGCTACGGTAAACGTCGCCTGTCCTTTAAAGACGGCGTAAGCCGTTTATCCTTGGTGAGCTGTGTCTTGTCATGGTATACGGTTTATTTCAAATACAGCTTGGACGGATCTTCGAAAATGACGACAGGCTTCAGCACCGCTTCATCGATCCCGCCGAAGCGCTTATCGATGGCAACGACTGTCTTTGTGTAGGCGACAGGATAAATGACGGCGTCGCTCGCGATGGTTTCTTGCAGTTGTTTGTAGGCTTCGCCGCGCTTCGTTGCGTCCGCTTCGCCCGCACCTTTTTCGAACAATTGGTCGACGGTCGGATTCTTGTAGCGGGAATAGTTGGCGTCCCCGTTCGATTGATACAGAATACGGTAGGCATCGGGATCGTATCCCATAATATAACCCGCATAGGCCAATTCATAATCTTTCGCGGACAAGTCGCCGAACTTTTGTCCATAAGCGGATGCATCGATCGATTGCAGTTCAACGGTGATGCCGACAGCTTTCAGCTTCTGTTGGACATAGATCGCCGACGCTTCTTGAACCTTATTGCCGCTGGAAACGATGAAGCGCAGCTTCAAGTTGCTCTCGCCGGCTGCAGCCAGCAATTCCTTCGCTTTGGCAGCATCGTTGTCGTAGGACGTAACGTCATTGGTCCAGAACAGACCATCCGGAGTAACGAAGGATTTAGCCGGGTCTGCGTACTCGCTGGAGCTGTACACGGTCTGGATCAGTTCATCGCGGCTAAGCGCATAGGAGATCGCTTGACGGACCTCTTTCTTTGCCAGCGCGCCGGTATCGCTGTTTTCATTGAACAGCAGGTACGCCAGGCGGCCTTCGTTGTAAGGCTTGATGTCGAAGTTTCCGGTTGCCTCGATGGTAGCGACATCCTGCGGATTAATATAGTTCACATTCAGCTCGCCGTTCTGCAGTGCCAGATTCGCTGCGTTCGTATCTTTCGCGATGCGGTAGGTAATCGTATCCAGATGCGCTTTGCCGCCGACATAATTGTCGAAGCGTTCGAGGGTGACGTATTCGCCGGGTTTGTAATCTTTGAACTTAAAGGCGCCTGAACCGATGACGCCGTTCAAATTCTTGTCGCTCTTGTCGATGTTCGCTACATTCTCGAAAATATGCTTCGGAATCGGCGTCAACTGCACAAGGGTCGCTTCGAATGCTGGATTCACCTGCGGCAGCTTGAAGTCTACCGTCACATCGTCTACTTTGACGGCTTCAACCGGTTTTCCGCCGAACAGAAGGTTGGAGCGGAAGAAGCTGTTTTGCTTCTCGTCCAGAATCGTGTTGAAGGTGAACACGACATCGTCAGCCGTTAGCGGCTGGCCGTCATGCCAAGTCAATCCGCTTTTAAGCTTCAGGGTATAGGTTAGATTGTCTGCGGAGGGTGTAAGGCTTTCCGCCAGGTAATAGGTCTTTTTGCCGTTATTTACTTGAAAAAGCGGCGCGAACAGCGCTTGGTCGATGGTCAAGCTGACGCGGTCGCCTGCATAGATCGGATTCAAGCTCTCGGGATCGGCTCCTACGCCGATGATGAGATTTCCGCCGTCTTTAATGGTTCCGGCATTTGGTTCAGCCGATGTTCCAGCCGATGCGGACGGAGCCGCACTGCCTTCATTGTTGGTTTTGCCGGAGCAAGCGCCAAGAACGAGCACTAGCACAGCAAGGATCAGTACACTCGAAAATCTTTTAGACATGTGATTCCCCTCCATGATTTAGATATAACCTTAAGATGTTCTTTATTTCTGATATAATATAGTGTTTTACTCGGAATTTCAAGAGAACACGCAATTTGAAATACTTTCCAGCCCTCACCCACTGGGTTGACTCTTCCCGCTTGTTTGACTTTTCCCACTGGTTTGACCCTGTTGTCCGGAGCTTTTTCGGAAAGTCGAGACCAGCAAATAGATCAGCGGGATACACTCTACCATCACCCAGAAAACGTTCAGCGCCAAGGAGTTGTAATCTCTTTGATACCGGGTTGGATTGCGTGAATATTGGAAGGCATCAATCGTGACGCTGCCGGCCAGCAGCGGGAAGAGCGGTTCAATAGCAGGCAGGCGGAAGATTTGACCGAGGCAGCGGGAGGCGACGTAGATCAGAAACGAGCTGTGCATAAAAATGGAGGCAGCCCATAATCCCATAAGCAGAGGGTCTGCGTTTCCCAAGAGTCCGGTGAATGATGAGCTGCGGATCATATCCAGCAGCGGATATTGCAGATCACCTCCGAGTTTAGGTCCAAAATTGAGCAAGGTCATCGTCCATTGTCCGAGGAGTGCGAGTAAAATTAAAATGCTCGAGACGAACAGGTTGCGTACGACTCCCTTTTCAAAGCGGATGTCCGGGGCAATGAAGAGAAAGACGACCCATTCGGCGAGAAATGAGGTGACAACGATCGAATCTCGAAAGGCCGTACCCAAATCGTGATGGGTGATCAGCGCGGGCAGCATGTGAGGATCGGCACTTCCCGCAAAAAGAGTCATGGTGAGGATAAGCCCGATCACGAAAAGGATGAACAAGCCGTCTGCAATGTAGACAAGGGTGCTGAAACCCCAACGGGCCGTCAGGAAGATGACAAGGCCAACGGCTAGTTGGACGAGCCAACTGGGAGTTTCGCGCATATAATTCGACCCGAAATAAAGCGTGAAACCCTCGATATCCAACGACGAAAAGGCTAAACACCAAAAGGACAGGACGATCAGAATGGCGGTGTGGGCCCACCGGCTAATAATGGTTTCTCCAAACTGGACCCATGGCGTATCCGGATGCTTCATTCCCAGCCGTACAGAACACCATAACAGCACCATGCTCCAGACAAAACCGAGCAGGATAGCAAGCCAGCCGCTATAGCCCGAGCTTTTTAGGAGCGGGCCAATCAGATAAGTAAGCGGCTGGGAGGTCAAGTAGATAAACGCAAAGCGGCTGAGCTGCCAGGGCATTTTGAACAATGAGGTCTCCTCCTATGCCATTCCTTCTGCCATTAATCGACCCACCCGAATAGCTTGACAATGATGCCGTTCGGGTTCGGCCACCATGGAACAAACACGGCCATCAGGTTCCACAGCGTAAAGAATGCCCATATCCCACCCCATTTCCACTTCATGCGGGCCGGTTGTTTCTTTAGGCGTTTCCACTCCAGAAGCACAAATGCCGAAAAAATCAAAGCAAGCATAATCCTTCTCCTCGGGTCTCCCTGTTCATCAGCAGGCGCATCAGCGTTAATTGGTCTCCACCTCGACCAGCTCATCACCGATATTTTGAATTTTGATATCCGTCATGACATCAATTTTGGCATTGCTCCGATAATAATCTTTCCACTGGGGACCCAGCTCGCTCCACAGGCGCGGATAGCTCCAATCCAGTAAACTGCCGAGCCGCAGCACATCCACCCCCGCCTTTTTCGTTGCGGCAAGGGCTTTCCGCAAATCGTTGCCCACTTGTTTATCCAACCCGGCTTCAATTTGTTTATTGGTTTCCAAGCTGTCTTGATGCTTCTCCGTATGCAGGGCGAGAATATCGGCCCGGCCGATCAACTTGACGGTAAATTCGGGGCCTTCTTTCGTTATCCGCGCACTTCTTTTCGAGCGTACTTTCGTTAGCCGTACGCTGGCTCTATTTTTACCTTCATTCCAAGTGACCGTGTATACCGGAACCTTCAATTGTTCCAGAGCCCAGGTCAAAGCGCGTGCTTCCTTCAACGGAAGGGTTGAGCGAAGTTTTTTGTCTTGGAACAGGGCGGCTCCCTGAATCCCGACCCACCTCTCGGTTGTTTTTGTTTTTCCCTGAAAGAATCCGGGTTTGTCGGTTATAGAGAGATAGGGGAGCGCGAAACCTTCTCCGGACAAATCCGTCATCAGGCTCCTTCTGGCATCGGTTCGAAGCATGCTGTACTGCGTAAAAAACCGGGTGAGGACCTCGGACGGAAGTTGTTCGAATAAAGGCGTCAACTTCCCAATCTCTTTTGCTTTGCCTGGGGCGGCCAAAAGGATGATGTCCAAGTGGAAGGGAGGAGCGATCTTTATCCATTCCAGCAGCTCGTCGATGCCGGACTCCGCATACTCCCGACCGACAACGACTACTCGGATATGGCTCAGATTAACCCGCCGCGTCAAATCCTTTTGCATGGAATAAAGGGCTTCTGGAAGGGAGGAGCCGGATTTTGTAATAAGAGTATAGGGCCCTCCGCCGCCCCCACCCCACCCCCGCCTCCACTTCCCCCTCCCCCTCCACCAGATGATTGCTGGCTCGAGCTAAGACGATTGGAAAGCGTAAAGGCGACGGTGAGTTCCACCGGATCCTTTTTTCCCTTATCGACGTACATGGAGTACGCAAAGGCGCGTTGGTTGATCTCGACGCGCGAGCCGCAGCCAGCTAAGACGAATATCAATAAGACCGACAGAACGAGCTTTGGCACCTTCATTCTCCAGCCTGCCTTTTTTTGTTCGCCGCGGCATAGGCGGCGGGCCGTTGTTTCATCATCGACGAGGGTACCCGTAAAAAGACATCCTTCCAATCCTTTAGCACAAGTGGCGCCACCGGATAAAGATAAGGCGTATTGAATGACTTCAGGCTCGCCAAATGACCGTATATGAGAAAGGCAAAGATGAAAACGCCTAAAAGTCCCATATAACCGCCAGCGATGAGCAGCGGGAATCGGAGCAGCCGGAAAGTAAGCCCGAGCTCCAGGTGAGGGACGATATAGGATGAGATGCCGGTAATGGAAACGACGATGACTACGGGCGTAGAGACGATGCCAGCCTGCACGGCCGCCTGTCCGATGACAATCGCTCCGATGATGGAGATCGTCTGGCCGATTGGCTTGGGAATGCGGGTTCCCGCTTCCCGTAATGCCTCGAAGGTCAGTTCCATGATCATCGCTTCGGTTAAAGTGGTGAACGGGATTCTCTCCCGCGCGCCTTCTATGGCCAGCAACAAATCGCTAGGGATGATTTCCGGCTGGAACGTGGTAATCGCCACATACAGGGAAGGAAGAAACAGAGAGACGGCAGAGAATAGAAACCGGACCATGCGGACCCAACTGGCTGCAAAAAAACTTTGATAGTAATCTTCGGAGGATTGCAGCAAGGAAAACAAAGAAACGGGAAGCAGGAGAGCCGAGGGCGTTCCGTCCTGCAATATGCCAATGCGCCCTTCCAACAAGGAAGCCGCTACCGAATCCGGCCGTTCGGTGTATTGATATTGGGGAAATGGTGATTTTCGGCCTTCTTTCGTGTGTTCGGCAAGGGAGCTGACGCCTAAAATGCCATCGACCTTTAAATTGGTGAAATACTGGTCCATTTCTTCAATGATGTTCGGTTTGCTGAGTCCTTCGATATAGACGAGACAGACCGTGGTTTTCGTATAATTTCCGATGGTGTAGCTTTTGGTTTTGAAGTCTGCTTGCTTGATCTTGTGGCGCAGCAAAGACAGATTGGTTTTGATATCCTCGATGAAGGCTTCTTGGGGGCCGATGACCACCAACTCATTTTCCGATGCGGTAACCGAGCGCTTTTTGTAGCTGGGTATGGTAAAGGAATATAAGACGGGCATAGATTCGATGTAAAGAATCGCAGAACCCTCCACAAGCGCTTCAGTGGCTTTGACTGAATCATGCAATTGCTTAAAAGGTAGGGAAAAGATCGTCCCGTTGCCTAGCCTGTGCTCAAACTCGGCAAAGTCTTTTCCCCTGCGCTCTTCGTTTAACAGAGGGGAGGCAATTTGTACATGAAGCAGCTGAGTGTCCACAATGGATTCGATGTAGATCAGCATGCATGAGGTGTCAAACAAGCGCAGCGGCTGGTAGGTGACATCCGAGTTGCCCTTCATCGAATTCTGAATTCCGACAAGAAGATCGGCGTTGGCGTTGGTGTTCATCCGGTTTCCCTTCTTCTATAAATCTGAGCTGTTTCTCATAGTCGATGAAAAACAGCTCTTAGATGTTAACATGTCCGCCGGGTGGGAAAATTATCCGAATAAACGAAAAAACAAGGGCTAGCGTTATCCGCTGCCCTTGTTTTTTCGTTACCGTATCAGACGATATTCATTTTTGCGGTTTGTTGCGAGGTTGCGATCAAACCGTTGCTTGCATGGGGTTGCTGTCGTTCTTTTTCCCTAAACGGGATTGTACCGTCAAGTAGATGATCGTGAATACGGCGAAGATCGCCAGGAACACCAGCAGCATGCCGGCGTTATACCACATGGCCGAATAGTCACCGCTGGAGATGACTGCCTTGAAGGCAAAGACAGAGTAGCTCATCGGCAGGAAGGCGTGGATGTCTTGCATCCAGTTCGGCAAGAGCTCCAACGGGAAGGTGCCAGCCGAAGTGGTCAACTGCAGAATCAGCAGCACGATGGCGACGAAACGGCCGACGTCCGCCATAGCGGTGACCAGGAATTGAATAAGTGCCATGAAGGTCAAGCTGGTGAAAATAGTCAAGAGGATGAAACGTGGTACGCTCTGCACCTCGAGTCCGAGTCCGCTCAGCAGGACCACGTCTACGGCCAGTGCCTGCACGACCCCGACGATGACCATGACGCCGAATTTGCTCAGGAACCAGCTGATGCCCGAACGAGGCTGCCCGGCGGGTTGCTTCACCGGGAAGACGATGGTCAGAATCAGCGACCCGACAAACAGGGCCAGGGACATGAAGTACGGAGCAAAGCCGGTACCGTAGTTCGGAACGCGGGTGAAGTCCTCTTCATGAATCTTAATCGGGGAGGCGAACATCTTGGCAACGTCGTCCCCGGTGTTGACGCTTGTCGTTTCGGTTTTGGCGGCTTGCAGCTTGCCGGCCAGCTCGCTGCTGCCGTTGGCTACTTGCCCAGCGCCGTCTGACAACTGTTTGGTGCCGTCGGCCAATTGGGTGGTGCCGTTAGCAACTTGCTGCGCGCCGGTAGCCAGCTTGTGGGTACCGTCCGCTAACAGCTGCGTGCCGCCTGCCAACTGCTCAGCTCCGCTGACCAGCTTGCCCGTGCCGCCGGCCAGTTGGTCGGCTCCACCCGCGAGGGCGCCTGCGCCTGCTGCCAATTTCTGCGCGCCGCCGGCCAGTTGGTCCGCGCCGGCTTGCAGCTTGGCGCTGCCGCTGACCAGGTTCGTTCCGCCAACGCTAGCTTCGCCCAACTTGCCGCTCAGCTGTGTCAAGCCTTGCTGCAGCTGGCTGGCTCCACTGGCCGCCTGTCCGGCTCCCGCCGCCAGTTTCTTCTGGCCTTCGGTAACCGCCGTGAGTCCTTGGGAAACGGATTTACTCGTTTCCAGCAGCTTGGCGAAGCTGGCGTCTTGGGCCAGTTCCGGATGAGCGGCGGCGTATTGGGCCAGCCCGGTGGCCATGCCTTGGCTGCCGGCGCTCAGTTTCTCCAGGCTGTCGGCGGAGGCCGTCAGCCCTTCCTTGAGCTGCTCCGTGCCGCCGGCTACTTGGCCTGCGCCTGTGGCCAGCTGATCGCCGCCTTGCTTCAGTTGGGTCAAACCGCCTGCCAGTTGGCCGGCGCCTTGGTTCAACTGCGCGAGACCGGTCTTCAGATCGCCGGCACCGCTGGCCAAATTAGTGGCGCCTTCCGCCAGTGGCTTAGCGCCTTGCGAAAGCTTGCCGGCACCGCCGTCAAGAGTTTTGATGCCGTTAAGCAGATCTTGAGCGCCTGCCGTCAGCTTGCCGGTGCTGCCGTCGGCTTGGGTCAAGCCGCTGGACAGTTGACCAGCTCCGTCAGCCAGCTTGGCGACGTTGGTATCCACCAGCTGAATGCCGCTTTGCACTTGCTTCGCGCCGTCGGCCAGCTTTCCTGCGCCGTCGCCGGCTTGACCGATGCCGCTGGCCAGTTGCTGGACGCTGCCCAGCATCGTTTTTGTATAAGCTTCCGTTACACTTGCGGTCAATTGGCTTTTGATCTTCTCGATCGCCGTTGATCCGATTTGCGCGGCGAGGAAGTTGTAGCTTTGGTTCGGAATGTATTCGATTTGCGCCGTTGTCGGCTTGTCGCTGGTTACCGATGCGACTTTGGCCGAGAAGTCGGCTGGAATTTTGAGGGCCATGTAGTATTTGGTGTCGGCAAGCCCTTGAGTGGCTTCTTCCTCCGAAACAAACTGCCAATCAAAATTATTGCCTTCCTTCAGCTTATTCACCAGTTCATCGCCGACGTGCAGTTCTTTGCCATTCAGCGTCGCGCCTTGATCCTGATTGACTACGGCTACCGGCAGGACGTCCATCTTTTCATACGGGTCCCAAAACGCCCACAAAAACAGTGAGCAGTACAGCAGTGGGACCAGCGCTACCGCTGTGACGGAAATGAGCGTCTTCTTGTTTTTCAGAATCGCTCTGATTTCCTGCCAAAAAGCTCCCGATGTTTTCTTCATCTTTATTAATCCCCAATCCTTTCCCATTTCGCGCTTCATGCGCGTTTTGTCTCTATCGACCGTCCACTGTGGGGCGGATCGGTCTCGCGGATAAAGCTTCTATTACCGTTTGGCTCCGTCGGCTGCCAAGCCGTCGATCACGAACAACTGAATCAGATCCCAAATTTGGTCCGCGGTCAGCCTCTTTCCGTTTTTTTGCTCCCAATCGAAAACAATCGTCACATACAGCTTCAGCAACACAAACGCCGCTGCCGCCGGATCGCAAGGGCGGATTTGGCCTTTTTCCAAAGCCGCTTCCAGCTGTCTCGCCGCGTAGGAGCAGATGGCTTTTTCCACCCGGTCCAGCGCCTCCATGGCCATAGGCGTTCCCAGTACCTTCACCTCGTAATGAAGCTGGATCGTAAGCTCGTGGGATTGGCGAAATTCCAGCATAGCCAGGAGCACACGGTGCAGATTTTCGAAGAACGGCCGGTCGTGGTCGATGGCGTTGTCCGCCGCTTTTTTCATCTCGAGGACAAACTGTTCCATAATAGCGTGGAACAACTCTTCCTTGTCGGCAAAAAACGTGTAGATCGTGCCCTTGCCCACATTGGCATCTTTAGCAACCTTCTCCATCGTGGTCGCCTTGTAGCCGAAAATGCGGAAAGACCGTTCCGCCGCCTCCAGGACCTGCTGCTTCCTGTCTACCACTGCCAGTGTTCTCGCCTCCTTTTTGAACGGTATTTTTGACCGACTGACCAAATGACTAAATTGGTCAATTCGTAACGAAGTTCATTCTACTCCTTCCGGTGAGCAGAATCAACCCTGTTTTCATAATTATTTTCAAGTTTTTTCGCAGGCATCCAGTTTGTTTGTTATTCCAACAATTTGAAAAGATATCCTCGCGCATGGACAACGCGGTCGGCGGGGCTTTCCGTCCGGATGGATGGCTGGACAGATGGCTTCCCTAACAGGCTTCCTGTATACTTTGCTCTAGAAGGAAGGTTCGGCTAAAGGGGGTGTACGGTTTGCGCGGCAGTCTTTTTCAGGACGGACTTCTTGAGGGGGAGGTTCAACCCCGGGTTCATGCGTATTACTTCAAACAAGTGAACGAGCAGGCGATGTCTTTCCACCATCACGAATCAACGGAGATCATGTACATGATCAGCGGCGTCTGCCGCATCGATATCGAATCCGGCAAAGACTTGGACAGTCTCCATTTAAAAAAGGGCGAGTTTATCCTGCTGGACGCAAACGTCTCCCACCGGATTGCCATGGAAGAGGATATCCCTTGCCGGATGCTGAACGTGGAGTTCGGCTTTGAGCGGCGACCCGGCGCTATCCCGGCCATCAAGGATCTTATCCGGGAGAGGGCGTTTACCGATCTGCTGGCCGTGCCTTTTACTTATTCGGTGCTGCGAGACCCGGACGAGGTGTACCATGTGCTGAAAAGCCTCGTGCTGGAGCTGGACGGAACGGGAACGGACAGCGGTATGCTGGTTCAACTGCTGTTCGGTCAATTGCTGCTTAGGGTCGCGCGGTTGAAAGCGGAGGCGAGCGAGGGAGGCATGCCTCTTGCTGAACTGTACGTCAAGCGCAGCCTGGAGTTTTTGCGCCAAAACTATGACCGGGACGACATTAGGGTAAAGGAAGTCGCCGCCGCAGTGAGTGTGCATCCCGGCTATTTGCAGCGCATTTTTAAGGCGCAAACGGGGAAAACGATAACCGAGCAGCTGACGGAATTGCGCATGGAAAAGGCGAAGATCTTGCTGCGGCAGACGGATATCCCGGTGTCGGACATTTCCGGCTATGTCGGGGTGGCGAGCCGCCAGTACTTCCACCAGTTGTTCAAAAAATACACCGGCCTGACGCCGGTTGAATACCGCGGCTCCGGCGAGCTGCAGAAATGGAGCTACAGCAGGGAGAATGGGGCGGGAAATTCGGATATTCAGCAGTAAGTTGCTCGGTAGTTCTCGGTAGTTCTCGGTCATTTTCGGTAGTTTTTTAGTAGATAAGGTGATGATTTTTGACATGGAATCGGTCAATGAGTTAGGAATTTGATCACGTTTCCCGGGTTTCCCTTGTTACAATAGGTTCGAAATCTTTTCATCAAAGGAGAATCGAAAAATGGGAATCCGCTATGATGCTGAAGGCCAAATCTTTCACCTCACTGCCCAAAATACAAGCTATCTCCTCCAGATTACGGAGCAAGGCTATCTCGCCCACCTGTACTGGGGTCGCAAGCTGCGTCCGGGTCACTACGCCCACACGCTGCAAAAACGCGACTACTTCGTTTCATTTTCACCGAATGCCACGCCTGACGTGTCCTTGGACATTTTGCCCCAGGAGTATCCGGCCTTTGGCGCCGGGGATTTCCGCAATCCCGCTTATCAAGTGCAATTGGAGAACGGATCGACGGTGTCCGAGTTTGTTTATCGCGAGCACCGCATCTTGAAGGGGAAGCCGCAATTGGAAGCTCTCCCTGCTACCTATGTGGAAGAGGATAGCGAAGCCGAAACGTTGGAAATCGTCGTGGAGGACAAGCTCACCGGCTTGGAAGCTGTTCTCTCCTATACAGTATTTGAGCGGTTTGATGCTATTACCCGCTCCGTCCGCTTGATCAACAACGGCAAAGAGAGCCTGAGGCTGCTGCGGGCGCTTAGCGCCAGCGTGGATATGCCTCATGCCCAGTATGATCTGCTGCACTTGTCCGGCTCTTGGGCCAGGGAACGGCACATCCAGAAGCGGCCTTTGCGCCCCGGCATGCAGGGCGTGGAAAGCCGCCGCGGCTCCAGCAGCCATATGCAAAACCCGTTCATCGCCCTCTTATCCCAAGGGGCGGGGGAGACTCACGGCGACGTGTACGGCTTCAGCCTCGTGTACAGCGGCAGCTTTACCGCCCAGGCGGAAGTGGATCAGATGTTTACGGCCAGAGTCTCCATCGGCATCAATCCTTTTGACTTCACCTGGCTGCTGAATCCGGGCGAATCGTTCCAGACTCCGGAAGCGGTGCTGGTGTATTCGCCGGAAGGGTTGGGCGGCATGTCCCGCACGTACCACAAGCTGTATCGCACCCGCCTTTGCCGTGGCACTTACCGGGATAAAGAGCGTCCGGTGCTGATCAACAACTGGGAAGCTACTTATTTCAACTTCACTGCCGATAAAATCGAAGCCATCGCCAAGGTCGGCACGGAGCTGGGCATCGAGCTGTTCGTATTGGACGACGGTTGGTTCGGTCATCGGGACAGCGACAACTCCTCCTTGGGCGACTGGTTCGTCGACCGGAAAAAGCTGCCCGAAGGGCTGGAGGATTTGGTCGCCCGGGTGAACCGTCTCGGTCTCGGTTTCGGACTTTGGTTTGAGCCGGAAATGATATCGCCGGACAGCGAGCTGTACCGCGCGCATCCCGACTGGTGCCTGCATGTGCCGGGTCGTCGCCGCAGCGAAGCTCGCCAGCAACTGGTGCTGGATTACTCCCGTCAAGATGTGCGGGATTATATCGTGAAAACCGTCAGCGACATTTTGGCCAGCGCGCCGATCACCTACGTGAAATGGGATATGAACCGGAACATGTCAGAGATCGGCTCCGCCCTCCTGCCGGCGGAACGCCAGCGGGAAACAGCTCATCGCTACATGCTGGGGCTGTACGAAGTGCTGGAACGCATCACCTCGGCGTTCCCGAAGGTGCTGTTCGAAAGCTGCTCCGGCGGCGGCGGCCGCTTCGATCCAGGTATGCTGTATTACATGCCGCAAACATGGACAAGCGACGACAGTGACGCGGTGGAACGGCTGAAAATCCAATATGGAACCAGCATCGTCTATCCTGTCAGCACGATGGGCGCCCATGTATCGGCGGTGCCGAACCATCAAGTCGGCCGGGTTACTTCTTTAGAGACCCGGGCTAACGTGGCGATGGCGGGCAATTTTGGGTACGAGCTGGATTTAACGGTATTCACCGAGGAGGAAAAGGCGCTCGTCAAAGCTCAGGTGGCGCAGTACAAGGAAATCCGCCATTTGGTGCAGTTCGGCGACCAGTACCGGCTGCTGAGTCCTTTCGAAGGGAACAAGACGGCATGGATCATCGTTTCGGAGGATAAAACGGAAGCGGCGCTGTTCTTCTTCCGCGTGCTGGGCGAGCCGTACCCCGGACAGTTCCGTTTGCGTTTGGCCGGTCTTGATCCGAACAAGGATTATAAGCTGGCGGACAGCGGCGAGGTGTACGGTGGCGACGAGCTGATGGAACTGGGGCTGCCCGAGCCCAAGGGCTACGGCGACTTCCAAAGCGCGCTCGTTTTGTTGAAGGAAGTATAAACAGAAATATAAGAAAACCTCTATCGAGGCTTTACAAAGATGAGCGACCGCGTTTCAGAGGTAGGTTTTCTTGGTACAGAATGTTTTAGTGCTTGAGCACTTTAGCAAACTTAAACATTCTGTAACGTTAACAAAAAGCGGCGTCCCACCGGAGTTCGGGGGACGCCGCTTTTCATGTTTTAAGCGAGTTACGGCTGCCAAGGTTTCGATAGCACGTCAGCCAACGCTTTGCCCAGTGCTTCATGGCCTTTTGCATTGGGGTGGACGTCCTGGCGGATCATCAACTCCCGCTGCTTGCCGTTAATGACGGAATAGGCGTCGAAGACCTGCACCTTTTTATCCTTCGCCACCTTGGTGACGACGGTGTTTTGCTTGAGGATGAGGGGATCGGCCATTTTAAACAGATCGGTGTAGAGACTCGGCACCGGGTCGTAAAGATTGAAGACGACGATGCGGGATTTTGGCGCGACGGTTTTCAGGGTGTCGATGATTTTGCCCAAGTTAATCTTGAGCTGGTCGCTGGCCGCGTCGAACTTTGTTTGATCCTCCTGCGTGAACACGGGGCTCAGGTTGCTGGCGCTGAGCAGGCCGAGGCTGCGGGCCAGCCCCATAATATCGTTGCTGCCGATGGTTAAGGTGATCGTATCGGCTTGTGCCAGGCTGCGGCGGATGGAGTCGGCAGCCAGGTTGGTGAGTAAGCCCTCCGAGGTCATGCCGGACACGCCCAGGTTGACCGTTTGGTATTTGATAGTGTTCCCTGCGATGAACGGAAAGGAGTTGGGAGCTAGAATGCGGCTATCCGTCTGGAGGTTATAGCCGAAGGCGATGGAATCGCCAAGAGCAACCAACGTTTTGGCGGCTGGAGCGGCAGGGATTTTGTCTTGTTCCGCACGGCTGACGAAAACGAGCCGCACATCGGTATGGGCCGCGGAGTTGCCTGCATGGCCGTTAGGCTTCCAATCGATTTCCGTATGGTTGACGACTGCGGGAATGGGCACGGAGATGACGGGCAGTTCCGAGAGTTTTTTGGCTGTCTCAACTTTTCCGTCCACGCTGTATTCCACGAAGATCAATTTCCCGTTAGACACCCCGTAGACCAGATTGTTCGGGGCATCGATAGGGCTGGCCCAGCGCTCGCCGATTTTCGCTTCAGAGGCGGTTAACCGCACGACGTTATCCGGCAAAATGACGGCATTGGTCGTCTTGCTGGCGGCATCGAAGCCGATTTCGGCGCGGGAACCGCCATAGGCTTCTATGAGAGCCCGCAGGGGCGCGCGCAGGATGCCTTTCAACACAACGGGCTTGCCGTATGCTTCGGAAACGGCTTTTCCATCTACAGTCAGCTTCTTGGTTTTGTCATCCCATTTGTAGGCAATGCCATAGAAAGATGTGAAATAGGGCACGGAAAGATAGGTTCGTCCTCCAGCTTCTGACAGGAGGGAAGCGTCTTTAACCGGCGTGTTGTTGAGGCTCGCTTTCGGTGCGGCTGGCGCGGCTGTGGTACCAGCGGCTGCGGCGGAGATGGGCGTGGACACGGCGGTAATAAGGAAAAGGAAGAATATAAGAGCAGACATTTTCTTCATCGGGCAACTCCCTTTATGCGAATGATTCCGATGCATGCCAAAAACAGGAATGCATCGCTCTATGAATCATATCACACCTTATTTGCCGGTGTCTGCCAAAATGAGAGGTTTTTTCACGGGTCGCAGCACCGCATAACCATACCCCTCCGGATAATGCCGTTGGTAATCCTGGAACGGCGGATCTTCATTCCAAACGTATCCGATCGATTCGGGATCAAAGGTCCAGGCGGTTTGTTCGACAACCTCCATGACGGCGCCATTATCCTTCAAATAATCGAAGGGCGGATGAAAGAAAACCAGATAGTCCGACTCCGGGATGTCCCGGCACTTCATTCCAGCGGGAATCTCTCCCGTGTAATCCGCGGCAACGGGAATGCCGTAGAGATACCCTTTTTTCCCATTGTCGTAAAACCACCCGGCGGTCTGGCTGATCTGACCGGGCAGGGTCAGGTTGGACATGCTCGTCAGCGTGCCGCAAATGTCGTCACAATCGTGGCCATTATCCCAAAACTCCCCGTAATACTGCACCGAACCATCCCAAATACCGATGAATTTATGAGCCGGAATCCTTTCGATTTTAATCTCCGCTTGCTGCAGGTGAATGTTTCTCATGTTTCCTCGCTCCTTGATCAAATAGTGATAAGGGGAGAATACCTCTGCACGAATGGCGAGCGGTATGGGCCGTGGGGCTTTGCGGTAAGCGTGAGGCGTCACTTGAAAGGCTTTGACGAACGCTCGGGTAAACGCCTCTTGGGACGAAAACCCATACTTCACCGCAATATCCAGAACGCGGGCATCGGTGTCGCGGAGCTCCAGAGCGGCCCGGCTGATCCTGCGCGTCCAGACATAATCCCTTAGCGTCATGCCAGTTAGCGCGTGGAATTGTTTGGTGCAGTAATAAGGCGAATAGCCCAACTGCATCGACATGTTCAAAAGCGAAGGGGTGCTCGTCAGGTTATCGTCGACCCAATCGATCATGAGCTGTACCATTTCGTTCCATTCGTACATGGCAGGTTCCCTCCTTTCGCTTTTGATCTTACCAAGAGAGCTCCTTCTCATATTTGACCTGAGTTGCAAAAATCCTTTCGGCATCTTCGCAGCCATAGGGGAAAATCAGAAGCGTCCAATATGGTCCATGGGCAAAAAAAGGGGAGAACAGCCTATGTCTGTTCTCCCGGTTTATTGAGGCTACTATTTTTCCGTTACCGTAATGTTCAGCTTCACTTTCTTGTCTCCGAATTCGACGGTAACGTTTGCTTTACCTGCACCCGTGGCTTTGATCAATCCGTCTTTTACGGTTGCGGTATCCGGTTTGCTCGATGTCCATAAAGCGCGTTTGGTTACGTCAGCTTCGCTTGAGTCCAGATAGGTTGCGGTAGCCGACACTTGCAACGTGCCGCCGACCTTCAGCGATACGTTCATAGAAGAGGTTTCCAGGTATTTCAGCATATCGACGTCGACCGCTACTTTAGCGGTTTTCCCTGCGTATTTCGCTGAAATATTCGCTTTGCCGGAGGCGACTGCTTTAACGACTCCGCTTGTCGATACCGTTGCGATTTTATAATTGCTCGTAGTCCATTCCGCAAGCGATGTGACATCCTTGCTTTTTCCATTGCTGAAGTATACGGTAACTGTCAGCTTGGCCGTTTCGCCGGACTTTAGCGAAGCGCTGGGGACGGAAGCTACGATTCGGGAAACCTGATCGACTTCAACCGATACTTGCGTTGATTGTCCGCCATAGGTGGCGGTAATCGTGGCTGTACCTTTGGAATAACCGGTGACAAGGCCTTTCTTGACGCTTGCCACCGTAGCTTTACTTATTTTCCATTCGGCTTTATCCGTAACGTTCGTTTCATTGCCGTTGTCATCCGTTGCGGTCAATACGATTTGGTACGTATCGGAAACGCCTATCGTGACGAGCGGAACATTGGCTTCCAAACTGCCCGTAAGTCCAACTTTAACGGTGATATTGATCTTTTCGTCATTGTACTTTGCAGTGACTGTCGTCGATCCGGTAGCTATCCCGGTAATGACGCCGTCAAGGACTTCCGCGATGCTTTTATCCTTTGTACTCCACTCCACATCCGAGGAGACATTGGCGACCGTTCCATCTTTGTATTTGGCGAAAATGGTTACCGTCTCTTCATCGCCGATTTTATTAAGTTTGACTTCGCTATTCGATGCATAGACCTTCGACGGGATATCTACAGAAACTTGGACGGTAACCTTTTTTCCGCCATAGCTTGCGCTGACAGTCGCTTTCCCCATTTTATACGCGGTGATGGTTCCCTTGGAAACGAGAACGGCATTGTCGTTATCCGAACTCCAGGAAGCCATGCTTGTTACATCCTCCGTTGATCCATCCGCATACGTTGCCGTTAACTTGATTTTTTCACTGCCGCCGGTATGCATTGCAAGTTCATCCTTGTTTGCATCCAGATGGTTGGCAATATTGACACCTACCGTAATATTGACTGATTTGTTGCTGTACGTCGCTTTGATCGTCGCTGTGCCCGCTGCCTCAGCTGTAATCGTGCCTTTGTAGACGGATGCAATGGCTGGATCGCTGGAACTCCAGGTTGCGGAGCTCGTTACATTGGTAGTTGTTCCATCCGGATACACCGCTGTAACCGTAACGTTGTAAGTCTCGTCTGTTTTTAGGTAGAGTTCTTGGTGGTCAGCCTTCAGCTTTTTCGTCTGGTCAACATCGATGGAAATGGTCGCGGTTTGATTCGCGTAAGTCGCTTTAATCGTCGCAGTTCCTGCTTTTAGGCCTGTAAGATTGCCTTTCGTCACATAGACAACCGATTCATCGCTGGAGGACCAGGTGGCGTCAGAAGAAACATCTTTTTGGGTACCGTCCGTGTAAGTCGCCAACAGGGTGATCGTCTCTTTGTCATTGACAAGGAGGGCAACCTCTTGCGAACTCGGAGTCAGCCGTCTGACATTTTCGACATGAACGGTTATCGAGATGCTTTTATCTGCGTAAGCTGCCGTTACCGTAGCCGTCCCGTAAGCAACGCCTGTCAGTACCCCTTTACTATTCACGGTCACGATCGAAGGATCGTCTGAAGTCCAAGTTGCCGATTCTGAAACGGCTTTCTCGCTCCCGTCGGCGAAAACCGCAATCACATCGGCGTAATATGTATTATTGATCTGAATATTGATTTCTTTCGCTGTCGTGATGATCTTGGTCGGAACGTCAACGCTTACGGTAATGGTTACCGTCTTCCCACCATAAGTCGCGCTGATCGTTGCCGTGCCTGCTTTATATGCAGTGATGGTCCCTTTAGAGGCAATCGCTACAGTTTGGTTGGAAGACGTCCATGTTGCTTTGCTCGTTACGTCTTCTGTTGACCCGTCGATATAGGTAGCCTTCAGCGTTGGCGTATTTTTGTCGTTTACGCTCATCGCCAGTTCATTGTCGCTGGAATCAAGGAAGTTGACAATTTCGACATTGACCTTAACGGTCACCGTCTTGCCGCCATAGGTGCCTGTAATCGTCGCCGTACCCGAGGATAGGCCGTTAATTAACCCTTTCGTTACAAACGCAACACTCTCGTTGCTAGAACTCCAAGTTGCGCTGCTTGTCACATCGTTCGATGTTCCGTTTGGATATACAGCCGTCAATGTCAATTGCTGAGATTTATTTTCATGCAAGAATACGTCCTGAACGTTAACGGTAAGCTTTTGCGTTTTGTCTACGGTAACCGAAATGGTAGTCGTCTTCGTGCCGTACGTAGCGGTAATCGTCGCCGTACCGGCGCTGTAGCCTGTGATAACGCCACTCAGTACATCTGCAACCTCTTCATTGCTGGA
Organism: Gorillibacterium massiliense; assembly: GCF_000455485.1. Classification (GTDB taxonomy): domain Bacteria; phylum Bacillota; class Bacilli; order Paenibacillales; family NBRC-103111; genus Gorillibacterium; species Gorillibacterium massiliense. The sequence goes on from NZ_CBQR020000149.1 coordinate 66,299, forward strand.
TGTCCACTTGGCAGCTGTCGTAACCTCTTCAACACTGCCGTCCGCGTAGGTTGCGTTCAATGTAATCTTCTGCGATTCCTTTTGCAGCAGAGACACCTCGGTTGAACTTGCTGTAATCCGTTTCGCCACATCGACGTTTACCGATACGGTAACGGATTTGCCTCCGTACGTTCCGGTTATCGTTGCTGTTCCAGAGCCTGCTCCCATCACAACTCCATTCACTACCGTTGCAATGGACTCATCCGATGAAGACCAGTCCGCCTCTTTGGAAACCGATTCCGTCGTATTGTCCGAATACGTCGCCGTCAATGTAATTGCTGCGGTTTCATCTTTACGAAGCTCGATGCTTTGTTTATCCTTCGTTAACGCTTTTACCTTTTTTGTAACTTTCACGGTAATCGACTGGGAAAAGCCATCATAGCTGGCAACCATGGTTACTGTACCTTCCGCTTTAGCCGTGATGGTGCCATTGTAAACGGAGGCGATGGATGTGTTCTCACTATTCCAATCTGCGTAATAGGTAAGATCATCCGTTGATTCGTCCCCATATATTCCGTAAGCGTAGAGAGACTTCGAATCCCCGACTGCAAGTGTTACTTCGTTGGTGGAGAGAGTAAGCTTTTTCAGGACATCGCTGCTCGACGATGTGCTTGCGAAGGCTGTTAGTGTGCTGGCAGATGCCCAGATGAGCACTAGAACTGCCAACATCAAGTTCCGCACTGTGCGTATTTGTTTCAAATGTTTCCCCTCCGAATGGTTAATTTTGCTACATCTCTTTTCGGATAAACAAGAGGGGGAATTTATAGCTTTCATTCCATTTTAAGCGATCATTCAGCACACTTTCAGAAAAAGTCGAGTCTGGACAATTCCTTCTCTATTATGAATCTACGGGAAATGAGAGCCATCGGGAAAATTTTCGGCAAAGATGAAACATTTTGGCCGGGAATGTCGTGTTTATGAAAGAAGGGGGCGAGAGAGCTTGACGATCAATCGGCTGGATGAGGAAGCCTATTGGGAGGAGAAGGTCCATGTCTATGCCGATATGGTGCTGCGCTTGGCCCTTACCTATATGAAAAATAAAACCGACGCCCAGGATATTTGCCAGGACGTGTTTTTGAAGCTGCTTCGTCAGGGGAGGCGATTTTCTGATGAGGAGCATGAAAAAGCATGGATTCTCAGGGTGACGATCAACGCCTGCAAGGACGCTTTGCGCAGCCCGTGGCGAAGGCGGGTCGCGCCGCTTACGGGCATGGAGCTGCCCATTGGCAACAGCGAAGGGAGGGAGATGGTGGAGCAGGTGCTTGCGCTTCCCTCTAAATACCGGGTCACGGTGTATCTGCATTATTTTGAAAACTACCGGACGGCGGAAATCGCTGAGCTCCTGGGAAAGAACGAAAATACGATCCGTACCTGGCTGAAAAGGGCGAGGGAATTGCTGCGAACGAAGCTGGATGGAGGCGAGGGCAATGGGTGAGAGCGTGGAGAAGAGCCTGGAAACCTATGCGGAAGGCATGGGGGAAATCAAAGCGGATGACAGGCTGAAGGCCGATCTGATCCGGCGGTTAAGCCAAGAGCGGGAACGGATGGGGAATACCGGGCGTTATCGCGGGACTTTACATAGAACCGCCTATTGGATGGCCGCATGCGCGGTGGCGCTGGTCATTTTTCTGTTCGGGCTTCCTAATCTGCAGGGCACGGAGCATCTCAGTGAAACGGGTCGTCCGTTTCATAGGTTTGTTCTGACGGCTTATGCCGCGGACGGCTCGTCCTTTGAAATTAAACCTCAGGTGGAGTTCCTTCTTGGGCGCTACAGTCCATTGATGAGCAGCGTTCCCGGCTTCCCGCTCAAAGCAGAGGCGGAAGGGGCGGACCGCATCGAGTGGATGGCAAGCGAGGGCAATTTCGTGTTGTGGAACCCACCTGATTACAAAGTGTACAACAAGGGGCAATCGGTGAGCTTAAGGCCAGGAGAAACGCTGTATTGGTCGCCACTTGACGAAGGCGCGCAAACGGCGGCCGAGAAGAGCGCCGTTACCGTTACCGCGTATGCCGACGGCAAAAAAGTCGGAAGCGCCCAGATCGAGATCGCTTCCGACAAAGATTATTTCTATAAGGGAAAACTGGTCACCCTTGAATCTGTGCTGCAAACGCCTTAATGGCTTCCGCCAATTGCTCCGGGGCTTCGTACATGCTCATGTGGCCGGAGGATACAAGGAGTGTGCAGGTTACGCCATCCCCTTCCACCGAAAAGGTCTTTTCGGTGGGGACGATTTTGTCCTGGCCTCCGGATACCAGCAGCACTGGGACCTGCGCGTCCTGCAGTACGGCATTACGGTCGGGGCGGCGACGCATGCCCTCCTGGGTGGCGGCAGCGGCGCCGGGATCGGTGCCTCGGCCGATGGCGAGAGCCCGCTGCACCTTGTCCGGCATGCTGTTCAGGTGATCGGGGGCGAATAACTTCGGCACCAGCCCTTCGACGAAGACGGAGATCCCCTGCTCCCGAATGGTGCGGATGCCGGCGATACGGTTGATCTTGCCCTCCTCCGTGTCGGGATACGCGGTGGAGTGGATCAGCCCGAAGGCGGCGAGCCGTTCCGGGTAAGCTTCGGCGAAGGCCAGGGTGACGTATCCGCCCAAGGAGTGGCCGAGGAGGATCGCCTTGTCGATGGCGAGAACGTCCAGCAGCTCCCGAACATCGAGGGCAAAGGCCTCCATCGGGTAAGCGTCTTGGGCGGCACCGCCCGCTTCGGCCTCGCGGGCCGTATCGCCCGCCGCCGGCGTTGGCGCCGAGGAATCTCCATGTCCCCGCAGGTCCGGAGCGATGACCCGGAACTTGCCGGCGAGGAGGGGAATCACTTCCTCCCAATAAGCGGAGCTGCCGCAAAACCCGTGAAGCAGTACAACAGGCGCTCCGCTCCCTTCGTCAACGTATGTGATTCGGCTATTTTTCAACTGAGCGGTATGTTTCACGTGAAAAACACTCCTTTGTTAACGGGATTGGTTTTCAAGCTTCACCGGCAGCCCGGAAGCAGCCGATTGGTTCGCCGCCATGGTGACTTCGTGGGTTTTCAGCGAGTCAGCATAATCGGAACGGATGAGCGAGCGGTCGCCGGTGCGTAGGGCGTGGATAAAGGCTTCATTCTCCCGCCCAATAGGATTACCCGGCAAATGGTACTCTGACGTCTTTTCCGGTTTGATTATTTTCAGGCTGCTGTCCCGTACTTCGAAGGTTCCTTTTTCCGTAAACAGATCAAGGCCGACGGTATGATAGTGGGGCAGCATGCAGGTGTTGGACAGGGTGGCTACCCCGCCGTTTGCCAGCTTCATCGTTACGGTGCCGACGTCGTATACGTCGGCCTTTTCCACTTTTTTATGCATGACCCGCTTATCGTAAGCCGCGTATACTTCGGTGATCTCCCCGCACAGATAGCGCAGCAGGTCGACCATGTGCGTCGTCTGCTCCACGAACTGGCCGCCGGACCGGTTGAAGGCGATCCACCAATCCGCCATCGGCATCGTTCCCATCCAGTAGCCTAAGGCCATGCCGAAGGTGGTGTCGCGCAGTTTCTTTTTCGCTTTATCTACCGAAGGCAAATAGCGCCAATGATAACCGACGGAAGTGAGCAGGTTTTTCTCGCTAATGGCCGCAGCCAATCGCTGGGGCAGGGCAGGCTCGTGAGCCAAAGGTTTTTCCACCAGAAAAGGTATCCCGCGTTCGATCAACGCTTCTTCCAATCCCTCATGGGTGTCGGGAGGTACGCAAAGATAGACGGCATCGAGCTTGCGGTCGTCCAGCATATCAGCCAAAGAACGATACGCCCGGGCGTTCGACCATGCCGCCGCCGCTTTTTCCGTATTCGCCCAGGTCGATCCGGCAAACGCCGTCACCTCGACGCCCTCGATTTGGGCAAGCTGAGCCTGATGAGACTTGGCAATTCCCCCGGTTCCAACGAAACCGATTGTAAGCGTCATGAAAACACCTCTCCTATGTGCATGATACTTTTTATTATACACGGCGATGAAGGCTTGACCAAAAGAGGGAGATTCCATTTGATGATCGTAACCAAAATGTCCACGATCAAATCGCGGACCAAGAGCCCCGTTCTACCCGCAATCACGAAAGACGCTTCCTAAACGAGAATTGCTTTGTCCAACCGATCGGCAACCTGCGCTTCACGTAAGCGGTGGGAAGCCGGTCTTTTTTGTGTAAAACTGGATAAAAAAGGAGGAAAAACCCCGCAACCAGCGAACCTAAAGGAAGGCTAGAACGTCAATATATACGGCTGGATTTGCTCGGAAGAGCTTTTGGGGTATTGCAATCGCCTTTTACAAGAAAACGGCAGTCCAACTGTAAACTGGATGGGGTATGGTGAATAGATGATGAGAACTTTTATACGGAAATGGCCGGCAGCCTATCGCCTGCGGGTAGCTCAGTTGCGCGTTCAGAGGGGCTTTCGGAACCAATTCGTTCGTTTTGCCCTTGTCCGGCGGGAAGAGGCCTTTCCTTATCCGGTAAAAAAACACCAGTCTCTGCTGCGGCGCAAACTGGGCGCCTCCGATCCGGTGCTGCAGGACAACAAGGTGGTCAATCTGGGGATTGCCGTGAGCAAGGTGAACGGCGTAATCATCGAGCCGGGAGAAACCTTCTCCTTTTGGCGACTGATCGGGAAGCCAACAGGCAAGGCAGGGTATCTGGATGGGTTACTGCTCTCTCATGGCGAGGTAAAATCGGGTGTCGGCGGCGGATTGTGTCAGCTGGCTAACCTGTTTTACTGGATGACGCTGCATACGCCGTTAACCGTGGTGGAACGGCATCACCACAGCTTCGACCCGTTTCCCGATGACCGGCGGGTGCTGCCCTTCGGCAGCGGAGCCAGCGTGTTTTACAACTACATTGACCTGCGATTCCATAATCCGACGCCCCACCGGTTTCATTTCCGGGTTTGGCTGACGGACCAGCATTTGAAGGGCGAGGTGACTTGCGACAGCGACTTGCCGGCGGCTTACCATCTGGAGGAACGGAACCATCGGTTTCATCGGAAGCCGGAGGGAAATTTCCGCGAAAACGAAATTTGGCGCAAAGTCATCGACAAGCGGATCGGGGCGCTTATTCGGGAAGAGCTGCTGATCCGCAATTACGCGGAAGTGAAGTATGCGCTGCCGGATGAACAGGTTGAGCAGAGCGAGCAGGAGGCGGCCGTGAAGGAACTCCAACCGATGGATGCTGCATGCGGGGAGGAATAGCGCATGTTCGAGAGCTTTAAATCAACAGTTTGCGCGGTATTATTGATTATTTCGGGGATATTGGCTACGTTGATCACAGTATTTGCCGCTGCCCGGTTTCTGTGGATCGGGGTGCTCTTTTTTCTCTCCGGGCTGGGCTTGCTTTTTCTCGTGCGGGCGGCGAGAGAGGATTCGTACAGTCTCCACCAAGAGATTATCCAGCTGAACAAGCGGCTGGATGAGTCGGAGCAAAAGCGGCAGCTGTAAACTGCACGTTCGCTCTTAGCGTTATTTACGGGCAGGTTAGTTCAGGCGCGGAAATGAGGTCACTCCCTTGCGGGCTATAAGCAGGGGGTGGTCTTTTTTTTGGCTGCGTTTTCATTTTAGTTATTGCGGAATGATAAAAAGTAGCCTATAATGACGTTAATGCAACCGGTTGCATTGAGGAAAGGAAGATTGCATGCATGCCTAAAAATAAAATCACGATTCAACAGATCGCGGATCTGGCGGGGGTCAACAAAGCCACGGTATCCCGGGTACTCAACGGCAATACGAACATCTCCGAGAAGACCCGGCAAAAAATCGAGAGCATCATGAAAGAGCATGATTACGTCCCCAACACCAATGCCCGCGGTCTTGCCTTCAACAAGACGTTCACCATCGGCTTCTGTTTTGATTACACCGATAAGAAAGCGTTTGCAAATCCTTTTTTCTACAAGGTGATGTCGGGGATCGAGGACGCGGTGTACGGAAACGATTATCTGTTCCTGATGATGAGCGACCACAACAAAGGAAAAGGCAAATCCACCTTTGAGCGGGTGGTGGCAGAACATCGGGTGGATGGCGTGCTCATTCCCGACACCCTGTTAACTCCGGATAATTATCGTTTACTGATGCATCATGGCATGCCCTTCGTCGTAATCGGCGAGACCATGCTACCTGAGGTGGGCATCCATTGGGTGGATGTGGATAATAGTCTCGCCGGTCAGTTGTTGACGGAGACCCTCATCGCTCAAGGCTACCGAAACATTTCTCTCTATGCCGATGCGGAGTCGCTGAAGCGGGATAAGTTTATCGCTGACCGAATTCAAGGATACCGGCGGGCGATGGATGCCCATGGGATGAGTCCCCGTATTTTCGCCGATGCCGGGTCATTCCGGAAAGCCGTCCGTTCGGACGGAAGCAGCGCTGAAAGGTTGGCCGGCCGGGCTGACGCGCTGATCTGCTGCACCAACGATCAATTGTTTGACGTGCTCGATCCGGACAATGGAGGGCCACTGGCCGCTGATATCGGACTGGCTACCTTCGATGATTTATCCATGCATCGCTACTTGAAGCGCAACGTCCACTATGTGGTCATCGATCTGGAGCAAATGGGGCACAAGGCGGCGGAGCTGCTGTTTTCACTGGTTAACAAGGCGGCGAACATTCCAGATCTGATTCGCATTCCGACGACAAAAGTAATTGAATCCAACGCAAAGAGGACAGAACACGATGACAATCTATGAATGGCACGATCCCGCATATGATGCAACCTTGCTGTCGGAGGGGGAGCTGGAGCTTCGCTTGAAGGTTCCTAAGCCCTCCGGCCGCGTATCGCTTCTCTTTTGGAACAAATATCGAACCGAGCAATATGGTATCCAACGCAAGACAATGATCAAGTGGGCAGAGTCGGAGCAGTATGGGTACTACCGCATCGTATTGACAGGTGTCGAATCCCGGATTCGCTACCTTCAATATACATTCGAAATCGAGAGGGAGGGGGACAAGGCATGGGTTAACGCGGAAGGGTTGAAATCGGAGCTTGCGGCAAAAGGGAGTTTTTCCTTCTCCTACGCAGGCGACCGGGACGCGGTTCACGCGCCGGAATGGATTTACGACCGGGTCTGGTATCAAATCTTTCCGGAGCGGTTCTACAACGGTGATCCGTCCAATGATCCGCAAGGCGCGGAAGCTTGGGGCGGTGCTCCGACGAGGGACAATTACATGGGAGGGGATCTGCAGGGAATATTGCAAAAGCTGGACTATTTGTCCGATCTGGGAATCAACGCGATCTACTTGAACCCGATCTTTGCGGCTAGTTCCAACCATAAGTACGACACAGTGAACTACCTGGAGGTCGATCCCCAGTTCGGGACGAAAGAGGATTTGCGCAAGCTGGTTGAGGCCTGCCATAGACGGGATATCAAAATCGTGTTGGACTTGGTGATCAACCACTGCGGGTATTATCATCCGTTTTTCCAGGACGTAGTGCAAAACGGGGAACAATCGCGGTATAAGGATTGGTTTTATATTCACGAGTATCCCATCGCTTTAAGCGATGAGCAGTATGATTCCGTCGGGTACTACCGGTGGATGCCCAAGCTGCGGACATCAAATCCCCAGGTTCGCGAGTACGTGTACGAGATCGTTTCTTTTTGGCAGAAAGAAACGGGTATCGACGGCTGGAGAATTGATGTCGCAGACGAGGTGGAGTTCAGCTTCTTGCGGGAGCTGAACGCCAAGGTGAAGGAATTGGATCCCAACGCCTTTATTATTGCAGAGATTTGGACCGATGCCAAGCGCTTGCTGCTGCACGGCGGCGTCAATACCGCTATGAACTATGAGCTGCGGACGCTGCTTCTCGATCTGGCCACGGACTCCACGCTAACTCTTGATGCTTTTCATGATCGCTTGATCGGATTTCTCCATCGTTATTCCATGAAAGAGCTGCACCAGATGTTCAATCTGCTGGGAAGCCATGATACGGAGCGGATTTTGACCCGCCTCGGGGAAGACCATAACCAGCTTGCACTACTCGTGGCGTTTCAATTCGCGCTGCCTGGCAATCCCGTCGTTTATTACGGCGACGAGGTAGGAATGACGGGAGAAAACGACCCCGGGTGCCGGGGATGTATGCCCTGGGAAGAGCAGGCGGCAGCAAACGACTTGACCGATTTGTTCAAAAAGTGGATTCAACGCAAAAAAGCCGACCCCGTGCTGCAGCAGGGCGATGTTTATCTTGAAAACGGGGGGGACGGGATGTATATCGTCAAACGCGTGCAGGATAGCAAAGTGTGGTCCCTTGTCGTAAACCTTTCCGGGAAGAGCCGGGAAGTGGGCGAGCTTTTACGGATGAGCGGCCTGCAGGGCAGAACGGTCACGGATCCATGGAGCGGGGCGGGCGTCCCGGCTACGGATCGATTGGAGTCGGGAAGATGCCTGATTGTCCAAAATTATAGTGAAGGAGCCCCTATATGATCAAAAAATGGAGCAAGACCGCCATGGCGGTTCTTCTGATAGCAGCGGTTTTAGCCGGCTGCAGCACGAAAAATAAAACAACCGGCGACACAAGCGGAAAAGCGACGAACAAACCGGCAAAAGAAGTGACCCTTACCTTCTGGCATCATTACAGTTCCGCATCTCCGGAGGAAAAGACGTTAACGGATACGATCATTCCCAAGTTCGAAGCGGAGAATCCGGGCATCAAAGTGAAGGCGGTGGCGTTCCCCTGGGACGAACTGCATAAAAAGCTGCAAATCGGCGGCAGTTCCGGCGATCTTCCCGACGTAGCCCGGCTGGATATCATCTGGGTCCCCGAATTTGCCGCTCAAGGTCTTTTGCAGCCGTTAAACGGATTCTCCGATTTCAACGAGGTATCGGCCGCACTGCTTGCCGGTCCGGTAAGCACGGGTAAGGTGGGCGACACGTACTACGGGTTGCCGCTGAACACGAATACGAAAGTGCTGTTCTGGAATAAGGAAATGTTTAACGCCAGCGGCATCGACAAAGCTCCGGAAACGACGGATGAGTTCTTCACGGATTTGGATAAAATCAAAACCAAGTACGGTAAGGTATGGGGTTACGGCGAACCCGCTCTACAAGGGTGGAACATCCTCCCGTGGATTTGGAGCAACGGCGGCGACGTCCTGTCTCCTGATTTCAAAACGGCGGACGGGTACTTGAATTCTCAAGCTTCCGTGGACATCATGACCAAGTTGCAAGCCGCTGCCAAAAAAGGCTTGATTTCCGGCTTTAAGCCTGGCGACGTGCCGGTTACTGAAGGGCATGCCAAGAATAGCTACGCCATGATGGCCGAGGGACCATGGGCGTACGCCCAATTCGATAGCCAGTTCCCGGAATTCGCTACCGCCAGCGCTTCCTTCCCGAAAGGGTCCGCCGGTTCCATTCAAGTGCTGGGTGGAGAAGATCTTGGTATTTTCACGAAGGATAAACAAGAGGAAGCTTGGAAATTCGTCAAATTCATGACCGAGGAATTTTCGCAAGTGGAAATGGGTAAAGTCGGACAGATTCCCGTCAATGTGAAAGCGGGAGAGAATGAGGAGATCAAAAAGATCGCCTACTACGCTCCTTTCTTGGAGCAGCTCAAGACCGCCAAGGCAAGACCTCCCGTCGCGAAGTGGCCGCAGATCGACGTTGTTTTGAGCGATACCACCGCCGCCATCATGCTGACGGGCGGGGATGTAAAGACCGAGCTGGATAAAGCGGTCGCCAAGATCGACGCTCTGTTGAAACCATAACCGTAAAACACTTCAAAAAAAGGAAGCGTCGGTTCGTCACCGGCGCTTCTCTCCAAAGGAGCCAGCAGCATGCGTACGAAACACGGGATAGCCGGATATGTGTTCTTTTTACCGGGGTTCCTCTTCTTTTCCTTCTTCCTGCTGTATCCCCTTGCGCGAAATTTGGTATACAGCTTCTACGATTTCAAGTTGACCCGGCTTAACGACTTAACCTTCGTCGGTTTCGGCAATTATGCGCGGGTGTTCCAGGACGAGGTGTTCTGGATATCCATCCGCAATATCTTGATCTATGGCGTGATATCGGTTCCGGGACAAATGATTATCGGCTTTCTGGTCGCCTATGCCCTGCACCGGAACAAGGCGGGGGTAACCACGTTCCGTGTGTTCTTTTTCCTCCCCGTGATCACGTCTTGGGTCGTGGCCTCGCTGATTTTCAAATTCGTATTCACCGATCAAGGCTTTCTGAATTATGTCCTGACGGATATGCTCCATCTGACAAAGGAGCCCATCAGTTGGTTGAGCCAGACGGGAACGGCCCTTCTTGTCCTTAGCCTGTTGGGCATCTGGAAGGGCGTAGGTTGGGTCATGGTCATTTACCTAGCCGCTCTTCAAGGCGTTCCGAAGGAATTATATGAAGCGGCTTCCTTGGACGGAAGCAACTCCTGGCAGAAAATCCGGCATATCACCCTGCCCTCCATTCGCAGCACCACGATGTTCATTCAGATCATGCTGATCATTGGGGCGTTCAACGTGTTCACCTCCATTTTTCTCATCACAAAAGGTGGCCCTTTGCACCAAACCGAAGGCATGCTGAGCTGGATGTACCAAAAAGCGTTCACGGAATACGACCTGGGGTACGCTTCGGCGCTTTCCTATGTATTTGCGATCATCATCGCCCTTCTGACGGTCATTCAATTCCGCATGAATAAACAGGAATAGGAAGGTCGAATAATATGCGCCTATCATGGAAATCGATAGTTCTCTACAGCTCGCTTATTATCGGGTCGCTTGTTTCCATCTACCCGTTGTTCTATATGCTCATGACTTCGCTGAAGCCGATGACGGTCTTGTTCGAATTTCCGCCGAAGCTGTTTCCGACGGAACCGACCCTGAACAACTACAAGGAAGCCTGGACCAGCGCCAACTTTTCCCGTTATCTGGGGAACAGCGTTTTTGTCACCCTGATGAGTTTTCTTGTGCTGTTCCTGTTTTCCTCGATGCTGGCCTTCGCGTACTCTCGGTTTTCTTTCTTTGGGAAAAAAGTTAGCTTCGGCATCCTCATCGGCAGCTTGTCGATTCCGAGCTTGACCCTGGTTATCCCCCAGTACATTCTGGTGCGAGATTTGGGCTTGTTCGATTCCTATTGGGGGCTGATTACGATCTACGCGGCCGGGGCCATCCCTTTCACTACTTTCTTGCTGAAGGGGTTCTTCGACTCCATCTCCCGGGAGATCGACGAGTCGGTGTCCATCGACGGCGGAGGCAGCGGGCGGTTGTTTTTCACCATCATTCTGCCGCTGTCCAAGCCGGCCTTCGTACCGGCCACCATCTTCAACGCCATGATCATCTGGGAGGAGTTCCCGTGGGCGTTGACGATCATCAACGATCCGCTGAAGCGGACGCTGCCCATCGCGCTAGCTAATTTTCAGGGCCAGTACACGACCCAGTGGGGGATCGTCTTCGCCGGCTCCATCATCGCCATGGCGCCTATCGTCCTGCTGTTCCTGATGCTCCAGCGGTATTTTGTCGCGGGGATCACGGCTGGCGCGTTGAAAGGTTGATCGGGCGGGTTGGATGAGGATTGTGCAAAAGACGAAAAAGCGGTGCCGGATTGTTAATCCAGCACCGCCTTTTTAAAGATATCAGAAAGTATTAACTTCGAAGCAGTGGCATCCTGATATCGCAAAAAAAACTTCCTCTAAATGCGGTCTGGCTTCTTTGAAGGTACGTCGATAGACGTTTTTCTTATAAATAGCGCATTGCCCGCTCATCGATACGCCGGCAAAAGCTGTAGGTGTAGTCGACGAAATGCTTTCCCCAGAAATAACGGGCGGTTGGGTTCAGCGTCTCGCAATCCACGCCCAGCCGTTTGACGCCTTCGCTTTTCAGAGTGGTCAGAACATGGGCCAGCAGCCCAGTAAAGACACCGCCGCCCCGTTCGCTCTCCTCCAAATACGCACCGCAAATGTTCATCATATCCGGGGCTTCCGTCAGAAAGTTTTCGCCGTTTGCGGTCAGCTCCATGTATCCGCTGATCGCATCCGTTCCGGCTTTACGCGCCACGAAGAATCGGGACTGCCGTTTCCGGCACAGATCAAGGAAATCCGCCTCTTGTTCTTCCTCGCATGCAAAAAATACCGGGCTGCGCCGCAGATGCTGGATGAGCTTGTTCTTGAGCGGCAGGATTTCGGCTGCATCGGCGGGGGCCAGCTCTGCGAAAAGCCAGCGGTCGTCCGCTTGCGGCAAAAGGGAAAGCGGAGTGTCAACCAGGCGAATCGCATCGGCGCAGCGGATGCCGAACCCGTTCAGCGCCAGCGCCCGGGTCACTTCGGCTTCATGGGCGTAAACGGTCAGAGCATAGCTGCCGATCCCCTGCCCGGCCATCTCCTCCGCAGCGAGTTGAAACAAACGGGACGCTAGTTTCTCGGGTTCGCCCGCGAAGGCGTTGCCGTGGAGAGGAGAGTACGAGCCGACCACCTCTCCGAACTGGCCATTGAGCCCGCTCCAAAAGCCTAAATAGCCGACCATCCGCCCGCCTTCGAAAGCGCCGACTCCTGTACCGTGAATGAAAAGCTCGCGAATACCGCGAGTTAGCGCTTCCCTGTAGTCTCTTGCATCCGCGCGTTCATCAAGAGCGGCTACATGCCGCCGTTCCGCCCCGCAGGCCGCAAGGGCCAGCCGGACGGCCTCCTCCGTATATCCCTCATGCAGTGAAGCAAAATCCATATCCCAGCCTCCCGTAAAATCTTCCTTCTTTTCATTGTAAAACGGATTGGGAGGGAAACAAGGGAAAGGTTGGGTATAGCGATTTACGGCAAAGGGATTATTGGCACGGGGATGCCGCGCTGTTATGACCTCGCATTATGGAGAGACATAAAAGAAAGAAACCAGACCGCATGATTCTGCTCATCGGCGGCAATGCGTCTGATGGATTCTTTCATGGAGGCTTCCGGTGCCCGGTCGGCCAGATCCAGATAGAAGTCCACCGTATTTTGTTCATCATTGAATGCAAATCGCAGCCCTGCCTTATAATCAGTCGGGCAAGATTCCGTGATTTGCGGGACAGGTAAGCGGCCGGTAAGCGATGCATAGATTTGCGAAAAAACGCGGAGATGCCTCATTTCGTCACTGCGAATCTCTGAAATTCGTTTGCGCTCCTCTTCGTTCGGGGCCATTTTTGCCAATTGTTCATAGCAGGCGATGGCGCTGTACTCGCCATTCACGGCTTTCCCAATATCGGCGGCAAAGCCGGTATCAACGCGGTAATAAGCGGGATAATACATAGGCGAATCTCCTCCGGGCTTTTTCCATTAGCCTATGCGGCAGGGAGAGTGGCGGTGCGGCAGGTGTGGACAAAATTGCAAATACAAAGACCAAAATGGAACATTTCCGATTCGGAACGTTAATGGTATGATCAGTCTGGATAACCCCGAAAGGATGGATCTAGCGCAGATGAAAATGAAATGGATTTCAACGACGTATGTAGAGGAAAAAAAGCAGCAAACGGAAAGCGAAAGCGCCTTTCAACCGGACAAAGGAACGGAGATGCTGGCGGTCAACGTGTACCCCGGAGTAGAGTACCAAACCTTTGACGGATTCGGTGCTGCAATCACCGAAGCTGCTGGTCACACCTTTTCGCTGATGAGCGCGGAAAAGCAGAAGCAGATTTTGGATGCCTACTACGGCAAGGACGGAAACCGCTATAACCTGGTGCGGACGCATATCGACAGCAGCGACTTTTCTCTGGGTCAATATGCGGCGATGAACGATCCGGAGGACCGGGAGTTCCGCTCTTTTGATCTGAGCCGGGACGAGCAATACATTTTGCCGCTTTTGAACAGAGCGGAGGAAACTGCCGGCCGCAAAATGCAGGTGATGCTCACTCCGTGGTCGCCCCCTTCGTTTATGAAGTCCAACGGGCAGCGCGTGGGCGGCGGCTCGCTTTTGCCGGAGTATCGGGCTTTTTGGGCGGATTACATCTGCCACTATATAAAAGAATACCAAAGCCGCGGTGTGAACGTCGAAATGATCACGATCCAAAACGAACCGATCGCCGTGCAAAAATGGGACAGCTGCATCTACACCGCCGAAGAGGAAAAAGTGTTCCTGCGCAACTTCCTGTACCCGGCTATGGAGAAGAACGGGCTGACGGATATCGCCGTGAACATTTGGGACCACAACAAAGAGCGGGTGTTCGAACGGGCTTGCGACATCATTGACGAGGAAACGGACCGGATGGTGCAGGGCGTGGCGTTCCACTGGTACAGCGGCGACCATTTCGAAGGAGTTCAGCTCGTACGGGACAAATTCCCGCAGAAAAAGCTTATCTTCACCGAAGGCTGCGTCGAATACAGCCGGTTCAGCGATGCCGGCCAGTTGGAAAACGCGCAAATGTACGCCCATGATATTATCGGCAACATGAACGCGGGGATGACCGCTTTTATCGACTGGAACCTGCTGCTGAACAAGCAAGGCGGACCGAACCACGTAGGCAACTTCTGCGACGCTCCTGTCATGTGTGATACGGATAACGACATCGTGCAGGAAAAGCTGTCCCTCACCTACATCGGCCACTTCAGCCGCCACATCGTGCCGGGCGCGAAGCGGATCGGGCTCAGCAAGTACACGGACAAGCTGGAAGCGACGGCCTTTAAGAACCCGGATGGTTCCCTGGTTCTGGTCTTCATGAACCGGACGAACAAGGAACTTCCGATCAAAATCCGGCTGAACGGCCAGGTCGCCGACTTCACACTGCCGACTGGCGCCATCGCTACGGGGATTCTTCCGGCAGAGTAACTTCTTATTGGACAAGCCCCTCCGTCATCTGGACGGAAGGGCTTGTTTCATTCTGGCTTTCTTTTCTTTCAATAGTAAGCTGACTTTAGCAAGGCTTTCGTATAGTCCGATTGCGGATTGGCGAATACCGTTTCGGTCTCACCCCATTCTTGTATCGCTCCTGCCTTCATGACGGCCATCCGGTCGGTGAAGCCGGAAATCGTCTCGATTCGATGGGTGATGTATAAAATGGACATTTCTTCCGTGCGCTTTAACGAAAGCAGTAGCCGGAGAATCTCATCTTCCGTGGACGGGTCCAGCGCCGAGGTTATTTCGTCAGCCACGAGCAGCTTCGGTGACATGGATAACGCTCTTGCAATGGCGATTCGTTGCTTCTGCCCGCCGGAGCATTCAGCCGGATATTTGTCCGAGTAGTCGGCAGGAAGCTTAACCTTGGCCAGAAGCTCCGCTGCCAAGCCGTAGGCTGCTTTCTTCGGATATCCGCTTAGCCTTAGCGGCTCTGCGACGATCTCCTTTACCCGCCAATAAGGATTCATGGAACGGTCGGGATTTTGAAAGATCAGCTGCATGGCGGGGGTCGGTTTACTCGGTTTCGACGAAGGTGCCGGATCGTCCCATGCAATGGACCCGGCCGTCGGTTTTTGCAAGCCCATGATCAATTCCGCCAAGGTTGACTTGCCCGAGCCGCTCTCTCCGATCAAGGCGAATATCTCGTCTTTCCGCAGCGTGAACGATACTTCATCCACCGCTTTGATGGGCTGGTCTTTGGTTTTGCCGGCGTAATGTTTCGATACCTTTTCCAAACGAAGCATTTTCGTTCACCCCTTGCGATTCATCCATCTTCTTCATGCGGTTTGCTCATCAAGCCGCTTACCGGCGTGTAGAACGATGGTCTGATCGGAAATGTGCCGGGCGGCGGGGAGGTCATGGGTAATGAGCAGCAGCGCCATCTGATGTTCCTTCACTTTGTTGACGAGCAGATCGAACACTTCTCTTTTCACAAGGGGATCCAGCGCTCCCGTCGGTTCATCGGCAATGAGTACCTTCGGCTTGTTAACGAGCGCAAGAGCGATCATCGCCCTACTTAACATCCCTCCGCTTAATTGGTGAGGATACATATTTACTACGTGCGCCCCAAGCTGGACTTCCTCCAAGGCTGCGATAGCGGCCGCTTTTTTTTGCGTTTGAGTCGTATGAAGCCGCATCGCCTCGAAAAACTGCCTGCCGATGGTCATAATCGGATTAAAGCTGCTCCTCGGATCTTGGAAGATGTAAGCGGCATCGATCCAACGCTGCATCCGGCCGGAATCGCCCGCTGCGTAGATGGGGAGGCCGTTTAATCTTATGGCGCCTTCCACCGACTCGTCTGGCAGGAGTCCGTATACCGCCCGGGCCACGGTCGTTTTGCCAGAGCCGGATTCTCCGACCAAGGAGGTGATGCTTCCTTGTTTTACCTCGAAGGAGATCGGATGGACGATGGTCTTTTCTCCGTAAGTCACCTTCATGTTGCGGACACTGATGGCACTGGTCTTTTCATCCGCTTTGGGCTCTTGTGGCTTATTCGGCAAGATTCGGCTCGGCTTACGATCGATCTTTGCTTCAAACCGATGGCCGGTCATCTTGCCTTCTCCGATGAGGGCGAGCGCGATGATGAGCATCAGGATGGCGGTAGCAGGAGGCAAAATCATCCAGAGCCATGCATCCGTCACGAAGGTCTGCGTGCGCGAAAACGCGTCTTGCAGCATCCGCCCCCACGATACGGTGCTGGGATCGCCAATCCCAAGAAAGGAGATACTGGCTTCCATCGCCACCGCCGCTTGAAACGAGACGACGAACTTGGTCCGTATCAACGGCCATAGAAAGGGCAGCAGATGCCTGCGCAAAATATAGCCGGTTTTTCCCCGGTAAAGCTGTGCCGCTCGCACGAATTCTCTTTCTTTGAGGGAGAGCACGGAGGCGCGGATGAGTTTCATATATCCCGGCCAGGTTAACAAGCTTAGCGTGAGGATCAATTGCCAAGTGCCGCCTCCCGTGAAGGACGCGACAATCAGGATCAATAGCAAAGAGGGAAGCACCAGCAGCATGTTTGCCAGACCGTCCAAAACCGGGTCGAGCTTTTTGGAGTAACCGGCGACGAGACCCAAGGCAGCGCTTAAAAACGTGCTGATCACCGCGACGGTAATGCCGATGATCAGGGTCGTCCTTGCTCCATAGACGAGCTGGCTGAACAGATTCTGTCCAATGGCATTCGTGCCTAGCCAATAGTCATAAGACGGATGCATCAGCCGATCTCCGTCAATCGCATAGGGGGAAGACGTCATGATCAGCGGACCGAATAGCGCGGTCAATCCATAAACGGCGAACAAAATCAAGCCAATGCGCTGAGACCAAGTTAGCTTCATCTTCCCACCTCGCCAGTCTCGGCTTTGCGGATTCGCGGGTCCAAATAGGGATAAAGCAGATCCCCCAAGAAGTTCAGAACAAGCACAAATAGTGTCATCAAAAGGAACAATCCGTGCAAAAGCGGGTAATCCCGGCCGAGAATCGCTTCTTGTAGCAATTTTCCGATTCCCGGATAAGCGAATACCGTCTCCACCAGAACGGAGCCGGCAATCAGCAATCCCACTCGAACGAGAATCAGAGCGACCAAAGGCAGAGCCGCGTTACGGGCAATATGCCGAAAAAGGATTCCCCATGAGCCCACTCCTTTAGCAGAAGCGAACTCGACATAGGGCTCATGGCGGACACGAAGGGATTCATTGCGCATGAGCAAATAAATGCCCGCCATGCCTCCTAACGTCAAGGTTAAAGAGGGCAATGTGGCATGGCGAATCACGTCAAAAGCCCGTTCCAACCAGGAATCCGACCGCAGGAAGGCAGTCTTTGCTCCGCTAAGGGGAAACCACTTTAATTTCGCAGCCAAGGCGATAAGAAGAATCATCCCGAGCAAAAACTCCGGAACCGAGCTGATGCCCAGCATGGATAGAAAGAAGCTGCGATCCGTTCGTCCTGGATA
The DNA here is from genome assembly GCF_000455485.1 of Gorillibacterium massiliense. GTDB lineage: Bacteria > Bacillota > Bacilli > Paenibacillales > NBRC-103111 > Gorillibacterium > Gorillibacterium massiliense. Next base: position 84,074 of record NZ_CBQR020000149.1, read on the forward strand.
TCGCCAAGCGGAGTATAGCCCGGCCAAAAGCCCGATCAAAATGGAGAAGAGGCTTGCCGTTCCGACGATCAGCAAGGTCCAGGGCAAACGCTCCATAATGATTTCGTACACCGGGGCTTTGTGCGAAATGGATAAGCCGAAATCGAAGGTGACGATTCCTTTCAAATACCGAAGGAATTGGTCGCCCAACGAGTCATTTAAGTGATAGTACTCCAGCATGGCCGCCTTCTGTGCTTCTGTCAGGAACACAGCGCCTTCTTCGCCGCCGCCCGTAATATAGTCGACAGGCCCCCCCGGCAGAAGCCGGGGAAGCCAAAAGTTCAACAGAATAACGAACGCGAGCACGAGCAGATAGGATCGGTATTTTTTACTTCTTGGCATCGATCAGGAACGCCTTGTTCTCCCAAAGCGGCATGCCGTCCGCGATGCCACCGTAGGTGTTTTTCCAGCCGTCGAACGTCTTGGCATTATGAATATCGTAAAACGGGCGATGGTACAGGACGAGAGTGGGCAATTCTTCGGCCAGAATGTCCTGCATTTGGTTGATGATTTCGTGGCGTTTCTCTGCATTGCCTTCCTGCATTTGCTGCTTGGCAAGGGCTTGGAACCCGTCCGCATCAAACACCGTTCCGCGCGAAGCCAGCGTGTTGGCGGCTTGGCCGGAGAACCACAGGCGCAGGAAGTCTGGATCGCCGCTTACGCCAATGTGACCGGTAAGCGCCATATCGTATTTGTTTTCGCCCATCGCATCGGAGAACGCCGTAGAATCCAACTGATTGATCTTCAGATCAATGCCGACTGCTTTCAGCATTTCCTTCATCATGGCCGCTTCCTGACTATTCGAAGAGGTCATCAAGCTGAGCTTCAGATCTTGCCGGATTCCGTCGGCATTCTTTTTGTAGTCAAGCTCATCCAGGAGTTGTTCCGCTTTGGCTTGATCATAGGCATACTGCTTTACCTTTTCGTTATACCAGGGAGAATCCGGCGGGATGACGCCCCCACTGCCGACGATCGGATCGCCGCCTGTCAGCTTGCGGGCCATTTCTTCGCGATTCAGCGCATAGGCGATGGCTTGGCGAAGCCGCTTGTCCTTTAGCTGGGAGTGCTCAAGATTGAAGGTAATGCGGACGACGCTGCCTGTTGGGTTGCTCTTGATTGTCTTGTAGCCTGCTTTCTCGGCTGTTTGGACGTCGGCGTAGTTGAAGGTAAAGGTTTGATCGATCTCGCTGTTTTGCAAGGAAAGCAGCTTGTCGGAAACACTCACATAAGCAATTTCCTTAACGAGGACATTGCCTTTGAAATAATCGTCGTTGGCTTCGTAAAGATATTGACCCGAGGTCGAGTCGTATTCCTTCAGCTTATATGGACCCGTTCCGATGAGAGCGGCCTTCTCTTGAAATTCAACCGGTTTTGTGACGGACTCCCAAATATGCTGTGGAAGGATCGGCACGATGCCTACCAAATCGCTGAGGAAAGGCGCATACGGGTTGTTCAGGTGGAAGGCGACCGTCAAATCGTCGATTTTTTCCACGCTTTTGATCTGGCTGATATCTCCGTTCCAATTGAAGGGGTGGGTCTTGTAATAAGTGAAGCTGAAAACGACATCGTCCGCCGTGAAGGCCTCGCCGTCATGCCATTTCACGTTCTCTTCGAGTTTGAAGGTGTAGGTGAGCCCATCCTCGGAGATCTCCCACGACTTGGCAAGCCACGGAATGACGCCTGTGTCGTCTTTCCAAGTCAGCGTATCGAAAAGATAGGAATTGCGGAGGTAACCAAAAGGTCCGGATGAACTGAAAGTGAAAGGGGAAGGGAAGCCGACGTTGCTGCCGGCGATTTTCAGCATGGGTACAGTCGAAGATGCCGGAGTTGCCGTCCCTTGCTCACCAGTCGTGGCGGCAGGAGCCTGACTTGCAGTGGAATCGGTCTTCTTGTTTCCTTCAGCGCATCCCGTCACAACGAAGATAAGAGTTAGAATGATCAGAAGCATGGATTTTCTCATTTTGAAAGGTTATCCTCCTTGATTGTCTTTGTGAGATGCCCGTTATATTTTTCCGTTTGCCAGCCAGGGCAGGAACCCATTCAGAAAACGTTCCGTAGCCGGCATGAAATAGGAGCCGTAATGATATTCGGGGTCCAGGGTCGTTAAGATCAAAGTGCCCGATGTGCTTTTTTTGTCGACGTACAAAATGGAGCCGTCATTCTCGATCTTAATAAGCGATTCGACTTCATGCTCGGGGAAAAAGACGCCGTGATAATGCCAGGTTGCATCTTCCAGTTGGATATAGTTGAACAGGTCGTGTTCCGGTTTGGTCAAAACCAGGCCGCTCTTTGCTTCCGGTTCCCGCCACCACCAAAAGTTGGTCGGACGGAACTCCCAGCGGTGCCCGCTAAACCACGGGTTCGGCTGGGCGCCTAGAGCGACGGCGATTTTTCCCTGCTGCAAAAACGATTGGATGGCGTGCATATGGCGCGTAATCATCCCTTGATGAATCTGCGAAGGAACGATGAGGATATCGAACCGCTCAAGATCGTTCTCCGTCAGCTTAGGCAGGTATACCATTTCTTCGATGTACGGCTTGTATTTCGGGTCCGTGAACGTACGGTGCTGATGGGAGCTGCCCGCGTAAAGAACCGCTATTCTGCGCATTCTTGACCCCTCCTCGTCTGCAGCGCCTGGTATTCGTCGTAAAGGAAGCGCTTGAACTGATCTCCGATCCTTCCCGCGCTATTGGTCGAGTGCCGATAGCCTAAAAGATTCCTACCTGAGTGCACGATGATGGTTCCTTGACTGCTGAGTCGGTCAATGTAGGTGACCGGCTCGTCTCCCGGCAGCCGTAGCAGTACTTCTGCTCCTGCGGGAAGGGGATGATGCCCTCTGGCAAAGAATCCGGCTACTCCTTTGTTGTATGTAATGTCGTCTGAAAGCACACCTTCGAAGATCGGATGATCGAGCACCGTAACCGTGTAATCGAGATGGTGGTGGATGGTCTTGGGAACGAATAAGGACGCTCCCGGTATCCAGGGTCGAAACAGGTGTCCGCAAAAGACGAGGATATGGCCTTGATTCAGGAACGCCTCGATGTGCTCCTGTTCTTCCAGCATGAGTTCCTGATCAATGAACTCGTCGACGATGAGGAATTTATGTCCGGTTTCGCAAAGATCGTAATCTATCAGGTCGTACTGATCCAGCACCTTCATATTCGGATCAAGCTGGCTGTCGCGGACGTTCTGCTCGCTGAAGCTCGCTCCGGAGTCCAGGAAAAGAAAGTCCGCTTCCGTTTTCCGATTCATGAGAGCCTCCTGATCTCGAGCAGTTCGTCTTGCGGAAGCGTCAATGCACGTTCGCATAGATCGGACCTCAGTTGCTCGTTAGCGGCAGCTTCATCTTTCGTCATCGTGCCTTCTCTGCCTTTTTTTAAATAATCGTAGAATACGGCAGGCAGAAAATTAGGTTTTAACGCGACTTCAACCGCTGCCCCATTGGAGTTGGAAATCACGAAGGCATACGATTGCGGTCGATGGGGGTCATATTGCGCCACCGGATAATGCACATCGACGGTATAGGCCCCACGTGTCACCACCCGGGTCGTGAATTCAAACGCGTCGCGGAAGCCGGGACCCGCGTGGCCGGAGCGTATGCGGATGTCTGCCCGTTCCGGGGCATCGGTGCCGTACAGCTCGGCGAAGGCGGCCTGAACGACGCGAAAACCGACGCCGATCGCCATTAACGCCAAGTTGCCATGGTAGTTGCGAAGCTCGGAAAACCGCAGGACCAGCACCTCGCCACGGTCTTTTACCTGCAAGACAGTCATGAAGAAAAAGCACCTCTCCCCTAATAAAAATTGATTATCAATGATAATCATTATCAATAAGATATCAATAATGAGAATCATTATCAATGTCAAAAATTGGCCATATTTTGTTTGTTGAAACAAAATAGCCTCCAGCCAATGGAGCATTGGATGGAGGCTATTTACTATTTTGACAATAGTTGGCGAATTCCTATGCCAACTCTATCACTGCCATCTGGTGATTATCCAGATAAGGCACGGTGTAGCGGAGTTCGCCGCCGCTGTGACGGTGAACCGCAGCTCCTTCATCGACGGAGCCAACTTTCAAATGCTTTGGAGACTAAGAAGAGCAAGGATATCTTTCGGATGCGTAAACTTATATTTAGCTGGAATAGCCTCAGGCTGCCTGCATCCCCACAGCGCCAATCCAAAGTCTACCCCAGCGTCTCGGGCACATTCATAGTCATAGATGGTATCGCCGATGTAGATCGAGGCTTCAGCCTGTGCTCCTGAAATCTCAAGAAACTTAAGCAAGGGTTCTGGGTGGGGCTTATGCAGCTTCGTATCATCTGCGCATACAACATAAGGCAGGTTACGAATGAGTCCAAAGGGGACCAAATCATAGATGAACTCTTGTGTTGTTTTGGACGTCACAACCCCAGTACGAATGGATTGCTCCCTTAGATCGGTAAGCAGCTCCTGAATACCGTCGTATACGTCAATGGTATGTTGATAATCCCTCATCAGATCAATCCAGCATTTATTCGCATGGTCAACGTCTTCAATACCGAGTTGGCGCAGAGACACAGCCCCCGGAATCCCGAGGGCAAACACTAACTCCTGCTGGTTCATTTCCCGATTATATTGACTCCTGAGCAGCTCCTGCAACGATCCCAAAATCGCTTGTTCTGTATTTAATAGCGTGCCGTCAACGTCAAAGATAAAGGTCGTGTACATGAATCTCATCCTTCCTCCGCATGAGTAGAAATAATCTCTACCCGTATGCTAAAGTATGAAATCCATTCCAGGTCAATAGCAAGATTGACGCATGATGAGGCGATAAGGGATCTCTACCTTATCCTTTGATTTCTCAATGGTAAGGTCAAAAGCCTGTTCGCCGACTTTTACCAATTGATGATCTACCGTAGACAAGCGCAGCCCGATTCCAACAGGCTGATTCTCTTGGCCGATGATCGCCAAATCCTCCGGAATCCTGAGCTGCATGCTCCTTGCGTGCTGATAAATGCCTGCTGCGACCTCGTCGCCGTTTGCATAAACGGCGGTTGGCCTACACTCCAAATCCAGCAATTGTTTTGCTGCTCTTTCCCCGTCATCAATGCTGTAGCAATCCCTAATATGATAAGCCGAAGGCAGGTTGCCGAAAACTTGCCGGTACGCTTTTATCGTCAACTGCGTGCTATTGCTTTCTTCTCCTCTTGCCGTCATGAATGCGACCCGCGTATGCCCTTTATCCTTTAATAGCTGAAACGTGTCTATAAAAGATGCATATCGGTCCATGTAGGCACAGCCGATTTCAGGATGATCTGTGTATTCGCACGCGACGATCGTTCCGTACTTGGCATAGGGCACAATGGCACTCCAAGCGTTGGAACGGGAAGTAATGATGATTCCGTCCAGTTGTTTATTTTTCAGCATCGCCAAGTAGCTGAGTTCTTTTTCTGGATCATACTTCGTAGGCAGAACCGTCACGGTATAATCGCGCTCGACCGATCGATTAAGGACGCCGTGGAGCAGTTGGTCAAAGGCTTGATTGTCATTGAACGGCATAATCACGCCGATGCTTCTCGTTTCCTTCCGTATTAAATCGACGGCCGAGCGGTTTGGTGCGTAGTCCATTTCATCAATCACGTGCTGTACGGCTGCCCGCTTCGATTCGGATACATAAGGATGGCGATTCAAGACTCTCGATACGGTCGATACGGAAACTCCTGCGCGTTTTGCAATCTCATTGATATTTGCCACCGTCGCCATCTCCTATATCCCACACTTCAACTTCTAGTCTTGCGTAGTAAACAAAAAAGCTTCTCACAAGTGCTTTTTTATTCCAGTATAAAGAGCGCATTCGGAAAAAACCATACGCGTAAAAACCGGAGAGTCCATGAATGGAGGGCTCTTCTCTGTCGATTCGTCTCAGGAATCGCTCGTTGTGCCAATCAAAAACTCCATGGACATCTCCACCGCAAGGCATTCCCTGTCTCTTGATTTAAATAGAAGGTATGATAGGAAGAGTCGTCGCCTCTAACTGGGAAGCGGCGACTTTTTTCGGCATGAATGCGGGCGCACTCGGCATAACGGGGATCTCCGGTCTGTTCCGACGCATATCTTTTGCCACCCCCATTAAAAAAGAAAGCGTTTCAAAATATCCAATCAGAACGATAGATATCCAATCATAGTTGTATAGGCGTACTTTCCGGTTCCCTTTATGATAGAGACATCGAGGGGGAATGCAGATTGTTTGCCAAGCTTTATAAATACCGGTGGCAGTACCTGATGATATTGCCGGGAGTCGTCTTGCTGCTGTTATTTAGCTACATTCCAATGACGGGGATTCAGGTGGCATTCCGTGATTTTCAAATCGGAACCTCCATCTGGACCAGCAAATGGGTCGGTCTGGATAACTTCAGCTTCCTTCAGGACCCGCATTTTTTAACGGTGGTCAAAAATACGCTCTACATCTCAGTGCTGAAGTTCATTTTCGGCTTTCCCGCGCCGATTTTGCTGGCGCTTTTGATCAATGAAGTGACCCAGCCGCTGTTCAAACGTTTCGTGCAGTCGGTCAGCTATCTCCCCCACTTCTTTTCCTGGATTGTGGTGGCGTATATCCTGCAATCTTTTCTGACCCTGGACGGCGGATTGGTTAACGATCTCATTGGAAAAGCCGGCGGTCATCCGATCTTTTTCCTAGGTTCTACGGAATGGTTTCGGCCCATGATCGTGGCCAGCGGACTGTGGAAGGAGACGGGCTGGAACACGATCCTCTATTTGGCCGCCATCACCACCATCGATCCGCAGCTCTATGAATCTGCCAAGGTAGAGGGAGCGGGGAAGCTTTCGCAAATCCGGCATATCACTTTTCCGGGTATCCTGCCAACCATCTCCATCGTGCTGATTTTGAGCGTTCCCAGCCTGATTACGGTGGGCATGGATCAGATCTATCCGCTGATGAATTCGGCCAACCAAGGGGTCGCGGACGTGCTCGATACCTATATTCTCCGCAGCGGGTTACAGCAAGGCTATTTCAGCATGGCGACCGCGGTGGGCTTGCTCTCGTCGCTGATCAGCCTGCTCCTGGTCGTCGGGACCAATCGTTTGTCCCGTTCGATCAACGGCGAAGGGTTGTGGTAAGCCATGAGGATAAGTAGAGGAGAAAAAATCGGCCAATTCGTCATCGTCATCCTGCTAGCTTTGACTTGCCTTTCGGTCCTATATCCGTTTCTCTACATGCTGGCCATCTCCCTGAACGACGGAGTGGATGCAGCCAAAGGCGGAGTGTATTTGTGGCCGCGCCGTTTGACGTTTATCAATTACGAAATCGTACTGGGCAATCAGGTCATCCGCCACTCGTATCTCATAACCATCGGCCGAACGGTGCTCGGCACCGTCGGTGGCTTGTTCGTCACGCTTCTGGTCTCCTTCGGCTTGTCCTACCGCGGGCTGCCTTTCCGGACAGGGATTCTCAGCTATATTTTGCTGACCATGCTGTTCAACGGCGGATTGATTCCGTTCTACATTCAGCTGAACGATCTGGGACTGATCAACTCGTTCTGGGTGTATATTTTTCCGGGACTCTTCTCCGTTTGGAATATGTTCGTCATGCTGAAATTCATCCAGGGCATTCCGGAAGCGCTTGTGGAGTCGGCGGAACTGGACGGAGCCAGTCCGGTGCGGGTATTGTTCCAGATCATCGTGCCCCTATCCAAACCGATGCTTGCAGCGCTAGGGCTGTTCACGGCAGTGGGACACTGGAATGATTGGTTCGCCGGCGCTTTCTATGTCACCAAGCAGAATCTGATTCCGGTGCAGACCTTCCTGCAGCAGCTGCTTTCGGCTTCGGACCTGTCTTCCGTACTCGGTTCGAACAATAACCAGGAAGCGTTGGCCCGCAGTTCCCAATTGAAGAACATCACGCTCATGTCCATCAAGATGGCTGTCGTCATGGTCAGCGCCCTGCCCATCCTGTGCGTGTATCCGTTTTTGCAGAAGTATTTCGTCAAGGGCGTGCTGATCGGCTCCGTGAAAGGCTAATTTCAGGGTATTCGGGTAACCGACTATATACCGGATTTGCAAAAGTATCGATTCCGAATAGGGGGTATTCAACTTGAAGATCAAAAAAGCGGGCATGGCCTCTTTGGCTATCGCGGCCATGCTTACGGTGGCGGCATGCTCCGGCTCTGGCGGCACTGCGAAAAACAGCAGTGAACCGGCGGGAACAGCAGCCGCAAGCGGCGGCGCCGGTTCAACAGATTTCAATCTGTGGCTGGGCTGGACAGCGACTATCAACAATGACAGTCTGGTGCAGAAGTATTGGAAGGAAAAAGAGCCCGGTGTGGACGTGAAGCTGGAAACGACCCAAGGCGACGCGATGACGGCGCTCAATCTGAAAATCAACACCGGCGGTTTTGAGGATGCGGCGATTTTCGGCCTGAACGATACGGTCAAGAGCGCCATGAACCGCTCCAAACAAATCATGTCCGTCGAGCAGTACTTCGATATGCCGGACAAATACCCGGGGCTCGCTTCCATTCCAAAGCAGTACTTGGATAAATTGAAGGATAAAGACGGCCACATCTGGTTCATTCCCACCTGGTTCGACCAAAATCCTGACAACCCGTGGCCGGGCTGGTCTTCGATCGCCTGGATGGTGCGGACGGACGTGCTGGAAAAAACGGGTATGACCAAAGCGGATCTGGCCACCATCGACGGCGTTGAGACGTTCTTGAAAAAAGCGGCGGAGCAAAAGGACGCATCCGGCAAAAATCTGCTTCCTCTCTCCTTCCTGATGGACCCCAACGATACGCTGGGTTGGAGCGACGAAGAAGCCATTCTCACCGCCTTCGGTGTAACGACGGCCGGCACGGGCGTCGAGAAAAAGGGTGATAATTTCGTCTTCGCCTACGACGATCCTAACTACAAAGCCGCCTTCCAGTGGATGAACAAATTGTACCGGGAAAAGCTGATCGATCCCGAAGTCGTAACCAACAAGAAGGAGCAATATCAGGAAAAGAACAAGGCCGGCCGTGTGGCGATGAACGCGGGCACCTTCTGGAACATCGATACTTCCACTTGGGAGACGCTGGACGGTCCGACGGCGCCTGGCTGGTATTATGAACCAATTCCTTACCCTAAAGTTCCAGGGGTAGAGAAGGTCGGCATCAACCAAGTCATCAACCCGAATCCGCAATACGGCGTCTACATCAGCTCCAAGACGAAAAACCTCGAAGCGATTCTCAAGTTCTTCGACTATACGCTTTCGCCAAAACCAGAACAGCAGCAGGTGGTCAACGAAGGTCCGGCGGGGCTGTATTGGAACTGGGTCGACCAGCCTCTGGGCAAATGGAAGTTCACCGACGAAACGTATAAAACAGCCCGTAATTCCGGTGACCCCGCGCAGAAATCGAAGGTGACGCCCGAACTGTATATGACCTCGTCTTACAGCAACGAGTGGTACCCTTGGTGGATGACGGCAGATATCAACAAAGCGGGAGCTGCAAAAACGATGCAGTACAGCGCGGAAGTCGGTAAAATGGGTGCTGTACGTGTTGCCCAACCCTATGATTTAATCAGTATGAAGCAAGGCGGCTTGTGGGAGAAGTATTCGCCCGAGCTGGAAAACATCCGCAAGGAATATCGGGGCAAGCTGCTGATGGCTAAAGACGACGCGTCTTTCGATGCCGCATGGAAGGACTTCCAGGATGCGCTGGAAAAACGCGCACACTGGAGCGAAGTGAAGCAGGAATGGCAAGAGGTTTACCAGGCTAGCACTCAAAAGTAAGAGGCGAAGGAGCAGCCCCACTGGGGGCGTGCTCCCTTTGCAATTTTTCGGGGAGGGCTTATGAAAGTGAGTCACCGTTTGGAAAAATGGATCATTCATATGACCCGATCCATGAAATTGCGGAGCAAAATCGTGCTGCTTTACTGCCTTATCGTCTTCCTGCCGACAGTACTGCTCGGGGCCGGCGCCGGCTATATGACGCTGCATATCGTGCGGGGTAATTATATGCTGACCGTCAAGGAAGCGGTCCGGCAGAGCGCCCAAAGCATCGAGTTCCGCAAGGAAAGCTATGATCTTTTGGCTACTCGAACCGCTACAGACGGCGAACTCATCTCCCGGTTGTCCCGGGATTACGCGGATATTTACGACCAATTGGGTACAGTCGAGTACGTGGATCGCTCCTTTTTGTTTACGAGCAAATATTTGCCGGGTATCGAAAATTTCCGCATCTATCATACCAACGATACGCTGGTTCAGGATGGCGGACTTTTATGGAAACCGGAGGGGCGCATGCTCTCGGGGATGGTCGAACGCGAATGGTATGCGGATAGACTCGCCAGGCCGGAAATCCTGCTGTGGACCAATGCCGCTGACGACAAGACGCGGCTGGTCGTCTCCCATAAAATCTTGAATACATACGGCGATGTTTACGGCATCGTGTATCTGCTGCTCAACTATAACGAAGTGTTCGCGGATTCCTTCAAGCATCCTTTTGACGGCGCCGGGGACTTGTACATCGTGGACGAAAACAAACAGATCATCGCTTCCTCGGTACCGGGTGAAATCGGCAGCAGCCTGATCTCATCTTCCTTGGGCCGGTATTGGCACAGCCCGGAAGAGACGGCGCAAGCGGAAAACGGCAGGATGCTCATTACCCAGGAAATCCGTTCGGGCTGGACCGTTGCCGCTCTCGTCCGTCTCGACCGTTTGGAGGAGCAATCCACACGGATTCTGTATTCTTTTGTGGGGGGCATCTTATTCTTTCTGCTGCTCTCTGTCTTTCTGATCCGGGTTCTCCTGAAGAACATCATCTGGCGGATTCGCAAGCTGGGAAGCCGGATGACGGACATTTCCGAGGGGTATTTCGACGCCACCGTGAAAAACCGGGATGACGACGAGCTGGGCGAGCTGGAAGTGATGTTCAACTCCATGTCGAGCCGGCTGCGGCTCTTGGTGGAAGAGCAGACCCAAGCTATACTCAAGGAACGCGAGCTTTCATTCAAAGCATTGCAAGCGCAGATCAATCCCCATTTTATCTATAACTCGCTCAGCCTGATCCGTTGGCGGGCTATGGATTTACAGGATGACGCGCAGATTCGGACGATCGACGCTTTGACGACGTTTTACCGGCTTGCGCTCCACAACAAGGTGAACGTGACGAGGATCCGTGACGAGATCGAGCACGTGAAGGCTTATCTGGAGGTTCAGCAATTACGCTATCCCGGCCAAGTGTTTGTGGAATGGGAGATCGAACCTGAGGTTTTGGATTTTTATACCATTAAGCTCGTTCTGCAGCCGATCGTGGAAAACTGCTACCTGCACGGCGCCATTACGAATCGAGGGGACGGCTTTATTCAGATCACGATTGGGCGGATTGGGGATACCGTTCAATTTCAAATTTTCGATAACGGCAAAGGGATGGATAAAGAGAAGCTGGAGAAGCTGCGGAACGGAACGTATACCGGCACCCGGAACGGCTTCGGCATGAATAATATCCGCGATCGGCTGACGCTTTATTTCGGGCCGGAAGGCCGCCTGGAAGTGGACAGCATGGAGGGAGAGTGGACGATGGTGACCATTCGGATTCCCGTTTGCGAGGAAAGTCCCGGCATTCAGAGAGGGGAAGGGGCATCATGAGGGCATTGATTGTCGATGACGAACAAATGCAGATTGAAGGTCTTGTGCACCATATCCGCTGGGCTGCGCTAGGATACGAGCCGCCTTTAACCGCCCGTTCGGGCGATGAGGCTCTCGCCGTATTGGCGGAAGCGGATGTCGATGTCCTGATCACAGACGTCTCGATGCCCGGCATGACGGGCATCGAGCTGCTCGCCAAGTGCAGATCGGACTATCCCAAATTTTCGTCGCTGCAGACGGTGATGATCAGCGGGTACGACGAATTCGAATTCGTCCAGGAAGCCATTCATCTGGGGGCGAAGTCGTATGTTTTAAAGCCCATCAAGACGGAGGAATTGGAAGAGAAACTGGTTGCTTTTCGGGACTCCTTGGAAAAAAAGAAGCGGATGGAGCAGGAGACCGTCATGCTTAGGGAGAAAGTAACCGAAAGCTATGATGTGCTGCAGGAAAGGTTCGTCAAGGATCTGATCGACGGCTGGATCCATAGCGACGATTTGTTGGACTCTTGGCGCCGTTTGCTTGATCTGCCCGAGGGAGAATGGCGGGCCACGCTCTTCCTTTTCGGATATGACCGTCCATTCCCCACCGGACCGCAGGATGCCAAGGAACGGATCGTGCTCAGCGAGGCGCTCCTGAATGCCGTAAAGCTGGTCATGTCCGGGTATCCCGGAACGTATATCGGGAAAACGGGAGCGGACGAAGCGGCGGTTATTCTGCTTAACGCGACTCCCGCGGACCGGGTGAAACTTGAAAAACAGCTTGCTTTCGTGCAGGATGTCCTCAAGGAGCAGCATAACGCTTCCGTCACCGTGGGGGTGAGCCGGGAATGCCGAACATGGCCGGATATCCCGCAGCTTTATAAAGAAGTGCGGCACATGATGGCCGGGGCTAGAATGGCGGGGAACGGGCAAATCCTGCATTTTGACCGGTTCGATATGAACGAGTACCATGATTTTCGGCTGCGGGAGGAATACATTCCGGAAATCGTCAAGCTGGTGAATGGCGGAGAGGATGAGAAAGCCGCTGCTTACTTGGATCATGCACTGGAGAGGATATTGGAAAGGCAGCCCGTATCGTTTTCCTACGTTCAGGCGTTCGGCATGGGGCTGCTCAGCGAATTGGCGCGAAAAGGAAAGCAGGCGAAAGAGTCCGATGCTGAAATGAATGTCCTGATGTGGCAGAAATTGATCAATTGCACCGGTACAGAGGAGGTACGGGGAGTCGTCCTGGACTACCTCATGCAGGTATCCCGATTGAAGGAGCAGGATCAAACCGCCGGGCAGCATCATTTAATCCAAAAGGTCGCCCGTTATCTGGAGGAGAATCTGCAGGATAACGTAACGGTGAAGCAGCTTTCCGAACAGTTCCATCTGAATTCCAGCTACCTGAGCGTTCTTTTCAAAAAAGAAATGGGCCGGACCATCTCCGACTTCGTGCAGGAGGCGCGGATGAACAAGGCCAAGGAGCTGCTGCGGGACCCAAGCATCAAGGTGTACGAGGTGGCGGAGCAGGTCGGGTTTCAAACGGCGGCTTACTTCACTTTCCTGTTCAAAAAATGGACGGGAACGACGCCCCAAGAGTACCGGGACTATCATTATTCCTCGTAAATAGACAAGTTTCAGGAGAATAGGAGTAGGAGTGATACTAATGTTAAAGAAAATCAACTTGGAAGGCGAATGGATGCTGCAACTGGACGAAGGCAAAAAAGGGTCTTCGCTTCCTTTTACCGACACTATTCTGCTGCCGAACACCACATCTCATGCCCGCAAAGGAGCGAAGAACGAGGAAGCGTTGGTCGGATCGTTGACCGACAGCTACAAATTTGAAGGATACGCTTGGTTTGCAAAAGAGGTGGAGATTCCCGCGGAGTTGGCAGGCAAGACATGTTTTCTCTATTTGGAGAGAACCCGCATGACCACCGTCTGGGTAGACGGCCGGGAGATCGGTTCACGGAACAGCCTGAACGCTCCCCATCTCTACGAGTTGACTGGTTACCTTCAAAGCGGTCGGCAGACCATCACCGTACGCGTGGATAATACCGATTACCCGACAAAAGGCGGCCACTTGACCTCGCCGGACACGCAGACTAACTGGAACGGGATTACGGGGCGCATCGAGCTGCAATTTTTCGGCGAATCGTATTTACGCGACATTCGGTTGACTCCGAACCTCGCGGACCGGTCTGTTACCATTGCGGCCAATCTAGAGGGAGAGACTGGGGTGACCGCGGTCGTATCGGCGGCTAGCTGGAACGGCAATACGAAGCATACTGTCGCCGAAAGAGAGCATGTTCTCTCTGACCGGGACGTTTCTTTTACCTACGAATTGGGCCAAGACGCGCTGCTATGGAGTGACCTTGAGCCGAACCTTTACAAGCTGAAGGTTTGTTTGAAAAACGCGGCGGGAGAGGTTCTGGATCGGCATGAGCTGATCTTCGGTCTGCGGGAATTCAAAACCGCCGGGGATAAGTTCACCATCAATGGAAACCGGACTTTTCTTCGCGGCAAGCATGACGGGCTTATCTTCCCGCTGACCAGCTATGCGCCAACCGACGTGGAGGAATGGCTGCGTATCCTCGGCATCGCCAAGTCCTACGGCATCAACCATTACCGGTATCACACCTGCTGCCCGCCGGAAGCGGCCTTTACCGCAGCGGATATGCTGGGTATCTATATGCAGCCAGAGCTGCCGTTCTGGGGTACGATCACCGAAGAAGGCGATGAGAACCATAACCAGGCGGAACAGGATTATTTGGTGAGCGAGGGCTATGCCATTTTGCAGTCCTTCGGGAATCATCCGTCCTTTGTGATGATGTCGCTGGGTAACGAGCTGTGGGGCAGCCGGCCAAGAATCGATGCAATCCTGAAAGCCTATAAGGAATTCGATAGCAGACCTCTCTACACCCAAGGTTCCAATAACCATCAATGGGTTCCAGAGGTGCTTCCCCACGATGATTTCTTCAGCGGGGTACGCTTTACCCGCGACCGTTTGTTCCGGGGCTCCTACGCCATGTGCGACGCTCCCCAGGGTCATGTTCAAATGGATCTGCCGGGGACGATGATGGACTATGACGCTCAGATCGTTCCTCCCGATTTTTATCAAGGGCGTGGAGAGAACGAGGCAGCCGGAACGGAAGGCGCCACGGTGCAGATTCAATACGGCACGGAAGCCAAGACTGTAAAGGCTGATGATGCTGCGGGAGAGTGGATTCCTCAGGTGCCGGTAGTCTCCCATGAGATCGGACAATATGCGATGTACCCGGATTACGCGGAAATCGAGAAATATACCGGTTCTCTGAAAGCAGAGAATTTCAAAATATTCCGGGAGCGTCTGGAGGAAAAAGGGCTGGGGCACCTTGCCAACGCATACTTTAAGGCCTCCGGGCACTTGGCGGTGGACTGCTACAAGGAAGAGCTGGAGGCTGCTTTCCGGTCCAGACGTCTGGCGGGCTTCCAGCTGTTGGACCTGCAGGATTTCAGTGGGCAGGGGACGGCGCTGGTCGGCATCCTAGACGCCTTCATGGATTCAAAAGGGCTGGTCACTTCCGAAGAATGGCGCACCTTCTGCAGCGACGCTGTTCTATTGGCGCGGTTTGAGCGGTTTAACTATGTATCCGAAGAGCGCTTCGATGCCCATGTCGAGTTGGCTTGGTACAGAAGCCAGCCTCTTGAGCGAATTGATCTACAGTGGCAATTGGCTGCCGGTTCGGAAACTTTGGCGGCCGGTGTAACCAATGCAGGCTTCCCGGCGGGCGCGAACTACATCGATATTTGCGACCTCGTCATCGAACTGCCGGCAGTCGATCGTATGACGCAAGCGACACTATCCTTGCAAATTGCCGGGACCGATGTCCGCAAGGCCTATGATCTCTGGATCTATCCGCAAAAAACCGACACCGGCTTGGACGGCATCCACCGGTTTACGGAGCTTTCCAGTGAGGCGATGGCTCTCTTGGAGCAAGGGGAGAACGTGCTGCTCATGCCAAACCCCGAGAGCTTGACCAATGCCATCGAAGGAACATACTGCACCGACTTCTGGTGTTACCCGATGTTCCGCTCCATCTCTGAGAGCATGAACCGTCCGATTCCGGTAGGTACCCTCGGTCTTCTGATCGATAAGGCGCATCCGGCGCTCCAGGATTTCCCCAGTGAGGAGCATTCCACCTATCCTTGGTGGAATATCGTGTCCCATTCGAAATCGCTCATCTTGGACGGGACGGACCGCGAATGGAGCCCCATCGTCCAAACGATCGATAATTTCGAACGGAATCACAAACTCGGCTTCCTGCTGGAGTGCCGCGTCGGAAACGGCAAGCTGCTCATCTGCCCGTTGGATGCGGAAAAAGCCGGAGAGTCGCCGGAAGGCAGGCAGTTCCTCTCCAGTCTCGTCGGTTACATGAAATCGTCGGAGTTTAATCCCGCATACAAGGCGGACGCATCCGAGCTGCTTCAATTAATCCGATAATCGCCGAACATTAAGTTGCGACGGGTAAGGCTATGACGATATTATCGTTGTAGCCTTTTCTCTTCCCGCACTGTTTTCTAAGGAGCCCGCTATGAAAAAAATCCTCATAATCGGAATCGTAGCCAGCGGTAAAACGACTTTGGCAAAACGTTTATCGAACCAAATGAACTTTGAAACCAAGCTGCAACGATACAGGAAAAAAGTAATCCGGCTTTATGATAATAAGAATGTGGAAGAGCTAGTCAGCAGCTTCTTCATCTAGACGGAGCAGCTTTTGCGGACATAAAAAAACCGCAGCCGAAAGACTGCGATTGGTTTGTAAGGTTATGGTCGAGACGACAGGATTTGAACCTGCGACCTCTTGCTCCCGAAGCAAGCGCTCTACCAAGCTGAGCCACGTCTCGATAGTCCATTTAGGACCAGCGAAAAATAGTATAGCACAGACTGGAGCGAAAGCAAAGAAATTTTTCTGGTTATTCGCCCAGGGGTTTACAGGAGTCGCGGATGATCACTTCAGAGTCCACGACAAACACACGTTTATCATGATGCACGTCATCGTTCATCTGATCGATCATTTTTTCCGTCAAAATCGCGCCCATGGTATACTTCGGTTGATTGACGGTGCTTAATGTCGGCGTAATGTATTTGCTGATCCGGTTATTGTCGACGCCGATGACGGACAGATCTTCCGGGATGCGGATATTTCGCTCGGCACAGGCCTTATAGACACCTAGAGCCATTTCATCGTTGGCGCAGTAAACGGCTGTGAAGTGAGCATTTTTGGCAAAAAGGCGCTTCATCGCCTCATAACCGCCGTCCTCGTTGAAATCCCCGTTTTCCAAGAGCTCAGGACGGAATGGAATTTGCCGGTCTCTGAGTGCTTTCAAATAGCCTTCAAGGCGCTCATAGCTGTCGGTAGACTCGGCGTAGCCGCTGATGAAGACGATGTCCCGGTGGCCGTTTTCAATTAAGTAGAGCACGACCTGCTGGGAAAATTTCACGTTGTCCGTAAAGACGCACGGAATCTTCTCATGATTGATATTCCGCCCGATGATGCCGACGGAGTACCCTTTGTCTGCAATCTGGCATATTTCCTCATCGGAAATCAGCGGGGCGATAAGCACGACGCCGTCAATCGTACGGTCCATCAGCAGGTTGAGATATTCCCGTTCCTTGTCCCTTTGATTTTCCGAGTCGCAAATGATCACCTTGTACTTCTGGGCGTAAGCCATGTTTTCCACGCCTTTGATGATCTCGGTAAAATAGGCGCTATTGATGTCCTGGGCGATTACGCCGATGGCCATGGAACGCTGGGAACGCAAGTTTTTCGCGGCGGCATTGGGGTGATACCCCAGTTCCTGGATAGCCTCCATGACTTTGGTTCTCGTTTTGAGCGTGACGTTGTTGGCCTTATTCAGGACGCGGGAGACGGTAGCTGGAGAAACCCCCGCTTTTGAAGCGACATCTACGATTTTAATATCCACGTTTTATCATCGACCTATCCTGATTTCTTTAACCCGATAACTATAATATATACTATAATACACCGTGAAATCGATTTCAATATATAGTCGGAAAAAATCATTAAATTTGACCGAAATTGAAAGAATTTCCGCTGCTATTCACTAAAATAAAAAGAAATCGATTTCACATGAAAACGAAGACGAGATAACACCTTCGCGACGGCTTCATTTTTTGAAAATCCATCTTGATTTTCTGATTCCGTCTATTTTATAATACATTCAGAAGAATTGAAATCGATTTCAATTTAGTGTGTTGATAATCTTCGAAAATATCGCCATTATTTCGGTGTATTTCTACAAAAAATTCATTTACCAAAAGAAATCGATTTCACAATTCGAGCTTAATATCTGCAAATTGGTGGTTTTCGTGACTTTCCTGCTGTAGATTTTGCTGAATGGACTAACAATTTGAAATCGATATCATAATTAGAAGGAGTTGCATGCGCTTACATAAAAAGGACTAGGAAAGCAGTTTTTATTATCGGTTAGAGGGGAGAAGTCTATGTCCAGTTTTTTTAGAGAGCTGCGAAAGAACAAGGTTTTGTTCCTCATGATTTTGCCTGCGCTGATTTTCTTCGTTGTATTCAGTTACTTCCCTATGATTGGCGTTTACTACGCGTTCACGAACTTCAGCTTTGACGGCGGGTTGTTCAAAAGCCCATTTGTCGGGATAGATAACTTCCGGTTTCTGTTTGAATCCGGTGTTTTGATGAAATTGACGAAGAACACGGTGCTCTATAACCTGGCCTTTATTTTCCTAGGCAATTTGCTGCAGTTGATCTGCGCCATTTTCTTGAGTGAGATGGTGGGGAAATGGTTCAAGAAAATCGCCCAATCAGTCATGTTCCTGCCTTTCTTCATTTCCATGGTTCTTGTCGGCGCTTTCGTGTTCAACCTGTTCAGCTTTGAAACCGGCGCGGTGAACGGATTCCTGAGGATGATCGGCGCTCAGCCTTACGACTTCTATATGCATACCGCTCCTTGGAAATTTATCATCGTCTTCTTCCACGTTTGGAAGGGGATCGGCTATGGAACGGTCATTTATTTGGCCGCCATTCTAGGGATCAGCGATGAGTACCACGAAGCGGCGAAAATCGATGGAGCGAATATTTTTCAACGGATTCGGCACATCACGATCCCGTTATTGATTCCAACCTTCGTCTTGCTGATCTTGCTGGCCCTTGGCGGGATTTTGAAAGGGCAATTCGATCTGTTCTACCAAATCATCGGCAACAATGGGATGCTGTTCGATTCCACGGATATTATCGACACCTACGTTTATCGAGCACTCGCTGTTAACTTTGATATCGGCATGGGGACGGCTGCCGGTTTGTATCAATCCTTCTTCGGCCTCTGCCTTGTTCTTACTGTGAACTGGGTGGTTCGCAGATTTCAAAAAGACTACGCGTTGTTCTAGGAGGGAGGTTTACCGTGAAAATACGTGCAGAGCGTTCCACGATCGCTTTCAATATCATCGGGTATGTGTTCATTTCGCTGCTGACTTTGCTTTGCGCCTTGCCGTTCTGGCTTATCATTACCGGCTCGCTGTCGGTGGAAACAGACGTCATCCGCGACGGCTTCCGGATATGGCCCAGTCATTTTACATGGGAGGCGTATTCCAAAGTATTCGAACGTCCGCAACAGATTTTTAAAGCGTACGAAGTCAGTATCGGCGTCACTGTCATCGGGACTGCCCTCGGATTATTTCTTACTTCCATGGCCGGCTTCGTGCTCTCCCGAAAGGACTTTAAATATCGGGATTCCTTGTCCTTCTTCATTTATTTTACAACGCTGTTCAGTGGCGGTCTGATTCCTTGGTATATCTTGATCGTCAATAACCTGGGTTGGAAGGACAATTATATGGCTCTTGTCGTTCCCGGGCTGATGAGCGCTTGGAATATCATCTTGATGAAAAATTTCATGAAATCGATTCCCGATTCCATTGTGGAGTCGGCCAAGATCGACGGCGCCGGAGATTTCCTCATTTACCTCAAGCTGATTTTGCCGCTGTCCACTCCGGGTCTTGCCACCATCGGGTTGTTCATGGGACTGGGCTACTGGAATGATTGGTTCTCCGCCAACGTGTTCATCACCACCGAGGCCAAATATCCGCTACAATTCCTTCTTTATAAAATTTTGGCCAGCGCCGCCGTGTTGAAAACGGACGTCGCGTTGAATTTGGCGGCCGATGTCAAGCCGCCGGCGGAAACGTTGAAAATGGCCGTGGCCATAGTCGTCACAGGCCCGATCATTCTCCTGTATCCCTTTGTACAGCGATATTTCGTCAAAGGGCTGACTATCGGAGCGGTCAAAGGTTAGACCCGGGAAACCGGCTAATATATCCAATTAATCAAGATGGGGGAGTAAACTTGAGTAAAAAACTAGGCAAGGTATTCTCATTGATCCTCACCTTCGCACTTGTGAGCACGCTGATTGTAGCATGCGGCGGCACCAAGGATGAGAGCAAGGAAACGAAGGCTCCGGAGGCGTCCAAAGCACCGGCAGCGACAAAGGCAGCGGAAACGGCAGCGCCTTCAACCGGCCCGGACATCAGCAAAAAAGTCGTACTGAACTGGTACCTGGTAGGCGACGCTCACACGGATACGCCAAAGGTCATGGAAGAATTCAACAAGATGCTGGAACAAGATTTGAATGCAACCGTTAAGCTGAACTTCACGACTTGGAACGAGTGGCAAACGAAATACAATCTGCTTCTCGCCTCGGGAGAAAAAGTCGATATGATCTTCGCTTCCTCTTGGGCTGACTTCTTTAAATATGCCAAGCAAGGCGCGTTCCTCGATCTGAAGGATCTGCTTCCCGTGTACGCTCCGCAAACCTTCAAAGAAGTGCCGGATTATGACTGGAGAGACGTTACCATTGACGGAAAAGTCTATGCCATTCCCAGCACTTTTCCGGAATATACACCAAACGGGATCGTTTACCGGGAAGATTGGCGCAAAGAGTTGAACCTGCCGGAAATCACCGATTTGGACAGCATCGAAAAATATTTGGACGGCGTGAAGAAGGGCAAAAAAGTAACGCCGATCAACGGCAGCGCTTGGAACGAAGTCAACACGTTGTTCCATGATTACTATGACTTCAAAAATATCGGCGGCGACAGCAAAGTTATCGTGTCCAAAGGCTATGATACACCGCGCGATGTGGTAGCGTATCCTTTCACTCCTGAATTCGCGGAGTGGGCAAAACGGATGAAGACTTGGGCCGATAACGGGTATTGGAATTCCAACACCCTTTCCTCCAAGCAGGAAGCCGGCGATTTTATCAAGACTAATACAGGTGCCGTTTATTGGCGTAACGCTCCGGGAGCGGCGGGCTTTATCTCTGACCTGGAGAAGAATCACAAAGGCATCGAGGGCGCGTACTTCCCCTTCAGCCGTTTCCATAACTATGTAACGCCGAACCTGGGCATTAACAACGGTATGGCCATTCCGAAAAGCGCCGCCAATCCGGAGCGTTCTTTGATGGTACTGGAAAAAATCCGCTCCGACGCGAAGTATTACAACTTGATGACCTATGGCATCGAAGGCCGTAACTATGCGTTCCAGGCTGACAACAGCATCATCTCGCCGGCTCCGGGTCAAGATCCCGCCAAGGTTACCGCCTATGGCATTGCTAGCTGGGGTTGGAGAACCACCAAAAACGAACACCCATCTGCCAACCGCTGGGCTGGAGAAGACGCGATGAAAGAGGAATTCAGCAAGATTTCCCGTCCGGATATTTTCCAACCGATCCTGATGGACTATGAGCCGGTGAAATCTCAATTGGCCGCCGTCAACCAAGTGTACGAACAGTACGGCCGTCCGCTCATGATGGGTCTCGTACCTAACGTAGATAAAGCGCTGGAGACCTATCAAAACAAGCTGAAATCAGCAGGCATCGATGCATTGATGAAATACGTGCAGGAGCAAGTGAACGCTTACTGCGACGCTAAGGGAATTAAATAAGGAAGATCATGGCGGGACCGACGACCTGGCCGGAAGAAGGCATTCCTTCGGTTCGGGCGGCGCGGCCCGCCTTTATTTTGCAGCGGAGGTTGATGCGGGAGTGAAGAGAAAAGCGGAAATATGGCTGACGACAGTAGATCAGGAGCATATGTTGGCTCGGCAGGAGGATGCGGAATTTGTGGATGGAGCGACAGTCGCCACTCCGGCGGATTACACCGTTCGGGTCGATCCAGAGCGGCAATATCAGGAGATGGATGGCTTTGGCGCATCCTTTACGGACGCATCAGCTTATTTGGCGGTGAAGAGTCTAGGCGAAGAAGCACGCAAGATGATGATGCGGAAGCTGTTCGACCCCGCGGAAGGCATCGGTATGACCATGCTGCGCCAGCCTATGGGCGCTACGGATTATACGACCGAGATTTACAGCTACAACGATCTGCCGGATGGTGAGGAGGACTTTGCGCTGGCGCGCTTTTCTATCGACCATGACCGGGACTATGTGATTCCGGCGGTGAAAGAGGCGCTATCCATCAATCCGCAGATCAAAGTAATGGCTTCTCCGTGGAGCGCCCCGGGTTGGATGAAGACGTCGGGTCACATGGTCACCGGGACGCTGCGTCCGGAGTGCTATGGCGTCTATGCCGAGTACTTCGTCAAGTTCATCCAGGCTTATGAAGCGGAAGGGATTCCGATTTTTGCGGTAACGGTACAAAACGAGCCGGGCTACGGCCCAGGCCACTACCCTGGCATGGTGATGAAGCCGGAGGAGGAGCTGCGGTTCATCCGCGACTATCTGGGCCCGGCTTTCCGGCGAGCAGGTATTCATGCCCTCATCATGTGCTACGACCATAATTGGGACGTACCGTCCCATCCGCTGGCGATATTGAAAGACCCGGAAGCGGCCCAATATGTCGCTGGGGTGGCGTGGCATGTTTACGGCGGCAATCCGGATGCGATGTCCCTCGTTCACGACGCGTTCCCGGAAAAAGGCGCATGGTTCACCGAAGCCTCAGGAGGCGAATGGATACCACCCTTCCGCACGGCTTATCTGGATCAGATGCGCAACGTCATCGCCGTCCCCCGGAACTGGGGCAAGTCCGTTGTCTGGTGGAACGTGGCGTTGGATGAAGTCAACGGGCCGACGGTGCTGCCACACAGCACCTGCCGGGGCGTGGTGAAGATCGTGCAGGAAACGGGCGAGATCATCTACAACCTTGATTATTACACTATGGGACATATCAGCAAATTCGTGCAGCCAGGCGCTAGGCGCGTCGAATCCGATCATTATTTCGATGAACTGGAAACCGTGGCGTTCCTTAATCCCGATGAGTCCAAGGCGCTGATTGCATCCAATCGCACGGCGGAAGCGAAAACCATCGAGGTGGCGGCAGACGGAGGCGTTTTCCAGTATACCCTTCCGGGAGAAAGTTCGATTACAGCCAGGTGGTAGCATAAGCGCATCTTGCAACAAGGAAACCCGGTTACAGCCTGATTGGCTGCATCCGGGTTTTTCTTTTTGCATTATACCAGATCCATTTGCGGGCATGAAAAAATCGCAGCCACAGGCTGCGAATCGTTGATGAAGGTATGGTCGAGACGACAGGATTTGAACCTGCGACCTCTTGCTCCCGAAGCAAGCGCTCTACCAAGCTGAGCCACGTCTCGATGGGATAAAAGAAACAAGTAATATGTAGTATAGCACAGTTGTTGGATCGTGAAAAGAAAGCCCCCTTCGAAATAAGGGCTGCAGATCTGCCCTGATCGGATGATAGTCCCGGTTAGGGCCGTTTTTTTGCAGAACCATGGCGAAATATGGATATTTATACTACTTATTTCACAGACACCCTGAGACTAATGAATTATCCTGTATCTGTAAATAAAACCATAAGGGAGGAATGTTCATGGAATGTACGCATTGTGGGTATTTAAATCAGGGAGGGAATTTCTGTATTAAATGCGGTACGCGGTTTGAAAAGACACCAGCAGCTGATAGTGCGATGAGATCGGAAGGTATAGAAGCAGTTGACGGTCCAGTTACCGTTGGCGTACCTGCCGGAGAGTTGGGGACGGACAAACCTTGGAGCGCTTCGGAAGTTCAAGTGCAGCCTCAACCTAATGTGGCAAACGATATTGTGCAAACAGTAAAAGAAGGTGCGGTGACGTACCTGCATTTTGTTCGGGATGCATTACGGAAGCCTGCGGCAGTCGGCATGAGTGCCAGTCGAGGGACTTTTACTAACGCAGTCATTACCTTCGTACTGTTTTCGATTCTTACGCCTCTCTTTACGTTTAGTTTGCTGAAACAGGTGATCAGCGGCATTCAGGGCATTTTTGAGGTGAAGGTTTCATTTGGCACGGTTGTAGCGAGGCCGGCTGTTTTTTATGCGCTCTTTTTGTTTTTGGTTGCGCTGATCATCATGGGCGTGCTCTACCTGGGAAAAGTGCAAATTACATATAAACAGGCGGTCGCCCGTTTTGGCGCTCTCCTTGTGATACCTACAGTTTTGATGGCTGCGGCCATCGTGATTTCGCTGCTTCATGCCAACTTTTTCCTAAAGGTCGCATCATCCTTGAGCGGTTTAGGGATGCTCGGCGTTCTGATCGCTATTGTGATTACTGCATATAGCTTCAAGCGCAACAGCGAGGGCGGGCTCGACTCGTTTTACGTGGTACTGTTAACGTTCGTCGGCATCGGGATTGTGCTATCTTTGTTCGGCAACTACATGGTACACTCTTTCATCAATTCGATGCAGGATACGTTTGGCGTCAATTTCTGATGGAAGTACGATTAAGCTTGGAGGTTTGACATGGGATATTGCAACCATTGCGGGAGCGCGCTTCCGCCTGAAAGCTTGTATTGCCCCGAGTGCGGAACGAAGGTAGAAAACGATGCCGCTGATTTCATCACGGTACCGCAGGCAGTTGTTAGAACACCTCGGAAGCCTATCAACCGGAAAATGATTTGGTGGCTAGGTGGGATCGTTGCGGCTGTTATTATTTTAGTAGGCTTGTATATGGTAGGAGCCTCGTTGTCGGATAAAGATCGGATGCTGCACCAATTTGAAGCTGCGGTTAAGGCAGGGGATAGCGGCAAGCTGGAGCACATGCTGGTAACGGATGACAAAGGGATAACCGGAAAGAAAATGGCGGAGAGCTTGATCAGCGCAAATAAAAATTATCCATCCTTCTTAAGCGATCTGATGACCAGCTTGAAGGCTCAGTCCAAACAAATGGATTCGAAGGGGAAAAGCAAGAAGACGGTTTTTGATTTGGACGAGCTGTTTGGCGAAGGCCAGACGAATACTCTGCTTACTCTGAAAAAACAGGGAAAATCGCTGTTGCTTTATGACCGTTATGTTTTGCAGCTGCAGCCATACCGGCTGAGCGTAACCACGAATTTGGAGAATACCGCGATTTATGTAGATGGTGTTCAGGTCGGAACGGTCAAGGGTGAATATGGCACCCAAGAGGTGGAAGGGCTGCTTCCCGGCCTGCATAAAGTGAAGGCGACTTATACCGGCGATTTTGCGAGCTTTGACAAGGAAGAGGGCGTTGATTTATTTTCAATGGCCGATCAGCATGCCCAGCTTACCTTGAACCTGCCAGGTGATTTCGTTTATCTGAAGACTAATTATGATGGGGCAGCCGTTTATTATCTGGACGACAAGGACGTGACATCGTTGGTGAGGGAGGGGAAAGCAATCGGACCGATCGCTTATGACGGGACGCATAAGGCGGTGGCTGAAGTGCTGTTTCCATGGGGTAAAATGAAGTCGGACGAGGTTGTCGTGGATCAAATGTATAATACTTTGACAATTAACCCGCTCTCGGCTGAAGTGAAGGATCAGATCATGGCGGCGGTGGCGAGCTTTTACAAGAGCTGGGCTCTTGCTTACACAAGCTTTGACCCCTCTCAATTAAAGAATGTAGACGCTGATTGGGCGATGTCTCTTACCGATTCCATCAACGAGAGCAAGGAAGCGGGGGACCGCGTGATCATAACCAGCAAAAGTATTACCTTCGATCTGGACAGCTTCGATCTTCAAGAGAATAGCGACGGGTATCGCGTTTCGGTGGATGCGCGGAATTTGGATAACGGGATTTCGTATAACAATACTTATTCGGAGGCACCACCGGCGTCGGACTATGAGAACGACCGTACGTTCAAGCTTGCTTTTCGCGATAAGGAGTGGAAAGTATTAGGGGCTTCTACAACGTATTATTTCAATGATGCACATACGAAGGTCATCAACAACCCGTAAGGCTGAAAAATGGCGCAGCATAAAGGGGTGCATCCATTTATGGGTGAATGTCACCCGGCAAGCGTCCAATCTTCAGGCAATTGCTCTGCGTACAATACGGTATCTCTAACAGAGAGGAGCAAATAACCATGGGATACGCAGGTGGCGTTGGTTGCGGAGTACCGGCATTTGGTAGCAGCATTGCTTTCATTTTGGTACTGTTTGTTTTGCTGGTCATCATTCTCCGGACGATTGCTTACTAAGAAACCTTGAATCCCGGCTGCTTCTGAGCGCACGGGAGTGTCATCTGGGAACGGATGATGGACTAGAAGCTTCACCGAAAGGAGCCTCCAGACGGGGGCTCTTTTTGTGTAGTACGGCTCTAGTGGGGAGCAACCTTTTTCCGATTGTGGCCAAGGATGAAGTGAGGCTTGAAATTTCCGGGACTGCTTACGCGTATCTTCATCTTTTTGCGATTTCCGTCGATAAATTGGAATAATTGTTTATAGATAGTAGTAAAAATCACCGTTTCATTTGAAAAGTTGCATTATAGTAATCCTGTAAGTTGGTCCGACAAGCTTTCACTAATCGATAAATTGCTTTGCCAAAGTGGAGTGGGTTCCCGAGGCTTATATTCCAACAAGTGCTCTTAGCTTATTAAGGAAAGCAGATGATCCATATGAAGAATATCCTTGCATGGAATGCCGGCACAATAAATGAAGAGAAATATCGCTTGGCCCGCGGTATGTTTTATGGGACATTAATGGTGTTGCCTTTTTGGGCGCTGGTGGGGGTAATCATTTTTTTGGCGGTATGAGGAGATGGCTTTGACGAGCCTCTATCGGTTCGAATCGGCCTCTCGGCGACTCTCTTTATGCTTGAAAATGGGTTATACCTTTCTGAAAAGGGACCTGGCGCAGTCTCGAGTAACATCGGGCTAATAAACATAAAAAAACCTCTATTCCGATTAGATCGTTTTGACACTCAGATTAGAGGCGGATAGCATAACAAAACCCCGCTAGCTTAGGCTGGCGGGGCTTTTTTGTTGGATGACAATACAATTTAAATAACAAAGGTTCCAAGGATGATAACCAACAGAATAAATAGTACAAGAACAAAAGCAGAGATTGATCCGCCTCCTGTTGCTGGGACGCAACCGTATGACATGCTTTTTCACCTCTCCTTTCCGCAAACATGGTACAGCATATGCTGAATTACATAGTAGGATTGGATGTTTTACACGACATATGCGATTTGGTGATCAAGCACCTAATTCCAAGCCGATTTATGAATTTCTATCAATTCAAACTACAGGGGCGTCATGCGAGCGGAGATAAGCATCAAATTGACGGAGTATGTTGGGGAACTGCTGGGTAAACTTCGGAGGGATTCGCCGACGGATTTAAATTAATCAAATGCAGCGTGAAAACCCGTTCCCAAACCACTTTCTGGGCTTGGAATAAGTTTTTTACACAAAAATAAAAACCCTAAAATATCAAGGGCTTCCGTCGAATGTAATGGCGTTCCCGATCGATACCGCCCCTGAGGGGCGGACTGCGAAGCAACGCTAACGAAGCGGATGCTCCGACGAACCTCTACCGGTTCGAATCAGCCTCTCGGGAACTCTTTTATGCCTAAAAATGGGCATAAAAATGGCGTTCCCGAGAGGATTCGAACCTCCGACCTGCAGTTTAGGAAACTGTCGCTCTATCCTACTGAGCTACGGGAACGCAGCATTACTCATTGTAGCACAGAGGCTTTTCTCTCCGCAATAGGAGGGAAAAGCCTCTTCTTGTCACAGCAGAAACTGCTGCTCAATTTTCTCTGGGCGGTCCGGGCGGCCGATGAAGTAGCCTTGGACCTCGTTGCAGCGGTTGGATTTTAAGAAGTCCATTTGTTCTTTCGTTTCGACGCCTTCGGCAATGACGGTCAGGTGCAGGCTCTTGGCCATGGTAATGATGGCTGTGACGATCTCGGCATCCGTGTTGTTGATGAAAATATCCCGGATGAACGAGCGGTCGATTTTGAGGGCGTGGATCGGCAGCCGGTTCAAGTAGCTGAGGGACGAATACCCGGTGCCAAAGTCGTCGATGGAGATGTACACGCCCATTTCCTTCAACCTCTGCAAAATGCCGATAACCTGGTCGTGATGTTTCATAACCGATTCGGTGATCTCCAGCTCCAGATGCGTGGGCTCAAGGCCTTCCTCCTGCAAAATGGTGGCAACCAGATCAGGAAGATGCTTGTCCTGCAACTGCTTCACGGACAAGTTCACCGCCATCCGACCTACGGCGACTCCAGCGTCCAACCATTTGCGAAGCTGGCGGCAGGCATGCTGCAATACCCAGGCACCGATATCGATGATCAAGCTGGTTTCTTCGGCAATGGGGATGAACTTGTCCGGCGGCACCGGTCCCCATTCGGGATGGCTCCAGCGCAGCAGTGCTTCGAACCCGGTGATGCTGCCATCCTCGAGCTTACGCTTCGGTTGATATTCCAGATGGAAATCGTCGTTTTCCAGGGAATTGCGGAGACCTTTGTCGATCTCCAGCTTATATTGGACGGTTTCGTTCATTTCCTGGGTGAAAAAGCGGTATTGGTTCTTCCCGTTGATTTTGGCATAGTACATGGCGGTATCCGCGTTTTTGATCAGGGTTTCTTCATCATCCCCGTCCTCCGGGTAGAAGCTGATACCGATGCTGGGGGTGGAGAAAAATTCATGGCCGTTCAGGTGATATTTCCGCCCCAGGCTCTTTTTGATCCGGTTTGCCACCGCTTCGGTTTCGTCAAGATTGGCTCCTTCGAGGATGACGGTGAATTCGTCGCCACCCAGGCGGGAAACGGTATCTCCTTCACGGACGCAGGCGGTCAGGCGGGTAGCCGCATCAATCAAAAGCTGGTCGCCTATGTCGTGGCCCAGGGAATCGTTGATTAACTTAAACTGGTCGAGGTCGATGAATATAACCGCTAACCGCCGGCCGTAACGCTTTGCTCCGGCGAGGGAGATCTTCAGGCGATCATAGAACAGCCTTCGGTTAGGCAGCCCTGTTAAGGAATCGTGGAAGGCGTAATGGCGAATTTCCTCTTCATACCGTTTACGTTCGCTGACGTTACGGAAAACGAGCACCACTCCGAGAATCACTCCATCATCGTCGTGGATCGGCGATGCGCTGTCGTCGATGGGGATTTCCGGTCCATCCTTTGGCAGCAGCACTGTATTAAAAGGCAGCGTGGCGATGGAATCCGTTTGGATGGCTTGGTAAATAGGGTTTGTCACCGGCTGCCGCGTTTCTTCGTGAACGATGGGGAAGACCATCTCGATGGGCTGCCCCACCGCTTCCTTCCACGCCCAATTGCACAGCTTTTCCGCAACGGGATTCATGTAGGTGATGCGGCCTGTGGCATCAGTAGAAATCACGCCGTCGCCGATGCTATCCAAGGTTGTGGCAAGATGCTTGCGACTTTCCCTCAGGGCTACCTCGGTCTTTTTGATGGCGGTAATGTCAAAAATCGCCCCGATGACCTTCACGACCTCGCCGCTCATGTCATGGATCGGGCGGCAGGATTCCCGCACCCAGATGGGTTTTCCATCCGCACGGGTATACTGGATTTCCAGGCTGTAGCGCTGCCCGTTGCGCAGGGCTTGGCTTCCTTTTTCCAGCTCGGCTGTGGTCTCGGGCCGAAGCAGCTCCGACCGCCAGTTGAAGGCATTTTGCGTAAGGACTCGGCGGGAATAGCCGGTCAACGTCTCCATGCCGCTGGAGAAGACCGCTTCCCCTGTGGCCAGATTTAAGCTCCAGATGGCGGCTTCGACGTTATCGAAAATTTGCTCCAGCTCCGCCTGTTTCTTTTGTAGCTCCTGGGCATCCTGGTCGGCGCGTTCTAAATAACGGGCGAAAAAGAATGCCAGCGGTCCCATCACACCGGTGAATAGCCAAAAATTGACGAGAACATGTTTAAGCTCGTTCGTATTGGATAGAAGAAAAAGAAACGGCACACTTCCCATTACCAGGTTCAGCATGATCATGGCGGTGCTTTGCTTCCACGGGGTAACCCGCCATTTTTTCCGGATGAGAATGCTGAGGGAAAGTAGGAGAACCAATATGGTTAACGCAAAATAAGTGGAATTACTGATTGGGAAAAACAGCAAACGGAACAGTCCAATCATCACAGCGGCGATTATCGCCGGGACCATCCCCCCGAACATGACGGCGAGAATGACGACCAACAGCCGCAAATCCATGATGATTTTCGTGTCCTGTACATGAACGGTAAAATACATCAGCAGCATGCCAAGCATACCGTAGCCAATCCCCTGCAAAAGAGAATGAAGGATCGTTGTGGTTTTGCGCAGCTTGATGATTTTATTTAGCAATGGATTGATCAGAAAGAGGCCGGAAACCAAAATGGAGCCGTTAATCAGAAGATCGCGAAACAATTCTTCACCTGCTTAATATGAAAGTTCTACATTTATTCGACGAAAGACAACTTAATCCCTTTGTTTAGGGTTGAAAATTGTTCCGATGTTTGTCTGATATGCGTCTAAACTCCCATGCGGAGAACAAAAACAGTAAGGGAAGCAGGGGGATCGCATAGCGGGAATGGGTCAAATAGACCATATGTAATAGGCACATGTACGCAATGAGTGAAGCCATCAGAAGGGCGGTGGTGTTTCGCCGGAAGCGCCAAAATCCGATAAAGCCAGGAATAAGCAAAACATAATGGAGGATAATGGCGACAACCAGCGGAATGCCAGGAAGAGGTAGCCAATAAAAGACATCCCCCCAGAACAGCAAAAATTTTCCGACGGTATACCAACTGGCATAGGTCCAGAAGGAGCGGTGGAATCCGGTTTTCAGGCGTTCCACGGCTCGTTCGGTATCCTGACGGTTATTGACCTGAAGATCGTCGGTGGCATGCCATGTTCGTTGTTCGTCCATGAATAGAGAAGGCACCGTCCATGGATAGGTCCCGAGGAGCAGAGGATTGCCTCCGGACTCCGTCAGGGGGATGAATCGGTCGGTTACCTCATAGTTCCGCACCCACCAAGGAGATAAGAGGAGGACAAACAATAGGGCGGAGACCAGTCCGCAACGTAAAAGCGAGCGCCAGGGGATGCGCCGGCGGAGAATTAAGATCAGCAAAAATATTCCGGGCCAAAGTGCGATAGTGGGGCGGATATAAACGGCCACAGCCCAGGCCAGACCAAAGGCGGCGGCGCGCAGAACGGTGGGGCGTTCTTCGGCTCGGAAGGCAAGCTCCAACAGGATCATCAACGCTAAAGTGAACATGGCTTCGGTAAATAAAAAGGTGGATTCCAACCAAAAGGGCGGGTAAACCACACAAAAGAAAACCGCCCATAGGGAGGTTTTTGGCGAGAACAGGCGGTTTCCAATCCGGTATAGAAGGGCGAAGGCGCCTGTCATCATCACCGCTTGAAGGATGCGGACTACCTGAGCGGCGGTTTCGCCGGTTCCGAACACGCTCATTATCAATGCGATGAAGCCGGGGTAAGCCGGAGTGATGAAAACGGTGGGCCGAGTGGGATCATTGTAGGTGAGGACACCGGTTTTTAACAGGATGCGGGCAGACTCCAAGTACTCCCGGTCATCGGAGTGGTAATCGTAAAAGCTTCCGTGGACAAGGATAAGGATGATTTTCAACGCGAGGCTGATGCCGAGCGTTATCCACAGAATGCGGCGAGGCCGGTTCATGAGAGGTCCCCTTTGCTTTTACTGCGCAGATCGCGGAAAAAAGACGTCAGCGCGTTGGCACACTCTTCCTGTAGTATGGCCTCTGTCAGCTCCACCCGATGGTTGAATCGCGGCTCCTGCAGCAGGTTCATCAGCGTTCCGGCGCATCCGGCTTTGGGGTCGGGTGTTCCGTAGATGACGTGGGGCACCCGGGATTGGACAATGGCGCCGGCGCACATCGGGCACGGCTCCAAGGTGACGTAGAGCCGACAATTGAGTAACCGCCAGGCTCCTAAAGCGGCGCTTGCTTCACGGATGGCGATCATTTCGGCGTGAGCCGTCGAATCCGCCGTTGTTTCCCGCAGGTTATGACCCCTTCCAATGATTCGGCCTTCATGGACGATGACGGCACCAATGGGAACCTCTTTAAGCAGCCGCGCCTTTTCCGCCTCAGCCAGTGCTTCCCTCATCCATTTTTCATGCTCCAGCTGATCTATTTCTGGGAGTTCCATCCTTATTTTCACCTCAAACATCCACAGATTGTGGATAAAGTCTATCGAACACTCATTCGTTGTTAACATGTTGTGGATAATTATGTGGATAACCCTATGGGTAAGTGGATAACTGCCCATATTTTACTTGGATTTTCCTATGAGAGCAAACCTAATCCCCATGCCTAATAGGAAAGTAGAAATTTGACGGATTATCCGAGTTATTTTGAAGAAAGCAGGACTGAAGTAATTGTCAAATATCGGGAATCCTTTTATACTCGAATTATAGACTAGTTATTATGATTATTAAGTTATATAAATTATTGACAAACCTTTCTGGAATGCGGGTTGTATGGGACAAAGGTCTACGAATTCCTTGATTCTTGGCTATTCAGCTTTGGAACCCCGCCCACCTGCCAAGCTGTCTGGAGTGAAGACGGCTATTTTTCGACTTTATTTGTCCTAGGAAAAGGTGGTGCGGTGTGGATAAGTGCGCAGCAGCGAACGAAGCGCTTGGCGATACCTTGGCGGTTCTTTCCAAATTGATCCGCTCGATTCCGGAGGCAGTTATTCTGCTTGGCGTGGAGCCCGTAGGATTCCGATATTTGCAGGCTAACGATATCGCGATGAGAATTACCGGCATGTCGCAGGATTGGTTGGGTAAAAGGCTGGAAGAGATCCATAGCATGGAGGAGGCTTCGCAAATCGAGGATCACTGCCGGAAAGCGGAAGCTTCGGGGACACCGCTTCCTTATGTCGGATTATTTCCTCCCGGCGGGAAGATTGGCAAGGCCGTGTGCACCTTTTGTCCGATCCCGAACAGACACGGAATCTGCAAGCATATGATGGTCATCGCCCGTTTTCCCGAAACGCCGGAGACGGTGGGAGAAGAGGATGAGGAGCTGCCTCGGGTCAAGCATTATTTTAAAAATATGAGCGAACTTATCACCCGCATCGATTGCGAATGGCGCATTCAATATGCATCCCTCTCCTACCGCGCTGTGCTGGGTTGGAGTCCGGCCGATATGATCGGCGAAGATATTCTCGGCTATGTTCATCCGGAGGACAGGCCTCAGGTCATGGCTAAATTGCGCCGCCTCATGGCGACGCAGGAAACCATGTCCGTTGATTACCGGCATCGGAATCGGGACGGGGCTTGGCAGTGGATGGAAGTAAAGGGCATGCTGACCCCGGCGGAGGATGGACCTTGGTCGATTTTATGGGTATCCCGGGATATCACGGAGAGAAGAAGATGGGAGGAACGGCTGTCGCAACTGGTGTATTTTGACGAAGGAACGGGGGCGGCCAATCTTCAGCTTTTTCGTGACCGGTTGGAGCAAGCCATCCGCGTAGCCCGCAGGCACCGACGGAGCTTTGTGTTGTTTTATCTAAATCTGGATGATTTCCGGTTGATCAATCGCGAATACGGATACGAGTACGGGGACGGGGTGATGCAAGCCATCGTTTATCGCTTGCAGGATTATGTCGGAGACAGCGGCACCTTAGGCCGTTTGTCCGGGGACGAATTTCTGATCCTGTTGGAAGATGTCGCTTTCACTTCTGAAGCGGCGGAGACAGGAGATAAGCTTTTGCGGGAATTAAGTCGTCCGTTAATTGTCGAAGACGTGGCTCATGAGGTGATGGGAAGCCTCGGGGCAGCGCTTTTCCCGTTGCAGGCCCGGCATGGCGTGGCGCTCATCGAATGCGCTCAAGCGGCCATGTATCAAGCGAAAGAGCAGGGGAAGAGCCGTTGTCAGGTCTATGAACCACCTGTCGTGAACTAAAAAAGGCATAAAATATAAGAACACATGTTTGCATAAAAGGAGGGAAATCGCGTATAATAAACTAAAAAAACGGGAACATTTGTTCCTGAAAGAGGTGCAGGTTATGCCGGGACCTTTTCAACGCTATGTAGGAAAAACCGTAGATATCATCTACTTGGATCACGCGAACCATCTTTCGCAGCGGCGGATTCGCGTGCTGTCGGCTGATAGGCAAATCATTTCCGCGTACTGCTGGGAACGGAAGGGACCTCGCTGTTTTAAGAGTGATAACGTGCTTGCGGTGATGCCGGTGAAGAAGCATGTCGGTTGATTAGTAGTACAGAGCCCTGTCGGGAAGTGAACGCGGGGATTATAGGATTCGGAAGTTGCGTTCATGGGGCGCAGCTTTTTTCCCGATGGGATAGGATAAACTAAAGCTAATGGAATGAGAGAGGACCGATCTTTTGCCTCTGCTGTTTTATTGACTAAGGAGGGACAGTTGGTTAATCGGAATACCGCTGGGCATTTGAGCGATTTTTCTGTATAATAAGAAGGATGCACTTTAACGATTGAAATGGAGTTGTTCAATAGATGGCATTAAAAGCGGGAATTGTCGGGCTGCCCAACGTAGGCAAGTCGACGCTGTTTAACGCAATTACCCAGGCGGGAGCGGAATCCGCCAACTATCCCTTCTGTACCATCGATCCCAATGTGGGAGTTGTGGAAGTACCGGACGAGCGGCTGCAGAAGCTGGCCGACATCGTTATTCCGAACCGCATCGTGCCGACTGCTTTTGAGTTCGTCGATATCGCCGGTCTGGTGAAGGGCGCGAGCCAAGGGGAAGGCCTCGGCAATAAGTTTCTCGCTCACATCCGGGAAGTGGATGCGATTGTCCATGTGGTGCGTTGTTTTGTAGACGAAAATATCACCCACGTATCGGGTAAAATCGATCCCTTGGGCGACATCGAAACCATCAACCTGGAGCTGATTTTGGCGGACGTTGACTCTGTGGAGAAGAGGCTCGACCGTTCCCGCAAAAACATGAAGGGCGGCGACAAGAAATACGCGGCCGAAGTGGAATTGCTGGAGCGGATCAAGGAAGCTCTCTATAACGACAAGCCAGCGCGCAGCGTGGAATTCAGCGACGAAGAGAAACTGATCATCCGTGATCTGCCGCTCTTGACGCTCAAGCCGGTGCTTTATGCAGCTAATGTTAGCGAGGCGGAAGCCGGGGATACGGTGGGCAATGAATATGTCCAACTGGTACGCGAGTTCGCCGAAAAAGAAGGGGCCGAATGTGTGCCAATCAGCGCTAAAGTGGAGTCCGAAATCGCCGAGCTGGAGGGCGAGGATAAGGAGATGTTCCTGAGCGAGTTGGGCCTCTCGGAATCCGGTTTGAACCGGTTGATCCGCAGCGCGTATAAGCTGCTGGGGCTGTATACGTATTTTACGGCAGGGGTACAGGAAGTCCGGGCATGGACCATCCGCAAAGGAATGAAGGCGCCGCAAGCAGCGGGCGTCATCCATACGGATTTCGAACGGGGCTTCATTCGGGCGGAGGTTGTCTCGTATCACGATCTGGTAGCCGCCGGTTCGATGAATGCGGCGAAGGAAAAAGGCCAACTGCGGTTGGAAGGCAAAGAATATGTGGTAGCGGATGGCGACGTCATGCACTTCCGCTTTAATGTATAGCGTATTGTGTTGTAAGGATGCAGTTGTGGTTTGACGGCCAGGTAGGATAAGGATAGATAGCAAAGGAAGTGAAAAACATGCTGGATCGTCTTCAAGCATTGGCGGACCGCTACGATAAGCTCAGCGAGCTTTTGTGCGATCCTGATGTGGCTGCGGATTCCAACAAGCTCAGGGAATACTCCAAGGAGCAGTCGGATCTTCAGGAAGCCTATGATGCTTATAATGAATACAAAACGGTGATGGAAGGGCTGGACGCCGCCAAAGCCATGCAAAACGAAAAGCTGGACGACGACATGCGCGAGCTGGTGAAGGCGGAAATCGATGAGCTGAGCGAGCGCAGAGAGCAGTTGGAGCAAACGTTGAACCTGCTGATGCTGCCCAAGGACCCCAACGATGATAAGAACGTCATCGTGGAAATCCGCGGCGCCGCCGGTGGCGACGAGGCCGCTCTTTTTGCCGGGGACTTGTTCCGCATGTACACCAAGTACGCCGATGTTCAGGGTTGGAAGGTGGAAGTACTGGACACCAACGTCAACGATCTGGGCGGCTTCAAGGAAGTTGTGTTTATGATCAGCGGCAAAGGCGCCTACAGTAAGCTGAAATACGAGAGCGGCGCCCATCGGGTGCAGCGGGTGCCGGTAACGGAATCCGGCGGCCGGATTCATACGTCTACCTCGACGGTAGCGGTCATTCCGGAAGCGGAGGAAGTGGAAATCGACATCAAGGAGAGCGATATCCGCGTCGATACCTTCTGCTCCAGCGGCGCTGGCGGTCAATCCGTCAACACCACCAAATCGGCGGTGCGGGTGACGCACATCCCGACAGGCATCGTGGCTACATGTCAGGATGGTAAATCGCAAAACTCCAACAAGGACAAAGCGCTGCAAGTGCTGCGGGCGCGTATTTACGATAAATTTCTGCAAGAAGAACAAGCCAAATATGCCGACGAGCGCAAGAGCAAAGTAGGTACCGGCGACCGCAGCGAGCGGATCCGCACCTACAACTTCCCGCAAAGTCGGGTGACCGATCATCGGGTCGGTTTGACGCTGCACCGTCTCGACTCCGTACTGAACGGCGATTTGACGGAAATTATCCAGACGCTCACCGTAGCGGCTCAGGCAGATTTGCTGGAAAATGCGGAGTAACGGGAAGCGGAACCGCGGGTTGCGGTAACCCGGAAGTACCGGCGATGATGCCGGGTGCAGGCGAAAGGGGCCGTTATACGAAATGGAATTCCAAACGGAAACCGGTACCTCACAGGATAGGACGATTCGAGAGGCCTTTGCGGAGGCTTCTTCTTTTTTCGCGGAAATCGGAGTGCAGGAGCCGGAGAGCAATGCCCGTCTGCTTCTGGAGCATGTGCTGGGAACAGACCGCACCGGGCTGATGCTGCGCTGGAGCGAGCTATTTCCGGTGGAGCGGGCAGCCTCCTGGCGGGCAGCCGTCACTCGCAAGGGAGCGGGGGAGCCGGTGCAGTATATTACGGGCTGGCAGGAGTTTTACGGCCTGCCCTTTACGGTTACGCCGGCGGTGCTGATCCCGCGGCCGGAGACGGAGCTGCTGGTGGAGGCCATCGTGCGCCACGGCAGGCGCATGTGGCCGGATGGCGGCAGCGGTGCGAACGGCGCCGGCGGGGGGGAGCGGCCGAGCCCGCTCTTCGCCGACATCGGCACCGGCAGCGGCGCCATCGCCATCACCGCGGCGGGGCTCTGCCCGGCATGGCGCTTTGCCGCCGTGGACATCTCGCCGGCGGCGCTGGCCGTCGCCAGGGAGAATGCGGTGCGGAACGGGGTGGGGGAGCGGATCCGCTGGATGGAGGGGGACTTGCTGCTGCCGTTAACGGCAGCGGAAGTCGCCCCCGACATCCTCGTCTCCAACCCGCCCTACATCCCCACCGCCGACCTGGCGGCGCTGCAGCCGGAGGTGCGCGTGCATGAGCCGCGCACGGCGCTAGACGGTGGGCCGGACGGCCTCGGCCCGTATCGCCGCATGGCGGAGCAGATGGCCGGGCTCGCCGCCTGGCCCCGTCTCGTTGGTTTCGAGACGGGAATGGGCCAAGCCCGGGACGTCGCCGCCATGCTGGAGCGCCTCGGCCGCTGGGATTGGATCGAGATCGTCCCCGATCTCGCCGGTATCGAGCGGCATGTGCTGGCTGGGCGGGAGGCTTAGTCAGGTGAAAATAATGACAAGCAAAGACCCGGTTTGCAGACAGATGCAGGCCGGGTCTTTTTACGAATATGAATGTTGCTTCATGTGAAGATGAGGGGGATTCGGAATGAAGAAGCGATTAGCCGCCATCGGCATCGGACTGGTGTTAATTGTTGGATTAACAGTTCTGAACTACTGGGGCCCTTATAATGTTGTGGACGCATTAACGGCTAAGAACCTGCTCGAATTTGACGAGATTCAGCAAAAGCTGGACGGGAAGATCATCAGCATTAAATATGTCGGGCGAGACACGTATAAAGTTCACACGGAGAAGAAGGATTATATCCTGGTGGATAACAACAGCGATTATTCCTTTTTGCGGTTCAAGGTATATGAAGCGGACAATGAGATTGAAATCTTCAAAAATCCGATGTAAAGCGAAACTTACTCCTCTTCCGGACAAGGCAGGTAGAGGGTAAAGGTACTGCCGCTGCCCACGGTGCTTTCCAGAGTGATAAAGCCGCCCAGAAGACGGGCGAACTCCCGGGATATCGACAGCCCAAGGCCGGTCCCGCCGTATTTGCGGCTGGTGGTTCCATCCCCTTGCTCAAAGGCTTCAAAGATGATCCGTTTCTTCTCCTCGGGAATGCCGATCCCCGTATCGGTGATGGCAAAAGCGATCCAGTCGTCCCCGGGATATAACTTATCGTCGCCTCTTTCGATGCTGCCGTTGCGACTTTTGCTGCCGCTGATCTTGCGGTCCCCCTTTTGACCCTCCGTCTCCATACCGTTCTCAAGGCCATCCGACAAAATAGGCGGAGCCTTTTTCTGATGCATCATGGCAGTCTTTAACTCAACAAGGTCCGGACTGTAGAGACTCATCGTTATACGACCCGTATCGGTAAACTTAAAAGCGTTGGCCAGCAGGTTTTTTAAAATTTGCTGCAGACGCTGTCCGTCGGTATAAATGATCTTCGGGACGTCCGGAGCCATCTCCGTCATGAAATGCAGCTTTTTGCTTTGGGCTAAAGGCTCAAAATTCCGTTCGATCAGCTGAGGCAGCTCGGTCAGATTAAAGGCGTCGCGAGCGATATTAATGCGCCCCGCTTCTACCTTTGCCAGGTCCAAAATATCGTTGATCAGGCTTAGCAGCTCTTCGCCCGACGTATGGATCATCTGCGCGTAAGAGGCCTCTTCCTCGTTCAAGGTTTTATTGGGATTCTCGGCGAGAATCTCCGATAGGATCAGCAGACTGTTCAGAGGGGTGCGCAGCTCGTGGGACATATTGGCAAGAAACTCCGTTTTTGACTTGGAGTGCAGCAGCAGTTGGCGATTTTTTTCCTCCAACGTGAGATGGGCCTGCTCCAATTGGGCGGTTTTTTCCTGGGAGATATGGTTTTGCACCGCCAGCTTCCGGTTAATGACCCGCAGATTTTCCTGACGCTGATATTCCAGTTGAAAATCCCGCACGATGAGGGAAAAGAACAAACTGAGCAGGATGCCGGCCGGGTAGGTTTTGGTCGCGATGGTGCGCAGATATTCTCCGCTGGGGAGAACGCCGAACAGGGCGATATCCAGCATGTTGACCGTATTCAGGACGAGGATGAAAACCGTTATTTTTCGCAGGAACCCCCAATGTTTGTGGCTTGTCCAACGGTTCAATCCGGCGCAGACTAACCCTAAAATGGCCATATTGGCAAACCCGGCCCATGCGGCGGGGCTGATCTGACCGTTGTCCATGGCCATAGGAAGGCGGGTCAGACCGATGCCGATGCCGATCAGAAACAGCAGGGACGGTTTTTGGATGAACGAGGGAGCAATAATTAAAGGAATATACCGTAAGTCGAAGAGGACGCCGTCGGAAAGCGTGAGGCCGAATTGCATCGAGATACTGCCGACGGCGATAAAGGCAAGAACAAGGAGAGCGAGGCGCGTTTTTTTTGACAGCCAGTTGAGAAAATATTTGCTCAGCAGATTTGCGAGATAGGCGAGGGTCAACAAAATGCAGATATTGGCAAATAACGCCTTATAAATCGTCATCTGAAAAGGAGTCTCCTCTCCTGCAGAGCTTGCAATAGGCCGGGTCGTTCCGGTGCCGCTGGTTAATGGAATTGTATTGAGCATAGCAGGGACCAGGAACTCTATCAATCTCGAACGCTATCAATCTCAAAAACAAAAAATGAAAGGTTTAAAGAATGCGCCCCCTGACCATACTGAACCTATGAACGCGAAAGGGCGTGGCGGGATGGTGCGGCGGACGAATTGGGTGGCTTACGGGTATCTGGCTTTTGCACTGATCATATTATTATTGTCGTGGGAAACCAATATAAGCAATGCCGCTGTTGCGGATTCGGGGATTCCTCAGGATGCCATCCGCATTCGGATTATCGCCAACTCGGATACCATCGCCGACCAAACCGTCAAACGGGTGATCCGCGATCAAGTAGCGCAGGAATTGGGAACATGGATTACCGATCCGGCCGATATCGATGCGGCGCGAAACGAAATCAATGGCCATCTGGATGAGATCCGCACGTTGGTGGGCAATACGCTGACAAAGCGCGGCTTTACATACGACTATCGCGTGGAGTTTGGAAGGACGGATTTTCCGGAAAAAATGTTCGGCGCCCGTCTATATCCCGCTGCCGATTATGAAGCGGTGAAAGTGACATTAGGCGAAGGCAAGGGGAAAAATTGGTGGTGCGTGCTGTTTCCTCCGCTATGCTTCGCGGATGCAGTAGCCAAGAAGAAGGAGCAGGCGACGGAGACAGTTGCGGCAGCCAAATCTGCAGGCGATGAGAAGTCAGTTGGAGCATCGGATAAAACCGAAGGAAAAGTGGTAGCAAAGACAGTCGCGAAAGGCGATGCTGCGGCGGAAGCGAAAAGTGTGCAGGACGAGGGGAAGGAAAAGAAACCGAAGGTTCGCTTTTTCCTCATCGATCTGATCATGCGTCTGATCCACTGGATCAAGAGCTTGTTCGCTTAAAGGGGCCAACTTGAGGAAACCCGAAGGCCCGCGCTATAATGACAACAAAGAATCTGGAAGAAAAGAGCAGACTGATGACAACGTTGATTTGGAAAATAGAAAAAGGCGAAGACCCCGGGGTTCATCCGGGAATTCGCGAGGCGGCGGGGCTACTCGCTGCCGGGCAATTGGTGGCCTTTCCGACCGAGACGGTATATGGGCTGGGAGCGGACGCCCGGAACACAGAAGCGGTGGACGGTATTTTCAAAGCCAAGGGCCGACCGTCGGACAACCCGTTGATCGTGCATATCGCGGAACAGTCTCAGCTTAACGACCTAACGGATCGTTTGGATGAGACTTCTTTGCGTCTCATGGAAATCTTTTGGCCGGGGCCGCTGACGCTGGTGCTGCCGGTGAAGCCGGGGGCGGTGTCGCCCCGGGTGACCGCCGGCCTCGACACCGTCGCCGTGCGCATGCCCTCCCACCCGGTGGCGCTGGCGATCATCGCCG
>NZ_CBQR020000150.1 GCF_000455485.1 Gorillibacterium massiliense
CGCGGACCCGCAGGCCGCCGTAAGCGGCGCCAGCCCAGCGGCCAGCGCTGCTGTAGCCGCGCCGCCGTCCGATGCCCCGCGTTCGCCGGGCATGAAGTACCTGCATTACGCGCCGCGGGGGCGCCTCGCCGTGGTGAGCGGGCCCGCGCAAGCGGTGGAGTCCCGGATCAACCGGGACATCGTGGAGGCGCGGGCCGCAGGCGAACGAACCGGCGTGCTCACCTGCGCCGAGCACGCCCACCGCTATGCCGCAGACATCGTCCTCGTCTGCGGCAGCTTGGCCGATCCCCCGTCTCTGGCCCGGGGGCTGTACGACGCCCTGCGCGGCTTCGATGAAGCCGGGGCGACGTACATCCTGGCCGAGGCCTTCGACGAAAGCGGGATCGGCGCCGCCGTGATGAACCGGCTGCGCAAAGCCGCCGGCGGCCGGTTCATCGAAGCCTAGCCGCAAGTGCTCGCGGCTCAGGAGCTTGCGGCGATTGAATGATGTTGCCTCGCCTATACTGCTTGGCAACCGCTCCAACCAGTATGGCAGCCGCGCCTCTGTTAAAGCTGCCTGGTCCATCCAGCCCAGGCTCGGTTCCGGCTCCGGCTGAACAGCTGGTCAGGACGCCCTAGGCTCGGCTCTGACTCGACAGCTATTCAAAACCGCCCTTCGCTTGCAAAAAGTGCAACAGATTTTCTTTTGGCGGCTTCATTTCGAGGTTGCAATTGTACGGAATACAGGAGAAAGAGGCCAAAACCCCCGAAGGGTATGGCTTTTGCTGATTCTCCTGTACTTTTTGCAACTGAGCGGGACGAATTCACCAGTAGTTGGTAATTCGGTTGCAGGTTATACAATCGTCATCTTTTCTACTCCGGCGAGGATCAGCAGCCTGGCGGAAAAGCTGGACGATAACGCTTTCCGCATCCATTCCTTCAACCTACCCCAGCCTCATTTCATCCTTTGCTCAGTCTACCTCTTGATTTCGTCCCATTAAGTCAAACTCTCACCACCTTCGAATCAGAAAACCGTGGATTACCGTTAGTTAACGTGGTGATAAGTCAATTTCGCTCCCGCTGTTAGGTGGGGGCTATTTGACGCGTCCTCTTTATCGGACAACTCCGTCATGTTTCGCTGGGACAAAGCATATGGGTATAAGGATGCGAGGGACAAAGGGGAGAGGGACATGCTGGCTTTGCCGCAAATGGGGCAGTTGTTTACCATTTTGATCATGGCGGCAGCTTTGGGGATGGATGCATTTTCGCTTGGCGTCGGTGTCGGCATTCGCGGCATCCGCTTTCTCGATGCATTCAAAATGAGCTTCGTCATCGGTTTGTTCCATATTTTCATGCCGCTCGGCGGAATGGTGACCGGGCATTATCTGGGGGAACTGTTGGGCAATTTAGCGGTTTTGGCAGGTGGCGGGTTGTTGGCTCTGTTAGGCGGCCACATGATTTACTCGTCCATCCGCGGCGGAGCGGTCCGGACTATCGACCACCGCACCCCTTGGGGGATGCTGATTTTCGCCCTCAGCGTGAGCATTGACTCGTTTTCCGTCGGTGTTTCCTTGGGCATCTTTGCTTCGGATGTGGCGCTGACGGTGCTTATCTTCGGATTCTTCGGCGGCTTGATGTCCATTATGGGACTTCTGCTTGGACGCCGGGCAAGCCAATGGGCGGGGGATTACGGGGAAGCGCTGGGCGGCTTGATTCTACTGGCCTTCGGGATCAAATTTCTGTTCTAATCGGCCGATATCCGCTAGCTTCCGCTTATGCGGAGGCTTTTTTCTGTGTATCCTAGAGCAAGGGCACGCCCTTTGTTTATTTATCGAGTTTGCGGGTGGGCATCTTGTCGGTTCCACGTTTTGATTGTTTTCGGTATAATAAAGAAGAATATCAGGCTCCAGATTTCCACCGGAGCTTCAGTCATGAGGAAGGAGGAACCTTCATGGTTCGCACGGTTTTATTTGTATGCACTGGCAACACGTGCCGCAGCCCGCTGGCAGAAGGGCTTTTTCGGGAGATGGTTAAGCGGGAAGGCTTGGCGATCGTCATCAAATCCGCCGGTGTATCCGCCATGAACGGAGCTTCCATTTCCACTCACTCGCAAACGGTACTGCGGGAAAAAGGAGCGAAAACCAACGGCGGCTGTTCGCAGATCCTGGACCGAAAGCTGGCTGATGAGGCGGATCTCATTCTGACTATGACCGTATCGCATAAGCGGCAAGTACTTTCCCGTTTCCCCGATGCGGCAGGCCGCGTTTATACGTTGTAAGAGTATGTCGAGGAGCCCGAAGTCCAGAAAGAGAGGGAGGAAGGCGACAAGGAATGGGCGGATCAGGTGGCGGAACTGGCGATGAAGGGATTTCCCTTTGCAAAAAGTCCCTCGTTGTCCTTTGATTTCGGATCTGCCGATCACGATATTGCCGATCCCTTTGGCGGTTCACTTCGAGAATACCGGCTTGTGGGCGATGAGATTGAAGCGAGCTTGCAAAAACTGGTACAAAAGCTGAAGAACGAGTAACACTCTATTCTTCATAAGAAGGTATAGGTTTGGCACAATATTTTTTTCCACTACGGTAAAAGTCATCCGTTTATCATTTCCAATTAATGTTCCGCCTGCTTCGCTTTACAAAGGGCAGCGGGCTGCGTTATGATAAAGCAAATCCTTGCAACTCCGGTGTAACTGGCGACAACTGGTGGGTGAAACCACAAGGGAGCATCGGAGCATACGGCCGGTCGCC
The DNA here is from genome assembly GCF_000455485.1 of Gorillibacterium massiliense. Taxonomy (GTDB): domain Bacteria; phylum Bacillota; class Bacilli; order Paenibacillales; family NBRC-103111; genus Gorillibacterium; species Gorillibacterium massiliense. The sequence goes on from NZ_CBQR020000150.1 coordinate 2,727, forward strand.
TGGGCAAAGAGCATCGTCGTGTCTTGTTGGACACGTGAGTGCTCTTTTTCTGTTTTTCAGGGATGGGAGGGATGTCTTCAAACACGGCTCCATTGGCTTGAATAAGGATTCATCGGGTTAACGCTTTGCATGAAGTCGGTTATAATAGGTGAAAACATAACGTTGTCCCAATGGGCAGCGCGAGGAGGAAGCCTGATTATGAAAGTGGCCATCGGAGCCGATCACGCCGGCTATGCCTTGAAGGGCGGCATCGTTGATTTCATTAAAAGTCTCGGTCACGAGGTGGAAGATTTCGGCACCCATTCTGCCAATTCCGTAGATTACCCTGATTTTGCCTCGTTGGTGTGCCGTCACGTTCTTTCCGGAGAAGCGGATAAAGGTGTCCTCATCTGCGGTACGGGAATCGGTATGTCCATCGCCGCCAATAAAATTCCTGGCATCCGCTGCGCTCTTGTTCATGACTTGTTCTCGGCGAAAGCGACGAGAGAGCATAATGACTCTAACATTCTTGCCATGGGCGAGCGGGTTATCGGGCCGGGAATGGCTCAAGAGATCGTCCGTGTCTGGTTGGAAACCGAGTTTTCTCAAGGCGAACGTCACAAAGCCCGGGTATCCAAGGTCATGGCGCTGGAAGAAAGCGCCTCGCTGCATCCGTAAAACCCTATAGGAAGAGGTGGGGGAAATGGCAGACAATCGGCAACCTATGGAGTCGGAGCTGGGAAAACCGGCTTCTGACAGCGGTGCGGCTCTGACGGAGGATCAGTTGGCGATGATTCCCGGCAATGTGGAGCAGATTTTAACGGAGCTTGTGACAGCCGGGGGGATCGGTCCAAGACAAATGATCGTCATCGGCGTAAGCACTAGTGAAGTCGCGGGAAGACGGATCGGCTCGGCGGGCAGCCGGGAAGTAGCGGAAGCTATTTTCAAGGGAGTTCGGCAAGCCCGGGAAAAATTCGGATTCTTTCCGGTTTTTCAATGCTGCGAGCATTTAAACCGTGCCCTTGTCGTGGAGCGGGAGCTGCTTGCCCTTCATCCGGACTTGACGCCTGTATCGGTCGTTCCGGTTCCAAAAGCCGGCGGCTCCATGGCCGCAACCGCCTATCTTCGTTTTCAGGAACCGGTTGTGGTGGAAGAGGTGCGTGCCCATGCCGGGCTCGATATCGGGTCGACGCTGATCGGCATGCATATGCGGCCGGTGGCAGTGCCTGTGCGTCCAACCTTGCGCCGGATCGGCGAGGCGGCGGTGACGATGGCCTATTCTCGGCCGAAGTTGATCGGCGGCTCGCGGGCGGTCTATGATGATCACGCAGCGAGGGAAGCAGCTGGAACATGTGATTAACATTTACTAACTTCATAAGAATTCATAAGCTTGGCACTATAATATGCCTTATTCCGCTGTGGTAAACGCCACTCGTCCTGTAAGGACAGATTTAGCCGTTTATCCTTGGATAGATTCCAAAATCGATTTGTGAAAAAGGAAGGGGACTTAACGTGGAAAATTTACGCAAGCAAGATCCTGAGCTTTTGGCGGCAATGGGTAAAGAGCTGGGCCGTCAGCAAGGTAATATCGAACTTATCGCCTCGGAAAACTTCGTCAGCCCGGCGGTTCTGGAAGCCATGGGCTCCGTGCTCACCAACAAATACGCTGAAGGCTATCCGGGCAACCGTTTCTATGGCGGCTGCGAGTATGTCGACGTCGTGGAAAACATCGCCCGCGAACGCGCCAAGGAAATTTTCGGCGCTGAGCATGCCAACGTTCAGCCTCACTCCGGCGCTCAAGCCAACCTGGCTGTCTACCTCGCTTGCGTTAAGCCAGGCGACACGATCCTGGGCATGAACCTGGCTCATGGCGGCCATTTGACCCACGGCAATCCGGCTAACGCTTCCGGGTTGCTGTATAACTTTGTCGCTTACGGCGTAAACGACCAAACCTTCCGCATCGATTATGACGAAGTACGCAAGGCTGCGTTCAAGCACCGTCCGCGGCTGATCGTGGCAGGCGCCAGCGCCTACCCGCGTACCATCGACTTCGAAGCCTTCGCGCAAATCGCCAATGATGTGGGCGCCCTGTTTATGGTCGATATGGCCCACATCGCCGGTTTGGTTGCCGCTGGCGTTCACCCGTCGCCGGTACCTCACGCCCACTTCGTAACCACCACGACCCATAAAACGTTGCGCGGCCCCCGTGGCGGGATGATCCTCACCAAAAAGGCGTGGGCGAAAGAGATCGACAAAGCCGTATTCCCCGGCACCCAAGGTGGACCGTTGGAGCACATCATCGCGGCGAAAGCCGTTTCCTTCGGCGAAGTGCTCAAGCCGGAGTGGAAATCCTATGCCGAGAACATCGTGAAAAACGCAGCAACCTTGGCTGACAGCCTGGCAGCCGAAGGCTTGAACATCGTTTCCGGTGGAACGGACAACCACCTGTTGCTGGTGGACCTGCGCAACATCAATATGACGGGTAAAGCCGCCCAGCACCTGCTGGATGAAGTGGGCGTCACCGTCAACAAGAACGCCATTCCGTTCGACCCGACCAGCCCGTTCATCACCAGCGGTATCCGCATCGGCACTCCGGCGGTGACAACCCGCGGCATGGATCAAGAAGCGATGAAGAAAATCGCCAAGATCATCGCCATGACCTTGAAAAACCCCGAGGACGCCGGCGTCCACGAAAAAGCACGCGGTCTCGTCCGCGAGCTGACCGATCAGTTCCCGCTATACGCGAATATTCAGTACTAATTCTCGGGACGGACCCGATCATGCAAAGCCTCCTACCGTATTTACGGTGGGAGGTTTTTTTATGGACAGGGTGGCGAGGGATTTGGTATAGTCGTTGGGATCAAATTCTCACGGAGAGTGGTTGAAAAATGAAACGGATTTGCGTGTTTGCCGGCTCCAATCCCGGCTCCAATCCTTTGTATTTAGAGAATGCCGTCCGTTTGGGGCAGGAACTCGTACGGCGGGGAATCAGCCTGGTCTATCCTGGTCTATGGAGGCTCGAGGATCGGCTTGATGGGGCGTCTGGCCGACACCGTATTGGAAGGCGGCGGAGAAGTGATCGGCGTTATGCCGCGCGGATTGTTTCGGGGGGAAGTGGTTCATTCGTCCTTGACGCAATTGATTGAAGTCGGCTCCATGCACGAGAGAAAAGCGATGATGGGTAATTTGGCCGATGGATTCATTGCGCTCCCTGGCGGTTTTGGGACGTTTGAAGAATTGTTCGAGGTGCTCTGTTGGTCGCAAATCGGTCTGCATGGAAAAGCGATCGGTCTGCTCAATGTCGAGGATTTTTACACCCCTCTATATGAATTTATCGTTCATGCCAGCAAAGGCGGGTTTATTCATGAAAACCATGTGGGACTGTGCCTCATGCACGATAATCCGGCGGAGTTGATCGAACGGATGACTTCATTTGTTCATCCAGGGGATCTGAACAAGTGGGCGGAATTAGAAAAGGAATGAAGCGGTCTCTATGCTTTCCTTATTAAAAAGGACGGCCCTTTGACTGTCCTTTTGTACTCGCGAGGCTCTCTGAAGTTTGAGGGGACAAAACTCATGGAGTTCACGGTTTTGGACAACATTATTAAAGAGCGATATGGTATAATGGACGAGATTTTTCGAATGGTCTGTTATTCAAGCTCGGAACGGGCGTCCAAAAGGGCAGACACATTTAATCGTTCGGGAGGTAATTATGGGTAAAGTAGTCGTTTGCGACCATCCATTAATTCAACACAAATTAACGTATATCCGTGATGAAAACACAACAACAAAAGATTTCCGCGAGCTGGTGGATGAAGTAGCCACACTAATGGCTTACGAAATTACCCGTGAAATTCCGCTCGAAACAGTACGGGTGAAAACCCCTGTCGCGGAAACAGATGCTAAAATCATTTCCGGCCGCATGCTGGGACTCATACCGATCCTGCGGGCGGGTCTGGGCATGGTCGACGGTATCCTCAAACTGCTGCCGGCAGCTAAGGTTGGTCATATCGGGCTGTACCGCGACCCGGAAACCTTGAAGCCAGTGGAATATTATAGCAAGCTGCCAACGGACGTCACCGAACGGGAGCTTATTGTCATTGATCCGATGCTCGCAACCGGTGGCTCCGCCATTGCTGCCATCGACGTGTTGAAGGAACGGAACTGCAACCAAATTAAGTTGATGTGCTTGATCGCGGCACCGGAAGGGGTTAAAGCGTTTACAGCAGCTCATCCGGATGTGGATGTTTATGTGGCCGCCATCGACGACCACTTGAATGATCATGGCTATATCGTTCCCGGACTCGGCGATGCAGGAGACCGGTTGTTCGGCACAAAGTAATAGGGATACGCTCGCTCACCGTAAGGTTTGCGGGCGATTTGTTTTTTGCCGGAAACTTATTATTGTTGGAACGAAACGGGTACGAGCCCTTTTACGTATACGAGGAGTAATTTCGGAAGAGAGGGAAACGGATTTGAAGCGACTTAAAGTGATGACGGTATTCGGAACGAGACCGGAAGCAGTGAAAATGGCTCCTTTGGTATTGGAGCTGCAGAAGCACTCTGACGTTATCGATTCAGTGGTTTGTTTGACCGCTCAGCATCGGCAGATGCTCGATCAGGTCATGGAGGTTTTTAAACTGTCGGCGGATTATGATCTGGACGTCATGAAGGATCGGCAAACCTTGCAAGAGCTGACGGTGCGCGTCCTGCAAGGACTGGAGCCAGTTCTGAAGGAAGCAAAACCGGACATCGTCCTCGTTCACGGGGATACGCTGACGACATTTTTGGCCAGTTACTCTGCCTTCCTGCAGCAGATTCAAGTGGGGCATGTGGAAGCGGGCTTGCGCACCTGGAACAAGCTGTCCCCCTATCCGGAGGAAATGAATCGACAGCTTACCGGCGTATTGGCGGATTTGCATTTCGCTCCGACGGGCTGGTCCGCAGGCAACCTACTTAAAGAGAACAAACCGGAGCAGGCGGTCTATATAACTGGCAATACGGTGACGGATGTGCCGCAGTATATGCACCGGGAGGATTACCATCATCCCGTTTTGGACTGGGCGGCAGGCAAGCGCTTGATTCTGATGACGGCGCACCGCCGGGAATCACTCGGCGAGCCGCACCGGCAGATTTTCCGCGCAGTAAAACGTATTGCTGACGAGTTTGACGATGTCGCCATCGTGTACGCCGTACATCCCAATCCTGCCGTGAGAGAACCGGCCCATGAAATCTTGGGCGATCATCCGCGGATCAAGCTGATCGATCCTCTCGATGTAACAGATTTTTACAACTTTTATCCGCATACGCATCTGCTGCTGACGGATTCCGGCGGCTTGCAGGAGGAAGCGCCCTCCTTCGGTATCCCTGCCCTTGTGCTGCGGGATACGACAGAACGGCCGGAAGGGGTGGAAGCCGGAACGCTGGAACTGGTGGGCACCAACGAGGAGATGGTCTACGAACGCGCGAAGGCACTGTTGACCGACGAAGCCCTCTATACACGGATGAGCCAAACGGCTAATCCTTATGGCGACGGCCACGCTTCTGAGCGGATCGTTCAGGCGATTCTGTACCATTTCGGTTATTCGGACAAGCGGCCTGAACCTTTCCAGCCTTAGTAGGAATAAAAAGGAACCAATTACGGCAGATTAGCCGTTATCCTATTCTCGAATCAAGTCGAATGATCAGATATATATCAACAGCCAAAAAAAGTCAATGTTTAACCTCACAGTAAACAGTGGCACTGTATGGTTGCAAAACGCGGAAACTGTTGATATATAAGGGTTTTCTGGATTTCGTTCACAGAAATTTCGTATTTGATCGAATTGACTTGATCTCTGGGCTTAGCTACAATTAATGAGGATTGCTCAAATGGCCTAGATCTGTTTTGCCGCTAAAGGGTATTCACCCGCCTGTTTTCGCCTTTTGCCAAGGAGGAGAAGCGCGTGAGTCAACGGAATTCTGACAAAGATAATCCCTGGAAAGCAGCTGGTCTGGTTGGCGGTTTGGCAACGGAAGTGGTCGTGCTCGTATTGGCGGGTTATTTTATCGGCTCATACATAAGCAGGCTGACCGGAGGCGGGAAATCCTGGATCATCGGAGGCGTTTTAACCGGTCTTGCGCTGGGAATCGCCGGTGCCGCTTTGACCGTCAAACGATTTTTGGAGGATTCGAATGGATGATTTAGCAACTCTCGTGCGCAGGGTCATACGAATTGCTTTTTATTTTATCGTGATCTGCGCCGCAGTCGGTCTTTTCATTCCCTCCATTCGATCCCTATCATTTGGACTCTGTCTAGGTACGCTTGCAAGCATAGCGATCACCTGGCACCTCGGCCGTAAGACAGAGAGCTTCACCCGAAATTTGGTTGAAAGTACGGGGAAACGAGTGGGACTCGGCTTCATTACGCGAATTTGCATCGCGCTTGCTGTCGTTGCGATTGCGGTTAAGGAGCCTCATGTGGATCTCGTGGGCGTGGTGATCGGATTGGTATTTATCCATTTTGTCATCATCATATCCGGCATTTTCTCCGCCTTTACAAAATAATTACGGCACGCTGGGAAAGAGGTGAAACACTTCAATGCATGAATTTCCTAAGTGGGACTTATTCGGAGTCAAAGGGTTCGAGTTGGACATCTCGGCCATACTCGCGCTTTTAGTTAGCAGCATCATCGTTTTCGTCATCTGCCGTTTGGCTGTCCGCAATCTGTCCGTGACCAACCCGTCGAAAATGCAGAACTTTTTAGAATGGGTGGTCGACTTCGTGCGCGGCCTCGTTGCCAGCACCCAGGATCTGAAGAAAGGAAAGGTCTACGTCAGTCTTGCGACGACGCTGATCATGTTCATTTTCGTCAGTAACCTGTTGGGCTTGCCATTTCTCGTCACCACGGAGCATCACCATCCTTTACAGTGGGCGGGACATGACGTGATATCCCAAAGCGTGATCGATAAAGCCATTGAAAAAGGGGATGAAGAAGTCAGCGTTTCCTGGTGGAAATCGCCGACGGCCGATATTTCCGTAACCGCGGCTTTGGCGCTTATGGTATTCATCATCATCCACGTGGAAGGGATCAGGCGCAATACCAAACATTATTTTGCGCATTTCTTTAAACCATACTGGTTTTTCTTCCCACTTAATTTACTGGAGACGCTGGCCAAACCGCTTACCCTTGCTTTACGGCTTTTCGCCAACATTTTCGCGGGGGAAGTGCTGATTTCCACCATCTTGATGGCAGGCTGGGCGGGACTTCCGCTGATGGCGGCCTGGCAAGGCTTCAGTATCTTTGTCGGTGCGATCCAAGCGTTCCTGTTTACGATTTTGACGATGGTTTACATTGCGCAAACCACCGTGCATGAAGAAGGGCATTAACCATGAGTCGAACTCTCCTTCGGGCGCTATAAGCCAGGTCCAAGGTTCGAGGTCAACCATATAAATTTCAAAAGACTAGGGAGGATTTCTAACAATGGGAGTTATGGCATATTTGGCAGCTGCGATCGCAGTAGGCCTCGGTGCGATTGGTGCAGGTATTGGTAACGGTATTATCGTAAGCAAAACGGTCGAAGGTATTTCCCGTCAACCGGAACTGAGCGGCAAGCTGCAAACGACGATGTTTATCGGCGTTGGTATCGTCGAAGTTGTTCCGATCATTGGCGTCGTTCTTGGGTTCCTCTTTTACTTCGGAGCTTAATTCAATAAACTGCAGGTTTTGGCGGGGAAGGCCTAAGCCGTCCGCGCCTTCGTTTTACCCGAATGGTTGCATGTCGGCCATTTTTTGAAGGGAGGACACGAAATGAGTTTTAACTATATGAGTTTCTTGATTACGATCATTGCTTTCGGGATTCTTTACTGGTTATTGAGCAAGTATGCCTTCGGTCCGCTCTTTGCCATGATGGAGAAACGTCGCGAACATATCCAAAACGAGATTCAAACCGCGGAAAAAAACCGCAGCGAGAGCGTTCAGTATTTAGAGCAGCAAAAGCAAGCGCTGGACGGCGCACGTAAGGAAGCTCTGGGTATTGTCGAGCAAGCTAGACAGGCCAGCGTTCGCCAAGCGGATGACATCCTCGGACACGCTCGTGAGGAAGCTAGCCGTCTGAAGGACGACATGGTGGAGCAAATCCAACATGAAAAGGACAAAGCCGTCGTAGCCCTGCGCAGTCAGGTCAGCGCGATGTCCGTCATGATCGCTTCGAAGATCATCGAAAAGCAGGTCGACGAGCAAACCCAGAAGGAGCTTGTTGACAAATACCTCCAAGAGGTAGGGGACAAATCATGAGCCGGGATGTTGCAGCGTCGAAGCGTTATGCCAAAGCGTTGTTTGAGGTAGCCCGGGATCATGGGCGAGTTTCCGAGGTTGAACAGGATTTGCGGCTCATTGCCGACACGCTTAAAAACAGTGCTGAGCTGCGCCAGGTGCTGGAGCATCCGAGTGTTCAACCGGAGGACAAGAAGAAGATCGTCCAGTCGCTTTTCGCCGGGAAGATCGGCAGCGACGTTAGCAATCTTCTGCTTCTCTTGGCCGACCGGCGCAGGGAAGCGATTCTGCCGACCCTTGTTGAGGATTACGTGAAAATCGCCAATGAGGCGCTTGGACAGGCGGAAGCCATTGTCACTACGCCGCTCGCCCTGACCGATGAGGAAATCAAGGTCGTCGCCGAGCATTTTGGCAAGATCACCGGCAAAAAAATCCGGGTAACCAATCAAATTGACGACAATCTGTTGGGCGGAATGCAAGTCCGCATTGGCGACCGGCTTTACGACGGCAGCCTGGCGGGTAAATTGAACCGGCTGCGCAAAACGCTGGTAAGATCTCAAGCATTGTGATAGGGGTGAGATTACGTTGAGTATTAGAGCGGATGAAATCAGCACGCTGATTAAAAGCCAAATCGAACAATATAAATCGGAAATGGAAGTTTCCGAGGTTGGAACCGTCATCACCATCGGCGACGGTATCGCCCGGGCTCACGGTCTGGAGAAGTGCATGCAGGGAGAGCTGCTGGAATTCTCCAATGGCGTCATGGGGATGGCTCTCAACCTGGAAGAAAGCAACGTCGGTATCGTTATTCTCGGACCTTATCAGGACATCCGTGAAGGCGACCAAGTAAAGCGCACCGGCCGTATCATGCAAGTTCCGGTAGGCGAAGAAATGTTGGGCCGCGTCGTCAATCCTTTGGGTCAACCGGTGGATGGCCGCGGTGAAATCAAAACGACGGAATTCCGCAACATCGAATCCCCGGCTCCTGGGGTTATGGCGCGGAAATCGGTTTTTGAACCGATGCAAACCGGCATCAAAGCCATCGACTCGATGATTCCTATCGGCCGCGGCCAACGGGAACTCATCATCGGTGACCGGCAAACCGGTAAGACGGCTATTGCCATCGACACCATCGTGAACCAAAAAGGCAACGGCGTAAAATGTATCTACTTGGCCATCGGCCAAAAGCAATCCACGGTAGCCAACGTTGTAGAAACCTTGCGCCGCCATGGTGCTTTGGACTATACCATCGTCGTAACCGCCAGCGCTTCGGAGCCTGCTCCGCTGTTGTACCTGGCGCCGTACGCCGGTTGCTCCATGGGCGAATACTTCATGTACAAGGGCGAGCACGTCCTCGTCATTTATGACGACTTGAGTAAGCAAGCTGCTGCATACCGCGAGCTGTCCTTGCTGCTTCGCCGTCCTCCGGGTCGGGAAGCTTATCCGGGCGACGTTTTCTATTTGCACTCCCGCTTGTTGGAACGTGCAGCCAAGCTGAGCGATGAGCTGGGCGGCGGTTCTCTGACGGCATTGCCTTTCATTGAAACTCAAGCGAACGATATTTCCGCTTATATCCCAACCAACGTTATCTCCATTACGGACGGTCAAATCTTCCTGGAATCCGAACTCTTCTATTCTGGTCAGCGTCCGGCTATCAACGTCGGGGTATCCGTATCCCGGGTCGGCAGCTCCGCGCAGATCAAAGCGATGAAGAAGGTTGCCGGTACCTTGAAGCTGGACCTGGCGCAATACCGGGAACTGCAGGCGTTCTCCCAATTCGGTTCCGACTTGGATAAATCCACCCAAGCTCGTTTGAACCGTGGCGAACGGCTGATGGAAATCCTGAAGCAAGGCGTCAATCAACCGCTGCCTGTCGAAAAGCAGGTCGTGAGCTTGTACACGGCTACGAAAGGCTATCTGGACGAGATTCCGGTGAGCAACGTCCGCCGCTTCGAACAAGAATTCCTTTCCTATTTGGATCAAAACAACGCGGACATCTTCGCATCGATCCGCGATACTAAGGATCTGAAACCGGAAACGGAAACGGCGTTGAAGGAAGCCATCGAGAAGTTCCGTCGGGGCTTTGCGATTCAATAACAAGTCATAAGCGGCGAGCTGGTTCGCCGTTTCGATTATAGGCGAGGCGGGTTTTCTTTGCCTGGCCAGTATGGATACAATCCCATAGGTTCGGACTCGGGCGGTTACCGCCTGGGACCGGCGATGGGCCAGAACGGATGGTGAGAAAATGGCCAAAGGTATGCGCGAAATCAAGCGCCAAATCAGAAGCGTTCAGAACATGAAGCAGATCACCAAAGCGATGGAAATGGTCGCTGCTTCCAAGCTGAAAAAGGCTCAAGCCGCGGCGGAAGCCTCCCGTCCTTATGCGGACAAAATCCGCGAGATGGTTTCCGACATTGCCGGCGATAGCACCACCAAAGTTAATCACCCGATGCTGATCAAGCGTCCGGTGAAGAAGACTGGTTATCTGGTGATCACCTCGGATCGGGGCTTGGCAGGGGGATTCAACGCCAACTTGCTGCGCGCGACGATGCAGACCATCAAGGAACGCCACGCTTCCTCGGATGAGTACGTGCTTCTGGTTGTCGGTCGTAAAGGCAGGGACTATTTCCGCAGACGGAACATGCCGGTGCTCGAAGAAGTTACCGGATTGACTGATTCCCCGACCTTTGCGGATATCCGCCCGATTACGCTGGCGGCGGTGAACAACTACGCAAACGGCTCCTACGATGAGCTTTATCTTATTTATAACCGTTTTATCAACGCGATTACCCAGACGCCTACGCAAAAGCAGCTTCTTCCTCTGGAGGAAGTCGGCGAATCCAAAGGCGCTAAGAGCACTGCGGGATACGAGTACGAGCCGTCAGCGGAAAAAGTGCTGGAGGTTCTGCTTCCGAAGTATGCGGAAACGCTGATCTACAGCGCAATGGTAGAAAGCAAGGCTAGCGAATTCGGCGCGAAAATGACCGCAATGGGCAGCGCGACTAAGAATGCGACTAAGCTGATCACCTCGCTGACGCTCCAGTATAACCGAGCCCGCCAAGCTACGATTACCCAGGAAATAACGGAAATCGTAGCGGGTGCGAATTCGCAAAGCTAAGTTCTGATGTAGGGTAAATTCGGCGGATTGAATACGCAGAAACGCAGCTCAAGCGCTAAGCGAGAGAAAACTTTCTGCAATTTACGCAGAAATGCAGCTCGAGCGCTAAGTGAGAGAACACTTTCTGCTATTAGGAGGGAAAACAATGAACAAAGGACGCGTGCTTCAGGTCATGGGTCCCGTTGTCGATATCGAGTTCGAGCGCGGGCAATTGCCGGAGCTCTTGAATGCGATCAGGATTGAGAAAAAGGCGGCCAGCGCCGGAGAACAGGACATCAATCTTACGGTTGAAGTCTCTGTTCAACTGGGCGACAATGTCGTCCGCTGCGTAGCGATGTCCAGCACCGACGGGCTTGTTCGCGGCATGGAAGCCGTAGATACGGGTAAACCGATTACGGTACCGGTCGGCCCGACCACATTGAGCCGGGTATTTAACGTATTGGGCGACGCCATCGACAACGATGCGCCGGTTGACCGTACGTTGATGAGCCCAATTCACAAACCGGCTCCGACCTTCGAAGAGCTTTCCCCAACCCAGGAAATTCTGGAAACCGGCATCAAGGTTATCGACTTGCTGGCCCCTTATCCAAAGGGCGGCAAAATCGGCCTGTTCGGCGGCGCCGGCGTAGGTAAAACCGTTACGATGCAGGAATTGATCCGCAACATCGCCCAAGAGCACGGCGGGATTTCCGTTTTCGCCGGTGTTGGCGAGCGGACCCGGGAAGGCAACGACTTGTACCATGAAATGACCGATTCCGGCGTTATCGAGAAGACGGCGATGGTATTCGGCCAAATGAACGAGCCGCCTGGAGCCCGGATGCGGGTTGCTCTGACGGGTCTGACCATGGCGGAATATTTCCGCGATGAAGAAGGCCGGGACGTGCTGCTCTTTATCGACAACATTTTCCGCTTCACCCAAGCGGGTTCCGAAGTATCCGCGCTTCTTGGCCGGATGCCTTCCGCAGTAGGTTACCAACCGACGTTAGCTACGGAAATGGGCCAACTGCAAGAACGGATCACCACCACCAAAAAAGGTTCCGTTACCTCCATCCAAGCGATCTACGTTCCCGCCGACGACTACACCGACCCGGCGCCGGCAACGGCATTCGCTCACTTGGACGCCACCACCAACCTTGACCGGGGTATCGCTTCCATTGGGATCTTCCCGGCGGTCAGCCCGCTGGAATCCAGCTCGCGGCTGCTTGATCCGAACATTGTCGGAGAAGAGCACTACGAAGTGGCTCAAGGCGTTAAACGGATTTTGCAGCGTTACAAAGAGCTTCAGGACATCATTGCCATTTTGGGTATGGATGAACTGAGCGATGAAGATAAAGTGACCGTTTACCGGGCACGGAAGATCCAAAACTTCCTGTCTCAACCTTTCTTCGTAGCCGAGCAGTTCACCGGCAAGCCGGGCGTATACGTGCCGATCAAGGATACGGTACGCAGCTTTAAGGAAGTGTTGGAAGGCAAGCACGACGATCTTCCGGAAGCCGCTTTCCATAACGTAGGCACCATCGAAGACGCTGTGGAAAAAGCAAAAACCCTGTAATCCGGCTGTTTGAGAAATCTATTCCTTGATGATTAGGGAATTAGGTGATGGGGTGTCCCTGAAGAGTTTACGGGTCGCCTTTGAAATCTTGTCCTTACCACTTTCTTTGTTTTCAATTGGAGGACATGATTTCAAGAGTGACCGGAAGGGATACCCCACACCGGCTTCCCGCTTTTCATCAAGAATTAAGCTTTCTCAACCTGCCCGCATTACTGAATTAGCTTTTTGATCGGAGGGTGCACCGTGAGTACATTCAAGCTGGAAATCGTGACCCCGGAACGCAAAGTGTATGAGAAGGACGCCGACATGGTCGTCGTCGAAGGCGTTGAAGGCCAATTGGGTATTCTCGCCAACCACATTCCTTTCGTGACTCCCTTGAAAATTGCGCCGGTGCGCATCAAGCTGGGGAATACCGAAGATGAAGTGGCGGTACACGGCGGTTTCATGGAAGTCCGCAAGGATAAAGTGATCATCCTGGCCGAACTGGCCGAGCTGCCTGGCGACATCAACCTGGAGCGGGCGGAAATGGCGAAGGAACGGGCGGAAAAACGCCTGAACCAGCATGAGTATGATCATGCCCGGGCTGAACTCGCGCTGCAGCGGGCAATCAACCGGATTCGCGTCGGCGAACACCGGTAAAGGAAACGGCCTGCGAGTGCGGTTAGTACACCGGATTGTGCCGGGTGAAACACGAGTAGAATAAAACATGAAAGAGCTGTCCCCAGGGAACTGAACGACCTGGCGGGCGGCTTTTTTTATATCCTCAGATTTTACGAATTGAAGCAGAAATAGCAGGTTTCCACTAGGGAAAACACCGCTCTACTGTTTAAGATAGCTTCATTCGCTTATTCGTGTTCAGAAAAGCCGATGTCGGCTGTCTTTTTTTGCTCTATTTTTAAAGATAGCGGAATAAGTTAAAGGTATGGAATAGCAATGAGAAAATAGTAGTACAGATAGGAAAATAAATAGACAAACATTGTGAAAAAAGGTACGTACTGCGGTTTTGTAATTATTTGATGAAAAAACAGGAAAGAGAATACGAGTGGCGAAATAAGAGTACAGGCATATCTCCGTCACAACCCATTCAAAATGATGGGAAATGTTGGTGGGGTCGCGTGAAATAACTGTGAAAGTTCGTTAAAAAGCGAAATTTGCATGCAATGGGGGTGTGCCAGCTATTAGACAATTTTTTTGACGCTCTGATATAATAAGAAAGCACTTACATTACCTAAGGACGGGAGGCAACAAGAAATGAACACCGCAAATTTTGTCATTGTGGCGATTTTTATCGTATTGGGTATTTTCCTCCCAGTCGCCGCATGGACAGTCGGCAGATTTTTGCGTCCGAAAAATCCGCTGTACGAGAAATTAACCACGTATGAAAGCGGTAACGAGCCGACGGGCGAAGGCAATATTCGCTTTAATATTCGTTACTACCTGTTTGCGTTGATGTTCGTCATTTTCGATGTGGAGACAGTCTTTCTTTACCCGTGGGCGGTTGCTTACAACAAGTTGGGAATGTTCGCCTTTGTGGAAATGTGCGTCTTTATCGTCATGCTCGGAATCGGTTTGCTTTACGCTTGGAAGAAGAAGGTGCTGCAATGGACATCAATTTAAACAGTGCTCCTCTTGACGATGAGAAGGAGTTGGAACGCAACGTCTTTCTGACGACGCTGGAGCAGGTGAAGGGATGGGCGCGGAGTAGTTCTATGTGGCCTCTCAGCTTCGGGCTTGCCTGCTGCGCCATCGAAATGATGGGCATCGGCGGACCGCATTATGATTTTGACCGCTTTGGCCTCGTTTTCCGCGCATCACCCCGGCACGCAGATTTGATGATCGTCGCCGGAACGGTCACGAAAAAAATGGCCCCGCTTCTCCGCCGGCTGTACGATCAAATGCCGGAACCGAAGTGGGTTATTGCCATGGGCTCCTGCGCAATTGCAGGCGGACCTTACGTGAAATCCTACTCGGTCGTCAAGGGCGTGGATGAAATCATTCCAGTCGATGTTTACATCGCTGGATGCCCGCCTCAACCCGCAGCACTGCTTTACGGCATAAATAAGCTTCAAGAGAAAATCCGGTATGAAGCGAAAACCGGGAAGCGGGTGACCAGTCGATGACCGAAGAAAAGAAAGCGCCGGAAACGGAAATTGCCGGCGAAGAGATAAAGGCTGAGGCGCCCGCAGCGGTTGAAGCCCCGGCAACTCCGGAGGCACCTGCAGCACCAGCTGCGCCAGCGGCACCGGCTGCCGCTGCGGACCCGGAAGCAGCCGCTAAGGCTCGCGCTGAAGCGCGCGCGGCCAGAGCTGCGGCACGGGAGGCAGCACCCGCAGCGGCCCCAGCCGCGCCAGCCGAAGAAGCGGCGCCGAAGGAGCCGTCCCCGCTGCAGCCCCGACTGGATCGCGTTGTCGAGCTGATCCGGGAAGCGGTAAGCGACGAAGCCGTGGTTGAAGCGACTTTGAATGAACGGGACAATGACCTGCCGACGCTGACCGTCAGCGCTGCGCATTTGTCCGCTACAGCGCGTTTATTGCTGGAAAATGACGAACTGAAGCTTGACTTCCTTCGTCTGGTAGCCGGGGTCGACCGGGAAACCTACATGGAAGTCGTCTACTACCTCCTTTCCACGAAAACGCTGCATGAATATTGCCTGAAGGTGAAGACCGACCGGGAAACGCCTTCCGTTCCTTCCGTCACGCCGGTTTGGCCTACAGCTAACTGGATGGAACGGGAAACCTTCGACCTTCTGGGCATCGATTTTCCGGGGCATCCCGATTTGCGGCGGATTATGATGCCGGACGACTGGGTCGGCCATCCGTTGCGCAAAGATTATATCCCGTTGGACCCGGAGGTGTAACCCAAAGTGATTCGAACGGAAGAATTGCTTTTGAACGTAGGTCCTCAGCATCCCGCCACCCACGGTGTTTTTCGCATTATCGTCAAGCTGGACGGTGAAGTGATCACCGAGGCGACGCCGGTGATGGGCTACCTACACCGCGGCACGGAAAAGCTCGCGGAAGATTTGAATTACACTCAGATCATTCCCTATACGGACCGGATGGACTATGTTTCGTCCATGACCAATAACTACGCGCTTGTCACCACCGTCGAGAAGCTGATGCAAGTGGAAATTCCCGAACGGGCGGAATTTTTGCGCGTCATCGCGATGGAGCTGCAGCGGATCGCCAGCCACCTCGTATGGTGGGGTACATATCTGCTGGACATGGGGGCGCTCACCCCGTTTCTTTTTGCATTCCGCGACCGGGAACTGATCCTCAATCTCTTTAATGAGCTTTGTGGCGCGCGGATGACTTACAACTACATGCGCATCGGCGGAGTGAAGTGGGACGCACCTCCTGGATGGATTGAGAAAGTCCGGGATTACTTGACTTACTTTAAGAAGCAGATCAAAGAGTACACGAACTTGATCAGCGGCAATGAAATTCTGTTAGCCCGGCTCAAGGGCGTCGGCCAGTACACCGCGGAGGAAGCCATTGCCTACGGTTTGACCGGCCCTAATCTGCGTTGCACAGGCATAGACCGGGATTTGCGCAAAACCAATCCCTATAGCGTATACGACCGTTTTGATTTCGATGTGCCGGTGGGCAAGAACGGCGATTGTTTTGACCGTTATTTTATTCGTGTTGAAGAAATGCGTCAGTCGCTCCGTATCCTCGAACAAGCGATAGCTCAGTTTCCGGAGGGTCCAACCATGGGCAAGGTTCCGAAGGTGCTGCGTGTACCGGAAGGCGAAACCTACGGTGTCGTGGAAGGTCCCCGGGGAGAACTCGGCTGCTATGTCGTATCCAAGGGCAAGGATAAGCCGTACCGGCTGAAATTCCGCCGTCCTTCTTTCGTCAATCTCGAAATTCTGCCCAAGCTCTTGGTTGGGGAAACGATGGCCAACCTGGTCACCATCCTGGGCGCTACCGATATTATCGTCGGGGAGGTGGACTGCTGATGGGCGATTTGCTGAATCAACCGATATCGTGGTGGAGCTTTTTCGTTTTCGTCTTTTTCGCAGTCGTTTTACTGGTTATCATCTTAACTTATGTTGTGTACGCGATCTTTTTCGAACGCAAGGTCATCGCTTGGATGCAGTTCCGGATCGGACCCAACCGAACGGGTCCATGGGGTCTTTTACAGTCCGTGGCGGACGTCATGAAGCTGTTGTTTAAAGAAGATGTCGTTCCCCGCAAGGCGGAAAAATATCTCTTTCTCATCTCTCCGGTTATTGCATTCGTGCCGTCCTTCGTCATCATGGCAATCATTCCGTTTACGGATAAGCTGTACTTCACAAACCTGAACATCGGCATTTTATACTATGTCGCTTTGTCGGGCATCTCGACCATCGGCTTCATGCTGGGCGGCTGGTCCTCGAACAACAAATACGCCTTGATCGGCGGCATGCGCTCGGCGGCGCAAATGGTCAGCTACGAGATTCCGCTGGTTATTTCCGTCACCGGTACCGTGATGATGGCCGGAACGCTCAACATGCACGGTATCGTCGAGTACCAAGCCGGTGGCTTCTGGCACTGGAACTTCATCCCGCAGATCGTCGGCTTCGTGGTCTTCATCATCGCCGGCATTTCCGAATTGAACCGGACGCCCTTCGACTTGCCGGAAGCGGAAAACGAGCTGGTTGCCGGCTACAACGTCGAGTATACCGGTTTCCGTTACGCCTTTTTCTATCTGACCGAGTATGTGTACACCTTCGCTATGGCCTGCTTGACCACGGTTCTGTTCTTGGGCGGCCACCATGCGCCCTTCCCGGCTCTGGAAGGCTGGCACACCGGCAACGTGATTCTGGACGTCATTCCCGGCTTGTTCTGGTTTGCCGTGAAATTCGTCTTCTGCGTATTCTGCATGTTCTGGGTACGGGCGTCGATGCCGCGGGTGCGGGTCGATCAACTGATGAGCTTCGGCTGGAAAGTGCTGCTGCCGTTATCCTTGCTTAACATCTTCATTACCGCCGCCATCATGCAGATCTTCTAATCCAACAAACCGAACGCCGCTTCTCATTGTTGATGAGCGCGGTCAGTCCAAAGTGAGGTGAAATGCCTGTGAGAGGCATAGCCAAAGGGCTGGGCACTACCTTGAAGGTAATGTTCACCAAGAAGGTTACCCATTCCTATCCGGAAGTTCCGCTTCAAATGCCGGACCGTTTCCGGGGGATCCAACACTTTGATCCGGAGAAATGCATCGTCTGCAACGCCTGTGCGCGTACGTGCCCGACGGATTGCATCACGTTGACAGGTAAACCGAATCCCGACCCTGAGAAAAAAGGGAAGGTCATCGATACCTTCGACTTGAATTTTGAACTTTGCATTCTCTGCGATCTTTGCACGGAAGTATGTCCGACCGAAGCGATCGTCATGACCAACAACTTCGAAATTGCGGCATACACCCGCGATGAGCTGTTCAAGGATAAAAAATGGCTCAGCGAAAACAACAGCAACATCCGTCAGGAAAACAATTCCGCGATGCAGAAACTGGGGGCTAAGAAAGATGCTGAATAATCTTGTTGATAATCTTTCGGATGCAAGCAGTATTTTCTATCTGATTTTCGCGGTATTGGCCATCGGCGGCGGCATTATGATGATCAACGCTGAGAAAGTCGTCTACATGGTTCTCTCCATCGCGGTGACGTTCCTCAGCTTGGCGGGTCTGTACATTATGCTGGAGGCGGAATTCGTCGCTTTTGTCCAAGTGCTGATTTACGCCGGCGCCGTCACTATCCTGACGATTTTCGGCATAGCGCTGACCAAGACCCATAAGGCTGAAGGGGATGAGGAGGGCGAAGGGGAAGGCGATCAACGCAAGCCGGCCTATATCGGCGTGGTGCTTGCAGCCTGTCTGGTCCTTTTCGGCATTCTTTTCTACGCCATTCAAAAGGCAAGCTTCCCGGGCGGCACCTTTGATCCCGGAAAGGACAATCCGCTGGAGCTCGGCAAGCTTCTATTCAACGTTCACGTCATTCCGTTTGAAATCATGTCGGTTCTTTTGACTGTCGCGTTCCTCGGAGCTGTCATTATTGCCAGACGGGAGGAGGATGAACAATGAGCGAAATCATTACTCCTTATTTAACCCTTGGAGCGATCCTGTTCTGCATCGGCCTGTTTGGGGCGTTGACGAAAAAAAATGGGGTCATCGTTCTTCTTTCTGTTGAGCTCATGCTTAACGCCGTCAACCTGAATCTCGTCGCCTTTTCCAAATTGGGCGTCAATCCGTCTTTGACGGGGCAGATTTTTTCGCTGTTCACCATGACGGTGGCGGCGGCAGAAGTCGCGGTGGGAATCGCGATTCTCATTGCCTTGTTCCGCACGAAGGGAACATCGGATGTTACCGAAATGGATGAAATGAAGAATTAACCTGCATCGCAGGAAAGGCTAAACGACGTTTTGACTTGAAGCTTTTAGGAGGCAAGAACCATGTCCGATTTATCGCAGTACGCGTGGTTGGTCCCTCTTTTCCCGCTGCTCGCGTTCGTGGTATTGATAGCGGCCGGCAAGCAATTGAAGGGGCTGGGCGCAATCGTCAGCATTGTCGCCGCTCTAGCATCCTTCGTGATGGCTGTTCTGGTGTTGATCGGACGGCTTGACGACGCTCGCGACTATACCTGGAACTCGCTGGAATGGCTCAAAATCGGCGATTATACGCTGAAAATGGGCTTTGAGGTAACCAACTTGACCGCGCTGATGCTTGGGGTCGTCACCCTGGTCAGCCTGCTGGTCGTCCTTTACTCCAAGGGGTATATGCACGGGGATGAGCGAATCAACGTGTTTTACGCGTATGTTTCCCTTTTCACCTTCTCGATGCTGGCACTGGTGCTGGCGGAAAATCTGATTGAGTTGTATATCTTCTGGGAATTGGTAGGCGTTTGTTCCTTCCTCTTGATCGGGTTCTGGTTCCACAAGCCGGAAGCGAGAGCGGCTGCCAAAAAAGCTTTCATCGTCACCCGTATCGGGGACGTGGGCCTGTTCATCGCCACTCTGCTGTTATGGTGGAACATGCCGAACCATGATGTCAGCTTCTCGCAGATCCATAACTTCTTTGGCAACAGTCCCGCGCTGGGAGCCGGCCTAATCACCTTGATCGGTATCTTGATTTTTGTCGGCGCCATGGGTAAATCCGGTCAATTCCCGCTACATACTTGGCTTCCCGACGCCATGGAAGGTCCGACGCCGATCAGTGCGCTGATCCACGCCGCTACCATGGTCGCCGCCGGGGTATTCCTGGTGGCACGCACTTATGATATTTTCATGGCATCCGCCGATGCCCGTCTCGTTGTTGCCATCGTCGGGGGCTTTACCGCGATCTTTGCGGCTACCATCGGCACGGCGCAAAACGACATCAAACGGGTGCTGGCTTACTCCACCGTCAGCCAATTGGGTTACATGATGATGGCTCTTGGCCTCGGCACTGAGCTGGCCTATGTCGCTGCGATCTTCCATCTGTTAACCCACGCCTTCTTCAAAGCGCTGTTGTTCCTCGGCGCTGGCAGTGTCATTCACTCCGCCGGAACCCAGGATATTCGCGAAATGGGCGGCTTGGGCAAAACGATGAAGATCACGGCCTGGACCTTCGGGATCGGTGCACTCGCTCTTTCCGGTATCGTGCCGTTTTCTGGCTTCTGGTCCAAGGATGCGATTCTGGCGGAAGCATACGACAACAATCAAATCCTGTTCTGGGTTGCACTGGTGGCGGCTTTCTTCACCGCCTTCTATATGTCCCGGGTCTTCTTCATGGTGTTTGCCGGCAAGAGCCGTTCCAAAGCGGACGCTCACGGTCACGGCGAGCCTCATGAATCTCCTGCTTCTATGACGATTCCGTTGATCATTTTGGCTGTTCTGGCCACTGTCGCCGGTTTCGTGATGATTCCGGGCATGAACGGCGGACTGGGTCACTGGCTTACAGGCGGTGCTCTGGAAGAGAAAGCCAACATCACGGTCATGGTGCTTTCCACCGTTGCCGGACTCTTGGGTATCGCTTTCGGTTGGGCCATGTACTCCAAACAAGCCATTTCTTCGACGATTGTGTCGGGCAACTTGCCTTGGTTGTACACCCTAGTTCACCGTAAATATTTTATCGACGAAATCTATCAAGCGATCATTGTTACTCCGCTGAAAGGCTTGGGCCAACTGCTTGCCCTCTTTGACGAGTATGTCGTGGACGGCATCGTCAAAGCCGTAACCTGGTTCTTCCTGTGGCTGGGTCGTCTCATGACGCGCCTGCAAAACGGCCAAATGCAAACCTACGGTTTGGTAACGGTGCTCGGTCTCATTGTGCTTGTGCTCGTTCTGGCGGGAAGGAGGTTCATCCATGTTTTCTGATTGGCCGATTCTCAGCTTGATTGCCTTCTCGCCGCTGTTAGGCGTCCTTGTGCTGTTGTTCCTGAAAAAAGATAACGGACGTTGGATCAAGATCGTCGGCGTTTCCGCCACGATTATCCCGCTGGTGCTGTCTGCTCTGCTGTATGCCGATTTCAATGCCGCGAGTTCCGCTTCGCAGTTCGTGGAGAAATACGATTGGCTGAACATTCCGCTTAGCGCGGCGCAGATCAGCGAGGATATCACGTCTTTCACCATCTCGTTCCAGTACCATTTTGCAGTGGACGGTTTATCCATGCCCTTCGTGTTCCTGACTGCACTCATTGCAACTATGGCGGCACTGGGCTCGGTTTATATCAAAAAGAGATGGAAGCTCTACTATATTCTTTTCTTGATCCTTGAAACCGGCATGTTCGGCGTGTTTATGGCCCACGACGTGTTCCTGTTCTTCCTGTTCTTTGAAGCCGTGCTCGTTCCGATGTTTTTCCTCGTCGGCATTTGGGGCTATCTGGATCGGGAAAAAGCAGCCATCAAGTTCCTGCTCTACAACGGCTTGGGCTCGGCGATCATGCTGCTCGCCTTCCTCATTCTCGTGACGACGGCTGGCTTCAGCGAAGCGCAAAACGCCTCCGGCTTCTCCATTGTGTTCAGCGGCAATCTGGATACGATCATGAACAACCTGTTCCATAATCCGGATGCATACGTGAACATTAAGGAAGCTCCGTTCCATCTGACAGCTGGTTTGAAGACCACGCTATTCGCCATGTTCCTTGTGGCATTCGGCATCAAGCTGCCGATCTTCCCGTTCCACACGTGGATGCTGAAGGTGCACCAAGAAGCTCCGCCTTCCATCGTTATGATCCACTCCGGCATTTTGCTGAAGATGGGCGCCTACGGTCTGATCCGTTTCGGCATCCTCATCTTCCCGGAACAAGCCAAAGATTGGGCAGTGGCTCTGGCGATTTTGGGCGTCATCAACATTTTGTATGGAGCGGTTCTCGCTTTCGTTCAAACCGACTTCAAACTGCTGCTGGCCTACTCCAGTATCAGCCATATGGGCATCGTGCTTCTCGGTATCGCGGCCTTTAATACTACGGGCTTGAACGGCGCGGTTTTCCAAATGGTATCCCACGGCTTGATCTCGGCACTCTTGTTCCTTCTCGTTGGAGCCATCTACGAGCGGACCAAGACCACCGATCTGGATCAGCTGGGCGGCCTTGCGGCCAATGTTCCGTTTATCGGCGGCATTTTGCTGACGGCTGGTATGGCTTCCCTCGGTCTGCCCGGATTATCCGGCTTTGTCGGCGAATTCCTGAGCTTCCTCGGTCTGTTTGACTCGATGAAGTGGATCACCGTCGTAGGTGCCTTGGGCATTATCTTCGCGGCGGTATACATGCTCCGCGGGGTTCTCGGCATTACCTTCGGACCGAATAAATTCAAGGAAGTCGTTATGCGCGACGCCCGTCTAATCGAAGCGGTACCTATGATCATCCTGGTAGCCTTTATCCTGCTGCTGGGCTTGTACCCCGGTATCCTGAATCATACCCTTGATCATACGGTAACCGGTTTTGACCAACACATTCAGTCGATTCTGACGGCAAAGGCGGGTGAATAGACCAATGGATACACAAGCATTTACAGGGCTGACGCTTGCGGACATGGGGCACCTGGCTCCGGAGCTGACGCTGGTCGCCTTCACTCTTGCCCTGATTCTTCTGGATTTGTTCCTGCCGCGGAAAATGAGCAGGACCGTCATCGGTTGGCTTTCCCTCCTGGGTGTCGCCGTATCGGCCGGCTTCGTCATCTACAACCTCGATCCTGCAAATACCGTCAGCCTGCTGGGCGGCGCGTACCGGATCGATGATTTTGCCAATATCCTTAAATTGATCTTCCTGGTGGGCACGGCGCTGATCCTGCTCATGAGCTTCGGTTCAACGGAAGAGGAAGAGATCCATCAAACCGGCGAGTATTATTACCTGCTGCTCCCGGCAACGATGGGCGCCATGTTCATGGCTTCCTCCAGCGACTTGATCACCTTGTATGTCGGCCTGGAAACCCTCAGCATCGCATCCTATGTACTGGTGGGCATGCGCAAGAGAAACCTTCTCTCCAGCGAGGGCGCGTTCAAGTACGCAGTGCAAGGCGGAATCGCTTCGGCCTTCATCCTGTACGGTATGTCCTTCCTGTACGGTATGACCGGCTCCACCAATATTACGGCGATTCGCCAAGGCATCGCTCAATTGGATCCGTCCATGGAAGCGATGCTGTACATGAGCTTCTTCCTGCTGCTGGCTGGTTTTGGCTTCAAAATCGCCGCTGCGCCGTTCCATACTTGGGCTCCTGACGTTTATCAAGGAGCGCCGACGCCGATCTCCGCCTTCTTGGCGACTGTTTCGAAAGGCGCCGGTTTCGCCGTCATGTTCCGTCTTTTCTACGGCATCTACCTGCAATCCGATTCTAGCGGCGCACCGCTGAATATCCAAAAGGACGCTTTCTTGGCCTTGTGTGTCGTTGCGGCTGCGGCTATGATCGTCGGTAACGTACTGGCGCTCAAGCAAAGCAATATGAAACGACTGTTGGCTTACTCCGGTATTGCCAACGCGGGTTACTTGCTGGTACCGTTGGCGGCGAAATTCTCTCTGGTGCATTACTCCAACTTTGCGGAGTTTTCCTACTACCTGACAGCTTACATGCTCATGAACATCGGCGCCTTCGCCGTGCTGATGGTTGTGAAGAAAGCATCGGGCACCGAAGATGTCCGCGGCTATGCCGGCTTGTTCTACCGTGCTCCTTGGACAACCTTCGCTATGGTTATCCTGGTCCTGTCTTTGGCAGGTTTCCCGGTTACCGGTGGCTTCTTCGGGAAGATCTTCATCCTGATGGGAACCTTGGAAAACAAGATTTATTGGCTGGCTTCCATCATGCTGGCGACCAGCGTGCTTTCGTTCTACTACTACTTTGGCGTTATCCGTCAAATGTTCATGCGTTCGGAAGCTCAGCAAACCGAAGTTAAACCTGCCAAAGCGCTGATCGTTACGATCTGGATTTGCGCACTGGCTAGCGTAGCGATGGGTGCATACCCGCAAGGTCTGCTGCGATTTGTCAACGAAGTATTCAACCTGCTCGAAGTGTTCTAAGACGGTTGTCTGCCGGGCGAATAGTTGATCTTTGTCCGGTCGAAAGCATAAGGAAAGCCCTCCCTATCTACCCTTACGGGCCGATAAGGAGGGCTTGTTTTTTGCGAGATTGGACTTCATCCTCACTTTGACTTCAACTGATCGAATGGAATATTGGGCATATCCTCGTCGCTTTTTTCAAAACTAGGCTTCGACAGATCGCCAATTAACATGCCTTCTTGTCCTTTGAAAGAGTAGATTTTATTTTTAAAAAGGATCGTCGCGTTCCACGTGCCCACTGCATTTTTCTGTGGCTCCCACTCCAGGTAACCTGATATTCGAGAACCTTGAGAAAGATAGAAGGTGCCTGGTTCACTTATTCCAACAAATAAATCATTAGCGGCCACTATTTTCATTATGCCATTGGAATAGTAGTCAGGAGAAAGTCTGATCAAACGATCCCACTTCTTTCCATCTACTGAATAATAAGTATTATCCGAACTATCTGATAGCCAAAATCGGTTGGATTCCCAAGTGATATCATAGATCCGAGACACGCTATCTATGTTGCTTTTCGACCACTTCACACCATCAGATGAGGTTTCAATTACTCCATATTTTCCAGCGGCAACAATAACTTTGCCATTAGAGGAAAGAGCGGAAACATTGTCAATAAGTTCAGGGGACATGGCAAAAGTAGCGGCGCACTTTGTCCATTTCCTACCATCTTTTGAAGAATAGAGGGTTCCATTGTCTCCACCTATGTAGATCTTGTCACCAAACTTCCGAATGACATTTAAACTGTTCTTCGTTGGCGAAGGCAGGTTGCTCCACGTTATCCCGTCTTTGGATGCCATTATTATTCCTTTGTGGCCGACTGACAGAAATTCGCTACCGGTCCAAGCTACACTATTTAGCGGAAAAGAATCTATCATTTCATTGCTCTTCCAAACACCATTTGAATCGAGCCGAATACTTGCTGCATAACTCCCTTTGGGTACATCATAAGAAGCCCTGTAACCCCCAACCATGACCATCTTATCGGGACTAGCCGCAGCATCGTTCATCGCATCAAAGAAATGCAGCGGGAATCTTTTGATGTAGGTCCAACCCAATCCGTCTTTGGATTTCAACAATCCGCGAGAGGTAGAAGTAATTAGCTGTTCATTGTTATAAAGAATATAAAATAGAGTCGCGTCGTCATTTGATAGTTTGACGGGTGTAAGCTTGTTGTCTTTTGTTGTAGACATCATAACCCTATGGTACGTGCCATCCTTCATACGTTCATTACCGGCTAAATAAAACCGGTCTTTGACCCATGTTGCTTTGTACCAGTAAATGGTGCTGTTTATTTCCGTCCAGTTCACTCCGTCTTTTGAATAGATCAACGATTGATCACCAACGCCATAAAAGAGACCGCCGCCATAGTCGATATCCCAAATGGTTAAGTCCTTTTTACTGGTCTTGTATTTCTTCCAGGTAATCCCGTCCTTCGAAACCACGGCTTCATTTCCTTTATAACCCAATCCTACAAACACACCATTGCCATAAGCGATTGATTTGATGGATGTCTTTAAACCGGATGTTCGTTCAGTCCAATTTAAACCATCTTCCGATGTGAAGATTACTCCGACTCCGTTAGGCCCGCCAGTTGCAACGAAACGCTTGCCATCCCAAGCAAGATCATCTAGCCAACTATAAGTTCGGAATACGTAATCCACAGGCGACCAGTCTATCCCATTCGTTGATGTCCAGATTGATTTATTCGCACTGTCTGCGTGTTCTACAGCTACAAATTTATCCTTGGCCCAAATAATACGATTAAACCGGTCACCCTTATATTTATGTGGAGTCCAGTTTATTCCGTCTTTCGACGTCATGACTGTTCCTTCTTCAGATGCGCCGACATATGTTCCATTCCCGTATGCATAATCGCTTATATAATAATTTTGAAAACCGGTCTGTTCTGTTTTCCATGGAATGATGAGTTTATCTGACTCTGAAACAAGACTGGGATTCTCAGGAGTTTCTGGAGATTCGCCATGGATAATAGAGCCTGGGATGATGAGTAAAAAAACAATAATCAAAAGAATAAAAGTTCGAACAAATCCGCCATATTTCGTTTTAACTTGCAGCAATTGTTTTCGCCCCTTTGATGGTATAAGTACACGTAAAAGTACGTTTACCAATTCTATAATATGGAAGAAATACCTTCTTTCATATTCAGCCGATTCTAACAAAGGTGGGTGAATAGACCAATGAATACACAACATTTACAGGGCGGATGCTTGCGGATAAGGGGCATTTGGTCTTGTTCCTGCTGCGCAAATTGGGCAGAACCATTAGCGTTTATCCTTGGCTGGGTTCTGTCTTGCGGATGAAAAATCCGAGAATGACGCCGAAAACGGCGATAAACATGATGATCGAGAAGGCATGGCTATAAGCATACATCCAAGCCGTCGTGTGATCGGGACCTCCTGATTGGAGGTGTTTTCCCACGCTTCTGGTCAAGCTGGTCGTCATCCCGGCAACGGCGAGAGAGGTGATCACTTGCTGCATGGCGCTGGTAAGGGAGGAAACACGAGTGGCCAAGTGAAGGGGAGCGGATTTCATGACATGGGTGTTCAGCGGCATCATACAAAGCCCCATACCGGCGCCCATCAAGACAAGAGGAGGAATAATTATTCCGAGAGAAGCGTCGCCGGAAAGCCGGGAAAACAAGAACGTAGCTGCAGCAAGCAAACCGCAGCCGGTGATAGCCAGCCAGCGGATGCCGAATTTGTCGAACAAGCGGCCGGCAAGCTGCATGAAAGCAGCGGAGGCAAAAGAATAGGGGAGAGTCACGAGCCCGGCTTCAAAAGCGCCGAAGCCTCATTCAACCATATTCGGGCTAGCGGCCTGAACGGTATGGAATCCGCCCCCTTCGGTAAGGCTGGGACTGTATGCCGAAAATGGGCAAACGTTTGCCTATCTGCCCGTGGCAAATGAAACCTTTTGACGGAAATGGCCGTTATTTATTACAATAAAGGGTGCTGGGACTTTCGTACTGTTTCTTTTTTGCAAGGCAGGAGGAGGTTCGATAAACAGCGAATACGAATATAGACAATTCGGGGGAGATTCCATCGAAAGAGCGGGGAATTTCGGAAAAGTTGTCAGCAAGGAGAGCGTGTATGAGGATCAAGGGCTTTGCCGTATTGTTGTTCCTGTTGTTCCTTCCGGCGAATCTCGCTCTTGCTGCGCCTTCTTCGGGGGACACCACCTCGGTGCCGGCGGCTACGCCGCTTAAAGCGAACCTTCCTACAGAAAGTCGCCGATCCAATGACCCCATGGAGAGTCATCAAAAATATTTGAATCAAATTCATGCCTTCGAAGCCTGGAGCGTCGTGACGGGAAATCCCGAACGAGTCATCGCCATCGTGGATACCGGCGTTGAGCTGAACCATCCGGATTTAGCGTCACAGCTTGTTTCCGGCATTAATCTAGTGAATCCAGGTACGCCTCCCAATGATGACAACGGCCACGGTACCAACGTGGCGGGTGTCATCGCCGCAGTAGCCAACAATGAAAAAGGCATCGCCGGGTTATTGTGGGATGCGAAAATCATGCCGGTGAAAGCGCTGGAGTCCGATGGCACCGGCGAAGAAGATACGCTGGGCGAGGGAATCCGTTATGCCGTTGACCACGGAGCTTCCATCGTCGTTCTTTCACTCGGTCTTAATAAACCATCCGAATATATGGAATCCATCGTCCGTTATGCGGAGAAAAAAGGCGTGCTGCTCGTAGCCGCCGCCGGCAATGAAGGCGGGCCGGTGAAGTATCCGGCTGCTTATTCCACCGTTTTGTCGGTGGGGGGAGCGACAGCGGATAATGAACGTTCCGTTGCCTCCAACTATGGCGATGAACTGGATGTTTTGGCTCCCTGGAGCGTGTTTACTACCGCTCGGCAGGGAGGTTATCAGTTCAGCGGAGGAACGTCACTGGCAGCGCCGCAGGTAGCAGCTGTTTGCGCGATGGTATGGGCGCTTCATCCCGAGCTGACGCCTGCGCAAATCCGCGATATTATCCGTCGTTCTGCCGAAGATTTAGGCAAGCCGGGCTGGGACCCGGAAACGGGCTACGGTCTGCTTCGGGCGGATCGCGCTATTGCGATGGAACCGAGTATCGACGCTTATGAAGAAACGGATACGAAACCGGCAACAGGTCAGGATGAGTCTGCCGTTACAGGGAAGAAGACGCCGATCCCCCGGATTTTGCCGATGAATAAACAAAGTGAGGCCGGATTTACCGGATCTCGCGATGAAGATTGGTATTTCGTGGATGCCCCCTTCGACGGGTTTCTCGATCTGACTCTTGAAGCCGGGGGCTGGGAATACAAGACCCAGGGCTGGCAGACCGAGAGCTTTCTCGGTGGGGAAGACAAGGGGAGCTCTTTTTCCTTTAAAGCGGGTGATGGAGGCGGAATCGCTACATTGCCGGTACATAAAGGCCGTACCTATATTAAATTAACGGGCCCATCCGATGAAATTAGGACGGACCCCGCAATCGATGACTCCGAACTCCGGTATTCGAATAAGCCGATTTTGCAACCTTACCATTTGACACCGCGTTTTCGGATGAATCCGGATGCCTTTGAAGGTAATGATCGCCCTTATCAGGCATATACCTTGCCTTTACGCAGCCAGTCGCTGGTTGGCAATTTCGATACCGTCGGCGACAAGGATTGGTTTCAGCTGCACCTTACGGCGGCAAGCCGCGTCCGATTTACGGTTTCAGTAGACAGCAAGAGACTGGACCCAACCTTATTGATTCGCAGAGAGAATGAAGAGGGTGTCTTTCTCGATCAAGAAAGTGACGGCGTTACGGAAAGATCCCCTGTGCTTGCGCTTGAGCCTGGAACGTACTATTTGCGGGTAGGCAATGTCGCCCGTTCCGCCTATCCGGCTGTGGGCGAATACACGCTGGATATTGAGTTCGATTCCGAGATGCCGGACCCCAATGAACCCAACGATGCCTCCTACGAAGCGTCAATCATGAGGCCGGGAGTGTCCTACAGCGGTAAGCTGAACGACGGCGCAGATGCCGATTGGTTTACCTTCACCTTGGACAAAGAAGATGAAATCAATCTGGAGTGGAACGCGGGAACCTTAAGCGGGAAAGAGCAGCCTGAGATTCTGGACCAAGGGCTCCGGCCCGTTAAGACGGAGGTTCAGGAGCCTTCCCCCTTGTGGTCGGAAATGGGAAGACAGCCTACATGGAGATACACAGCCAGACTCCCCGCAGGCGTATACTACATCAAGTTGGCTTCGAAAGACGCGGTGGGCGATATCTACAGCTTGCGGCTCACGACTGCAAACTCTGGGCCTTAAAGCCACTAACAGACCTTGAGTGAAAGGAGATCCTCCAAAACATGACCGATAACACTTTGGCTCAGTCCATGGCGATCAGCGGCCTGGGCAGCATTCTCATTACATTGGTCTGCATTACGTTAGCCTGGCTGTGTCTTCAGCAGTTTCGGTTTGATCTGTTCCTCAAACAGCCGAAATCGCCTATGGCAAAGCTGCTGCAGATCTTCCTTTCCATCGTCCTTGGGTATGAATTGGGGCGGTTCTTGATGGATTATTTCTCTTGGTCTCAACTGCTGCCGGGACTGTTTTGAACGCGGCGGCATATGAAAATGTGTAACGACCTGTGTCCATTGGGGCGATTTAACGGCAATCCCACCGCATAAGAGATAGCCGTGTTGCTCAAAATGGTTATAGATAAAAGAACGACCACATGAAAAATGAATGAGGCTGCGAATATTATGGCGATTATGCAAAAATTCGAATGGCGCGGAGGGACAGGGGCATGAGCAAAATCATCGTCCGCGGAGGGAATCCACTGACTGGCGTGGTTAAAATTAACGGAGCAAAAAACGCAGTGCTACCCATACTGGCAGCATCTCTGCTCGGTTCCGAAGGGACGAGTGTCATTCATGACGCTCCTCCGCTCGACGATGTGCACACCATCAACAAGGTGATTCAGAGCCTTGGGGCAAAATCCGACTATCTCAGCGATACGGTGCGGATCGATGCGACAAATTTGGCGACTTCGGAAGCTTCCCCGGAATGGGTCCGGCGTATGCGGGCTTCCTTTCTTGTACTGGGTCCGCTTCTGGCCCGTTTGGGCCGGGCGAAGATCGCTCTTCCCGGCGGCTGTGCCATCGGCTCCCGTCCCATTGATCAACACCTGAAGGGCTTTGAGGCGATGGGAGCGACCATCGATGTCGGCATGGGCTATATTGAAGCCCGCAGCGAGGGACGGCTGAAAGGCGCCAAGATCTACCTGGACGTTGCTAGCGTAGGCGCTACCGAGAACATCATGATGGCCGGGGCATTGGCCAAAGGTACGACGTATATCGAGAATGCCGCCATGGAGCCGGAGATCGTCGACTTAGCCAACTATTTGAATGCCATGGGGGCGCGAGTCCGGGGGGCCGGAACCGGCGTCATTCGCATCGACGGCGTAGAGAAACTTGTGGGCGCCACCCATACCGTAATCCCCGACCGGATCGAAGCGGGCACATATATGGTTGCCGCAGCAATAACTGGCGGAGATGTAGAGGTGGAGGGAGCAATCGGCAACCATCTGCGGCCGCTTATCTCCAAAATGCGGGAGATGGGTGTCGAGATAACGGAAAACGAGACCTCTATTCGGGTTTCTGCCAAAGTACCGCTGCGTGCGGTTGATGTAAAAACATTGCCGCATCCAGGCTTTCCGACGGATATGCAGTCGCAGATGATGGCGCTGCTTCTCAAGGCCGAAGGGGCGAGTTTGGTAACGGAAACGGTATTTGAAAACCGCTTTATGCACGTGGAAGCCTTCCGCGCCATGAATGCGGATATTAAAGTGGACGGCCGGACTGCCCTTGTAAAAGGCGGAGCTCGCCTCAAAGGGGCCAAAGTGTGCGCTTCCGATCTGCGGGCGGGAGCTGCGCTTATTTTGGCTGGCCTTGTGGCGGAAGGCGAAACTGAAGTGACTGGTGTTCAGCATATCGACCGCGGCTATGTCGGCATTGTGCAGAACCTGTACGCTCTGGGAGCTGACATCAATCGGTTGGAGCCGGCAGATATCGCCGTGAAGGAAGAATACGAAGGCGTTCCGCTTTTCCAAATCCAACCTACATTAGCTTAATGAGCTGCCCTTATTTCCCGATTATCCGAAAACGAAAAACAAATCAAACCGCCTCCGGTTGCCGTCCCCAAGGACGAAACAGGGGCGGTTTTTTGCTTCCTCAAACCTGTCATATGATATTCTGCACTATGGTACACGGAATAGCCGCTGTATAATCAAATTGGACAAGGAAAATGGTAGTGACGAAACTCATGATTTGGCAGGTGAAAGGATTTGGCAACATGTCGCAGCCTGATTCAGGCCGTCACAAAGGAGCTTCTGCATAAGCGGGAGTGGCAGCGGCTGGATCTTTTCATATTCGCTTTGCGGACGCTTTGGTTTGCATGCAGCATCGCGGTTCTTACCCGGAGCTATGCAGGAGGCGACTTTTATAGCATCCTGTTGGCTTGGTTCATTTTGTCTTATTTGATTCCGCAAGTTTTCTTTCGCCCGGGCTCGGTTCGCCCGACTCCTTATTTGCTGGCGGAAACGCTGATAACCGGTGGATTGTTCCTCTACTCGACGCCGATCCTTGGCGGAGTGGGGGTTTATAAATTCCTTTATTTGCCATTAACCTTAGGCTATTTGAGCGGAAAGAAAAGTATTTGGCTCACCGCTCCCTTGGTTTTACTGATTTTGCCGGCGCTCACGTTATGGTGGGGGAAACCGGAAATAACCTCGATGTCCGCCATTGATTTTTTTGCTTCCTATTGTGCTCTGTACGGTTTAGGGTATGCCCTGAACTTTATCACCTCATCTCATAAGCAGACAAGCGAGCTCCTGCAAACGATCCGGGAAAAAAATGAGGCGCTGGAGCAGTACTCCCGGCAGGTGGAGACCATCGCCGTGCTGGAGGAGCGCAATCGGGTGGCCCGGGAGCTCCATGACACGGTAGGTCATTCTTTTACGACAGCCGTTATGGGTATGGACGCAGTACGGCTTCTGATTGACCGGGCTCCGCAAGAAGCGAAAGCCAATTTACAGGAACTTCTCACGGCCACTCGCAGGGGATTGGATGAGGTGAGAGCCAGCATTCACCGGATGGCGGAAGAGGAAGTGGAGCTGTCGGCGGTGCTGAGCCGCGTCACTACCGTATTTGCGAAGCATACCAGCACCTCTACGGAGCTGGAGATTATCGGCCAGGAGCGCGAGACATCCCAGACGCTTCGGTTGGTCCTTACCCGTTGTTTGCAAGAGGCACTGACCAATGCCAAAAAGCACGGAGACGCCAAGCGGGTGCGCATCCGTCTGACTTACGCGCCAGCCTTCGTCGAGCTATCTGTAAAAGATAACGGGATAGGAATGGCTGCCGTTGTCGAAGGTTTTGGTCTCCGCTCCATGAAGGAGCGTTTGTCCGCACTGGCGGGAATGCTAGAAGTGATTTCGAGCCCCGGAGAGGGAACCGACGTCCGCTGCCGCGTTCCCTTGCGGGAGGATCAGTTGGTTGTACAAGAGCAGCAAGAGCGGGACGTTCTTGAAACGGGGCCTGTTGGAGGGGGAATGAAACGATGAGTCAAATTCGTATAGCCATCGCGGAAGACCAAGAGCTAATCCGCAAAAGCCTGGGCATTGTTTTGGGTTTAGAACCGGATTTTGAAATGGCGGGCCAGGCCGAGAACGGGGAGGAAGCGGTGCGGCTCTGTGAAGCTGGGGCGCCCGATATTATCCTGATGGACATTAACATGCCGGTCATGGACGGCGTCGAGGCGACGCGGATCATCAAAGAGCGCTGGCCGCAAGTAAAAGTCATCATTCTCACCACTTTTCAAGAGGTGGATTATGTGCTGGAGGCGCTCAATTCCGGTGCCGAGGGCTAT
Source organism: Gorillibacterium massiliense (assembly GCF_000455485.1). Lineage (GTDB taxonomy): Bacteria > Bacillota > Bacilli > Paenibacillales > NBRC-103111 > Gorillibacterium > Gorillibacterium massiliense. Next base: position 36,046 of record NZ_CBQR020000150.1, read on the forward strand.
ATTTTGAAAGCCATCGATCCCCGAGACTTGGCTTCGGGCATTCGCCATGTTCATCGAGGAGAAACGCTGATCCCACAGGAGTTGGCCAAGGCGATCTTTAGCCAATATAAGGGGAAGGCAGCGGCGGGGTCAGGATCGGAAGGATTCCCGGGAGGGCAAGGGCAAGAATCTTGTTCAAACGGGGGGGCCGGGAACGGTAAACCCATTGACTACGGTCTGAGCGACCGGGAACTGCAGGTATTGGACGCTCTTTCCGCCGGTTTGTCCAACCGTCAAATCGCCGAGAAGCTGTATTTGTCGGAAGGGACGGCGCGCAATTACATCAGTTCGATTTTTTCCAAGCTGGATGTGCACAACCGAACGGCAGCGGCCAAGAAAGCGAAGGAAGAGGGGCTTTTGTAGCTGCTGCTTTGCCCCTTCATAAGACTTTATAAGTCTGGCACTATAAATAGCCTTATTCCCGCTATGGCAAAAACGCCGCTCGTCCTGTTAGGACTGCGTTAGCCGTTTAGCCTTGCGTGATTCGTCACATGACGGATGACACTACACGCTTATGACAACTAGCTTGTATGCTGAGATCAACGAAAACGAAACCTTCCGATAAAAGGAGCCTGATTTCCATGGTGAATGCCAACGATCCAAAGAACGGACAGCCTAACGGCTTCGAACAGCCTGGCGAGCCTAGCGCCAGCTTTCGCATTGACCCTACCTTTCCGCCAAACCGCGGCGCTGAAGAGCACTACCGCTACCAGGAGCCGCCTTACGGCAGCGTTCCGCCTTTCCGCCCCCCGGTTTCCTCGAAACCGCCCAAAAGCCGGGGCAGCGCCATCGGGTTTTCTTTCATTTTTCCCGGGATGGGGCACTTGTATCTGGGGTTGATGCGGCGGGGCCTAAGCTTCATGATTTCGTTTATCCTGAACATCGCGCTCCTCCCTCTTGTTGTTCAAGTCTTTGAGAATAATGAATCGGTAGGCGTTCCGATCATCGTTTTTATGGCGCTGCTGTTGCCCCTCCAATACGTCTACTGTTTGTTTGACGTGAGCCATCGGGCCGACCTGGTCAATAGCTGGCTCACGGGCTTGGACGACCGTCCCGAGCGGGAATTGGACGCTATGCTGGTCAAGCCTGTCATCGCCGGGAACATTCTGCTGTATCTCGGGATTATCCTCATGATCTACACCGTTTTTCCGGGCTGGGCAAGTAAACTCTTTACCGAATACGGCGGAACGCTGTTGGCGCTGGCGCTTATTGTCGGAGGCGGCCGCATTTTATACAAAATGAAATAAAAAACTTCCGGCACGAATCGATTCCTTCAGATCCTATTCGATAACCTTGTGATACACGAGGTTGCGAGTGGATCTGGGGGCTTTTTTTATGCAGCGAAACGACACGAAAAGAGTAAAACTAATATAAATGTAAAAATATTGAAGAAGTGAGAAGGAAAAACTGGAAAAAAGGAGAATAATTGTGGCATACACTCAAAGAAAACGCTTTCAACAAAAATCGGCAAATTTTGATTAGGAGTGACAAAGAGATGAATGCAACTGTTTCACTTTCCGCGGGGTCTTTGGATGGAAATATCCGACTTACAGACTACGAGAAAACGGAAGGTTTCAATCGGTCTCATTCATTCGGGCTGTCTGAAACGGAAACGAAGCTCAGGTATCGCATACCCGGAGACATGCTGCAAAGACTGCTGATCAAACATCAAAACCTGCTGCTCGCCTTTCGCCGCCAGCAAGTGCTCCACGAGTCGATTGATGATTTTTCATATTTATTAATTTTGACGGATGAGAAGGGGATCGTGCTTGCTATTTCCGGAGATACGGAGACGGTTTCCCGTTCGGATTATATGCTTCAGCTTGGACCGGGCAGCTCGATGTCCTTTTCAAGTATGGGAACCAATCCGGTTGCGTGTGCTATGGAACTTGGACGGAATGTTTATTTGCAGAGATCTGATTTCTATCTGAACTCTTTTAACAGCTGGTCGGGGTTATGTCAGGCGGTTCGCAACAGCACCAAAGAAGTCGTTGGGTACATCGTCTTAATGTCGATGAACGAGGTGCCCTATCTGTTTCTCCGGGCCTTGGCCCATTCCATCATAGGCAATGTAGAGCATGATTACCACATCCATTCGGAGAGGATAAAGTCGTGGTTTATTGAGGAAATGTTCGAGGACCGGCTGAAGAACTTCAGCCTTACCCCCAGAGAACAGGAGATCGCGATGTACTGGATGTTGGATTACGACCAGAAACAAATCGCCAAAGTACTGAAAATCAGTGAAAATACCGTTCGCGTTTTCGTGGGGCGCATCAATCTTAAGATGCATGTGAACTCAAAGGCCTCCCTAATATTAAAGGTGCTTGGGGCTATTTGAGGTCTCGGCAATTGCGGGTTGGGACTATAGTTGGCTGATCTAATCATTCATATTCGGGAACCAACGAGAAAAGCGTAATGCCTATGCATTACGCTTCATGCGTTATTAAGCAAGATAATGCCTGTGCGTTATTTTTTCGCTTACACACATCCACTATGATAGATAACACTGACAGACTAGTTGGAAAATTCACCTATTTTCACGAAAATGCGGGGAGTTCAGACAATGGCAGATGCAAAAATAAGAAAACCTTGGCACAGGATTGGCATAGTAGGAACCGTCATTGTATGCGCTCTCGGATTATCGGGATGCGCAATATCCATTCCCTTTTTAGATAAGGTTATCGGATCGGGAACGGAAGCAACGGCAACAACTGCCCCAGCTGCTTCTGCAAGGCCAACTCCAAAAGCAGCAGTTGCCGGTCCTGCTAAAAATCTCGCAACCGTTAAGAGCAAGGTCGCCCTATCCCCATCGGAAAAGAAGCTGTGGGAGCTCATGAACGGGGTAGAGATCAAATCTGGCAAAGTGTTCTCTATTAAGAACTGGCTGAAGCAGAACGATCTTTTGGGAGAACAATTCAAAGAAGCGGATGCTTCTCATCTGGCCGGTGTACTTAGTGAAGCTGCCCTCCGAGCCAGGATGGAAGTGCCGGAGCGGCACATCCATGAGAAACTGCCCAATTATGCAGAACCTGGATTCGACGCCCGCGTTACGGCAGATGCCTTTGATCTGCTTATCTATAACACTTCTAAGTTCTCAGTCGCTGTACGCACCAAGAATGAAGGGGGAACCCAGACACTCGCCCTCGAAGGCAATCCGCCTGATGATTGGACCGCTCCCAATGTAAACGTCAACAAGGAAGTGATCGAGGCTTCCAAAGAGGTTGTAGTCGATTTTGGTGCTGACCCAGCCAAAGCAGTTAAGGCCACCGATGGCAAGCCGGGCTTATTGGTTAAGGTTTTTTACAAGGGGAAGGGTGGGAACGAAGACACTCTAGTCAACAAGGATTTTTACGCGCCGGAGCCGGCGATTGCGCCGAGGCCGCCAACCCCGGAAGAAAAGACTGCTGCCAATCCGAATTCAGCAGAAGCAGAGAACAAGTCAACGGACGCAGCTCAAACAACCGGGGAATCGACTAGCGGGACCGAATGAAACACAAGAAAGAGTGGCTTTGCAACGCGGCCGGATTATGGTCTGGGGGGAAGGGCGAATGAGACTAGGCGAACTGCTGGTCATGAATGGAATCATTACGGAAGCTCAATTGGAGGAAGTGCTGAAGGCCCAGGTTCAGACCCGCAAGAAATTCGGCGAAATTCTCGTTGAGAAGAATTTTATTACGGAAAGACAGCTGGTAGAAGTTCTGGAGTTCCAGTTGGGGTATCCGTTCGTTAATTTGTTTGAAACGACCATCGATATGGCTACGGTCAATATGATCTCCGAGTCTTTGGCCCGCAAACATGGGATTATCCCGGTGGAGCGCAAAGGCGGCAAAATCAAGCTCGCTATGTTTGATCCGCTCAATTACGAGGCGATTGAAGAAGTTCGCATCGCCACAGGCATGGCTGTACAGCCGATGATCGCCTTGAAGTCGGAAATTGATCAGGGTCTCAATAAATATTATGGGTTCCAGGATTCGGTCCAAAGCTTCATCGAGGAGATAAAAGCTTCCTCCACTCAGGAGATGATGCCGGAGGAAACCGAGACATCCGATCAAAGCGCTCCTGCGGTCAAGCTGGTCAATCAGTTGATTCATTCTGCTGTCCAACAAGGCGCCAGCGACATTCACTTCGATCCGCAGGAACGAGAAATGTATGTCCGGTTCCGGGTAGACGGTGTGCTGCATACAGAGAAAACGCTTCCACGTAACATGCAGAATGTAATAACCGCCCGGCTCAAGATCATATCCAAATTGAACATCGCCGAGCGGCGGCTGCCTCAGGACGGCCGGATCCATATGGTGGTGGACAACCGGAAGATCGATATTCGCGTCTCCTGCCTTCCTTCTGTTTTCGGGGAGTGCATCGTGCTTCGTCTTCTCGATCAGTCGGCGGGGATCAAACAGATTGAAGAGCTGGGATTCAGCCCCACGAACCGCGAATCCTTTGAAAAAGTGTTGAAGAAGCCCAACGGCATCGTCCTGCTGACCGGTCCTACCGGTAGCGGTAAAACATCGACGCTTTACTCCGCCTTGAACCGGCTGAACAGCGCTGATGTCAAAATCATCACCGTTGAGGATCCGGTAGAGTATCGGCTACCGGGCATCACCCAGGTGCAGGTGAACGCCCAAATCGGCCTGACTTTTGCTTCAGGGCTGCGTTCCATTTTGCGGCAGGATCCCGATATCGTCATGATCGGGGAAATGCGGGATACCGAGACGGCGGAAATTGCCGTTCGGGCCTCCCAGACTGGGCACTTGGTGCTCAGTACGATTCATACGAACGGAGCCATCAACACGATCAGCCGTTTGGTCGACATGGGGATTGACCCTTATCTCATCGCATCCAGCTTATCTTGCGTGGTAGCTCAGCGCCTGGTCCGCTGCGTGTGCCGGGAATGCAGTCAGAGCGTGCCGGCCAATGAGCACGAGCTCAAGCTGCTACAAGATCATCATCTGATTGCCCATGGCGAGGTCAAACAAGCGGAGGCCAGCGGGTACGGGTTCTTCCGCAACCGCTCCGTGGAGAACACCAAAATTATGCTGAATCGTGGAGCCGGCTGCAGCTATTGCCATAAAACAGGGTACGCCGGGCGGATGGCGATTCATGAGGTTTTCGTTCTCGATGAGGAAGTCCGGCATCTCATCGCCGCCAATCGTCCTCTTACCGAGATCAAGCGCCATCTGGCCGAAAACGGATTTGGAACCATGCTGGAGGACGGCCTCGGCAAAGTCCTGAACGGACGGACCACCGTCGAGGAAGTGCTTAAAGCGGTATCCGATGAGTAAATGTACATGCCGCTAATACAGCATCTGCAAATGTGATCGAGTAAGGCAAGGAGTGACGAAACATGCCTATGTTTGCTTACCAAGGGGTGGATGGACGGGGGAAGAAGGCAAGCGGAACCGTTCTCGCTGTAAATAAGTATGAAGCGATCAATGAGTTGACTGGCAAAGGGCTCATTCTGCGGAGCATTCAAGAGAAGAAGGCCGGGCTGCTGCAACATGAGATCACCATCGGCCGGGCGGTTAAGCTGGTGCACTTCGTCATTTTCTGCCGCCAGTTCGCTACCTTGATCCGTGCCGGCGTCCAAATCGTCGGTGCACTCGGCATCCTGCGCGAGCAAACGGAGTCCAAACGCCTGAAACTGGCGATCTCCGACGTGGAGCGGGAAGTGCAAAGCGGCCACAATTTATCCGTCTCGATGCGCAAGCATCCAAAAATATTCCCTGATCTGTTCGTGAACATGGTGGAATCCGGCGAAGCGGGCGGGAATCTGGATGACGTTCTGGATCGGATGGCTGCTCACTATGAAAAGGAGCATGTCATCGTCCAAAAGGTGAAGTCAGCCATGACTTATCCTATCGTCGTTCTGATCGTTGCGGTCATTGTTGTGATCTTCCTGATGATCAAGATTGTTCCCACTTTCACAAGCATGTTCGAAGAACAGGGGGCTAAGCTTCCTTTGATCACCCGCATGGTTGTCGGATTCAGCCACGGACTCGTAGCATACTGGCCGATCATTCTATTGATTCTGATCTTGGCAATTGGGCTTTCTTGGGTCGGGACGCGGGGAGAGAAAGCGCGTATTCGCATGGATAAGCTGAAGTTCTCTATCCCGATTTTCGGTCCCCTACTGCGCAAGGCGACAGTTTCACGGGTTTGCCGCACCTTGTCCGAGCTTATGTTCAGCGCGGTGCCTGTATTGCAGGCGTTGGATGTAACTCGGAAGGTTGTTGGTAATCGGTACTACGGGGCTTCTCTTCAAGAAGCCCGGAGCATGCTGGAGCAAGGGAAACTGCTGTCCGAACCCTTCCGCAAGAGCGGCATGTACCCGGTAATGGCGGTCCATATGATCACTGTCGGAGAAGAGACCGGTCAAATGGACAAGATGTTAGCTCGGGTAGCCGATTTCCTGGATGCTGAAGTAGATAAAAGTGTTGATCAGATGAAGGCGCTGATCGAACCGCTGATGCTGCTGTTTGTTGCCGGGATCGTTGGGGTCATCGTTGTTGCCATCATGTCGCCCATGTTCACACTTTACGAGAACTTCCTTAACTGATGTACACCAAGCGGTTCCTCTCGGGAGGCGCCTTCCGGAGAGTCCGCATGCTATACATATCATTTGCATCAACCATTAAATGTAGGGGTGAAAAAGAATTATGGAAAACGTTGAAGTGCAAGAGATTGAAGTAAAAGAGCCGGTATTGAAGAATCAAAAAGGCTTTACGCTGGTCGAGTTGCTTGCCGTTATCGTCATTATCGGGATTATTGCTGCTATTGCTATTCCGTCGATTGGTGCGGTGATTAGTAAATCAGAAAGAAACTCCGTACGTTCTTCTGCGCACATGATTATTGATGCTGCACGAACGATGGTCACCACTGATGCAAATAACACTGCTTTATCTGATAAAACACTGACATTAAAAGAGCTATTTGACAATGGTTATTTGTCGGCAATTCCGAGAGATCCCATGGATCGTAGCAACACATTTAGTCCAACCGCATCAGTAGTCAATGTTGTTCAAAATGGAACTGACCCTGAAGCTGGTATCACGTATACCTATACAATATATTTAGCAAAAAGTGGTGGTACCGATCGGTTTGGAACTTCCGCGGCTCCCGTAGCTGAAGGAGATATTGAAACTGGTACCATTACTAAATAATATACATTACCCACCCCCGGCGCTGCACCAGCAGCGCCGGGAACTTCCAGAACTAGCGAGAGGAGCCTGCACCATGTTCGGCTTCGGGAAAGGCAAGGCAGGTTGCGGCCTGCACATTCATGATACGGGAATCAAGCTCATTCAGGTGAAGCCTTCGTTTCCGGTAAAGGTGCTCCAGGCTCATGCCGTGGAGTTTGAAGATCAGTTCATAAAAAACGGGACTATTATAGACGAAGATGCAGTGACAGCGGCGCTTGGCAAGCTGATCCGCAAGGCGGACTTGCGCAAGGCAAGAGTACACTTGGCGCTACCGACATCCAGTGTTGTCATGCGTAAATCCGTGTTTCCGTCTGTTCATGATAAAGAAATGCGCAATTTGATTGACGTGGAGCTCTATAGCTCCGGGCAGCTCCCTTTCTCCAATCCAAGCTTTGACTATATCCGCCTTGGAGCCGCTGATGATGAGGCGGCGGCAGCTGCGGAAGATTCCGGGAAATCCCGTTCGAAAAAGCAAGAGCAAGTCATGATCATCACCACTTCCCGGGAAACTGTGGATGCCTATACCGGATTGGCTTATAAGGCCGGACTTGAGCCGGTCAGCGCCGATATTCCTTCTTTTGCTCTATACCGCCTGCTCTGTCTGATGGCGCAGCGCACCAAGATGACGCTGCCGGAAAGCTTTATGATTCTGCATGTCGAGAAAGATCAGGCAGAGGCTGTCGTCTTTCAAAATGGCGTGCCGACGGTTACCCGTACGATCCCTATATTCGGGGCGAAAGCTTTAAACAGTGGAGCGGAGATGAACATCGAAGCTTATACTCGCAGTTTGCAAATGGAGCTTAGCCGCCTGATTAATTACTATAAGTATTCCGTCTCCGAGAGTCAGAGAGAGCTTGATCAAATTTTTCTGACCGGGAATCCCGAACTTCTCACGGTTTTGCCTAGCACCTTTGAAGGATTGGTGAAGGGTGGCGCCATGAAAATGGAGATCGATCAGATGGTGGCAGGCACCAGTCTTGAATCGGTGTTGCCTTATGCGATCCCTCTCGGCTTAGCCCTGAAAGGAGCGGTTGGATGAGCGCCTCCACGACATACCGGCCGATTGAGATCAATCTGATCCAGCAGCAAAAACGTTCAGGCGGCAGCATGGCGGTTCCATTTATTATCCTCTTGGCTATCCTTTTGGGAGTAAGCGCCTTCGGAACAACATTGTATCTGCAGGCCAAAAGGGATATTGCACAGAGCAAAGACGATATTGCAGCTGCCCAAACTCAAATTCAAACCATTCAGAACAAATTAGCCGCACAAGCCAATCCGTCGGAATTGGGGAGTCTAGCGAAATTGCCGGACATGATAAAAGGCGATCTCCCTGCCCCTACCGTTGTGCTCGACCGGGTTGCCGCCGCCCTGCCTCAAGAAGCGAACCTGTTATCGATTTATATCGAGCCCGAAAAATCCACTTTGCAGATTACGGCTAATTTTGCCACCAACGATAATATCATCGCTTTCTCGCAAAATCTGCAGAAAAACGGAGAGTTCACCTTGCAGAAGATTGAAGATGTTCAGAAGCAGCAAGATGGAAACGCAAAAGAAAAAGTAAAAGAAACGCTCGATATGTCCAAGCTGCTGACTCGGCAGGTGAAGCTGGAGTTTCAAATCATGCCGGTACAAGCTGAGCAAAAGAAAGGGAGCGAGTAGATGGGCGGAATTCTCTCCAAACGCGGACTACTTTTTATTGCCGTCGTCTTGCTCCTTGGGTTAGCGGCTCTTTATATGAATGTGTTATCTCCGACCTTGCAGGAAAAGAAAGATAAGGAAGCCCTCTTGGCTTCGACGCAGAGAGAGCTTCAGCAGCTTCGGGTTCAGGTTGCCCAGAAGGAAAATAAAGGAATGGCTGATGCAGACCAGGAGGCTATAGCGAAGGTTCGAGCCCAGATCCCGGAGACGCCAAGACTGGAGGATCTGCTCAAGGATCTGCACATGTTGGAGTCCGTGAGCCGGATGCAATTGAAGAATTACTCTTTTGAACTGGAAAAGGATATGGTCATCCCAACAAGCAGCTCAGCTTCAACAACTTCGACGGCCTCCTCCGACTCCGCAACGGCACAAGCCTCCATGGTTTCAGCTAGTCCAACTCCAACGCCGACAAAGACTTCTGATGAAAATACTGTAACTACGGATGATTCTGCTGCAAGCAAAAGTCTGGAGACGAATACGAGTTCCAGTTCACTGGCTACTGCGAAGATCAATATCAAGATGGTGGGAAAGGGAGATTACAGCAAGCTTTCCCGGTTTCTCAAAGAGTTGGAGACCAATCAGCGGCTGATGACATTGAAAAAGCTGGAGTTTAAAACTCCATTTTCGGCTCCGGTTCAAGTAAACGGCAAAACCCGAGAGACGGAGTGCAACCTCGAATTCGTCGCTTACTATGCTCCCGGATTAAAGAAGTTTATCGACAATCCCTACCCGGTCGATTACGATCCGTCAGCAAAACGCACCAATCCTATTTGGTAGGAGGAATCCCGGCATGTCTACCCCTGAAGCGGAAGAAGCTTCGGTTCATTCCGCATCTGAGTTATTGACTGCGGTCGTCACCAATGAGTGCTCGGACTTGCACCTGAATGTGGGAACAAAGCCGATCGTTCGCCGGGACGGCAGATTGACCAGCCTGTCGGAACACATTCTCCGCGCGGCGGATACCCAGCGGATCGCACAAGAAATCCTGACGGAGCGGCAATGGAAGGAGCTTTTAGAGAAGGGAGAGGTTGACCTCTCCATCTCCCTCTCCGGGGTCGGCCGATATCGGATTAATGCTTTTCGCCAAAAAAACGGCATAAATCTCGCGATTCGCGTTCTTTCCAGCCGGATTCCGCAGATGGACAGCTTGGGGCTGCCGCCTATCGTTCACGATTTTATCGGCAAGCATCAAGGGCTGATTTTGGTTACAGGACCAACGGGCAGCGGTAAATCCACGACTCTCGCCGCCATGGTGGATTGGATCAATCAGACCCAAAGCAAGCACATCATTACTCTCGAAGACCCCATCGAATATATTCATAGCAGCAAATGCGGCCTGATCGTTCAGCGTGAGATTGGCCGCGATACCGATTCTTTTTCCAGCGGCTTGCGGGCTGCGCTCCGTCAAGATCCCGACGTCATTCTGGTTGGCGAAATGCGGGATTTGGAAACCATCCGTACGGCGATTACGGCGGCGGAAACCGGACACCTTGTGCTTGCCACCCTCCATACTCCGGATGCTCCGCAAACCGTGGACCGGGTCATCGATGCGTTCCCGACCGAACAGCAGCGGCAGATCCGGATCCAATTGGCGTCTGTCCTCATCGGCGTCCTCTCCCAGCGTCTGATCCCCCGCATTGACCGCAACGGACGGGTTCTGGCTATGGAGATTATGGTGAATACTCCGGCAATCGGCAACCTGATCCGCCAGGAGAAAATTTATCAGATCAAATCGGTTTTACAGACAAGCCGCAATTTGGGTATGCAGACGATGAGCTCTGTTTTGAAGCAGTTGGCTCATGAAGGGATCATCCATGCGGATACCTGGAAGCAGTATGAGTTAAGCACAGGGGAGGCAATGTCATGATTGGAAAAAAGCAATGGCGCAAGTTGAAAACGGGAGTGTTCTCTCTTTTGATCGCCGTCTTGTTGGTGGCGGCATCGGTACCGGGGGCCGTAGGATCAGCTAAAGCGGCGGAGGTTAAGGGGTATTTTACCACAACAAGTTCCCTTGATGCCGCAGGCCGTGATGAGGCCTATCGTTCTATCGTGTTTGACATGACAGGCTGGGAAGCCGGAAAAGTGATTTCGGACAAGCCCTTTGCCGTTGTCACGCAGGTGAACACTGCACACAAGGAGATCAAGGCAGCTGTCCTGCGAGTTTGGACGGGGGTTTTATCTCGGAGCGAGGATAATCTGCAGACCTACTGGGATGAGATCTGGTTGGATCAGGATGGAAAGGTAACGGTTAGCACTACGGATAACGAGGAACTGGTGAAGGATTATTTTACGGCTGACAGCAGTTATGCCTTTCACTCCGCTGGATATCTGGGCATTGTTCCATGGGGCGCGTATATCCCGACGGACAAAGAAGCGCAGGCGGCAAAGAGCGGCGTACTCGACAAAGACCAAGTCTACAACTTGTATGGGGTGAAGTTCGAGGTGCCTGTTGCTGAGGCATCCAATCAATCGGCGGTCAACCTGGATGCCAATATTCCCAGTACCATCAAGGATGTCGCGTTGCCGCAGGATATCTTTAATCACTGGGCGACGAAATACATGGTAACCCTGATGCAGGAAGGAATCGTGAAAGGCTATGAAGATAACACGATCCGTCCGAATAAAACGTTGACCCGCGCCGAATTTATCACCTTGTTGGTTAAAGGAATGGGCTACACAGGGGAAGAATCGACTGCCTCCTATGCGGATACCGGCAAGCATTGGGGCAAGCACGTCATCGGCCAAGCCATCGCAGCAGGCATCCTTCCCGTGCCTAAAGCAGGCGAAACCTTCCGTCCTGACGCGTTTATCACCCGTATCGATATGGCAGTGCTGATTGATAGCGCATTGAAAGCAGAAGGGGTAGCGCCTGAAGGAATCAAGATTTCGTTCAAAGACATTAGTAAATTGAAGAAAGAGCAGGTTGAGGCTCTACAGAGAGTATGCGCAGCCGGAATCATTACCACCGCAGAACCGACGGGAAAGTTCCGTCCAGCCGACACCCTTACGAGAGCCGAGGCTTTCCGTGTCGTCTATGGCATCCAAGATTGGGCAGACAAAATGAAAGGAGGAGAATGAGGTGAATAATCGTAAACGCAAATGGCCAAGCCTCATCATGGCCGCCGCTCTTTTGGCAGGCTTGCTGCCGGCGGTTCCAGCATCTGCAGGAGTGACAAATACAGCAGCGCTTTCCGGGCACCGGACGGCAGACAAGGTAAAGATGAAGGACAACGAGATACTTACTCTTTCGTACACCGTGACTCCCACGGGAGAAATGCTCGACCGATCCGCAATTGACCTGGGGCTTGTTCTCGACGTATCGGGTAGCATGGGCAATCCGATGACGAATAACTCTACAAAGACTCGTTTAGAAGCTTTGAAGGAAGCCGCCAAACTGGTTACGGCTAAGTTTGCCGCTGCGAAAGCGCAAAATCCGGCGAACAAAGATAAGGTGGGCTTGGTAACTTTCGATACTTCCGCATCCTTGAAACAGCCATTAACAAATAATTTCTCGTCCCTGGATACGGTCATCAATGCCCTTGTAAAAGCTGGAAGCACGAATATCGACTACGGTTTGACGCTTGGCGCCGATATGGTAACCAGCGGAAGCAATCCCGAAAAATATTTGATCCTTCTATCTGATGGAGCCGCCAACTACTATTATGATGATGCAAAAAAGCAAAACGTATCCAGCGCGTCTCTAGGTAAATCGGAAGCGCTCAAGGATGCCCAGACTCTGGCAGGCAAGAACATAAAAGTGTTTACCATCGCCGTCGTTTCTCCAGATCGAACGGATGATGTGGACATTGACTTGCTGCAATCCATTGCCAAAACCACTGGGGGGACCTATTTCCAAGCCAGCGATCAAACGAGTTTGAATAATGCTTTTACGACTATAACGGAAAACCTACAAAGCAATAAGATGAACAATCTGGTGTTTAAGCAAAAGCTGCCTGCGGGATTTGCGCTGGCGGATGGCGAGACAGGTTACACCATTTCGGATGGCTATATCGTCCGCAACCTTTCGGATATTGTTTATCCGGTAACGAATAGTTCTGCTCAAACTTTCAGCGTACGTTTGAAGTATACGGGCAAAGTCAAGCAGGATACCACGTTTACTTTCGAGCCAGCTACTGTAACTTATAATGTTGCTACGGCCGGTAAAACCTTGAGCATCGACGATCCGCTGCAAATTACGGTTTGTTCTTCCGATGCGATCCCGCCTCTTGATCCGGTGGTGAATGGCAGTTTTATCAAGGAGTATAAGACCTATTTGTTCGACATCGATAAAAACTCACTGAAGGATGACCCGGAAGGGGTCGGGTTAACCGACAATTTTGAGCTGCAGAAAACCTATGACTTGACGGGGAAAAAGCTGGTCGATTCCGTGACTCGCCCCGTCAGCGATCCGGGAACATTCTATGCTCGAAAGGCGGAAGCGGATGCCGGGAGTGTCAAACTGATCCTCACCGATAAAAACGGGAACGTCAACCGTTACACCGTTAAGGCACCGGTGGATGAGAATGCTCCGAGTATCAGTCCTGCCGATTCGACGATTCGTTATACAAAAGCTAATCCGACGGTTACCATATCCGCAACGGATGCGGAAAGTTACGTTTACAAACTTTCGGTTTCAGTGGACGGGGGGACTCCGGTATCGTCGACTGTTATTGATAAAACGGCTAGCGTAAACGTCACGATTAGCGGAAGCGGCAATAAGACACTGCAAATCACTGCGGAAGACGTCAATGGCAATGTTGCTACGGTCACCAAGTACGCAACAACCGACGAGACTCCGCCCCTTGATCCGGTTGTTGAAGGCAGCTTTATTAAGGAGTATAAGACCTATTCGTTTGACATCGATAAGAACTCGCTGAAGGATGACCCGGAAGGGACCGGATTAACCGACAATTTTGAGCTGCAGAAAACCTATGACTTGGCTGGGAAAAAAGTTATAGATTCCGTGACTCGCCCTGTTAGTGATCCGGGCACATTTTATGCCCAAAAATCGGAGACGGATGCCGAAAGCGTCAAACTGATCCTCACCGATAAAAACGGGAACGTCAACAATTACACCGTTAAGGCGCCGGTTGATAAGAATGCGCCAAGTATCAGCCCTACAAGTTCGACGATTCGTTATACAAAAGCTAATCCGACGGTTACCATATCCGCAACGGATGCGGATAGTTACGTTTACAAGCTTTCGGTTTCGGTGGACGGGGGAGATCCGGTATCGTCGACTATCATCGATAAGACGGCCAGCGTAAACGTTCCGCTTAGCGGAAGCGGTAAAAAGAAGCTGGAAATCACCGCGGAAGACGTCAACGGCAATGTTGCTACGGTCACCAAGTACGCGACATCAGACGAGACTCCACCCCTTGATCCGGTTGTTGAAGGCAGCTTTACGAAGGAATATAAAATCTATTCCTACGTCATTGATAAGAATTCCTTAAAAGATGACTCCGAGGGCAATGGGCTAGCCGATACATTCGAACTGCAGAAAATCTATGACCAGACGGGCAAAAAAGTAGTCGAATCCACGACTCGTCCAGTCAGCAATCCAGGCTCCTTCTATGCACGAAAGTCAGAGACAGATGCCCAAAGCGTCAAGCTGATTCTTACGGACTTGGACGATAACGTTAAACAATATACCGTTCAAGCACCTGTTGATGATACGGCACCGGTAATCGCTCCTGCCGATGAATCGATCCGGTACAAGAATGAAAATCAGACGGTTACGATAACCGCAACGGATGCGGATAGCTACGTCTATAGTCTGGAGGTAGCTGTAAACGAAGGAGATCCGATAAAGTCGTCGGTAGTGGATGACAAGGTTAGTGTAGATGTCCCACTTAGCGGCTTCGGTTGGAAAAAGCTTGTTATCACCGCAGAGGATGTCAATGGCAATAAAGTCAAAGTCACCAAGTACATCCTGCTTGCTCCCGATCCCAGTTTTACTGCTAAGAAGACCGGAGGGGATTACACCATAAGCCCCACATTATCCAATGCACCGGTGAATGTCGAAATAAAGGATATTACCGCTTCTTATGAAGCATATGATGCTAGCCATCCAGGGCACAAGCTAACCAGCATAAAGTTTGCAACTTCTACCACGATATCCGATCCGAAGGATATTCCTGCTGCAAGTTGGAAGACTTGGCCTAAAGCGGATGGCAGCGGATCCATCAAGATTTCCAATTCGGGTAATACGTACGTTCATATCCGGCTGACCTGGTCGGATGGGAGTATCGTGGAAAAGATGGTTTTGGTTCAAATCGATTACAACCAAAAGCGGTATTAATCTCCGGTTGAAATCCGGCGGCTGTTCTTTGCGCCGCCGGTTTCTTCCCCGAAAGGAAGCCTGATTCATGGACTGCGGAAAATATGATATTCGCCATGATGAGCGCGGACTTTCATTGATTGAAGTGCTTATGGCGGTAACGATCATGGCGATTATCAGCATTGTGGTTATGTCCTATTTCGTATCTGCCATGGAGAAATCTGCGGATGAAAGCCGGAGGATCATCGCCATCAACCTGGCCCGGCAGATGCAACAGGAAGTCAGGAGAGTGGCTGCGGATCCGAATGTTTTCAATGAACTTACGAACCAAGTTTCTTCAGCACCGGCGCCGAGCCACTCCATTATTCTCACTCCGTTGACTTTGGATTCGAACAGTCTGAAGAACGCTTTTATGACGAAAGATGCCTCCGGAGCGGAAGTTTCCCGGCTTGCCGGGCAAGAGCTTAACGGTACCGAATACCGGTTTCGGATTAGCCTTGAGCCTACGCACACTTTGGATACGTTGAAATTTGGCCTAACGGACGCCAAGGCCAAAAAGTTGCTGCGAATGAAGACGACGGTTTATTGGCAGATTCCCGAGAGCGCTGTTGAGACACAGGAGCCTTCGGCCCGAATGTCAGCCAGTCTGGATTCTTATTTGGTACAGTGAAGAGGAATCGGTTATGAACATGTTCAAACCTAAAGCGTCCCGGTCGCTCATGAAGCAAGAATCAGGTATCACCCTTATTGAAGTTCTTGTCGTTGTTGCCATCTTCAGCATGGTTGTCGCTATTCTGTATACCGCATTCTTTATGGGGATCTCCATGTACAAGAGAGTGACGGCGGAATCCCAAATCCGAACGCAGGCCGATATGGTGCTGGGTGAAGTGACGGAAGCGTTAAGGGACTCGATTTACGTAGAGTCCATCAGTAATGGTACGAGCATCGACCCGACACAGTTCTACTATTACAAGCGCGCCTCTGGTGCGGATGAATTTATGAGCCGATACCGAATGTGGCTAGTGGATAAAGGAAATGGTGTTGTAATCAAGACGGCCAAAGATGGAGCAGTTGCTGAACAGGAGATTGAGCCTGTCGGGAAATTGTTTCAAATTGACAAGGGAGATTCGGGCTTCACTGTTCTGGCCTACGACAGCGTAAATCTCCGGTTGCATTTTGGCCTCGACCCTCAAGGCAATGCCCACTATCGGGATATCAAAAGGACGGAAATCAATTTGAACACGACTTTGAAATTTTTCCGCGACAAATAGGGGGTGTCTCTGTGACGAACATAGGCAGGAGATGCCGAAAAAAAGAATACTCCCAACGCGGCGCCGCTCTTGTCGTGGCCATGCTGACGATCGTCGTGATGATGGGGCTTGGCCTAATGCTCCTGCAAATCGTTCAGGGGGGGCTCGTTCATTCCTCTCTGGTTGAAGGTAAGGTCAAGGCGGAGACTATGGCTCAGAATGGACTGGATGAGGCATTGGCCGCCATTCAGAATGCCGTTGATGCCGCTAACGACAGTCATACTGATTATTTTGACAGGGTAGATGCTTCCAAAACAAACGTGAATACCGTGATCGGGGAGCTGAAAGCGCCGAACAGCAAAACGATGGGAGCAGGCACGTATTCATGGCGGATTTACCGCAAGATAAATGCAGATGGATCAATTGACAATCAAGCGGATCAGCCGCTTGTGAAACCGGACAAAAACAATGACCGCTTCCCGCATGTTCCTTATGTTCAGCGGCTCATGATCGAATCCACTGGGAAGTGGCAGGTTTCCGCCTCCAACAAGGCGATATGGCCGGTGGTGACCAAACGGATGATAGTATATGTGAGCACCATAGAACCGGTTTTCCGGTATTCCCTAGTCTCTCATGGAGACATGATGTTAAACGGAGCTCCCTATATTGTCGGCAACTTGCTGGTAGATAAAGCCGATAAGAATAACAAACCGGCTGACGGTCCGGCTGACGATCCGTCCACGCTGCTTCTGAGCGACATCGCCCATTACTTTATTGTTTCGGGGAGTGATCAGACCGTTTCGGGAACGAAAGGGCCCTCGCTAAGAGGATTCTTCCGGGTCACCGGTGCCGACGATAATGATGATCTTGGCCGAAAAAAAGCGCAGAAATTTACCGGGGCTTCTTTTTATCCGATTTATGACACGTCCCTTGCAACTCGATCTTCCTTTACCAATGGGGATTATTTGACGGTACGCGATTACGTAAACGACGCGATTGCAGATGCGGAAAAATGGACGACTACTCCGTGGTTAAGCCCTAACAGTTGGCCTGAGGCGAATGAATACCCCATATCCAAATCCAATACAGGCAATTGGATTACAAAAGATGGCGGTCTGGATATCCCGTCAACCGGCAAACTGTCTGTCACAGGCGGTTCCGTTGCCATTTTGAATGGATCGGGCATTACAGTCGCCGATTTACGAGGAACAGTAGACATACCTGATGGCGGTCTTATTGTCGAGGGAGATGCGGTGTTTACCGATTTGACTCTGACGGGCAATGTTTTCATTCGCGGCAATCTGTATATTAACGGCACGCTGGAGGCGAACGGAACGATTTACGTTGACGGCGATGTGGAATTGAAGAATGCAAAAAGCATCAATGTTTTGAATAAAAAGTCTATCGTGATTGCTGCCAGCGGAAACATCAGCTTTTCAGACACGAATACGGATGCGAATGTTAAGTCGTGCGGCAAAGATTCATCCAACTGTTTTCGTTCTTATCTTTATTCAGAAAAAAGCATGAACCTATACGGTGTAAAGTCTCAATTGATGATACAAGGGGGCGTAAGAGGAAAAGACGTCACGCTTAACGCAATAAGAGGAGATTTCAAGTATAACGCGGAAACCGACACATTGAATGAACCGAACCAAGACGACAGCGACTTAACCGAGAAAACATCCCGGCTGCAAATTTTGTATGACGACAACTTGTATGATGATCCTCCCCAAGGCATACCGGTTACTGACACCGTCAACGTTTATGTCAAAAGTATCGATACGGTAAGATGACAAGAGGTCATCCTCAACTAGGAAGGTGAACAAAAATGCCAATTGACGTGTTGATTGTCGATGACGCACGATTTATGCGAGTGATGCTGGCGGATATTGTAAAAAGAATCGGTCATCGGGTCGTTGGGGAAGCTGCTAACGGAAGAATGGCCATAGAACGGTATAAGGAGTGCGTGCCGGATCTGGTCATGCTTGACATCACCATGCCTGAGCTGGATGGCGTAGAAGCCATGAAAGAAATTCGTAAGATCGATCCCCATGCCGTCGTCGTCATATGTTCAGCTAGCAGCCAGCAGGACCTCATTGCGGATGCTCTGGAGGCTGGAGCTAACACGTACATCATGAAGCCATTTGAAGAAGGCCGGGTTCAAACGCTTATCAATGAAATGATGCCCAAAATCCAGGTGAACATCGAGAGAAAAAGACAGTTAGCTCTGGCCGAGCAAACCGCTCTCGCCCAGCAGGCGGCAGCGGCGGCGGCAGCCCAAGAAGCGGCGGTTGCAAGAGCGGCAGAAAAGGCGGCAGATGAGGCTGCCGCGCAAGCGGCTGCACAAGCTGTGGCCGAGCAGGCGGCCCTTGCTCAACAAGCAGCAATGGCCCAGCAAGCGGCTCTTGCCGAGAAAGAGAAGACAAGCCTTTACGGGCTAATCAGCGAAGAAGAAACCGAAGAAATGGGTAAACGCAATATCGTCGGGTTGGCGAGCTTTGGATTTGTGAATAAGAGCAAATCCAACAAGGATACTTCGGAGAAGAGGATCATTCGGAACGAAGAGGAAGGAGTCCCGGCTCTCAAAGTCATCGAGGGGACAGGGAGGTTCTTGCAGAAGGATGAAGACCCGCCATATGAGCATCGGCTGGAGACAGCCCCCACTTATGATTCGGAGCCGGATGAATCCGCTTTGGTGGGAGAGATTGTGTTAAACCCGGCTGCTCCAGTAATCATCAAAGAAGCTTCACTTGCGCCGGAAGATCAGGGAATGCACGCTCTTCAATCCGCAGATGATGATCTGGTTAATCTCGTGGAGGTAGTACGGAACAATGAAGTTCCGGAGAACAATCTCATGATCACCGATGAAATGATCGCGAGTGCGATTCTTCATGACGAGACCGGGATCACGGGTGAGGTTGAAGTGGTTAGCGAGCAGCTAGAGGTGCTTGAGGGGAGTATCACATTCGAAGAAGAAAGCTTCAAAGAAGACGTATTAAGCGTACAAACGGAAGCTCCAATTGGTAGCGAAGCCGATAGGATCGATGATCTCCTCGAAAAAAATGAGGAACCGGCAGAAATAAACGCGATTGAAGTGAAAGAGGAGGCAGTTCCTGTGGAATTGGTAAAAACGGACGTTGTCGTCAACAATGAGAGACCGATGAAGAAAAGATTAGCCAGCAGCTTTAGCTGTCATTGGACGGAGCTGGTAAACGGGCACGATTTGCTGTACACGGTCCAATACAATGAAGGGGATGATCATTTTCAAATTACGACCACGGATGAAAACGATCAAAACCATCCAATGAAGATGTCGTTGGAAAATTTCTACCTTTTGCTGGATTGGATGGACGAAAAAATTCCCCCGGCATTCAAATCCTATCGCTCATGATCTCATTGTCTGCAGATACAGTCATTTTAACCGCTTTACTCGCCATAACGGGGGCGGTGTTCGGCTCCTTTTTTCAGGTGGTAGGGGAAAGACTCCCGAAAGGGGAAAATTGGATCAACACGCGCTCCCACTGCGATCATTGTTCCCATGCCTTGAGATGGAACGATTTGATTCCCTTGGTCAGTTGGTTTTGGAACAGGGGCAAGTGCCGGTATTGCGGCGCAAGCCTCGGTTACTCTTATTGGGTTACAGAGGCGGTTACCGCTATCCTGTTTGCCGCTCTGCCTTTTGTCCTGCCTGCTCAGGAGCTTTGGATCGGCTATCCGCTTATATCTATTCTGGTCATCCTCACCGTGGCGGATTTGAAGTATCAGCTTCTTCCGAATAAAATCATTTATCCCGCAATGGTGCTTTTTGTTCTGCTGCGCATCTTCATTCATCCTTATCCGTTGTGGCAGTCGGCGGCGGGTTTTTTTGCCGGGGGATTGTTCTTTTACGGGCTCGCCCGGTTGTTTCAAGCCTTTGGAAAAGATGCCATGGGAGGGGGAGACGTGAAGCTTATCGCCCTTATGGGTCTTGTGCTGGGATTGAAGCTGCTGTTCCTTTGCATTTTTATCTCAGCACTGATCGGAAGCCTAGTTGGGATGATTTTAATTGCGACAGGTCTATTAAAGAGGCAAACGGCTATACCCTATGGCCCGTATATTGCTCTCGGAGCGTTGGTAGCGTTCTTTTTTGGCAATGATATGATCAAGTGGTACTTGGACTTCATTTTATTTTCGTAACTGAGAACGGAGCACCCTAACCCTGACCCGAGACGGCAGAGGCTGTGAGCGAAGAGACCTGGCGGAATGTTGCCGGGTTTCTTCTTTTTTCTTTTTTGGTATAGTTAGCGGAAAGGAGTGATCGGCATGTTTGATAGTCTGGAGAGGTTGAAAAACGGAACTGGCAGGCAGCGGGAAGCGTATGCGGCAATCGAAGAGTTGGGTGTTTTTGCAGCGTTATCGGCCTATGAACCTTTGCTCTGTGGAACGCTCCCCATTGGCATCGATGTGGCAGGATCCGATCTGGATATCATCATGAGGGTCGAGGATTTCGCGGAGTTTACGGGACGGGTCGAGAAGCTGTATGGGACTCTACCGGGGTTTCGTGTGAAAGACAAAGAGATTCGGAACGTGCCGACGGTAAAAGCAAATTTTGCATACGGCGGCTTCCCTATTGAATTGTTTGGCCAGCCTCAGGCTGTGGTAGAGCAATATGCTTATCTGCATATGGTCGTGGAAGAGTATCTTTTGCGGCAGCAGCCCGAGATTAAGGCGGAGGTCATTCGATTGAAAGATCAAGGGGTCAAGACGGAACCGGCTTTTGCCCAGGTTTTAAGTCTTGCAGGCGATCCGTATGAGGCACTGCTGGTGCTGGGGCGAAAGTTGGCGGTTATCTAAATAGACGGAATAAGAAAAAGCCGGGGAACTCCGATCAAAATGTGGTCGGGGTTCTTGCGGTTTTTTGCACAATAATGGATAATATAATTATGATTTTATTAATAAATTCATTAATTAAATGGAGGTTAGGCAACATGAATCGAAATGGAAGGAAACCACTCTTCGGAGTTTTGAAAGGGCTTTCACTACGCAGTAGACTCATTATTACCTTTGTCATTATTTTATTTGGGCCTGTACTGTCCATAAGTGTTCTTTCTTATCAAACGGCAAAAAGCGAGGTTGGCAAGCAAATGGAGAGCGGCGCGGAACAAAACGTCCATTTGCTGGATTCGGTCATTGCCCAGTATGCACTGGCGGAAACGGCTAATACCGACTATTTGGCTTCGCTCATTACGTCAGATTCTTATTCAGGGCCGGACGCAACGCTGCAAAGTAAAATCATTACGCCATTTTTCAAGACCCATACAATAAGCTCCAGTATCGAATTCGCCAGCGACTCCGGTTATTACTGGAATGCCCAAGGGAAGCCGTGGGCTCTTGAGGAACCAGCCCAATCCCAAGAATGGTACCAATCCGCTATGGAAAATACGATGGAGCCATATGTGTCCGCTCCCTATTTCTCTGTCATTACCGGTGATTTTGTCATCGGTATTTCGAAAGCGGTGGCGGACGGCAGCGGGGTAATTCGCAATGAGGTAAAAATTGATGAACTGACCGGTCTTTCGAACAATGTCAAAATCGGCAAAGAGGGTTATACGATTATTCTCGACAACAACCGTAAGGTCGTGGCCCATCCGACACTGCAGCCCGGAGAACAGGCGACGGGAGATTGGGTGGAAAACATGTTTGCTGCAGATGAAGGGCAGTTTGATTATGTCAGTGACGGGCAGCCGATGACGATGTCTTATGTAACGGACCCGTTGACAGGCTGGAAGGTTAGCGGAGTTATGCTTAAGAAGGAATATGCAAATGAGGCAAAGCCGATTCTTAAACAGACTCTGCTCGTTGTCATTGTGGCGATAACCGTTGCGGTTGCTTTGATTTTGTATATTCTCATCGGCCTGTTCCGATCCTTGCGGACGATGGTGAATACGGCAGAGAAAATTGGCAAAGGCGATTTATCCGCACGGATCCCAGTGGCAAGGAACGACGAGCTTGGCAAGTTGGGCAACAGTTTTAATGAGATGGCCGATAGCATACACCGGAACATGAGCCAAATCAATGAAACCGCGTTGTCGCTGGCTTCTTCCTCCCAGGAATTAAGCGCAAGCACAGAGCAAGCAGCGCATGCTACCGGACACATTGCGGAACTGGCCCATCGTATTTATGAGGGGGCCGGAAAACAGGAAGCAAGGTTGATTGAAAATCATGGCCGCATTGCATCGATAGCGGGCCGAATGAACGTAATTGACGAGTACGTTACCCAAATGGATGATCTGTCCGGCGTGGCTGGATCCAAATCTCTCGCTGGCAGCGATAATATACAGACTGTCGTCCGCCAGATGAATGTTATTCATGACTTCGCGGATAAGCAGTCTCTCATTATTCGCGGTCTGCACGAGGAGTCCCAGAAGATAGAGAAGATTGTTGCGATGATTCAAGAGATTGCGAAAAGGACCAACCTCTTGGCGTTAAACGCCAGTATAGAAGCAGCTCGCGCAGGTGAACACGGACGCAGCTTCGCAGTAGTGGCGGCGGAAATCCGCAGCCTGGCGGAGCAGACTGCGTATTCCACCGGCTCCATAAAGACGTTGATCAGCGAGATTCAAACCGGTGCAACGGACGCGGTTTCCTCGATGGAGAATACGGTCTTGGAAGTCAAAAGAGGCATCCAATATGTGCAGGAAACGGACCTGAAATTTAAAGAAATTTTAGATGCCGTCCATCCGTTGGAGGAAATGAGCGGTGCCTTGCGCGCCATTACCGTCGAAATCATCGAGCAGACGGCACGTATCGCGGAGTCCGTCAATGATGTTATCCATATCGCTGCGGATAACGCCTCGGGAACAGAGGGCGTGTCGGCTTCCGTTGAGGAGCAAATGGCTTCAACCGAGCAGATTTCCGCATCGGCCGCCAACTTGTCCAAGACAGCGGAAACTTTATCGTCTATCGTCGACATGTTTAAACTATAAAAACAGAGTGATAGGAGAGTCTATTTAGACTATCTGCAATTATTTGAAACGCCTATGAATAATGGATTGCAGGCAGGGGCGCGCCGCTTTTTTGAATAGCGTTCAAAGGGTTCTATCACGGCTAGTAAAAACATATCCATAGTACACGATAGAAAAAGACCATGAAGGACTCTTTCGAGGGCAGGTTTGGATTTTCACTAGAAAACCGATTCTGATTCTATATAAGTTGAACGATTGAAAGAGTAACGGTCGAAGGAGGAATGGAGGACAATTGGACTGTAGGAGCGTTAGCGCTCACTAATACAAACGGATTTCATCCGCTGAAAAAGTGGTTTTATTCAAGGAATCCGAAAATGAGAGCGACTGGAAGTTCAAATGGCCCGTAGTTCCTCAGTATCGATTGCTATACTATTCGGTTCAACTTATATAGGAGAGTCATGGGAAACTGTACGAAAGGATGCCGATGCTATGAAGAATCCACTGCCGGTCCCCCTGAACTCATCGAGGAAAAAAGAAACGCTTCCGATCCCGGCGGATCGGCTTGACGAGAAGAGAGAAGCGACGTCAGGAGGGAGCAGTAAAGAAGGCAGAGAGGTCGGAGAAGGCAGGGTAGACAAGCTAGACAGGACAGACAGGCTAGGCAGAGAGGAACAATGGGCTGATGGTGTCCAGACGGGACTAGGCCGAGAGAGTGAGGCGGCCGTTGTCGAGATAGTAGACAGCGACGATGCTACGCCAGTGGAACAAGAGACGGATTCGGTGCTGGAAAGAATGCAGGAGCAGTTAAAGGAGCTGCTGCGGGAAAAATCTCGAGAACATCGAAACAAATGGAAGGAATCGATACAAGCGGAAATGCTTGATCAGTTGCGGGAACAAGAGCAGGAACAGGAACAGGTAGAGGAACAAGAACAGGTAGAAGAACAGGAACAGAAACTGGGACAGGAACAGGGATCGTTGAAAAGGTCCGAGAGAGTATCGACGCAAGAGCAGTTGAACGGATCGGAGAAAGACCAACTGAAAGTTCCGGTTAAAAGATCGGTTTTTGATCCCGCATCAGAACGGGGGTATGGACAGGCTCGTGGTGGGCTTGATGGGTTAGGTGAAAGTAAGAGGGGTGAACGGGTTGTCATTCCGTTCAGGCTTGGCCAGCGGAAGCAAGGCTCGGCGGAGAGTGACGCGAAAGCAAGCAGCTGGCGGGAGCGAGGCGCAGCGGAAAGCGGCGCTCAGCGGCGAAAGCCCGAAGGGGCGGCCCCTGCCAGCGAGGCGGGCTCAGCCGCGGGGCAGGGGCAGCGCTGGTGGGTGCCACCGGCAGCGGCTGCGCCTAGCGGCGGCGGCTTGGCCGCACCGGGGCGCACCCGCG
>NZ_CBQR020000151.1 GCF_000455485.1 Gorillibacterium massiliense
TGGCGGCTTAGCCGCCAGGGGCCCGGCTGCGCCGGACGCTTCGCCGCTGCCGTCCACGCAGGCATCCGCCGGCGGCGACACCGCGGCTGCGCCGCCCGCCGCTGGCTCACGCCCGGCGGCTGCATCCGGCTCAGCCTCCGCCCCTCTGGCGCCGGAGCTGCTCCTGGCCGACACAAGCCCGGCCGTCACCGTCCCGGTCTACCTGACGGCTCAGCAGCAAATCGATAAAATCCCGCTGGAAGAGTATGTACGCGGTGTTGTCGCCGCGGAGATGCCGATCCAGTTTGAGATGGAGGCGCTCAAAGCTCAGGCGCTGGCCGCCCGTACTTATATCGTCAGGAGAATCGCCCTAAAGGATTTTAGCGGCGTGCCGAACAGCGAGGCGTGGGTAACGGACTCCGTTCAGCATCAGGCGTTTATGACCGAAACGCAAATGAAGCAAAAATGGCCGGGCACTCAATATGCCAGCAATCTCGATAAATTGAATCGGGCTGTGAATGCGACGCGCGGGAAAATCTTAACGTATGGCGGAGAACCGATAAATGCGGTGTTTTTCTCAACAAGCAACGGTTATACCGAGAACTCGGACGAATATTGGTCGGACAGCGAGCCCTATCTGCGCAGCGTAGCGAGTCCATGGGACAAGTCGTCCCCGGAATACAAGACTACCGTTACCTTTACCAATTGGGAGTTCGTCGAGAAGCTGGGCTTGGCGGGAATCCGCTCCCCTTCCTCCATCATCGCCAAAATGAAAATCCTCGGCTACACCGCCGGACATCGAGTCGACAAAGTCAAAATAGCAAATACTACCCTGACGGGCAGAGAAGTTAGAGAGCGGCTGGGGCTTCGATCCTCCCAATTTCAAGTCAAGGTGAACGGCTCCAGCATCACGGTGACCACCTTTGGTTATGGGCATGGAGTGGGGATGAGCCAATGGGGAGCCAACGGCATGGCAAAAGAAGGGGCAACCGCCCAAGAGATCGTCAAATACTACTACCAAGGCATCGACATCTCGGATCAAGCTCCCTACCTGCAAAAAGTAGCACAATAGCAATCTGGCAAAATTCATCCCATTCATCGCAGAAAGACTTTCGCTGTTATGCCCACAATCTTGTTTTATGAACGTTCTATCTACTAAAAAATCGTGCCCACAAAAAGCACGCTCTCTATTGGCGCTGCCTGCTTCTATAGCAACCTTCGCTCTATCAGCGGCTGCCGGTGCTTGCCAATCCTTGTTTTGCGACAGACAGGGTCTAGCAAATTTTTCAAGAAAATATCATCTCCCCGTATAAAACCCCATGTTCTGGCAAGAATGGTGGGTGAGGTGATGAAAAAATGAAAGAGAATAAAAACAAAGACATCGATTTTCAAGAGAACCCTCAATCCGTAGAGGGGGAAAGCACGGCCCAACCTGGCGCGTGGAAAAGGCTGATGGCCAAAAAATGGGCCTACCCGGCAATCTACCTGGCAGCGTTGGCAATTATCTTAACGTTAATGTGGGTCTATCAGGATTCCGGCAAAAAAGCAGTGTCGGACGTGAGTGCAACCCTCTCTGGCAAAACCGGCCAGACGGCAGTGGACTCCGCCAAGCCTGATGCACTCCCCGCTAACGCAAATGCCGAAGCCCTGCAATGGCCGGTAAAAGACCGCTCTGAGGTGGATATCGCTCTTGGTTATTATGACAAGAACGCAACGGCTGACGAGAAGCTGAACGCAACGATCTCCACAAGTGACAACACCTTCGAGCCCAGCACCGGTATCGTGCTCCAGCGGGAAGACAACGCATCCTTTGATGTATTGGCAGCTGGCAGCGGTGTCGTAACCGACGTGGAAAAGAGTGCTCCCCTCGCAGGCAACTACGTGGAAATCACTCACAACAACGGGTTGATTACCGTCTACCAAAGCTTGGGTGATTTGAAGGTAGAGAAGGGCGACAAGGTGAAAAAGGGTGCAGTCATCGCAACCGCCGGCCGCAACGAATTGGAGAAAGACTACGGCGTGCACCTGCATTTTGAAGTCCGCTCCGCTTCCGACAACACAACGGTGAATCCGAAGGAAGTATTGCCGCAACAATAACCAACCAACAACATCTTAAGAAACGGAGCGTCTGGTAAATCCAACCGAGCCGGCCGTACCAAGCAGAATGAATGCGTACTGTACGCAGGGCTGACCCTATAAGGGGCGGCCCTTTTTGTTTTATCCCGGATAATGGATTACCATGCAGAGCCGCGTGAGGGTGTCGCAGGAGTTATGGTAAGAATGGGGCCGATCCGCTTTGAACCGGATGGAATCGCCCTTTTGCACGGTATATTCTTCAGCATTGACCCGGATCGTGAGTTCTCCGTCGAACACCGTTACAAATTCCTCTGTTCCCTCTTTGTGCGGCTCCGAGCTTAAATATCCGCCTTTGTCCACCTCCAGTGTATACATCTCGAATCGTCTCCCGTCCTCAAAAGGAAAAAACGGATAGAGCCGGAACTTCCCGTTATCTTCATTAAACCCGCGGATGTCGCTCTTGTAGACCATGATCGTATCGGATTGCGGCTCATCGATGAGTGAACTGAACGAAACCTTCAAGCCGTTGGCGATTTTCCAGACGGTACCGATGGATGGGTTTGATTCTCCCCGCTCGATTTGACCCAGCATCGTTTTGCTTACTCCTGTCAGCTCGGCCAGATTGTCGAGGCTGAGTTTCTCTTGCTCCCGCAGCGTTTTCAGATTTTTGGCAAGGACGAAATTGATATTTTCCATAACATTCACCTCTTCCATTGTGCTATATAGCGTATATATTGTATAATTATAACGAACGTACGCCTTAACGTACGTTTTATACATTATAGCATATAAGGAGTGGGTGCATCTTGCCGATCTTACCATTTTTGTTGTATGTCTTCGTGATGACGTTTACGCCAGGACCGAACAATATCATGTCGATGTCCAATGCCAACCGGTACGGCTTTAAAAAAACGCTTCGCTTCATTTTCGGAGTGAGCTTCGGTTTTCTCGTCATCCTGCTGCTGAGCAGTTACTTTAATTTGCTGCTCTACAGCATCATCCCGAAAGTCAAACTGGTGATGGGCATTCTGGGCAGCCTTTATATGGTCTGGTTAGCGTATAGAATCATGATGAGCTCTTCAGGGAAAAAGGGTGCGGATAACGAAAGACTGAATTCGTTTCTCTCTGGTTTTGGACTGCAATTTATCAACTTCAAGGGAATTTTATACGCCATTACGGCGTTCTCATCCTTCGTCATCCCTTATTACCGGTCAAACGGAATCTTGATCTTGATTTCTGCATTTATGGCGATCGTCTTTTTTTCGGCTTCCTTGTGCTGGGCCGGGTTCGGATCGCTCTTCCAGCGTTTTCTTTCCAAATACGAAAAACCTTTTCATATTATCATGGGGCTGTCGCTGCTTTTTAGCGCTGTTTCGATCTACACGGAAATTTGAAAACACACACTAAATTTCCAAAAACATCCAAAACATTAAGAGTTCCGGGGCGTATAATGTTCATCGGAATCTTTTTTTGCCCACAAACCCGGAAAGGGAGTTTTTCATGGCCTATAAAAAACAAAGGCTTTGCTCGCCGTAGTTCTTTTCGCTTGTTCATTGGTTCTGTCACCTTCTCCTTCAGCGAAAGCCGCCCCATCGGTAGCAAAAGAAGTGACTGCGACGCTTCCGGCATTCCCGGTCACGCTAAACGGCATCGCCATCGACAACGCGCACCGGCAGTATCCCCTTATCGTGTACAAGGGCATCACGTATTTTCCCATGACGTATTATGACACCCGGTTTCTCGGCCTGGAGACGACTTGGACCGCCAAGATCGGCTTGGGGGTTTCGCAAACCGGCATATCAGGCGCTTATCGGGACGGTTACACCGCCAAGTCCAATCCAAAAACCTTCAAAGCGAGCTTGCGGGAAGGCGTCGTGAAGGTAAACGGCTTCGTGGTACAGGCGGACCGGGAGGACTATCCGTTTCTCTCTTATCGGGGGATCGCCTATTTTCCGCTGACATGGAAGTGGGCGAAGACGGAGTTCGGCTGGAGCTATCATTTTGACGCGAAGAAAGGGCTGGCGATCGACTCCGCCAACCAACAACTCATTGCTACCTCGCTCCCCGGCTATAAGGGTGGCGAATACACCCGGTCGGGTGCCTATCACTACTATATCGATGAAAAAGGCGGGGTCTATCAGCTCAAGGTGGACGGCACCGGCAAACCGCGGAAAATGTACCAGCTTCCGATTTGGGATTACGGAGACGGCAAGACCCTAGTGGGGGCGGGACTCTCTTCGGACGACAATGATTCGGCGTTGCTCACCTATCATCAGGGCGGGGCAACCATGGGGTATGATGAGTCATTACGCTTGAACGCCAACGGAACCGTTGAAAGTCTCAGCCATACGAGCAGCGTAGGGCCGCCTCCGCCCCCGCCGGGCAATATCGGCCTTGAGTATACGGGTGGTTCGTACGGGATAACCGCTGTTACGAATCAATATATCTATTCGGCCGCGTATCTTCCCAATGTCCCCAACTCAAATGCAATCTGGAGAACCGACAAAACCACTTTGGAAACGGAACGGGTTTCCGGCCTGCCTGCGGATAAAGTTTATTCAATGGAAGTGTGGGGGGATTTTCTCTATTGGATTAACGACGGCAAGCTATACCGAGTTCCTTTGGATGCCCATCTCGCTGACGGCGAGGCAGGGCGGCTTCTGGAAACTCACGGAGCTATTGATTTGCAGGCTCCTCATCTTGAATGGAACGGCAGCTTTTACTTCGTGACCGCCGGCGACGGCAAACTCTATCGGATTCCTTGGGAAAGCCAGGACAACGATGTAATTGACGCGCAGCTTGTACCGACACGCGGTAAAATCAACCGGCAAATCTGGAGCTTGCAAGTCTTCAACGACGGCTTGTATTACCTGAATGACGCCGGGGATATTTACGCCGTAGGATCGGATCAACCCTTTTACGACGGAAGCCCTGTTATGTCTTTTCAGAGTTATGATGATTATCTGGTTTGTTTCTTTGCTAACGTGCCATCCAATCCTTACCGCATGACCGTTCAAAATCTGCAAGGGCAAATCGTCTTCAAAACTGCCGACATCGGCAGCGGAGCCAGCATACAAAGCGGCGTTCTTACTTATCTACTGGACGGCACAGCCTACCGGACCGTTTTGCAGCCTTAAGCCTCCAGCGATAGCTCTTTAGCTTGTCTGTGATTGTATAAAATACAGGAGAATCTCTCGGGAAGCTTCTGTATAGGCAACGTGATTGTATTTTGTACAGGAGAATGACAACAAAACTGCACAAAAACCTGATTTTGCTTCATTCTCCTGCACTTTGTGCAATCAGATTCGATAAATCTACTAATATTTGTAAAATCAATTGTACTTTTTGCAGGGGCGTCTGAGTGCGATGCCCGTACAACTATTATAGGAGCAACCGAGTGCAGAATCCCCCAAACCCTACGGGGCTTATGCACGAGCGACTTAGCATCGGCCCCAACCCCATACAACAGATCGACCTGCGCCGGAAGCTCGCTCTGAGCCATAACGATAAAACATGTACAATCCCCCTGTTTTTGTTGGACGACTGAGCGAATATATAGGCCCGCCCCTCATATAATGGTACCATTCAACGCAAGTAAGGGAGGCGAGGCGATTGCACGATTACATCAAGGAACGGACCATCAAGATCGGCAGGTGCATCGTGGAAACGAAGCAGACGGTCCGTACCATAGCCAAGGAATTTGGCGTTTCCAAGAGTACGGTGCACAAGGACCTGACCGAACGGCTGCCGGACATCAATCCGGAACTGGCGAACCAGGTCAAAACGATTCTCGAGTACCACAAATCGATCCGCCATTTGAGGGGAGGAGAAGCGACAAAGATTAAGTACAAAAAATCGACACGCTATAAAAATCATGAGCAACTCGTATCCGCTAATTCCTGAATTTTTCGCTCCAGCCAACGTTCCCGGCTCGCTCGCGTAAATTTCGGAATAAAGAGGATTTTTTATTTTTATGGCGAATTTTGCTATAAGATATTTTTAGGTGCGTGCCGATAATTATGGAATCGATGGCGTCATGAAAGCGCAGGCGATTACAGGAGACGGACGGTGGCCAGGAAAGGACTTTGTGAGATGCTCAGCAAAGATATTGGGATTGATTTGGGTACGGCAAATGTACTGATTTACGTGAAGGGTCAGGGTATCGTTCTCAATGAACCCTCGGTTGTAGCCATGGAAAGCACGACGAGACGCGTGCTGGCTGTCGGGGAGGAAGCGAGGCGGATGGTTGGCCGCACGCCTGGCAATATCGTCGCAATCCGTCCCCTGCGCGACGGAGTGATCGCCGACTTCGAAGTGACGGAAATGATGCTGAAATATTTTATTCAAAAAGTGGGGGGCCGCAGTTGGTTCCGCAGCCCCCGTATATTGATTTGCGGTCCGACCAACATGACCTCCGTAGAGCAAAAATCGATTCGCGAGGCAGCGGAAAAATGTGGCGCCCGTGAAGTTTTTCTGGAGGAAGAACCGAAAGCGGCTGCAGTGGGCGCGGGAATCGACATTTACGAGCCCAGCGGCAACATGGTCGTTGATATTGGCGGAGGAACCACGGACGTTGCCGTGCTTTCCATGGGTGACATCGTGACTTCCTCCTCTCTCAAAGTGGCAGGGGACAAGTTCGACGCCGCGATTGCCAAGTACATCAAAAACAAGTACAAGCTGCTCATCGGCGAGCGGACCTCTGAAGATATCAAGGTTAAGATTGGAACGGTCAGTCCTGATGGCAGAGACGGAGAAATGGACGTTCGCGGCCGCGACATGGTGACTGGAATGCCGCAAACCGTAACCGTCAGGTCTTGGGAAATCAGCGAGGCGTTATCGGAGCCGATCATGACGATCGTCACCTCAGCCAAGACCGTGCTGGAGCAGACCCCGCCGGAGCTTTCGGCGGATATAATCGATCACGGGATTATCTTAACGGGCGGCGGCGCCCTTCTGCACGGATTCGACCAACTGCTCACCAAAGAGCTGTTGGTGCCGGTGCTAGTCGCCGAAGACCCGATGAACTGCGTATGCAACGGGACCGGCATCATGCTGGACAATCTGGATAAGGTTGCCCGCAGACGCTCTACGGCCGATGCCCGATGAATAGATAAGTTGAACGATTCCTTTGACGACTGTCGACAAAAGAAACGGAGGAGCCTATGTTAAGAGGACTATACACGGCGGCTGCAGGCATGATTACCCAGCAGCGCAGACACGACGCCGCTACTAACAATATTGCCAACCTCAATACACCTGGCTACAAGCAGGTAAACGCTGTAACGCGGTCTTTTCCCGAAATGCTGATTTCGTTAACCGGTGGAGGACAAACGAATCCGGCTAATCGCCATATCGGCCGGTTGAATACCGGTGTTATGGCGGAAGAGGATCCTTCCACATACGTGCAGGGCGATTTGATGGAAACCGACAATTCCTATGACTTTGCCATTTCTTCCGATATCCAGGATGCAAACGGCCTGAATTTCAACGGTTCGGGTATGGCTTTTGATGCCGATGGCAACCGAATTTTTCAAAAGCAAGCATTCTTCACCGTTCAGGATGCCAACGGACAAACCCGGTACACCCGCAGCGGTGACTTCACTGTAACGGCAGATGGTCATCTAACCACGCCTGAAGGCTACAAAGTGCTGGGTTCCGACGGCCAGCCCATCGTGATGACTGATCCGACGACAGGTGCAGCGATCCCGGATGCTACTCTGGCGGCGGATGGAACCTTCCTGGATGCGGTGACGGGTAAGCCTCTGACGGGCGCAAACGGCGGTCGCATGGCGCTGCTGCTGTCACGGGTGGACGATCCGAACCGGTTGATCCTCGAAGGTAATGGCGTTTACCGCATCAACGCTGGCGATGAAGGCACCGTTACGGCTCTCACCGACGGGGCGGGAGGCGTTCCCAATCCGGAGTTGACGGCACTGACGACAACTGGCCAATTGACCGTTCATCAAGGTTATCTGGAGCGCTCCAATGTGGATTCCGCCCAAGCCACCATCGATATGAACAGTGCCCTTCGAGCTTATGAAGTCAATCAAAAAATCGTGCAATATTATGATAAAAGCCTGGACAAGGCCGTCAACGAAGTGGGAAGAGTCTAGACCGGCCGACCGCTCATTCAAACTAACACCGGAAGGGGCTTCATGACATGAACACTTCACTCATCACCTCCATGGTCTCCATGCGTGCACTGCAGCAAAAGCTGGACATTATGGCGGATAATATGGCAAACTTGAACACGACAGGTTTTAAGCGCAAAGAGGCTACCTTTGAGGATGTTTTGACGAACCTAAAAGAGCAGCCCAAAGGCTTTCAAAAGAATGGACGCTTGTCGCCTCTTGGTTATGACCAAAGCTATGGTATGAAGGTGAGCCAAACGAGGCTAGACATGACTCAGGGACCGCTTAAAGAAACCGAAGTTCCAACGGATATGGCTTTGGAAGGGCCGGGTCTGTTTGAAGTTAAGGCGGGTAACACCACCGCGTATACCCGTGACGGCAGCTTCCAGCTCTCCTTCGATAAGCAGGACCCTGATATGGTATACCTTACAACCAAGGACGGATACTATCTGCAATGGAATAACGGAGGGACGGCGGAGCCGGTGCACATGTCGGCAAAAGCAACCTTCACTGTCAATGCAGAGGGTCAAATGACCGTTACCGTTCCCGGCGAGCAACCGACCGTGCATCAGCTTAAGCTGGTCCGCGCTGTCAAACCCCAGCTTCTTGAGCAGGCAGGGGACAATCTATACCGGATACCGAATGGCGTTGACAACACCCAGGGACAAGTCATCCGGGATGTCGGGCCTTTGGATCGGACATCTGATAACCAGCCGCTCATTACCGTGCGGCAGCAATTCCTTGAGCAGTCCAATGTCAATTTGGCCAATGAAATGACCGAAGTGCTGCAGGTTCAACGCGCTTATCAGTTGAATGCTCGAGCGATCAGCTCATCCGATATGATGGCGAGCCTGACCAACAACCTTCGCGGTTAACGCGGCGTATGCACGGCGGTAAAGTGCCTGCGGCGGCGTGAGAAGGAGCCGCTATCGGAAGCTTACGCCGGAAGGAGGAAGACCCGCATCATGCAAGATTCAACAAACCGCTACGGAAAACTCCTTGAGGATAAGGAAGACGACCGGAACCCATCGCCGTACAACCAGGGGATGGATGACGCGGATGATCATGATTATACGGCGGAGATGTATATGCCAGACGGTTATCGGCAGGAGCTTGAAAAGCCGAATATAAAACCGAAAGCAAAGGAAGAGAGTCAACACCCGGGACCGGCTGCATCCGGCAAGAAGCCCGCTAAGAAAAAAAAGAAAAAGCGGCATCCCGTCCTGAGGGTACTGCGGTTTTTGATCGTTCCTTTGCTTTGCTTAATCGCCCTTGGCGCTGGACTTGTGGTGGGTTATACCTACATCGGCGATCACCCGATGTCGGACGTGTGGCATTGGGAAACTTGGAAACATGTATGGGATTTGGTCTACGCCAAGTAGATCCGAAATAGGTGAGGCTATCCTGCGGCGCTGCTTGCGCTTAGAGGATAGCCTTTTAAGTGCTTAAGAGCAGGGCAAACGGTTTTATTTTTTTCTTTTCACAGGTATAATGGATTAGATAGACAACCGGTAGTAAGGAGAGACAAGCAATTGCGTTTCATAAATGTGCCTAATATACTGACACTTATTCGATTTTTGCTTATCCCCGTATACCTGTACGTCTTCTTTTCCGGGCATCCGCGATGGTCGCTGCTGATCGTGCTTTTGGCAGGCTTGACCGACGTGTTAGACGGTCATATCGCCCGTACACGAGGACAGGTTACCGAGATGGGGATTATGCTTGATCCGTTAGCGGATAAATTGATGATGGCGACAGTCTTTCTGTCCCTTTTATACTCCCGGCTGATCCCATGGCTTGCAGCTGTGGCTATGGTCATCCGCGACGGGGGCATGATTATTTTCGCCACCATTTGTCATTTTAAAGGCAAAAAGCCTGTT
This sequence comes from Gorillibacterium massiliense, assembly GCF_000455485.1. Classification (GTDB taxonomy): domain Bacteria; phylum Bacillota; class Bacilli; order Paenibacillales; family NBRC-103111; genus Gorillibacterium; species Gorillibacterium massiliense. The sequence goes on from NZ_CBQR020000151.1 coordinate 10,067, forward strand.
CCGGCCAACATATTAGGGAAGATGACGACCGTTCTGTTTTACTGCGCCATTTTGTTAATTGTATTTGAAGTAAAAACGGGCGTTCCTTTCTTGTGGGCTGTCATCGTATTATCGTTTGTGGCGACGACGATCTACCTGTTCTCGTTCCGGCGGATTAATGGCAAGCTGAGAATGGAACCGGCCAGCGCAGGCGACAGCTTGTTACGAAATCCCCCTGTTAAGCCTGCCCGTAAGGGAGAATAAGGAAAGGAGCTTATCCTTTTAGCGCCGTATACAGCGCGGATAGGCTCCCTTATATCAACCCCGCCGTCTGCAGCAAGCGAGGGGACTATTCTAGTGTAGGTGAAACTCCTCCCATTTATTCTTAGAACATAAGAGGAAAGGGCGTGCGCGTCATGATGGATATCAATCAGATTCAAGAAATTATTCCGCACCGGCAGCCGTTTTTGCTGGTGGACCGCATTTTGGAAGTGGAGGAAGGCGTTCGGGCAGTGGGACTGAAAAACGTATCCATGAACGAACCCTTTTTTGCTGGTCATTTTCCAGGGTATCCGGTTATGCCTGGTGTGCTGATTATCGAGGCACTGGCTCAGGTAGGTGCCGTGGCCATGCTCATGACGGAAGCTAACCGGGGAAAATTGGGCTTTTTCGCCAGCATTGACGGCTGCCGTTTCCGCGATCAAGTGGTCCCGGGGGATACTCTAACGCTGACCACAGAGATTACCCGGCTCAAAGGGTCCTTTGCCAAGGCAAGAGGTGTTGCCAAGGTAGGCGACAAGGTCGTAGCCGAAGCGGATATGATGTTTGCCCTTTCCGATAAGCAATAAAGCAGGATAAAATATACTTATATTAGGGAATGCTAACCATTTGATTAGCGGGTTCCCTAAGAAAAATAGATAGAAGTGCGAGGAGGAACGGCTATGACGAATGAATTTGCGGGGTCTCGGTACACCCAGTGGCTGGAACATGCAGATGCGGAAACGCAAGCGGAACTGGCTGGCCTGAAGGAACAGGCGAATGAGATCGAAGACCGTTTTTACAAGGATTTGGAGTTTGGAACCGGAGGAATGCGCGGCGTCATCGGCGCCGGAACCAACCGGATGAATTTGTACACCGTAGGCCGGGCCTCCCAAGGCTTGGCACAATATTTGCTGACGGATACGTCTCGTCCCCATTCTGTTGCGATCGCTTACGATTCCCGCAACCGCTCGCCGGAGTTTGCTCTTGAAGCGGCGCTGGTACTGGCAGCCAACGGAATTACCGCCTATGTATTTGAAACCCTTCGTCCGACTCCCGAGCTGTCTTTTGCCGTGCGCCGGTTGAATGCCTCCGCAGGTATCGTGGTTACGGCCAGTCATAACCCTCCGGAGTATAATGGCTATAAAGTATACGGTCCGGACGGCGGACAGATGGTTTCAGAAGCGGCAGGACAAGTCATTGCGCAAATCGCCGATTTGGATTTCTTCTCCTCCGTGAAGCGTCTCACCCGGGGGGAAGCGGAAGCCAAAGGACTGCTGTTCTGGCTGGGCGAAGAGATGGACAAGGAATACATAAGCGCCGTCACTGCCGTTAGTCCCAATCCGCAAATCGCCAAGGAAATGTCCGATAAGGTCAAAATCATCTACACGCCGCTGCATGGCGCTGGCAATCTCAGCGTCCGCAGGGTTTTGCGCGAGTTGGGCTTCGCCAACGTGCAAGTTGTGGCTGAGCAGGAACTTCCGGACCCAATGTTCTCTACGGTAAAATCCCCGAATCCTGAGGAACGGGCCGCGTTTACCATCGCCATGGAACTGGGTAAACAAACCGACGCAGACATCATCATCGGCACAGACCCGGACTGCGACCGCATGGGTGCTGTCGTCCGTGATGCTTCCGGCGAGTATATCGTCCTCACCGGTAATCAATCCGGCGCGATCATGATCCACTATTTCCTCAGCAGTTTGAAGGAACGCGGTGCCATTCCGGCAAACGGAGTGGTGATCAAAACCATCGTTACCAGCGAAATGGGCGCGGTGATCGCTCGCAGCTTCGGCGTTGAAGTGATGAACACACTCACCGGGTTCAAATACATCGGCGAGAAGATGACGGAATTTACCGCCACCGGCTCCCATACCTTCCTGTTCGGTTATGAGGAAAGCTACGGCTACCTGGCGGGCGATTACGCCCGGGATAAAGACGCCGTCATCGCTTCCATGCTGATCTGCGAAGCAGCCGCTTATTATAAGAAGCAAGGCAAAACGCTGTACGACGTGCTGATCGAGCTCTACGAAGAGTACGGCTACTTCATGGAGCGTCTGGAGTCCCGTACCTTGAAGGGTAAGGAAGGCGTGGAGAAAATCCGCGGCATCATGGAAAACTGGCGCCTGATGCCTCCTGCTGAAGTGGCAGGGGTAAAGGTGACCGAGGTGCTGGATTACTCCCAAGGCATTCAAGATCTGCCTGCGGAAAACGTGCTGAAGTACGTCTTGGAGGACGGCTCCTGGTTTACCCTGCGGCCTTCGGGAACCGAACCGAAGATTAAGGTCTATTTTGCGGTAAAAGGCAGTTCGGTCCAGGATTCAGGGAATCTCCTGGATGCCATGACGGCAGCTGTAATGGCCCGCGTGGACGGTTAGGCGTAGGCGAATCGTAATCAACAAAATAATCGTGACCGGACGGGTCCCTTCGGCAGGTGCCAATGCCTGATCGGACGGACCCGTTTTTAAGTTTAGTACAATAAATTGCCTTATTCCGTATCGGTAAATGTCGCTCGTCATTCCAAGGATTGCATCAGCTGTTTCTTGGTTTTGCGTGCATTTTGAAGGGAGCGTTGGGGTATCTTGGAACGTTTTGCAAAAGTAAACCGGGCTTTGCCTAAGGTATTGTGGGCACTTGTCGCCCTCGCCTTGCTTGCTTCCGTGCCGTTGGTGTCAGATCGGATCCGCACGGAAAAGTCGTCCCAAAAAGTCGAATTCGTTATGGACTATCGGGACGTGCTGGAATTGTCCGCCTATAAGCCGGATCCGCAGGCTTTCGTGAACGAGCAATTGGACACGATGAATAAATCCGGTATCCATTCGGTGGCGATTTATGAGACGACATTAAGCGAGCTGCAATTGGCGCGCCGTTTGGATATGTTCACTGCGAAAGAAGCGGCGACGCTGACGGGCAAGCCTGGCGAAGCGAACCGCAACGACACCTTTGTGCTGTTTACGGACGAGACTGCTCGGGGCAAGCTGCAGCCGATGATCGAGCAGGAGTTTGCCGAGCTGGGTATCGCTACTGAGCCTTGGTCTTATGACGGTCGTTCCGGTCTGCGCATCGCCGCGTCTGAGGACGAGGCACAGCTTAAAGTGCTGGGACCCGACCCCATCGCTTTGGAACAATTGCAGGCGAAGGGAATGGGTATCGTCGCCCGGATTTCCAATCGTCACAAGCCATATGACGAGGCGAAGATGGATAGATATCTGGGGATGTTCGCCGCGGCTGGAACGAAGAACGTCATTGTAGAAGGCGATTTTGTACCCGGCTACGGAACCGGGGAAAATAACCATATCTCCGATTTTGCTTCGCTGATGAACAAATATAAGCTGGGGCTGGGGATCGTTGAATTGATCAAGGCTCCGGCGGGGATCAGCACCCTGGCGGAGAAGCTGGACTACAATGCTTTCCGCGTCCATTCTTTTACCGAGGCTGATGCCGAAAAAATGTCCATGGCCCAAACCAAAGAGCAATCGGACGACCGCGCCCGGGAAGCCGCCGACCGTTTCGTGCTGGCTGTGAAGGACCGGAACATCCGCCTTGTTTTCCTCAATGCCAGAGTGTATAAAAATAACGAAAAGGCATCCATGACCGACCCGCTGAATACCATCTATGAGAGCATCAAAGGTAAGGACGGGGCCGCTCCGCGGATTCAGGACGCCGGTTATGTGACTGGACAAGGGTCCGCCCACCGGTTTGATTACACTCCTTCAGGATGGCATAAGCATCTCCACTACCTGGTCATTCTTGGCAGCGTGGCGCTGATCGTGCTGCTGCTGTCGTACTTCTTTCCGAATCTGACCCTGTGGTTCTTGATTCTCGGCTTGTTGGGCAGCATCGGCTTGCGGGTATTGCATCCGCTCATGCTCGACAAGATGCTGGCATTAGGCGCTGGCTTATCCTCTGCTTCCATCGCCATGATCCTGACCGCCCGCAAGATCCAGAGCCGCATGGAGAAGGAGTCCCAATCGTACGTAGGTCAAACCGTCAACCTGTTCATCCAGGCGACGCTCGTGTCTCTCATCGGCGCTGTCCTCATTGTTGGGCTGCTGAATGGTTTGACATACAGTTTGCTCCTGCAGCAATTTTTCGGTGTTAAAATGTTGGGCATGTTTCCGCTCGTCATCTTTGGCTTGTACTTGTTGCTGTTCCATGAGAGCTTGGGCACGACGGAAAAAATCCGCAAGCTGCGCCGGATCCTCTCCTCGCCGGTTACGGTGTTCTTTATCGTGGCGGCGGCTGTATTGGGCGGAGTGTTGTACTATTACATGAGCCGGACAGGCAATTCGGGTACGGTGAGTCCGCTAGAGATGAAATTCCGCAGCTTGCTGGAAAACGGCATCGGAGTTCGCCCCAGAACCAAAGAGTTCCTGATTGGACACCCGATATTCATTCTGGGTGCATATCTCGTCTTGAAGTATCGATATAAATACGCCGAATGGGTGTTTTTGTTTGGTGTCATCGGCCAAGTGGACATGGTGGGCACCTTTACCCACCTGCATTCACCGATCATTATGTCCGCTGAACGCGACGGGTACGGCCTGTTGTTCGGAGCTGTCATTGGGCTCATCCTCATCGGCATCTGGAATTTGTTCACAAGGGGTTGGAAAAGATGGGCCGAGCCGTTTTACAAATAGACAAGTTCAGGATAGTCATTTGTGGATACTACGGCTTCCGCAACAGCGGCGATGAAGCGGTTCTCCAATCGATTTTGCTGGCGCTTGAAGCGGAGGGCGAACGGCTGGGCGTGACCATCGAGCCCATCGTGATGTCCGGTGATCCAGAATGGACCACGCGGATGTATGGTGTAAAAGCCGTTCCCCGTATGAAAATGGCCCAGGTCATAGCAGCCATTCGCAGCTCTGACGGCCTTATAAGCGGCGGGGGCAGTTTGCTGCAGGACGCCACCGGTAAGCTATCAATTCCGTATTATTTGGGTATCCTAAAGCTTGCCCAGTGGTTAGGAAAGCCAACGTTCATCTATTCCCAGGGCATCGGCCCAGTGAACCGTAGTGTGTTCTTCCCCTTGATCCGCAGCACCTTCGCGAAGTGCAAGTACGTTTCTGTACGCGACGCCGAATCGGCAGAACTGCTGCGGAGCGTGGGGTATCGGGGTCAGGTAGACGTCGTCCCCGATCCGGTCATGGGTTTACCTCTTAAGGCAGAGACGGATGGTCCGGATGCCGCCACTGTAGGGACGGCTCAACTGCCTAGCATGGACGCTCCGGCAGGAGCCGCACATGTCGCAGGCCATACCGGCAGCCCGGCAGATGAGTCCGATGCAGGCAGCGGGAACGAGGAACCTGCTGGGGATGTGTCTGCTATCACGGCGGCGCAATCAGGCGCAGGCGACCGCGACATCGTCGGCGTCTCCATCCGCTTCTGGAACGGTGACCGCTCCGAGCTCCACGCCTTGGCCGAAGCGCTGAATGCGCTTCGTCAGAGTAGGCCTGTGGAGCTGCGCTTCCTGCCGTTCCACCTGCCCTCCGATGTGGAGGCATCCCAATATGTGATCGGGGCCATGGGCGCGGAGGGTGACCCTGGCGTGGTGCTCGTGGACGGCATCGAGCACCCGCAGGACATGCTTGCGGCGGTAAGCGAATGCCAGCTCATGATCGGCATGCGCCTGCATTCGCTGATCTACGCCGCTTCTCAAAGCGTGCCGGTTCTCGGCATCTCGTACGATCCGAAGATCGACCAGTTTCTGAACCGGCTCGGTATGAGCTCAGCCGCCCGCACGGACCGCTTCGATGCCGCCCTTGTAGCGGCGGAAGCGGCAGCCCTTCTCGACGGCCGTACCGCCTGGCAGCGGGAGAAAACTCCGCTTATCGCAGCGCTCAAGCAAGAATCCCGCAAGCCGGTGCAACGAATTCTCGCTTTCATGCGTCAATTATAGGAATGAGGTGAATGCCTATGAACCAAACGTTACCAAATCCCCTTATTCCGAAGACCTTCATCTTCGGCGTGCCCTTTTCGCGGCTCGGTTTTCGCGATACGCTGCAGCTGTTGGTGGAAGCGGTGAAAAACCGGCAAGCTACCCACGTCATTACGGCTAATCCCATCATGGTTACCGCAGCAGGAAACAACCCAGCGGTCATGGCGATGATGAAGCGGGCCGAGCTTGTCGTTCCGGACGGAGCCGGCGTTGTTTGGGCGGCAGGCTATATCGGCCAGCCCGTTACCGAAAAGGTAGCCGGCATCGAGCTGATGGAAGAGCTGATCCGCATCGGGGAACAAGAAGGCTGGCGCGTATTTTTGCTGGGGACATCGGAGGAAGTGATTCAAGCTGCGGCCGCGCGTATAAAGGATAAATATCCGAAGATTCAAATCGTGGGCGTGCAGAACGGGTATTTTTCCGACGAACAGGATGACGAAATTGTTGAGAAGGTGCGCGAGGCCAAACCGGATCTGCTTTTTGTCGGACGGTCCGCTGACAAGCAGGACTTGTGGATCGACCGCTACCGCGACCAGTTGGATGCGACGCTCATGATGGGTGTTGGCGGAAGCTTCGACATTTTCTCCGGCAACTTGAAGCGAGCGCCGAAAATTTTCATCCGCATGCGGTTAGAATGGTTGTATCGGCTTATGCAGGAGCCATCTCGTTACAAAAGAATGTTGGATTTACCCCGATTCGTGATGAAAGTCATAAAAGAAAAAGATAACGTAGGAAAACCTTGACTATTATCGGAATGTTGACGTTATCATGTGGAAAATCGGCTTTTTTTGCACAAAAGGAATTATTGTATATTCGATCTCGCACTTTTATAGTAGGATAGGAATGCAATCATGTAAGTAAATTGAAGGTTTGCGAGAGAATTGAGGGGTTGACCATTATATGAACTGGTGGATTTATGTCATCGGGTTTGCCGCAGCTTGTGTCTTATCGATCTTGATGACACCGCTGATGAAAAAACTGGCCTTTAAAGTCGGGGCCGTCGCAATGCCCAATCACCGTACCGTACACAAAAAACCGATGGCTCAACTGGGCGGGTTGGCGATTTTTGCAGCCTTTGTCCTCACGTACTTTATCGTTACTCCTTTTTCCGGATATGAAGACAAGAGCCATATCGCCATAGGACTTATTCTTGGTGGCACCATTATCGCCATCACCGGCGCTTTGGACGACCGCTTCAACCTGTCGCCGAAAGTCAAACTGCTGGGCCAGCTTCTCGCCGCCGGCGTGGCTGTCGCCTTCGGACTGGAAATCGACGTGATCCGCATTCCTTTCCTGAGCAGCGAGCAGTTTATTCAATATAACTGGATCAGTATTCCTTTAACTATCGTCTGGATCGTTGGTGTGACCAACGCCGTCAACCTGATTGACGGCCTCGATGGCCTGTCAGCAGGCGTATCCAGCATCGCAGCAGGAACTATCTTGGTGACCGCCATCATGATGAACCCGCTACAGCCAATGGTTATCCTGCTCAGCGCCATCCTGATCGGCAGCAGCTTGGGCTTCCTGTTCTTCAACTTCCATCCCGCCAAGTTATTCATGGGGGACTCGGGCGCACTGTTTTTGGGCTATGCCTTGTCCATTCTATCCATCATGGGTTACAAACAGGCCACCATCGTGTCCTTCTTGGTACCGGTTTTGATCCTTGGCGTGCCGCTGTCGGACACCTTCCTGGCTATTCTCCGCCGGAAGCTGAACAACAAGCCGATCACCGTGGCCGATAAAGAGCACCTGCATCACTGCCTAATGAACATGGGCTTCAGCATGCGCAAGACAGTTATCATCATCTACGGCATCGCCTTTACCTTTGGCCTGTGCGCCATCCTGATGACGCAGAAACAAAGCTGGTGGACGATTCTGCTCGTCCTGCTTATCCTCGTCGTCTTGGAACTAGGCGCAGAAGCCATCGGCGTCATCGGCAAAAAACGAAAGCCCGTCCTTAACTTCCTGCAGCGCGCCATGGGCGTTAGCCGGACGAAGTAAGAAGGGCAACGAATACTTAACAGCAAACGCAACCCCGGTCCTCTCAGAGGCACCGGGGTTTATATTTTGACACCATATCGTCGAATCTGCTTCGCCAACGGTATTTGTCTCGAATCATAGCTAGAACGACCTACATCGCATTAAACATATAAGCCTCAACGATAGTCAGCAAAAAAAGAGCATCCCTCGAGTCTCTAATCGAGAGATGCCTTAAGCGCATTTAATTATCTTATTTCAAAATGGTGTCCAGTTTAACTTTTTCTGTTTCATCTTTGCTAATTAAGAGATTGTGCAGATTTTCGTCGTTCTGTTGCTGCTTATTAAGTGTAGCGAGGTACCATAGGGCCGCTTCCCGCCCCTCCGCGGTATCAAGCAGCTTGGTGCGCTCGGGCGAATCTGTTCCCATAGTGGGTTTTAAGATTTCCATTGCTTTGTCAAAATGTCCTTGTTGGAAGTAAATTTGACCCAAGGAAGCAGCCATTAATGGAGTCACTTTAAATTCAACGGTTATCGCGATTTCCTTCGGGATCTTGGACATGTCCTTCACCCTTTTGTTGAAGGCATCGTACACGGTCAATGCGTCATTTCGATATTGTTCAGCTACAGCAGGATCTTTCTGATCGGCTGCGGCTGCGAGTTTTGCTTCAAGTTGCATCTTTTGTGCATAGAGTGATTCGTCCCAAGGAAACAAAATCAGACTTTGATTTAATGTATCCAAAGCTTGATTGTATTGGCCGATAGAAGTATAGATTGACACCTTATCATTCAATAGAGCCTGAGAATTAGGTTCGTGGCGCAGAGCGGATTCCGTTTTGGACAGAATGGCCTGCAAATATTGCGTTGCTTGATCGGCCTGGCCTTGCTGCACCATTTGTTGATAAACTTGCTGATAATACTGGATATCTTGAGCACGATAATCGGGATGACCCGGATCTCGCGATATAGCGCGATTAAGGGGCACAACCACTTGATCCAGAGACCCGGTCGTGACGGCCAAACGATTCGCTTTTTTGAAGGAAGCATTAGCACTTAAACTTATGCTTGTCATAACGAAAGCGGTAATGGCAATGGCAGCTAACGCCCCCGGGAAAAGATATCGCCACGGTGAATCCTGGCGTTTTGGAACCGGCAGTAGTTTCACCGAATCAGCCCCCGCTACCATCCCCCCAAGGCAGAGAAACAAGAGTCCGGCCAAGTAAATGTAGCTTAACTCGAAGTCGATCAAGCTATGTAGAAGCAAGGCAACCGAGACGATAAAAAACACAAAATTCTGATCGCGTTTTGCCGGCTCCACTTTGATATAATGGCGGACGAATAGGTAGAATGCCAGACCAATAACCAAAAGTAATACAATAAAACCAATTATACCCGTTTCTAGCATGTATTGAATCGGAAAGCTATGAGCCTGACGGCTTATGTATGGGTAGCTTTGATATTTACCGTATAGGGTGCCCCAGGCTCCTCCGCCTGCTCCCAGTACTGGGTAATCCGCAATCAGCTTAAAGGCATCCTTGTAAAAGTACCCCCGCTCCAACACGCTATGCTGGCGGAAGTTGATGTTTTCGACCCGCGTGCGGAGCGTATCCGGGAGGGCATCCTTGACGGGAGTGAAATAAACCAAGAGAAAACCGATTATGCCAATGATGATGAACAACAGGGGAAGGGCAAAACGGGCATATTTTCGGGACGAGAAGCCGGCAAGTTTTGAATCCATCCGGGGCTCCACGAAGCGTTGCGAAGCATAGATAAGAGCCGTGACAGCAAACGAAACGACCACTAAGATGACAAAAGCGAACCACGAGTCGCCGCTTTTCCAACCTAACAGACTAGCTGTCCAATCTCCCTTTGCGGTGGGGAGCACTTTCGCTAATGTGTTTTGTCCGGCCTTGTTCAATGAACTCGTCACAGCAAGAGCGGCAGCCGCTCCAACGAGAGTATATACTAGCATAAAAAGCTGCCTAACCACTGGAAGGAACGGAACGACAATCAGCAAGATTACGGGAAGAACCACTAATCCCCCACGTGAAAGAGTCAAGAGAAAAGATACAATGATGGGAACGATCATAAACATATGTAAGAACCGAATTTTGCGGTCAGTTGCACAGACAACCGAATAGATGCAGGCAACAAGCAAAACAAGCAGAAACGCAGCATAGGCATTTGCATATTGGAACACGGATGTCAGTCGCAACCCTTGATCAGACATTAAGGCGTCTTTGTGATAAGCCATCCCCAAGAGGCATGCAAGCCCGAACCAAACAATGATATAACCGGATATGAGCAGCCCGTTTTGAAGGATAGTGCTACCAAAGCGAGTGCGTGCAAGTACAATCGCAGCCACAAAGAGAGCAGCGTAAAAGATGTTGATCAGTAGCATGTTTTTCGCAAGATGCGGAGAAACAGCCTGGGACATCGAAATGAAATAACAAAGTGGAATCAGCCAGATTAGTATGCTGAGCCAGTCACGGCTGTCTTTTAACTTCCAGTTGGAGAAGAACCGCAATCCAACAACCAGCAGAGCACCAAAGCCAACCAGCAGCCAGCCGAAAAACTTGCCCTCATATTGGGTTAAATCCCCAATACGCCCAACAATCGTGTTATTATTGAATAATGCTGTTTGGTATGGCGCAATAAATACGAACGCCATCACGCAGAACAAAAGCGTCCAGTAGAGGATAGAGGATCTATCGGAATTCATGATTTCTGCATCCTGATCAGTTTTCCGCCTGTTTGTTGCATTTTCCATGAGTGAAGCTCCTTTTCTATCATTGATCGACAATATTTTCTATTTTATCATAGAAGTGAACATCTTTCAGTTTGAAAGTAGAGATTTATAAGACATTAGAGAAACATTAAATGCTTTGGTAAGCATACTTTATTCGCAGTGTATTACTTAATTAAGAACCTAATAGCGAAAGGTAGCCGTAAGATTAGCGTAAGTCTAAAATATCTATAAATGTCAATCAACCAAGGCGTGCTCGAATAAAGGCAAGCTCGTACTTGCGCCTGCCTTCTCCAAATCTACCTTCAATTGTGTTCCGTTCACTAGCATCCTGTTTGACGACTTGCTTCTCTTCATGTGTCGGACCGTTTTTAGGCTTGCGACCCAATGTCGATCCGTTGAGTCGTCGTATCCCATTGCTCGCAATACTTCTCAATCACGCCAATCAGCGTCATACTCTCGTTGAAGTTTTCTCTAGACAGCCGATCAAGGAACGCATAGTCATTCGTCATGTTACTGCGTTCTTGGCTCCGAATTCGATTCGCGGCTTCTCTTTCCCTCGCACGATAGGTCTGACATGTGGCTGATGAATGCAGATGACCCGGTCCTCCATCGCAGGGGGTGCTTCAGACGAACCGTCCTTCTGCTCCACGAACATCGTTTACTGCCCGTCATCAGAAGTAGGAGGACGCTTCTTAGAACGCGTCAATTGCCTCCATCACTGCTGGAGCCATTGTTGTTATTGTTTGTCATCCCTCGCGTTGTAGAGTCGACGACCTCGTTCAAGTATATCCAGCACAGCCGTCAGACGCTATCGAACGTGTGTCTGACGGCTGTACTGCGCTTGTTTTTTGTCAGGAATACACCTAAAATGAAGAAGGCTGCATACAGCATTTGGATGTAGGTCATATTTGTTTCCAAATAATGCGAGCCCGCATTGGATAAGGGAATTATATAGGCGAGCAGCATCAGCAACACCAAGATGATCAACACATCTTTGCGCTATTGAAGCTTATAAACGACAAAAGCATAGATAGAAGTAACCAGCAAAATGATGGAAGACCATGCGGTACCGAGTAAATTAAGCTAGTGGGGAGGGTGGGGAAAATAAATAACTCACGCTCTTTACAGGCGCACTTATTTATTACAATTACAAATCATTAATGGAATACTTCAAATAAAGTCGGAGAGGTTATATGAAAATCAGAAAAGCAATAATCCCAGCGGCCGGGCTCGGAACAAGATTTTTGCCTGCTACAAAGGCTATGCCAAAAGAAATGCTACCCATTGTTGATAAGCCTACCATACAATATATCGTCGAAGAAGCGGTTGCTTCAGGCATAGAAGATATTATTATTGTCACAGGCAAAGGGAAGCGAGCAATTGAGGATCATTTTGATATGAGCTTTGAACTTGAACAAAATTTATTGACTAAAGGAAAACTAGAATTGTTAGATGAAGTTCAAAAATCAACAGATATGGCAAATATTCACTATATTAGACAGAAAGAACCTAAGGGTTTAGGACATGCTATTTGGTGCGCCAGAAATTTTATTGGTAATGAGCCTTTTGCAGTACTTTTAGGTGATGACATCGTACAATCACAAACGCCTTGTTTGGGGCAAATGATGAACTTCTATAATCAGTACAATAGCTCTATTATCGGCATTAAACCTGTTCTCAAAAATCAAGTGCAACGATATGGTATTATTGATGGAATACCAATATCTGATAATTTACATAAAATAAATAGTCTTGTCGAAAAACCTCGCGTAGAAGATGCTCCTTCCAACTTCGCGATTATGGGTAGATACATTTTAACTCCAGAAATATTTGAAATCCTGTCAAAACAAGAAGTTGGGGCAGGAGCAGAGATTCAACTGACAGATGCAATCGTAAAATTGTTAGATACTCAAATGGTATATGGTTATGAATTTGAAGGTATTCGCTATGACGTTGGTGAAAAATTAGGATTTATAAAAACAACACTTGATTTTGCATTGGATCGGGCAGAACTAAGGAATGAACTTCTGGATTACTTACAGGAAATCGTTGAGAGCAGAGTGATTAAAAATAAGACTTAATTTACCTGATATTGTTCATCACGATTAATAACTACTGTGCACTGCTATCATTCTAAAATGTGAGGGCATGGATAATTTTGGGGGATAAAATGAGAACAATTAGACTCAAGAAAATATCAACGCTAGTCATTTCAATATTCTTGCTTTTTATTATTTATAAGATGGTAGCAACGCAAAATATGGATTCCTTTAGTATTGCTGTAGAGATGAAAATTCCTCAAAACGATACTATTCAAATTTTCTATGACAATGGAAAAAAAACATACTTTGATGAGCAACATTCAAAAAAAATAGATGTTAAGGGATCAAATGAATTTCAGGTTATCAGAGTGAAAATCCCTTATGATAAAACAGGTAAATTTAGGTTGGATTTAGGCGATGGACGAAATAAGAAAGTATTAATCAAAGAGATTAGATATGGAAATGCTTTGTCCCGTGAAATATTTGATGCTGATAAAATAGTAAAGAATTTCTTAGCATTTAACTTAACGCGTTACGAGATTACAGATAATACTATAAATATAGAAATGGATAGTAACGATCCTTATATCTATTCTCTCAGTGGCCTTTCAGCTGGTGCTGACAATCCTGTGGATAATAAAAAAATAGCACTATATGCTATTCTTATATGGTTTATTGTAATCGCTGCAATATTTTTATTGCTTAGACAAAGATCAATTAAGAGTTTTATAACAGATATTTATTCGAACCGAGCTCTTATAACTACACTTGCTTCAAATGATTTTAAGACCAAATATGCAGGCTCATATTTGGGTATTGTTTGGGCCTTTATTCAGCCGGTTATGTCTATCCTTATTTATTGGTTTGTTTTTCAGGTTGGATTTAGGGCACAAACAGTTAGTGATGTACCCTTTATAATTTGGCTAGTAACAGGAATGGTACCTTGGTTTTTCTTTTCTGATGCACTTATTAATGCTAGCAACTGCTTTATAGAGTATAGTTACCTTGTAAAAAAAGTTGTATTTAATATTAAAATACTTCCTTTTGTAAAAACAACATCATCTCTTATTGTTCATTTTTTCTTTCTATTGATAATTGCATGCCTATTTGCAATTTATGGTTATTCTACTGGCATCACTTTTATTCAAGTAGGTTATTTTAGTGTTTGTACATTTTGCTTAGCTCTTGCATTATCATACATTTTTGCGCCGATTATGATATTTTTCAAAGATTTAATGCAAATAATCAATATCTTTTTGCAGTTCTTTATGTGGCTGACGCCGATTATGTGGAATCTAAGTATTGTACCTGAACAGTATAGATGGATTTTTAAATTAAATCCTGTTTACTATATAACAGAAGGTTATAGAAACTCACTTTTATATCATAAGTGGATCTGGCAGAGTTATGGGGAAACCATTTATTTTTGGGCAGTAACGATAGTACTATTTGGTATTGGTATGATGATTTACAAAAGATTAAAGCCCCATTTTGCAGATGTTCTTTAATTATGTACTGAGGAGAATATGATGAGTGACACAATAATACAAGTTTCCAATCTATCGAAAATTTATAAAGTTTATGATAAGCCTATAGATCGCTTAAAAGAATCATTGAATCTTGGAAGAAAATCTTATCACAAAGATTTCAACGCTTTAACTGATGTTTCATTCGATGTCCATAGAGGTGAAATTTATGGGATAATGGGACAGAATGGTTCGGGCAAGTCGACTCTATTAAAAATTATTACAGGGGTATTGAGTGCTTCCAGTGGCAAAATTGCAATTAATGGAAAAATCTCAGCTTTATTGGAATTAGGTGCAGGATTTAATTTTGAATATACTGGAATTCAGAACATTTATTTAAATGGTGCGATGCTTGGATTTACAAAAGAAGAAATTGCAAATAAAGTGGATTCAATTATTGAGTTTGCAGATATAGGGGATTTTGTTAATCAGCCCGTAAAAACCTACTCAAGCGGTATGTTTGCCAGATTAGCTTTTGCAGTCGCGATAAATGTTGATCCAGATATATTGATTGTTGATGAAGCACTATCTGTTGGAGATTTTTTCTTTCAAGCCAAGTGCTATAAGAAATTTGAAGAGTTTAAGAGTAAGGGAAAGACGATTTTGTTTGTTTCCCACGATATGAGTAGTATATTGAAATACTGTGATAGGGTTCTCTTACTGAATCATGGAAAAACGATTTCAGAGGGTTCCGCCGATCATATTCTCAACATATATAAGAAACTTTTAGTTAATCAATATAAAGATGAAGCAATAGAAGAAACAAAACTGCAAGAGCAATTATTAGATAATGATGATGATCTGTTTTGTAAGAACAGACTTACTATCAATCCATTCGTCTTAGATTACGGTAGTAAAGAGGCGGAAATAATTGATTTTGCAATTAAAGATAAAACAGGAATGGTGACAAATTCCATATTAAAAAGTGAGCAATTCGAAATATACATGAAGATTAAGTTTAACAAAAAAATTCTTGCACCTATATTTGCCTTCACCATTAAGGATATCAAGGGTACTGAACTTATGGGTACAAACACATTGTTAGAAAACAAAACGATTGAAAATATTAATGATAACGAGATAATTGAAATTTCTTTTAAACAAGAAATGAATTTGCAGGGAAGTACTTATTTACTATCACTTGGTTGTACGGGTTATAGTGGAAATGAATTTGTGGTGTATCACAGGCTTTATGATGTTTGTAATATTACAGTTGTTTCACAGAAAAATACGATAGGGTACTACGATTGTAATTCTGACATAGAAATAAAAAGGATGATTCAATGATGAGTGAAGAGCTTATAGGTAATGTAAAGCTGAATTATTCTTACTATAAGGGCAGTGACTTATATTCAGATGGTGATATTGAAGATCAGATGCTTGAAATTGCTCGCAATTATGAGGATTGTGAAGCTGTGCTTGCAGAGGATTCAAGATGGCCTATCCTCTATCATTTTTCCACGATAAGACAAAATATATTAGAATGGTTTCCTTTTAAAAGAAATGCAGAAGTTTTAGAAATCGGAGCTGGTTGTGGTGCTGTTACTGGAGCGCTTTTGAAAAATGATTTATTTGTTACATGTATCGAGCTTTCTAAAAAGAGGTCTATGATTAATGCTTTCAGACATAAAAATTACGAAAACTTAGAAATCATTGTTGGCAATTTTAATGATATTGAAATAACAAAAAAATATGATTATATAACCTTGGTTGGTGTCTTAGAGTACGCAAAACTATATATTGATAACAAAAATAACCCATATTTATACTTTCTAAAAAAAATTAAAGAGTATTTGAAAGAAGATGGCAAACTTTTTATAGCAATTGAAAATAAATTTGGACTAAAGTACTGGTCTGGAGCTAAAGAGGATCATACAGGTATATTATTTGATGGAATAGAAGGTTATACTTCTAATAATAGTGCTGAAACCTTTTCTAAAACCGAACTAAAGACAATGTTATATGAAGCAGGACTTCATGATTTTGAGTTTTACTATCCTTATCCTGATTACAAATTTCCATTACAAATCTATTCTGACAAGAGATTACCACAAATAGGGGATTTAGTACTTGAAAGATATAATTATGATCAAGATAAGCTTTCTTTCTTTGATGAAAAGAGCGTATATGACAATTTAATTAATAGCCAAATGTATGATTTTTTCTCTAACTCTTTTTTAATTGTAATAGAGAATAAAACAAAAGTTTGACTTTAGAAGGTGAAGGCATGACCATTGAGTATGTAAAATATAATCCATTTAGAAAAAAGGAATTTGCTCTTAAGACTGTAATTGAAAATGAAAATGGAAAAGTGCGTGTAAAAAAGAAGAGCGTGAATATAGAGGCAGAACAATTCATAAGAAAAATTAGCGATAATCGCCAACTTCTTAAAAATGTATATAAAAAACTTGTGGTTTGTGGCGCTGAACTTCATGATAATGAAATTATTTTTGAATATGCACAGGGAATAACTCTCCAGGAATCTATTCTTATGAGCATTGAATCCAATGATAAGAAAGGATTTATCGACTACTTATACGAGTATAAGGAAGTCCTTACGGATCATGGGGAAATTCAATTAAAGAAGACTTCTGATATAAATGATGAGTTTTGTGCAGTTTTTGGAGTTCTTTCTAAAGAATATACTTTCGAATATTTGCCTGTTTCAAATATTGATGTATCCTTCGATAATTTAGTGGTTAATGACGGAAAATTAACTATGATCGACTATGAGTGGGTTTTTACTTTTCCAATACCGTTTAATTATATTGTATATAGGAATATTATTGCTTTTTATAACAAGTTTAATAGTAAACTAAATAAGAACAAGTTTATTAGTGTTGAAGAGGTATTTAAGCTTTTTGATATTTATGAAGATGATATAATTATCTTTTCGCAAATGGAGTCTAATTTTCAAAAGTATGTACATGGTAATAATTCAAATATTTATAATGTACATCTAAAGGAAACATATTACTTAAGTGATTTGTTGGAGCTTAGAAAGAGGGAAGCCTCTAATTCAATCGCCCAATTTTTTTGGGATGAAGGAACAGGATTTAATGAGTTAAATACTATAAATATTGATATAAATATTTCAAATCGTAATGAACAGTCCATAGAATTTTTTGTAGATAAGGTTAAATTATTTCGTCAAAACTGTTTTAGAATTGACATTTGCAAGGTACCTTGTGCAATCAAAATTATTGGAATAAATGTAGTGAGTTCTGATTCTAATCTAGAACTTAAAATAGATAACAACAATGCTAATATAGTTGATGGCGATTATTATGT
This sequence comes from Gorillibacterium massiliense, assembly GCF_000455485.1. GTDB lineage: Bacteria > Bacillota > Bacilli > Paenibacillales > NBRC-103111 > Gorillibacterium > Gorillibacterium massiliense. Next base: position 27,827 of record NZ_CBQR020000151.1, read on the forward strand.
TTTTTTTCATGACGATCCACAATTTATTTTTAACAAATTAGAAAATACCGAATTACAAATAGATAAAATTGTTTTGAAAGTTCAATTTATTGATTTAAATACATTTGCAAGAGAATCATTTATAAAAATTAAGAATAAAGAAGCAGAATTAATGGTGGCTAATAATCAGTTACATGATGATTATTCAAAATTAGCTGTTTATAACAATGAAATATCAATTGTAAACAATAATTTGGAAAATGTAAAAAATGAATTAACGACTATAAATGATGAGTTAGTACATAAAAATAATGAATTAACGATTACAAATGATGAAATAGTATATAAAAATAATGAATTAAAGATTACAAATGATGAAATAGTTAGTACTCTGCGTGTAACAACGGATGCTAAAAATGCGTTAGAAATGGAGCTTAATAACAAAATAGAAGAATTGGTTAAAATATACACCTCCAAAAGTTGGAGGTTAATTGAATATATTAGAAAAATCATTCATTATAGGAAATAATGAATGATTTTTGTGTTGATATATAAAATTCAATTGGAGGAATTATGGTACAAATATCCGTAATAATTCCAACTTATAATAGGCTGGATGTACTTCCTGAATTGATAGAATCCCTTCGCGCAGTAGAGCAGGTTACAAGATACAAATATGAAATAATTTTTTCGGATGATGGTTCTACAGATGATAGTATATCCTACTTAAAGAGCATTGAAAATCTTCCAATAATAATTTTAGAAAATATACATGGTGGAGCATCCCAGGCAAGAAATGCGGCATTAAAAATTGCAAATGGAGAGATCATATATTTTATTGGAGATGATATTTATCCGAACCCTGAAATATTAAATCAGCACTATGAGAAATATGTAAGCTTAAATCGTAAAACAGCTATCTTAGGAAATATAAAATGGCATCCAAAATTAGAAATAAACCACTTAATGAAACATATAACCGAAATAGGTGGTGAGCAATTTTCATTCGAGAACATACCAGAAAATGATCTAGTTGATTTTAGGCATTTCTATACCTCTAATATTAGTGTACCTAAAACGATTATAGGAAATATGCTTTTTGATTTGCGTTTTGATAAATATGGTTTTGAAGATATTGAGTTTGCATATAGATTAGCTAAAAAAGGATTGCAGATTTTTTATTACCCTGAAGCCTATGTATATCATTATCATTTTTTTGACCTTGGAAGATTTTGTAGAAGGCAAGAATCAGCAGGAGAAATGGCAGTTGTTTTCGAAAAATTGCACCCTGAATTAGACAATAAATTTTTGAAAATTACCAATCTGAGATTAGAATATGAAAATTGGATCGAAAAATATGCAAACCAAGTCAAGAATATAGATTCGAAGGCAATTATTGATAACATCCATGAAGATATAAAAAAAATTGAAATAAATACAAGTATTAACGAAGTAAAACTTTCAAATTTCTATTCGAGATTATTTATGCTGTATTACGAATTAGGAACTTTATCACGTCTCGGTTTCCATAAGAATTTTGTTGAGAATTATCTGATTAGCAAATATTTTATTGAATATATAAGTATTAAAATTGATTTTTTCGATAGGAGACGTTCTATGCTAAATAGAGCTAAACAATATTTACGTCAATTCAAAATTTTAAGAGATATAAAGTCTGTTTTTTTTGATAAACAACGAAAGATAAAACATAGCCATTATATTGAAGTAACTCCTGAAAGAAAGAAAATTGGACTTTGTATATTAAACAATACGGAATTTACTTTCAATCATGAACTTTTTGGAGATCAATTTGAAATTATAGTTTATAAGGTAGATGTAGATTCTTATGTAGTAAACGGTGAGGCTTTACATTATGCGGAAATAAAAACAAAGTATGAATATATATGGTTTATGCCAGAACATTATAAGTTGTCAGACGAAATATTTTCAAACATTCTCCTAATGGTTAACAAGGTTAAAAGCGATTTTATATTACTTTCTTTTCTTCTAAAAGATATGCCAAATGTAGCTGTGTTAAAAGAGTTTAGAAGCAATATTATTATTGCTTCTGAAAGAATCATGGCAAATAGGGAACTGAATTTTGAAAATAGCTTAGGCAATGTTGTTAGAGTTTTTCATACTGAGAATGAACAAATTGAAGTCATGAAGTGCGAAACTTTTTTTGGAATGTATTTTGGTGTTGAGAAGAATTTATCATACGATCACAAACAGATTGTCATTGGAAAAGCAGTGAATTATAGCAAGCCAATAGAAAAATATGAACTTTACTATAAACAAAATAAGCCATGCATTTTTGTTATTCCAGTCTATTTATTCGTAGGGGGAGTTGAACGCAATACAATAGAAGTAATGGAACGGCTCGCTAGTAAATATGATTTTATTACTATAACGCTTGAATGGATATCCGAGCAGCATGGCTCGTTACACTATAAAATGAGAGATTCAGCAAAGTGCATATATGATTTTCACGAACTAATGGATTACTCAATTTATCTTGATGCACTTAGGGACTTAAAAGATATTTATAAACCGGAAGCAGTTTGGATCTGTAATGGGTCAAATTGGCTATGTGATAATGCCTTGGAAATAAGAGCAGTATTTAATGATATACCTATAATTGACCAAGAGGTATATGATGCAGAGGCTGGATGGATCAATAGATATCAAGAAAAAGGAATACAATCATTTGATCGTTTCATTGCTGTAAACAGAAAAATTTATGATAAACTTACAAATGATTTCAAAATGTCAAAAGAAAAAATAGATATTATCTATTCAGCAGTAAATCTAAGTAAGGCTAGTGCTCATTTATATAATAAAGACCAAATGAATCAAAAATATAAGGTACCATCTGATAAAAAGATATTCGCTTTTATTGGACGGATGGCACCGCAAAAACGCCCACTTCTGCTCGCTCAACTAATTAGGGAAATAAATAAAATTCAAAATGATAATCATTTTTTTCTTATTGGAAATGGGGAATTGAAAGAACAGGTTAAAGAATATGTAAATAAACACCATTTAGACAATGTAACAATGATTGACTATATTGATGATTTGTGTGAAGTCTTTTGTTTTCTAGATGGAATAATCTTTGTTTCAGAATATGAAGGGCTCCCAATTGCCATGCTTGAAGCATTACTTAATGCAGTTCCGGCAATTTGCACTGATGTTGGTGATGTTAAATACGTTCTTGAGAAATACAATGCAGGTTTAATTTTTAGCGATAGTTCAGAAATAGAATTGAAATCGAAAGTGGATGATTTCACCAATTTCAAGCAAAATTTATCGTTTTATAATAATTCTTTGCAACAAAATAATCAACATATAAAAAATGAATTTTCAATAGATACAATATCAAAACAATGGGAGTCTTCCTTTGAAATTGCAATAGAAAAATATAAAAAATTAAGGAGTTAAAAATGAATAAAAAAATTAGTGTAATAATTCCATCTTATAATCACGAAAAATTCATTCGACAAGCAGTAGAGAGTGTCTTAAACCAAAGTTATAAAAATATAGAACTAATTATAATCGATGATGGATCTAAAGATGCATCATGGGATTACATTAGTAACATAACAGATGAAAGAGTAATAAAACATAAGCAGGAAAATCAAGGTGCACATAATGCTATTAATAATGGTCTTAGATTAGCAACTGGGGATTTTCTTACTGTCTTAAATTCTGATGATACGTTTTCGCCTGACAGATTTCAAAATATTATAAGTGAGTTTGAAAAAGATAATGAACTAGATTTTGTTTGCACTTATATTAATATTATAGATGCGGATGGAAACTCATTGGTAATTAAAGAGGGCTGGCACAATTGTGAACCTTGGCCAATTCCGAATAGTCAACAAAGTTATAAAGTACAAGATAATTTTTATACAAATATTATTATGACTAATTTCGTTTCTACAACCAGTAATATGTTTTTTAAGAGAAAGATTTATCAAGATATTGGTGGTATGAGGAACTTAAGATTTGCGCATGATTGGGATTATATGCTTAGGCTTGCTTCTAAATATAAATGTAAAATTCTGAAAGAAGCTTCTATGAATTATAGATTGCATGGAAATAATACCATTAACACAAATAGAAAATGGCTATTATTTGAGATCTGTATAGTTTTAGCAGCTAATATCGATAAGTTTTATGGTAAATATATTTTCCAAGATTTCAGTGAAAAACAAGTTATAGAACAAAGCACTTTATTATTTAATTCGATTAATCTCCAGGGAAACGATAAAGTTTTTTGGGCATTAAAATCTTATATTGATGCATATAGGAAAAGCGGAATTGAAAATCCTGAAGAGTTATTATTTGATAATAAGATCGTTAGGGATGTTTTTGTAAATATGATTGCTGATGACGACGAAAATAAGCAAGAATCTAAGGTTGAACCAAAGTTAAGTTTGCGACATAGAATCAAAAAAGCTATTTTTAACTAAATCGGGGGCTTTATGAAAAGTTTATGTTTGGTAGCGAATACAATTGATGAAAACGTGCATGCACTTAGTGAAATACTTAGAGAAACACATTTGATGACGATTTATTGTGTTGGAGAATATGAACATAGTGAACATGAGTCTTACAGGGATAACTTTAAAAAATTAAATATCGAATATATATCTTTGATTGATAACACGACAAATTATCCTATTATACCAAAGGATAGGTTTACAGTTGCTTCATATTCAACTTACGAATATTTAAAGAAGAACCATTTTGATTTTGTTGTTTTCGGAGTAAACGGAGCAAATGGATTCTTTTCTATACAAGCAAAAGAGACTAGCAAATATTTGAATGATACATCTATTTTTGTTTACGCAGATAAACCCTCACAATTATTGAAGTATGAGGCTTCAGGTTGGAATACTGATCCTGTTCAAGATATGAAATTATGGTATGCTGAGAGATTCTGCGTTGAGCATGCGGACTTCCTGATATTCCCAAGTAAAGATATGTTTGATTGGTTCAATCAAAACGCTTGGAAATATGCTGAAAATTATGACATTATTCCATTTTTGCAAATTAGTGAAGATAGAACTGAATTAATAAATAGGCAGTTAGCTAAAATTTTCGATGAAAAAAAGCCTAATGTTGATATGGAGATAATAAATAAAATTGAGAAAGAAAACCCATTAATATCAATTTGTATTGCGCATTATAATCATCCTGAATATCTACCTGCTGCTTTAGAGTCAATTTCAAAAACTACGTATAGTAATTATGAAGTCATAGTAGTAGATGATGGTAGCCCTTCAAAAGAAGCACATGAAGTTTTTGATGATTCTACAAAAAAATATGATCTACCAAATTGGAATTTTTATAAAAAACAAAACGAATATTTAGGTAAGACAAGAAACTACTTGGTAAATAAAGCTAATGGGGAATACATAATTTTTGTTGATTCAGATAATGCTGTAAAGCCTAATATGGTATATGACTTTTTATATGGGATTTACAAAAGTAAGGCGGACTGCTTAACATGTCATATAAGTACTTTTTTGGGCAAACAAACGCCAAATGAAAATACTGAAATAGCTAATATAATGCTTCCGATGGGACCTATTCTTGAGCTTGGATTCACTGAAAATGTCTTTGGAGATGCAAATTTTATTATCAAAAAAAGTGTATATCAAGAAGTGGGAGGATTTGCAATTGACCGTCTTTCACTTGATGATTGGGAATTTTTGGCTAGATTGAGTCTAAAGGGCTTTAAGCAAAGTGTAATTCCTGATACTATATTCTGGTATAGAGTTTCGGAAGATAGCATGGTAAAAACTGGCGATAATTATAAGAGTTTGCAAAGAATTTTTAGAGCTTATGATAGCGAACTTCCTAATTATTTACGATATATGATAAATGGATTTATTGTACCGCTTTATTATAAATCGGAAATTATGGATAGAGGTACGTCGAATATTTACATTCAACATCCTAGTAATTGCACAATATCGGAACCAGAAAATATAAGTGGGAAAGAAAGAATAAAACTTGCTACGAAGATAATTTTTCCGAAAACATCTGTTGTTGGAAAAATAATTAGAAAACTATACAAACTTATATCTAAAACTAACTGAATTATTCTAATTTGGAGGGATTAAATGAATTCCTATAATTGCTTGCTCTTAGGAGGGGGAGGATTCATCGGTTTAAACCTTGCGGAGCAGTTATACAGAGATGGTCATAAAATAACTATTTATGATAGAAATACAAAAGAAAAGGAACTTCCAACTAAATTCTCGATAATCGAAGGCGATTTCTATAATGAAAATAATTATGACGAAATAATCAAAAATCATGATATAGTTATTCATTTAATTAGTAGCGTCTTTCCCTCCTCGTCAATGGACGCTGGCATTGAGCCCTATCATCAGGACATCACCAAAATGCTTGAGCTTTTGGATGCGTGTAGGAAAGCTCAATTAAAGAGGGTAATTTTTTTATCCTCAGGCGGAACAGTTTACGGAAATAGTTATGAAAGACCAATTCGAGAAACAGATCTAACAGATCCTATCAATCACTATGGCATTTTGAAACTAACATTAGAAAAAATATTGCTGATGTATAACCAGTTATATGGGATGGAAAACTTAATTTTAAGAATCGCTAACCCATATGGTAAGAATCAAAATCCAGAAAAGTTAATCGGTGCAATCAGTGTGTTCTTACATAGGATATTACATGATGAACCTATTACATTGTTTGGAGGAGGACAGACAATAAGAGATTATATAGAAATATCTGATGTATGTAATGCAATTGAGTTAGCTCTTTCATACAATTATCAGACTCATACTATTCCAGTATTTAATATAGGAACAGGAACCGGTACCTCAGTAATCCAAGTAATTGAAGAACTTGAGTTACTGTTAAGGAAAAAAGCGGTTATTCGTCATGTTCCCGAAAGGGCAATTGATGTAAAATATAATGTGTTGGATGGATCGAAATCTAAAACCCACTTGAGTTTCCAAGCAAAAGTGCAAGTAAGCGATGGAATTGCTCAATTAGTACATTACTTTAAGGTAAAATAGAAAAACAAGTAGAGGTTTTATATCCATTAAACAATTCAGCTCTGTATACTTCCATCAAAAAAAACTTTTATGATTCAGGGGGGACTCATTTGGGAAACAACCCTTTGCATCTTCAACTCCTCTCTTCTAATTTACACATTTGAAATTTATTATAAATATGAAATTGTGTTTCTATTATAAATATTGAACTAAGGCTATCTATGAATTCCATGAAAATCTGGAATTTTCATTATTTCGTGAAAACTTATACAACAAGGAGGTCAGATCATTGAAAGGGATAATTCTAGCAGGTGGTAGTGGTACACGCCTGTATCCACTAACAAAATCAATTTCAAAACAGTTACTTCCTATTTATGACAAGCCTATGATTTATTATCCGTTATCTGTGATAATGCTCGCAGGTATAAAAGATATATTAATTATTTCTACACCAGAAGACACACCGCGATTCGAGCAATTATTAGGTGATGGCCATAACCTTGGTATTTCTATTTCATATGCAATACAGCCATCACCAGATGGTTTAGCTCAGGCCTTTTTGATTGGCGAGCATTTCATTGGTAATGATTCGGTATCTCTTATTTTAGGTGATAATATTTTTTATGGTCATGGCTTTACTGATATTTTGGCACGAGCAAGTAGTAGGAAAAATGGAGCAACAGTGTTTGGCTATAATGTAAAAGACCCCGAACGGTTCGGTGTAGTTGAATTTGACAAAATGGGGAAAGTACTTTCTATAGAAGAGAAGCCTTCACAACCTAAATCAACTTATGCTGTTGCTGGGTTATATTTTTATGATAATCGTATTGTAGAAATAGCAAAAGGTATAAAACCTTCAGCTCGTGGAGAGTTAGAAATTACCGATGTAAACAAGGCATATTTGGAAATGGGCGAGTTGCATGTTGAATTGCTTGGGCGTGGTTTTGCGTGGTTGGATACAGGGACTCATGAGTCCTTACTTGAGGCATCAACTTTTATTGAAACAATCGAGAGACGACAAAGTTTGAAAGTAGCTTGTCTAGAAGAAATTGCATTCCGTAAAGGTTATATTTCACGCGAAAAGTTGTTGGAACTGGCGGAGCCGCTAAAGAAAAACACGTATGGTCAATATTTAATTGACCTTGCTAGCCGCATGAAGTTTGGAGATGAATAGCATGCAAATAGTAGAAACTTTTTTTTTAGATGTATTATTATTAGAGCCTAAGGTATTTTCGGATAGCCGCGGTTTTTTTATGGAAAGCTATAATAAACAAAAATTTCTTGAGTTAGGGATCGAGCACTTATATGTGCAAGATAATCATTCGCTTTCTGTTGAAACTGGAGTAATTCGAGGTTTACACTATCAATTAAACCCAAAATCGCAGTCAAAGCTTGTTCGTGTTGTTAATGGTGCAATATATGATGTAGTGGTGGATATACGCCGATCGTCTCCTACTTATGGGCAATGGGCTGGGTTTATTCTAAGTTCAGAAAACAAGAGACAATTGCTTGTGCCTCAAGGTTTTGCGCATGGTTTCTGCACGATTGTTCCCAATACAGAGGTATTGTATAAAGTTGATGAGTTTTATTCTTCAGAGCATGATCGGGGTATACTGTGGAGCGATCCAGCATTAAAAATCAACTGGCCAATATCTAATCCGATTTTATCCGACAAGGACCAAAAGCTTCCATTGTTAATGGATGCAGAAATAAACTTTTAAAAGATAAATTAAGAAAGTGCACTCTGGAAAGAGTGCGCTTTCAGTATGTAAAGTGGCATTTCCGAGAAGCGAGTTCAATGTACGAAAGAAAGAGTGAGCCATTTTATGAAGATTGCAATATTACTTTCAACATATAATGGAAGCAGATATTTACAGGATTTTCTGAATTCGCTGAAGCAACAGACCTTTCAGCAATTTACTTTGTTTATTAGGGACGATGGTTCGACAGATGAGACGTTTGAGATTATTAAAAAATATAATGCGGAGAATCAGCATGTTGAGATAGTAAGCGCTTCTGGTAATGTTGGTGTCATACGTAGTTTTAGCCTTTTAATGGAACATGCGTTGGAATGTAGTTCGTTTGAATATTTTATGTTTGCTGATCAAGATGACGTATGGCTACCCCAAAAGATTGAAACTACACTCTTTAATATGAGGAAAATGGAAAACTGCAACAATATGCAGCCAATTCTGGTTCATTCGGATTTGGTGGTTGTTGATGAAAAATTGAAGCAAATAAGTCCATCGTTTTGGAAATACCAGAATCTCAACCCAGAATATCACCAAATAAACAGGTTGTTGGTTCAGAATGTAATTACGGGTTGCACCATGATGGTTAATCGATCTTTGGCGAAGCTAGGCGTGCCATTTCCGAGTGAAGCGATAATGCATGATTGGTGGTTAGGATTGGTAGCTTCATGTTTTGGTGAGATTTCTTACCTTAATGAGTCTACGATTTTATACAGACAACATGAAATCAACAATATAGGTGCCAAAAAATTTAGCCTATTTTTTGCTTTAAAAAGAATGTTTTCTCCAGTGATCTTCACTAAAAACTACAGACAAGCTCAATGTATTGTGGATTGTTACGATGCACTATTGAATGAGCCTGAGCTTGCCAATCAACTTGCTGTGCTGAAAGCTTTTCAAAGTATGAAGAGCGCGCATTATTTCAATCGTATTAAAACGATGATTCGGTTTAAATTCTTTAAACAAGGGATATTAAGAAACATTGGATTTTTGATACATCAGTTGCGATTATAAACCCACCTAATTTAAGAATATAGATATTCATGACTAATCGCGTCAACTTATTGTACGAATGGGAACTGGCTCCTCACAACACGGGCAAAACCAGAAGATTGAACAACTTGAAGAAGCTGTCTATGGTATAATTCTCATTATTGAATGCCTCGATTTTATGAATTGATTTGCTATATATTTTAAGAGGGACAAGGAGATCAAGATGAAATTACTCATAACAGGTGGAGCCGGCTTCATCGGCAGCAATTTCGTTCATTATATGCTTAATCGTTATCCGAATTATAAGCTTATCAACCTAGATGCGGTAACTTATGCTGGGAATCTTGAAAATCTTGCAGCCGTAGAAAACAACATCAACTATACTTTCGTAAAAGGCGATATTGCCAATAGAGACTTGGTTAACGGTCTTTTTGAAAAAGGCATCGATGCTGTTATTCATTTCGCAGCGGAATCTCATGTGGACAGGAGCATCTTGGAGCCGGATGTGTTCGTGAGGACGAATGTTCTTGGTACACAAGTAATGCTTGAAGCAGCAAAGAAATACGGAGTTCAAAAGTTCGTCCATGTCTCAACGGATGAAGTTTACGGTACATTAGGCGAAACAGGGCTTTTCACAGAGGAAACTCCACTTGCTCCAAACAGTCCGTATTCAGCAAGCAAGGCTGGATCTGATCTGCTCGTTCGTGCTTATCATGAAACATTCGGGTTGTCTGTCAACATAACTCGCTGCTCCAATAACTACGGTCCTTATCAGTTCCCAGAAAAGCTTATTCCACTTATTATTGCTAATGCGTTAGCTGATAAGCCTCTTCCTGTATATGGAGATGGATTGAATATACGTGACTGGTTGTATGTCGAGGATCATTGCAGTGCAATTGATCTTGTTCTTCATAAGGGTATCAACGGGGAGGTATACAACATTGGTGGGAACAATGAGAGAACAAACATTCGAATTGTACAAACGATTTTACGCGAGCTTGGGAAGCCGGAGTCACTTATTCAGTATGTGAAGGATCGCCCTGGACATGACCGGCGTTATGGCATTAACGCTACGAAGATTAGTACGGAATTGGGATGGAAGCCGGTACATAATTTCGAGACGGGCATTCATGAAACGATTTGTTGGTATTTGGATAACCAAAATTGGTGGAAACGAATCCAGTCTGGTGAGTACCAACAATACTTTGAGAAGCAGTATGGCTCTCGATTAGGTGGATAAGTCATGAAAATATTGGTGACAGGTGCCAATGGTCAGTTAGGACATGACCTTGTGAAGCTTTTTGCAGGGAAATATGAGATCCATGGTTTGGGACGCGAACATTTAGATATTACGAATGAGGAGCAGTGTAATCGGATTATTTCCGATCTACGACCTGAAGTAATTATTCATAGTGCAGCTTATACGGCAGTAGATAAAGCTGAATCTGAAGAGGACTTGGCTTACAAGATTAATGCTTTTGGTACAAGAAATGTTGCGGTTGCCGCAGAAAAAGTCGGTGCTAAACTGTGTTATATCAGTACGGATTATGTTTTTGATGGTGCGGGGGGCAACCCTTATCGAGAATACGATAACACGAATCCGCAAAGTGTATACGGCAAGTCCAAAAGAGCCGGAGAACAGCTTGTCCAAACGCTGTCTTCCCGATATTTTATCGTCAGAACGTCATGGGTTTATGGGTTGTATGGTGCTAATTTTGTGAAAACGATGCTTAAACTTGCTCAAGATCGTGATTCACTTAAGGTTGTTAGTGATCAATTAGGCTCACCGACGTACACAGTGGATCTCGCTCATTTCCTTGAGCAGTTAGTGCAGACGGAGCGATACAGCATTTATCATGCGTCTAACTCTGGAATTTGTTCTTGGTTTGAATTTGCTCGTGCTATTTTTGAGGAGAGCGGTTTGAAAACTCAAGTTGTGCCTTGCACAACAGAAGAATTCCCAAGGCCTGCTCCCAGACCACAATATTCCGTGATGGAGCATTTGGCCATTCGTACGAATGGTTTTGTAGACTTAAGGCCGTGGCGGGAGGGGCTAAGAGCTTTTCTTAAGGAGCTGTCAGAAACTGAACGATGAACACAGTCAGCATCCATATCGTTATTTATTGTAATTCCGGATATATAGATGAGTGCTTGCAGGCCGTTTTTGATCAAAAGTACCGGATTGAACAAGTTATCATCGATAATAATGCTTCGACGGATGGCACTTTGAAGAAATTGGTGAAGTGGTCGGATCAATGTATCGTTGCGCACAATGCTGTGAACAATGGATTTGCGGGTGGTCACTTAAAGAAATTAAAAGCAGGCAAAATGTGCAAATCGCAGGCATTGCGGTTACGATGATGGAGCATGTAGCTAGCATTCAACACTGAAGCTTATAAAATAAATGACCAAGTAAGGCTAATCTGCTAGCCTTACTTTTTTTGCGTAGATGTACAGTTTTGTCCGTCACCAGCAGGACAACTTACCCCGTCCATTGCCGGACATTATGCTTCAGCATATGGGCGATGTTGTTAGTCTACTTGGTAGCGGTAGGGAAGTGGGGGTATCCTTTACCTATAAGGTTCAAGACGAGGTGGGAGGTATTTCCCAAGACCTTGGACTGACGGAGCAATATGTCGGAGGTGATTCGATGGTGGTTATCCTGGGAGACAATGTGTTTTCGGACAGCATTTCTTCTTACGTTCAAGGATTTAAAAGGCAAAGAAATGGACCTAAGATTCTCATTCAGAAAGTACATGATCCGAAGCGTTAGAGAGCACCGCGGGTTGGAGTGCTTATTGTGTTCCCTCCGCTACGGCACTTCACGAACGGGGCTGGAAGAAGGGTGAACGGGAGAAACGGCCGCTGCCAATTCGCCGCCATTCCTTTGAAAACCGATATCGGATGATGTTAAAAAACGATCGTCTCATCTACATAATCAGGCATTTGCCGTACATCTTGGTCACGGAAGGAGCGCAGTTTGTCTTCCTCCTCTTTAAAGAACCCGCTCTATTCCTATCTTATTTGAATATATTGAGAGTGTTACCGGTCCTGATGCGGCAACGGAGGTGCATCCAAGAGTTGGTGGGTCGAGGTACATTCAGGAAAATTTATTCCTTTTTTCGCTAAAATCCGTTTTTCTCATGCTATAATAAAGGCAACTGATAACGTGGTGATGAAATGGACCTTAGTATAATTATCGTCAGCTATAATACAATTGAATTGACCCTGAATGCGCTCCAATCCGTTTTCAACTCAGCGACTTCCTATCAGTTTGAGGTTTTTGTAGTGGATAATGCCTCTGAGGATGGATCGCCTGCAGCTATTAAGGAACGTTACCCGCAGGTGCGACTTCTTACGAACGATCAGAACCTCGGATTTTCCAAGGCGAATAATCAGGCGATTCGTCTCACTTGTGGTAGATATGTGTTGCTACTGAATTCTGACACAGTTGTCCACCAGGAGACGCTTGATGTGATGCTCCGTTATATGGACGCTCATCACGATGTAGGAGCAGCTGGTTGTAAAGTCATATTGCCCGACGGTTCCCTGGACAAAGCCTGTAAAAGAGGGTTTCCTACACCTTCCGCCTCTTTTTATTATGCCTTCGGGTTCTCGAAGTTTTTTCCAAAGGCCCCTCGCTTTAATGGTTATCAATTAGGTTACTTGAACCCGGATGAATCCTATCCAGTAGATTGTCTTGTCGGAGCTTTTATGCTCGTTCGGAGAGAGACGATCGATCAGGTGGGGATGCTGGATGAAGCGTTCTTTATGTATGGAGAGGATATTGACTGGTGCTACCGGATAAAAGAAGCGGGATGGGTTGTCTATTACTATCCACAAACATCTATCATTCATTATAAAAGAGCCAGTAGTCGGGCGAAGCCCGTCCCTATTATTTACGCGTTTCATGAAGCAATGCTTTTGTTCCATCGCAAACATTATCGGCAACGTTATCCGTTCTATATTAATGGGCTAGTATATGCAGGCATCTATGTAAAACTAGGGCTTGCACTGCTTGCCAATCGTTTGAAAAGGTTCGGGGGGAAGCCATCATGATCCGCCGTAATCAACATATTTTAACGCAGTTATACGCGATTTGCGATTTTATCATGATTCAATGCTTTTTTGTTATCGCTTGGTGGTTCAAGTTCCAGTCTCCTTGGTTTAGTGACAGCATGAAGCACTTGCCATTTCATCGCTATCTGTACTGGAGCTTGATCTATGGTGGAATTGCCGTCTTTATTGGGTATTTCACCAGCTTTTATCAGCCGAAACGTAAAAAAACCTTCGCCTCCGACGTTTGGAAAATAACCCAGCTGCACGCGATCAGTTTTTTAATTCTTTTAAGCATGCTGTTTATTGATAAAGATCTTCACATTTCCCGCGGGTTTCTAGCTATCTTTTTAGTCATCAATATTTGCGGGATCAGTTTATATCGCTACATAATCAAACATTCTCTTCGTAAATTACGGGAAAAAGGCTTCAACCGGCAGTTTGTTCTTATTCTTGGAGCAGGCAGTCTGGGGCGGCGTTTTTATGAAAATTTACTGCACCACCCTGAACTTGGGTTTGAAACCTTCGGTTTTCTCGATGATTATCAGACGAAGCACGATTTCCAATATGCCCATTATAAGCCCATACTCGGCAAGGTGTCGGAGCTTCCAGAGGTTTTGAATACCCATCCCATTGACGAAGTGATCATTGCCCTACCATTAGATGCGTACAGTAAATTCGGTGAAATCATTGGCCAGTGTGAAAAAGCGGGTGTTCGTTCCATGATTATTCCTGACTTTTTCGATGTGTTGCCTTCAAAACCGCATATTGATGATTTTGCAGGCATTCCACTTATTAACGTGCGGGATATTCCGTTGGACAATCTAGCAAACCGCATCGTGAAAAGGGCTTTTGACATCACTTTTTCTTTCCTTGCACTCATCGCCACTTCACCGCTCCTGTTGCTTATTGTGGTTGGTGTCAAACTAACTTCACCCGGACCAGTCATCTTTAAACAAGAACGAGTCGGCTTCAATCGGCGAACGTTTCCCATGTATAAATTCCGAACGATGAAGGTTTCAGACGAACGAGTGGCTGATACGGGATGGACCGTGGTGAATGATCCAAGACGTACGGCTTTCGGAACGTTTTTGCGAAAGACCAGCCTTGATGAGCTTCCGCAGTTTTTCAATGTGTTGGTTGGACATATGAGCGTCGTGGGGCCAAGGCCGGAACGTCCCCATTTCGTCGAACAATTTAAAGAGGAAATCCCTAAATACATGGTGAAGCACCATGTTCGTCCTGGCATAACCGGTTGGGCACAGAGCAATGGGCTGCGCGGCGATACATCCATCGAAGACCGCATATCTTATGATATTTTTTATTTGGAGAATTGGACGTTTTTATTCGATTTACGAATCATCTTTAAAACCGTTCGCAAAGGGCCTCTTGATAAAAATGCATATTAAAAGAGAGACTCGAAGGAGTTTCTCTTTTTTTGTACGATGAGTTCTCTCAATTTCCTTCACTGATCTTCCCCAATTGGCTAAAAAATGAGTAAGAGCTAACCGATAAATAGAGTACATGCTAACGGTTACGGGAGGGATCGAAAAATAACCCGCAAGAACAGAACAACTCAATATGACAAGTATGTCATATGAAGGAGGATTTCGTGGTGAAGAGTTTACGAAAAAAATGGACAAGCACCCTGCTTATTTTTTGCATACTAATCGGTCTGCTGCCGGCTATTCCTGCTTTTGCAGCTAGTGGAACGATTTCAATCACCAGCCCAACAACCAATGATTTAATTACGACCCAAACGATCAACGTAAAGGCAAATGTTTCAAGCGACATTATGGCGCGGATTAGTGAGATTCGCTACGAAGTATATAACGAGACAACTAAAGTAAGTTCCGGAGAAATTACAAATAAGCCGGCTACCCAAACAGGACAATTTGAGGTTACCTTTACAGATGTCAATTTGACGGAAGGGACAAACCGTATCACGCTGATCGTGGGGGATGTCAACAAGATTAAATCGGCACCTGTAACTGTTATTTATACTCCGGTATCGAATATCAGTGGGTTGAAAGCGGACGGGACTAGTTTTTCGAATGTTCCGTCGATTTTGCCCTCGCCAGGTAAAACGTCCTTCCAAATTGAAGGGGATGCGCCGAACGCGAAAGAAGTTTACGCCATCATTGATGGAGATTCAACACCTATTTACGGATCCGTTCGCAGTGGTCATTTTTATTACACGGTTGAGGATTCCAATATTCCGATGAATCGAAGTGTGACCAATTTCCGGTTAACACCGGGGGATAACAAAGTAACCTTTTATGCAAAAAATGACACTAAAATATACCGAACCGATCGTACGTTCATTTATGACAATGGCAAATCGTTTGCTTTTGACGCTAAAATGAATGAAGTTGGCCAAAGCAATGTGCAGGCGTTGAAGAACCTGACTCTATTCCAGCCTGAGGGCAATACGCGGCAGGTTCATTTGACTGCTAAGTTAAAGGTTGATACACCAAACGGGACAGTTGCATCGTCCGTTTATGGTGAACTGAATGTTCCCGGCCTTTCTCCGGAAACGATAACGCTATCTACTCTTCCTAAGGATTCCACTTGGTCGAAATCTGGACAATATGATGTATACGATTTTGACAAGGTTATCACATTGCCGAGCGGGCGTAATCAGACCATTCAACTCCGCTTTATTGATTCTGCTAACTCCGCCTTCTATTCGGAGACCACATTCAATTTTGAATATCTCCCGAAAACGGTAGCGGCTATCACCTCCGCGGCGCGGGTTGTGGATGTTGCCAATAATACGGAAGCCGAACTGATCGATTCGTATAAGGGCACGAATAATATCAATATGACTCCACTTTATGTCAATGCCTATGTGAATACCTATGTATCCGGAATCGATGTGAATGTAAACGGCGTTAAACTGGCTACGTCCAAAATCGGCTCTCTTCAGACGGGAACGAATGGGAAGTATTATCGAATCGATTTAAGTGCTCTGAATGATGGGGTCAACACATTGGAAATCATCCCCAAGGATAGCACCAGTGCTTTGGTTCCAGAAGGAGCAAGAACATATGCATTAAATATTACAAGTGTGCCTTACGTGATACTGACCAATATGTATAACGGCATGGTAATCACAAACCCTGATGTAGATTTGAAGGTGGATGGTCTTGCGCCTGTACTTTCAGGTCGGGTCATAAACTTGCCTACTTCTGAATATGCCAACGTCAAACTTTATTTAAATGGCGAAGAAGTAAGTATTGCTGCCAACCCTATCAAAACGGCTGACGGCACTTTTAATTTTTTGCTTCCGACAGCAAAAATTAAAGAAGGCAACAATAGCATCAATATCAAGCTTTATCAAAATGGAGTTGTTGTAACCGAAACGACTAATGAATTTTTCAAATACGCAGACAATGCCCCGCAGTTCATTTTTGCGACTCCGGAGGCTCCGGCAGAAGGCAACAAATTTGTTAAGGGTCAAGCTGACGATATGTATGTCACGAATGAACAGTACGTGCGGATCAACGGGCAATTTCTCTCAAAAAATACCAAGTACTTGAAGGTGACGGTCAAGAAAACCGGTGAGGACGGCAAGGAACTTGACACTTATGATATTGTCCCAGATATAATAGACCAAACCAAATATCAAACATCCTCGGGTATTGAGGTCATGCCTGCAGGGTATAGCACGAAGGTTCCTGCTGGAGAGCCGACGCGATACATCAAGAGTATTAATTCATCTGACGGCACATTCCAAACGACCTTCATTAAGCTTCAATCATCTGGCAATACGATCATTGAGTTTGAGATTCAAAACAGCAGCGGGCTTGCCATCACAAAGGCGATTACGATAACCCGCGAACCAAAAGATTATACGATTGTTAGTCCGACAACGACTCGAAATGCAAAAAATCAAGACCAGGCGAACGTCAACGCCAACTTTGTCGACATCGATATTCTGGCGGAAAGCGCGGATAGCGTTTTGTTCGGAAAAGAAGCAGCAACTCGGGACACCACAAACACTGATCTATTCCACTTCAGGTATTTCGGGTCAAGCGGCAAAGGCTTATCAGCTGGTTCAAACAACGTTAAGTTTACAATTGTTAGAGGATCTCAGAAATCTAATGGAACGCTAATTGTCTATAATGCCAATACGTCTATTCAAGGCGCTCAGTATATTACTGCTTTGGGTACGTCGATGAAGGTTTTCAACGGCAATGTGGTTTTAAGCTTTCCGAAGAGTACGCTCTTGAAACGAAGCGATACGACCCAACCCGATCCGATGCTGACGGAAGGGCGGAAAATACTATTTGGCATCGCCGATAGCGCAGACGGTCGAGTGGATAAATTGAAATATCCTTCGATAACGGAAGGTGCTGGAAACAGTAATTTTAATGCTCGTACAGCAAGTGCGATCATTACGGGTAGCTTTATGCTGACAGAAGATAGCGGACGCTTCCGGAAAGCAAGCTCACTTATATGGATCGATGCGGGAAGCATATCCAGTCAGTCCGTAAGCAACTCAGATCAGCTTCAAGATGCAATGACCGGTTCCGGCAAGGACCCCTATGTACTCGATTCTGAGTTTTTCAACCGTCGGTCCAACGAAGATGTGGTTCCGACGAATCGAGGTACATTGACATTGAGCTATGATCCTAGCGTAAGATCGGATTCGTGGAACTATGTGACCGTTCTGCACTTTGATCCTACGACGAAACGTTGGGCTAACCTAGGCGGCGTTGTGGATAACAAAAAGAATACCATCACGGTTCCTTTCGAAACCTTCGGTTACTACCAAGTCTTCTATATGTTCAGGAGCTTTGATGATGTCATCAGCCATCCCTATGCCCGCAATGCGATGGATACATTGTATTCTAAAGGGTATATGAACAAGAAGGACGGGAAAAACCTTTTTGAGCCGTACAACTCGGTAACGCGCGGCGAATTCATTACGATGCTGGTGAAAATATTTGAAATCCCTCTGAATTATGACGGCGCAAGTTCATTTAGCGATGTGTTCAAGGTAGATCCATATAGTGAAGGGCTCTACGAATACAAGTATATTGAAACAGCTGCACGAGCCGGAATTATTCGTGGCACAACAGGCGGAACATTCATGCCACGGGAAACCATCACCCGCGAAGAAGCGGCCATCATGATCGCTAAAGCGGGAAATATGAAGCTTAATACGGACTTGGACAAGTCCCTCGCAACATTGCAGAAGAGCTTTACGGATGCCGCAAGCATTGAATCGTACGCAAGGCCAGCGGTTGAAGCCATTACGAAGGCTAAACTGGTGAGTGGCATTCAGAATGTTTTGGTACCGGGACAAAAGATAACCTATCGTTTCGCGCCAAAAAGCTCGTTTACTCGTGCCGATGCTGCAGTAATTATGATGAATGTGTTGAAACAACAGAAGAAGATTCCTAAATAATAAAAGAAAAGAGCTTGCTTGGAAGAAATTCCAGGCAAGCTTTTTCTCTGTTACTGAGTAGGATGGAAAAAAAGTTTTATATACCGCAACTTTTTTCAACCCACAGCGTTTAACTAAAAGGAGTAGACACAGTTCAATAACTTTTCATCTTCTAGTCTAGCCGATACGGAGAATTGTGCCTCACCGCAAGTTACAAAAATTGCTTTACGATGTTTAGCCACCCATTGTATAATAAAAAAAGTGGCTCTAGCAGCTTGTTTTTCTATCTTTATTTACAAGTTTCTGTCGTCTATTGACGACAGACAAACTTAAAATATCTGCTCAACTTCGGAAAGGGGGTGACAACAACATGAGGGAAACGAGCTCAAATTATTCCAAACAAATTTTACAGACAAACATGCAAGACCAAGGAGGAGAAAAAAAGGTTATGAAGAAAGCTTTGTCCCTTACGCTTGCTGCTTCCTTGCTGGGTGGCGCTTTCGCCGGTATTGCTGGCGCAGCTGACCTGACTGTGGAAGACCAATTTAAAGCCTTGTACGATGCTCAGATTTTCTCTGGTATCGATAGCAAAGGTACTCCGGGTCTGGATCAAAACATGACCCGCGCCGAAATGGCCGTTATCATTTCCAAATTGAAAGGCCTCACCCAAAACGCTGCAGGTCAAAGCTTTGCAGACGTTAAAGCTACCGATTGGTACGCTGGTTGGATTGGCGCTGCTACCAAAGCAAACCTGTTTGCCGGTAAAGGCGACAACAAATTCGATCCAAAAGGCACTGTAACAATCGAAGAAATCGCAGTCGTTGTTGCAAAAGCATTTGGTCTGACGGAGTCCACTACTGCTGTTGACGGCAAAGTTGACGACTGGGCTAAAGGTTGGGTAGCTGCTGCCGTTGGCGCAAACCTGCTGCCGAAGTTCAGCGACTACACCACTGTTGCTGACCGTGGAGATCTGGTTTCCGCTACTTACGCAGTATACCAATCTTCCCAAAAGGTATCCGTAGTTAGCGCGAAAGCTACAGGCGCTAAAACTGTTACCGTTGTGCTTAGCCGTCCGGTTGACACTGCTAAAGCTACTCTTTCCTTGAAAAAGGAATTGGCTGCAGTTGCTACTACCGCAAAATGGTCTGATGATAAGACAACCGCAACCCTGACCTTAACTAACACCACCATTGGCGATGGCAACTACAGCGTAACCCTTGGCGGAGTAGACAGCATCGGTACTGCTGCTGCATCTTTCGTAGGTGAGGCAGAAAAAGTTGCTTCTATTGAATTCCTCGGCGGTGAAACGCTGGCGAACTCTTCTAAATCGCTTATTGACCTGGCAGCCAAGAACCAATACGGCGAAAACACTACTTTGAGTGATTTTACCGCTTACGTTCTGGGTACTACGCCTACTGTCAGTAAGAACGATGATGGCACCTTCCACATCGAGCTTGACTTCACCACGAAGACGGGGCCTTTTACAGGTCTTACCCCTGGAGTTAGCATCATTCCTGTTGTTGTTTATGCAAACGACAGTCATATTAATGTTACGAAAAACTTCACTTTGGGCACGGTTCCGTTCCTGAGCAAAGTTGTACTGGGTGATGTTACCTATCCGACTGGTCAGACCTCTTTGTCGGGATCAGCTGATCAGGCTACAATTTCTGCGAAGTTCTTTGATCAATATGGAAATCGTGTAAATCCTAAATTGATCTCGAGCGCCGTGGGTGCCGAAATCAGTCGTTCTACGATCCAAGCGAATGTTTTGCCATTTGACACCAATGTTACTGCAGCACTGAACAGTGATAATGATACGATCACAGTTACGCTTACCAACGGCGCTGCTAAAAATGCCGATTACAACCTGACGGTATATGCCGGCACAGGCAATGCCACTGCAAAGGTTAGCGTACAGGCTGCAGCTATTCCTGCTAAAGTAGCTTTCGGCACATTTGATGGCACCCTGGCTGCTGGTGACAAATCTGTGGTTCTGCCTCTCGTTGTTACCGATGCGAATGGCAACACCCTGACTGGTCAACAAATCGTTGATAACGGCGGAGATATCAAATTCACTGCTACTAACAGCGACACTGCTACTCCTCACACCGCTGGTTATGAAATTATCAAAGCTGGTACGGATAAAGGTAAACTGAAAGTTTATCTGACCGGCACTGCCGCAAGAAGCTCTGTATACGTAACAGCTAGTATTGCTACGTCTTACGCTCAAAGCTTCGCGCAAACAAGCATCACGGTTCAACCTCAACGCGTTCCGGCTAGCATCGCAGTCGTTACCAACAGTGCGGACAAAGGTATTTTGAAAGCCACTTCCACACTGGAGCTCAAACTGGTTGACCAATACGGATCTGATTTCGACAGTCAATTGAAAACCAATCCGGTGGATGGTAACAACGTTCCTTACATTTATCAACTTGTGTTTGACAATGCTACTAAATCCGGTGACACCTCTGTAGTTATCCCTGCAGCTACTGTTGCTCAAGCCGATTTCGACACTTTCAATGACTTTGATTTCATTTTCTCGTCGAGTTCAAACGCTAAGGGTAGCACAACCTTGAAAGTATCTCTTCAAAAGAAGAGAGCTGATGGTACTAACTTCTCTGAAGTTGCTAACTACTCCCGCACTTACTCTCAAGTTGATCAAAGCACCTCGTTGACCTACTCTTTGGCTGCTGTTGGCGATCTCTATGCAGTAGGCGACGCTGCTTCTGCGGGCCTTCTCACTGTTAATGATGCCACGATTGGCCAACTGGATAAAGGATTGTCTGTTACGGCTAAGGATTCCAGCGGCGCTACTGTAAAACTGCCTAACAATATGTTGTCGGATGTTGTTTCTTCTGACCCATCTGTTGTTGCCGTTAATCCTGATGCCACTATTGCTGCTGTTAACGCAACTGTCTATGGTAAGACGGCAGGAACTGCAACGGTTACGGCTTCGATTTACACCAATAAAGGTGAATACCTGACCTTTAACGTACCGGTAACTGTTAAGAAGGACCTTGTAACAGTTCAAACCTTGACAGCTGACAACTCTTCCGCAGCTTACAACAGTGCCAAAGTTGCAGCACAATTGATGGGACTCAAAGCTGTTGACCAATATGGCATTGAGTACTACGGTGCTACGGTTGTCACTTACGACAAACTGCTCAACATCCGTTACTCTGTAACAGGCAAGGTTGGAACTGGTTCGATTACGATTTCTTCGACCGGCACCATTACCATTGCTGGTGACGTAACAGAGTTCACTCTTACTGCAACCGCTCCTAACGGTAAAACCGTATCTACGCTTATTACTAACTAATAATCAATCGCTTTAAAAAAAGAAGACCCTTCGGGGTCTTCTTTTTTTTCGCAACAAAACAACTAAAGGAGGAGTATAACCTACTAGCAAGTCTACTTCAGGAGGTATCATGATGAAGAAGAAATGGATATATGCTCTATCAATCGGAATTGTCTCATGTTCGATATTGGTTGGTTCTACTCTATCACTCCGCTCGTGGGCGGATTCAGCGCCTCAGCCGGGAACGGCGGACGATCCTGTTGTCACCAAGAGCTATGTTGATCAACAAATCAAGGCGGCGTTGGGCAATCAACCAACAGTTACACTGACGCCAACTCCGACGCCAACTCCAACCCCGACCCCATCAGGCAATCAGGGTTCCGGTGCAAGTTCTACGATCGAGACGATACAGCTTGCCAAGGGTCAGACGATTTGGGCCAAATCGGGAGCAGAGATTATTGTCCGGACGGGTAAGACCATTGCCCAGAGCAAAGATACCAATACGATTCCGGATGTGACGGCGGGGACGAATATTGCGGCAGGTGTGGCGATTCCGCTTAACCATATGCTGGTGTTCCCGAATGATACTCGTGGAGTTAAGGCCACAACAGCCAATACGGGTGTTTGCTGGGTGATGGTGCGGGGCGGATATACCGTCGTGGAAGCCAACGGCACTGTTGTAATGGATAAGTAAACTCTATCGAGGATTTACTTTTAACATCGCCAGCTGGTTTTATGCATTCCAAATTTCTCGTATATTCGCCAGTAACTCACCAGTTTAGACTTTGAGGATCTCCTTATACTAGATATATCTCTTATATAGGAGGTCATCCGAAATGGCGAAGGGTAAAAAGCTGGTGCCGGAGTCGAAGCAAGTGCTGGATCAAATGAAGTACGAAATTGCAGCAGAGCTGGGCTTGCCGGTTGGACAGGGTTATAATGCAGGTGCGGATACGGAGTTTGCTGGCGAATTGGGTGCTATGGGATCGTCTGGATCCGGTTCAAAGGATTACTGGGGTCATTTGGCATCACGGGATGCTGGCTCGGTGGGTGGAACCATTACGAAAAGGCTGATCGAAAAGGCCGAAGAATCGCTGTTTTCACTCTCTTAATTTGCTCTCTTATTGTGGAATTATACGATTCCATCGATTTGACACAAAAGATCAAATCCAGTAGTATACTGTAAAGAAAGGTGCATTTACAACCTTTTTCCGTCCTGGGAAAAGGTTGATTTTATGAGGTTCGCTTTTTGCGTAAGAGAAGTAGGAGAGGATGTTGATGGCAGTGAAGAGCGCCAAACGATTGTTTACATCGGAATCGGTAACGGAAGGCCATCCGGATAAGATTTGCGACCAGATCTCGGACGCGGTGCTAGATGCTTTTTTAGAAGCTGATCCAAATGCGCGGGTTGCATGTGAAGTATCCGTAGCAACCGGTCTTGTCCTGGTTATTGGGGAAATCACCAGCCGTGCTGATTATGTGGACATTTCGGCGATTGCCCGTAATACGATTAAGGAAATCGGCTATACTCGCGCCAAATATGGCTTTGATTATAAAACTTGTGCGGTTCTGACCTCTCTCAACGAGCAGTCCGCTGATATCGCCCAGGGCGTTAACCAGGCGCTGGAAGCCCGAGAAGGCACGATGAGCGACGCTGAGATTGAAGCGCTAGGCGCGGGGGACCAAGGGTTGATGTTTGGTTTCGCTGTCAATGAAACGCCGGAGCTAATGCCGCTGCCGATTGCGCTCTCGCACCGTCTTGCCCGCCGTCTGGCGGAAGTTCGCAAGGATGGCACGCTTCCCTACTTAAGACCGGACGGAAAAACCCAGGTTACCGTTGAGTACGATGGGGACAAGCCGGTTCGGGTGGATGCCATCGTCGTTTCGACACAGCATGCGCCGGACATCAACCTGGAGCAAATTCAAAAAGATATTAAAGAACATGTCATCAAACCAGTCGTTCCGGCTGAGTTTTTGAATGAAAATACGAAATATTTTATCAATCCGACGGGTCGTTTCGTTATAGGCGGACCTCAAGGAGATGCCGGTCTGACTGGCCGTAAAATCATCGTGGATACCTATGGTGGATATGCCCGTCATGGCGGTGGAGCATTTTCCGGTAAGGATCCGACGAAGGTGGACCGTTCTGCCGCTTATGCTGCTCGTTACGTAGCGAAAAACATTGTCGCTGCCGGTCTCGCGGAAAAAGTCGAAATCCAGCTCGCCTACGCCATCGGTGTCGCGCGTCCGGTGTCCATCAATGTCGATACCTTTGGCACCGGCATCATCAGCGACGAAGAAATTTCTGGGCTTGTAGCGGCCAATTTTGATCTGCGCCCGGCTGGTATTATCAAGGAGCTTGAGCTGCGTCGCCCGATCTATCGTCAGACAGCTGCTTACGGTCACTTTGGCCGCACGGATGTGGATCTGCCTTGGGAACGTACGGATAAGGCGGAACTGTTGAAATCCCAAGTGAAAGCAGCTCAGTAAGCTAAACAATATTGTTCATATTGAGGCCCCATGTGCATCGGCGGATGGGGCTTTCATTGTATGGAGGAGCAGGTATGCGAATCTCTCGGTCGCTGGTGTGGCTATTAGGAATCCTTTTGTTGGGAACGGTGCTGCGGCTTGTCTGGGTGTATGAGGTAAACACGCAGCCGGTCTATGACTTCAAACGTTATCATGATCTGGCCATGTCGGTTCTGCACCACGGTACATACGAAATCCCGGAAGGGCTGGACTACATAAAGGCAGACACGCCTTATATCAAAACGGGTGTACATTATCCGACAGCTTTCCGCCCTCCGGGTTATCCTTTGTTTTTGGCGGCGATTTATGCGGTGTGGCCGAATATTTTGGCAGCAAAGCTGGTAAATGTGGCTCTCGGTGTCGTTTGGATGGCAGGGATGTATTTGCTGGGCAAACGGTTTTTCGGGGAAAAAGCAGGGCTGTGGGCGGCTTTTATAACGGCTATTTTTCCGCCGGCCATTAGCTATACAAGTGTAATAAGTACAGAGATTCTTTCCGTCGCTCTTGTACTGGTTATTCTTTGCATTCATGCTTATAAAATCGGATCGCTATGGCTGCGCAGCCTTATTCTTGGTTTACTGACGGGATTCCTAGTGCTGGTGAAGCCTTATTATGAAGTATTCCCGGTCATCTATTTTATACTCCTTTGGTGGCAGCAAGGGGAAACGAAGTGGGCGGACTGGAAACCTCGCTTGAAAAAATGCCTACTGGGAACTGTTATGCTTGCCGTCGCGATGGCAGCCGTGATTGCGCCTTGGTCGGTGCGGAACTATAAAGTACTTGACCGGTTCGTGCCGATCTCCACTAATGGCGGTTTTGTTCTGTACATTAATAACAACGACCTCGCTGCAGGAAAATACATGGATGCGCTGAAGGTGCCCAACTCGATTTTTCTGACGGATCGAATATTGGACGATCAGGGGACATATAACGAAGCAGATGCAATGAAACTTGCGGGAAAAGAAGCAAAAAGCTGGATGTGGCACCATCCGCGGGAGACACTTTTTTTGGGCATCACTCGCTTAGCGCTCAGTTACTCGCAAGTGGGGACAGAGATTTGGGAATGGACGATGTCGAAAGCGACACTGCGCTTTGACCAAAGCTGGGTGAATCCGACGATTCAGGTGCATAGGCTGGCGAGTACGCTGATTGTTGGTGGGGGATTGATGTATGCCACTCTGATCCTCTGGCAGTTTGCGAGAAGACGGCCGATGAACCCGCTCCATAAGGTCAATTTGCTGTTTATCGCATTTTACACGGCAGTCATTTTCGCCTCCGAGGGGCAGCCGCGTTATACGTTCGTGTTATTCCCTTTTCTTATTTTCGGCGTGGTTTGGCTGGGAACGCGACTTACGGCAGCTATGCTGGGGGATTCTGACGGGGAATCGGATGCGGTTCTGGATTAGCATAAAAAAGAAACGGTCATTCCGGCTATAGGAGCGGAGATGACCGTTTTCTATTCCATTACTATAAGGTCAGCTATGTTCAAGCACCTTGCCAAATCTTTTTATAAACCCCAGTCACCGATATTTCTACAGCTTCCACATAGGATTTGCCAAATAGACCTGGCTGATTGTAAGGTTTCAAAATCTTCATCAATTGCTTCCCGGTGAATCCCGCGTCGCCTGCGTTGATCCGGTTGATGACGCGTTGACCAGGGACATTGAAGCCGGATTTGATGTTGAAGTATAAGGAGAAGCCCACTTGGTCAGCAGCTTTGATAGCTTTGTCATTGTAAGCTCCGTAAGGGAAGGCCAGTAGTCGGAAGGGGGATTCCCCCAGTTCCTCGTCCAGTCGCTTTTCCATGAAAGTCAGATCGCTGATAAGGCGCTTGTCGTATTCTTTAGCCGTTTCAACTCGTTTTTTATTGGTTAAAAAGATGTTGTTTGGCAGCGCGGGCTGGAGGGTGCCTTTCGCGTTAATGGCAACCTCCCGGTGCATATTGTAGGTGTGATTATAAATGCCCATGCCATTTTCCTTCAGTTCCCGCATTTCATCCCAACTCAGATGAGGTAGTGCATTGGGATCGAAAACGTCGGAGGAGAAGCCGATGATGAATACGGAAGCGGTCATGCCGAACTCTTTTAAAATCGGATAAGCCACGTTATAAAATGACTCGTAGCCATCATCGAAAGTGATGACGACGGAATTGGCAGGCACTGGTTTATTGTTCAGTTCAAAATTAACCAACTGCTCCATCGTGATGACGTTATAACCGCCATCTTTAAGGTTCTTCATTTGATCCCGGAATAAGCTGGCGGTTAAGGCCTCCGGTTTGCTGCCGTCCGTCGGATCTGCCTGCAGGTTGTGGTAGAAGAGCACCAATACTTGATTTTTATAGAGAACCGGTTTCGATAGAAGCGGTTCGGCCGCAGGTTTCTGGGTAACAGCCGGATCGGCTGCAGAGTGAGCGTGAGGAGTTCCTTTTAAGCTGCTCATAATCATGGTGCATAATAATGCCAGGATGATTCCAATCTTTAAGGACAAGCGCTGGGTCTTGATGATGGTAGCCTCCCGCTTTCAAAATAGATTCCCAACTTCATAATTTCGTCACAAGCACGGTTACCTCCTTTTTCTGGGGAGGTTTATTTGGCGTTATTCAAAAACTTGTGAACAATCGTTCAAATGTAAGGAAATATTTGTGAATCTACGTAAAATTCCAACGGATATCGTAACTTTTTTCTCTCGTATTGAGTCTAAGTATAAGTCGCTAAATAGAAGAGGCACAAATAGACAAAATAGGAGGAGATTGCGAAAATGCTGCGAAAGGACAGCAAAGCTGGGATGGTAAGAAGAGGAACGGCGCTGCTATTGGCGTTGGCTCTTGCGCTTCCCGCATCCAATGCACTTTTACCTGTACGGGCGGAAGCTGCATCTACGTTAGTGTCGGCCACTGTCACCAGTCAAAGCCCTGTAACGTCGGGGGCAACCATCAAGAACTACTCGGTGTCTATGAAAAGAGGTACCAGTACCGTCAAATCCAACGCCCGTGTGGTACAAATCGATTTGAATAATCCTTACGTTCATCTAGACGTCATGTCAGGAAAAAATGATAAGGTAGACAGCAATAGCTCCGTTCGCAGAATGACTGAGGATACCGGAGCGGTAGCTGGGATCAATGGTGACGTATATGCAACCAACCAGACACCCAAGGCGCCTATCGGTCCTGTGATGAGCGAAGGACAAATTCTATCGACTCCTTCAACCAATATTCCAGGAATGTATAGTTTCGCAATTACCAAAGATAATAAACCGGTTATTGATATGTTTACTTACCAAGGCTCTGTAACTGCCGCGGACGGTATTGTTTTCCCACTTTCCGGTGTGAACAAAACCTACTATTGGTATGGCACCAATAGTACATTCAGTATGAGCAATGCCATGTATGTGTACACCGAAAATTGGGCTGGAACGGATCGGGCCAATTCGTCGACCAAGAATGCTACAGAAGTATTGGTGAAAGACGGCATTATTGTTGATATTTCGCTGGATAAGCCGATGAACATCGAAGTTCCGGCAGGGGCTATTATCCTGCATGCGGATGGCACAGCGGCTAAATTCGTCAAAGAACATTTGACGATAGGATCGCCAATTGCAGTAACGTCCAGTATCGTCACCCAAGATGTGACCAAAACGTATACCGATAAAGATTTTGTTATGATGATCGGCACGCATACGATTTTGGTGGATGGAGGCAAGGCGACGGCGTTTTCCCGGGACATTAACGGGGTAAGCGGCAACGGGTATGTGGCCCGTTCGGCTGTCGGCTACTCGCAAAGCGGCCAGTATGTCTACCTGATCACCGTCGACGGAGGAACCGGCACGGACAGCGCGGGGATGAGCCTGCAGGAGCTTCAGCTTCTCCTTGTGCAGATTGGCGTGTATAAGGCAGCCAACTTGGACGGCGGCGGCTCAACTCAGCTGGTATCCCGGCCTCTAGGCGAGACAGAAGTGCAGTTGACCAATGCCACAACCAGCGGAACCGAGCGTCAAGTGGTTA
This sequence comes from Gorillibacterium massiliense, assembly GCF_000455485.1. Taxonomy (GTDB): domain Bacteria; phylum Bacillota; class Bacilli; order Paenibacillales; family NBRC-103111; genus Gorillibacterium; species Gorillibacterium massiliense. Next base: position 56,871 of record NZ_CBQR020000151.1, read on the forward strand.
ACGGTATTGGCGTCTATACCACTGCGCCTGTCGGCGACCCCATGAAAGTGGAAATTATCGGCGACGATCTGATTATGGTTGGGGAAAAAGTGCCCTATCGCATTCGCGGATACGATACTTACTACAACCCGCTTGCATTAGGCCAGTTGACGGCGCAATGGACGTCCTCTAGCGCTATCGGGTCGTTCCGGGCTAATCTTTTCTCGGCAACCGCCAAAGGCAAAACGACGATAACGGCAGTAGCCGGCCAAGCGAAGCAGTCAAAGGAAATCAAAGTGGCGGGCTTCGATGACATTGACAGCATGCAGATTGTCCCCGGCAGTTCGGTTATGCTGGCAGGCGCGGATATCAACCTTCAGGTAAAAGTAACCTTGAAAAACGGTTCCGTGCGCACCGTTCCGGGCAGTTCTTTTGCGTGGGAAGTCCGAGGTTTTGACGGTGTAGTCACGGGGGACACCCTTCATGTGAACGATCCGGGTCAAGGCGGAGAACTGATCGCTCGTTATGATGGCTTCAGCGCGGTAGCAGGCGTCGTGAACGGCTCCAAAACCGTATGGGCCGATTTTGATACGGTCGACATTCCGGCTGAGGCAACGGTTTATCCGTTAGACGGAGAACTGACGGCAACCTTGACGAAGGAATTGAATTTTGGCGGACAAACGACAGGCTCAAATGCACTCCACTTAAATTACAATATGCAAATGGGAAGCTTCGGGGAGAACACCAAGGCAGCCTACATCAAATTTGGCGGTTCCGATCCAAACGGAGCAGCTGTGGCGGGAAGCCCTCAATCCATGACGGTAAAAGCATACGGAGACGACAGCCTGAATATGCTTCGAGCTGAGTTTACCGATGCGGCGGCAAAATCCTATGTAGTGGACTTGGCGAAGGTTATCGATTGGACAGGGTGGAAAACTCTTTCCGTTGATCTAAAAAGCTTGAACGCTACTTATCCCCTTAAGCTAAAAAGAATTTACATTGCCAATCCCGCACTCAGCCAGGATGAACGGGCGCTCACCGGAGATATCGCCATTGACGATATTTCGTTCCAGTACGCGGGTACGGCTCCAACACTGGCCAAGAGCCAAATCAAGTTGACCATCGGTAGCAGCAAGGTCGTGCTGAACGGCGTGACGAAAACGTTGAACGATGCTCCGGTTCCTTATCTTTTATCGGGCAGAACCATGGTCCCTTTGAAATTTATCACCGAAGCGTTGGGCGGCAAGACGGGATGGCAGGCTAGCGATAAGCGGGTAACCGTATATCGGGGTACCCAGTTGGCTGATATGTGGATTAATAAGACCACCATGGTGATCAACGGAAAAGCGGTTGTATCCGATGTCGCTCCGGTTATTAAAAACAATTCGACCATGGTGCCTGTAAATATCCTTTCCTCTCAATTTGGCTGGAAGGTTACATGGGATGAGAAGACAAAGACGGTGACCTTGGAGTAAAATAGTACTATGTAATCACATCAAAATGACCGATATATGGTAGTATTAAGGCAAAGCAAGCAAAGGAGACAACCATCTTGCAAGCCGATGCTATCGATCGTGTCATTAAAAAAACAATTGAAGTGATGGAGGATAGCAAGTACCAAATTTTTGAAATTTGTGAAAGCGTCCGGGCGGAAAGAGATGCGTTGAATCAAGAGCTGCAGCTGACCATTGAGGAAACGACGGATATGATCGACCAGGTGGACAAACTGGAGATGCAGTACCGTCGCACGAGGATCCGGCTTACGGAAGTGAGCCGGGACTTCCACCGGTTTCGGGAGGAGGATATTCGTGTAGCTTATGAAGAGGCGACTCAACTTCAGCTGCAGCTTACTCTTAATCGAGAAAAGGAAAACCAGCTCCGACAGCGGCGCAACGAACTGCAGAAACGGATTAAGAATGTAGATCGACAGGTCGAGCGGGCGGAAACCCTTGTCTCTCAAATGAACGTTGTTCTGGAATACTTATCGGGAGATTTGGATCAAATTACGCGCATTCTGGAGTCCGCCAAGAATAGGCAGCTTCTCGGGCTTAAGATCATCCTCGCTCAAGAGGATGAGCGCAAGCGAATTGCAAGAGAGATTCATGATGGACTAGCCCAGACCATGGCGAATCTCGTTCTGCGTACGGAGATCGCGGAGCGAATGCTAGCCAAGCAGGAATACATAATGGTTAAAGACGAACTGGTGGACTTAAAAGGGCAAATGCGGAGCGGCCTGGAAGAGGTGCGCAAGATTATTTTCAATTTGCGGCCGATGACGCTGGACGATTTGGGGCTGGTTCCGACTTTGCGTAAGTTCACGCAGGATTTTGAAGAGAAGACCAAAATCCGCACCCAGTTTGAAATAAACGGCAGGGAAACCCGCATGCAATCCGGCATGGAAGTGGCGGTTTACCGGCTGATCCAAGAGGCTTTTTCCAATATTCTGAAGCATGCGGAGGCATCCTTCATTGAATTGGATATCTCATTTAAAGAGCAAGACGTCATCATCGTAGTTCGCGACAACGGCAAGGGCTTTGATGTGGAACAGATGGAGACGATTTCCGCGAAAGGCACCCACTTCGGCATCATGGGTATGAAAGAACGCCTCAAACTGTTGGAAGGGGAATTATACATTGAATCGGCCAAAGACGCGGGAACAAAATTAACGATTAATATCCCCTTGAATCCCAGGTACAGAGAGGAGTAACGGTTTGTATATGACAACGGCGATCCATAAACCCGTTAGGCTCGTGCTGGCCGATGATCACCAGCTCTTTCGGGAAGGCGTAAAACGAATCATCAACATGGAAAGCGATCTCGAGGTCGTAGGCGAATGCGGCGACGGAATCCAGATCATCGAACTTTGCAATGAGCTCAACCCGGAAATCGTCTTGATGGACATCAACATGCCTGTTGAGAACGGGGTGGTGGCGACGGAGAAATTGAAAGAAATTTTTCCGCACATCAAGGTTATTATTTTGTCTATACACGACGATGAGAGCTATGTATTCGAAACGCTGCGCAAGGGAGCATCGGGTTACCTGCTGAAGGATATGGAAGCAGAAGCGCTGATTAACGCGATCCGTGCTGTTGTGTCCGGACATGCGTATATCCACCCGAAGGTAACGGGCAAGCTGATCAACCAACTTCGCAGAATGACCTACCTGGACGAAAGAGGCACTTCTGTCGGAAGCGACGAACAAATCGTTAAGGACGCTGGCGTTCGCTATCATCCTTCTCCTGACAGCCCTCTTACCAAGCGGGAGGCGGAAGTCCTGCGCTTGATGGCAGAGGGGAAGAGCAATAAATCGATTGGCGATCATCTGTTCATCAGTGAAAAGACGGTGAAAAATCACGTCAGCAGCATTTTGCAGAAGATGGAAGTGGAAGATCGCACTCAAGCTGTGATTATTGCTATTAAAACGGGTTTGGTAACCCTCTGATAGATAGAGCAGGAAGGGGGGAATTGCTGAACATAACGCCTGATCGGTGACTATAAAAGTTGAACGAAAGAATGGGATGAAGGAGCGGAGAAACCGATTGTTCTGGATAGACCATACATGCCGCTTGCAGTCACGAGCGAATGTGTGAATAACGGCGAAGCCGCCTGAAACCAATCTTAGATTAACTAAGATTAGTTCAGGATAGCGATAGCGGTCGCCTTTGTGATCAGATTCCTACCTTGTAGGGGATTATCTAATCAGGGAATCTGAGCGCAACAGCGACTCTCCAGAATAATCAGGTTTTGCAGGGACGTAATCCTTACAATCTTTAGTTCAACTTATATAGCAAGCGGCTCGAAGGACTAGCAGGGCGGAAAGTAAAAGAATAGAGTGATGCAGGTACGCAAGAAGCGACTGCCGGTGATGAGCCGGGGTCGCTTTTTTTCGTTTTTTGGCGGGGGGGTGGGCCGATAGAGCGCCATTTGTCCGCTTTTACCATGTACCGAGTGGGACAGATTGGCGGAACTCTGGGCGGCGGCGCGGCATATACTATCGCAAAAGGAGGGAGCCGCGATGGTAGTCGGTTTTTTGATCATTGTCGGAATTTATGGGGCATGCGCCGCGCTCATCCATCTTTTCCACGCCCGTCAAGCTGGAAAAGAAAATGCCCCCCAGTATCGCCTCGTGCTCATCACTCATAATAATCAGGCGCAAATTGAATGGTACGTGTATGCCTACCTGTTCGTCTCCTGGCTGAGAGGTCGGCAGACGGTCATTGACATTTTTGACGATGGTTCCGATGACGAAACCTGGACGATTCTGGAGCGAATCGCCGAGCGGAATTCGGATGTACGGCTGCACATGGGGACGCTGGAGTTGAATGATTTTCTGGAGAAGCATCAGGAGGATCATCTGCTGGTGCTGCATTTGGAGAAGCTGGATATTAGTCCGAAAATGCCGCTTTATCAGTGGTTATAGAGATGTGCGGAGGTTGCCGCATACTGGAGACGCGATTCTGAGGTTGCTAGAGAGATAGAGAGAAAAAGAGAAAGGATGAGGTGAAGAGGGGGGGAAGAGGTGAACAAGAGAGGGACTCAAGGGAACTAAGGGAACTAAGGGAACTAAGGGAACTAAGTGGAACTCAAGGTGTAGGACGAGAAGAGAAATATAATGGCATTCACAAGATTGGAAGGGTGCGCTAGATGAAAGGTTTTTTGTATGCGGTTAAATTGGAGCAGGGCTGGATTTGGAGATCGTCTCTGGCTATGGAGGTCGATGCGGCTTTTTGGCATCGGAAGCTCGGTGTAGGCATGCGGATGATTCAGGCGGAACTCCCTCTTTCTTGGGGACAAGCTTTCTGGATGAAAGAGAACTTGCAGAGGGAGCCGGGAAAGTGGCGGGATATGCTGGAGGGTTTGGAACAGAACATGGTGGGCTGGCCGTCGGAAAAGTATGAGAAAGACTGGAGAGAATTATGCCAAAGGTGTGGAATTCCGGACGTAATGGTGGACAAGCTGATCTGGAGGGTGTGGAAAGGGCAGGCAGAAGTGGACAAGCAGTCATTTCGGGATGCAGCGGAGGTGCTCGACCATCCCGATGTCCGAAGGATCGCCGAGATGCTCGCAGGACGCTCGTTGCTGCGGGATGAGGTTTTGGCCGACTCCGGCATCGAGGAAAACGGAGGCCGCTGGGCGGTGCTTTTGCAGGCGGCGGAGCTTGAGGGCGGAGTTCGCATCCGCTGCGGAGTAGAGGATGCCGCCCTGGCGGAGCCGGTAGAGGAGCCGCTGCAGCCGCAGGCATGGCGGCAGCGGCTCCAGTGGGCTCGCGCGGCCCTCGGGCGGGCGCTCGCCGGGCCTGCCTGCCGCGGGGGGCGGGAGCCGCGCTGGATGTGCCGCCGCTGCGGAGCCAGCGGTGACCACATCCGCATAGCGGCGTGCCCCCACT
>NZ_CBQR020000152.1 GCF_000455485.1 Gorillibacterium massiliense
CCCAGGCGGAGGCGTCCGCCGCCGCCCTGGCTTTCTTGCAGCGCACAGCGCCGCCGACCACCATGCCTATGGCCGCATCTGCCTTGGCCATGCCGTCCGCACGCTCGCTCCTTGCTCCCGTGCCCGTTGCCGCGCCATTTTACTCCTCCCATCTGCGGTTTCTCATCTGGGCGGTGACCGGTGCGGGTAAAACCGAAATGATCTTCCCGCTATTGGAGCATGAAGTGCTTGCGGGCCGCCGGGTTGTGGTCGCTACCCCACGCAGGGACGTGGTGTTGGAGCTGCTTCCCCGTATGCGGGTGGCTTTTCCCCATATGAACGTCGTGGCGCTGTATGGCGGCAGCGAGGATCGCGGCAGTTCGCTTACTCAGAACGGTGGCATTCTTTTGTCTACTACCCACCAACTGCTGCGCTTTCGTAATGCTTTCGATTTGGCGGTCATCGATGAAGTAGATGCGTTCCCCTACCACAATGATCCTATGCTACAGTTTGCCGCAGCCAAATCGGTCAAGCCCGATGGCCGCTGTATTTATTTATCAGCGACGCCACCTGCTGGCATGCGCCGGGAAGCGGAGCAAGGCCGATTGGACTACGTTCGCGTACCGGTGCGATACCACCGTCATCCGCTGCCTGTCCCTTGGTTTTTGCGGGCTTCCCCCCTCCACAAGATACTGAAGACTGGAAAGCTGCCCGATCCCCTGCTTAAGAGCCTAAACGTCTCCATCCGCCGTGGTGCGCAAATTTTCCTCTTCGTTCCGCAGATTGCGATGGTTGATCCTCTTGTCACGCTTCTTCAAACCTGTTTTCCGGAGTTAACCATCGAAGGAACATCATCCAAGGATGATCTGCGAGCCGACAAAGTCACCGCATTCCGGCAAAAAAACACCAACCTGCTGGTGACGACCACCATTTTAGAAAGAGGAGTTACCGTGCCGAAGTCGGATGTTTTCGTGTTGGATGCGGATTCACCTTTGTTTGACGAAGCGGCTCTGGCGCAGATGGCCGGAAGAGCGGGGAGATCAAAGGACGATCCTGCGGGGCGGGTTGTTTTTGTAGCCGCTTCCTTAACCAAGTCTCAAGCGGAAGCAGTTCGCCAAATCCGTAAGATGAACACAATCGCCCGGAAAAAGGGCTTTTTACTGGATAAGAGATGTATTTATAAAGAGGAGGCTTAAGAAATGTCAGAGAGCAATCCCGAAAAATTAACCTGGAAACAGCGGTTTGCGCAAACCTGGCAGATTCATGAGCGTAAGAGTTGCCCCTGTTGTGGGCAGCCTCCCAAAGGCCCCCTCAATCCGCTGGGTCTTTGCGTAAAATGTTTTAGGGCCATTCCATGGATTACCGACATTTGCTGTGAAGTTTGCGGCCGATCGGAGATGTGCCCGGATTGCCTGCGGCCTCATAAACGTTATTTTCGCATGAATCGCAGCGCGGTCCGTTACAATCACCCAATGAAGGATATGCTGGCTCTGTATAAATATAGAGGGGACGAGCGTTTGGCTCACTTGATGGGAAAAATGCTTGTCCACGCCTACGCCAAGCTGCGCGAGGACTGTGGTGCAGAAAGACAGGCTTATTTTGATTGCATCACCTATGTACCGGTAAGCGAGGAACGCATGCTGGATCGAGGCTTCAATCAGGCGGAGCAGATGGCCCATGAGTTAGCCAAATGGGTACAGCTTCCCGTTATTCCATTGCTTTGCCGTACGCGTTCCACCTCCAAACAAAGCTTCAAAACAAGAGAAGAACGTATTAAAGATATGAAGGGGGCTTTTGCTCCCGACGAATCGGGCTTCCACCTTCTATCCCGGTTGCCCCATCAAGCTGGTGATCTTCAACATCCGCAGCGAATTATCCTCATCGACGATGTTTATACAACTGGCAGTACAATGAACCAATGCGCGGCAGTCCTCGCTTCTGGGCGGCATACAGAGGTATTTGGCCTCACTTGGGCTCGTTAAATTTTTCTTAAATTAAGGAAAACCATTTGCATTTCCTAGCGTATTGAAAGACACTGGTCTTAGGCTGAGTAAAGAAAAAGGAGGTCAAGTCAATGTTCGATATTCATACCCACATTCTTCCGGGAGTGGACGATGGTGCACAAAACCTCGATGAATCCCTTGATTTGGCCCGCGCTGCTGTTGCAGAAGGTATAACCGGCCTAATCGCCACCCCCCATCATCAAAACGGACGGTATTGGAACGATGCTGCTTTCGTAACGGCGGCAGTGTCGGTGCTGCAGGAGATTTTTCGGGAAAAAGAGATTCCGCTCAACCTGCAGGCTGGTCAAGAAATTCGCGTGTATCCGGAGCTTCTGGACGATTTAGCGGCAGGCAAGCTGCTGACTTTGGGGAATTCCCCCTACCTATTGATCGAATTTCCCACGGCCAATGTGCCGCATTATGTTTCGGAGCTGTTTTATGAGCTTTGTCTGCTTGGCAAAATCCCGGTTATCGCACACCCTGAGCGAAACACCGAACTGGCCAATCACCCGGATCGGTTGAAAAAGCTGATCGACCTGGGCGCCTATGCTCAAGTTACCTCCCATTCCATTAACGGGGGCTTCGGACGGACGGTTCAAACGATATCGTTAAAAATGCTACGCAGTAACCTGGTGCATCTCGTCTCATCGGATGCTCATCATATCGACATGCGTCATTTTGCGCTGCAGGAGGCCTATTGGCGAGTGCAAAAAGAGCTGGGGCGCGAAAAATGCCAGCATATGAAGAATAATGCAGAGAAAATCGGTATGGGTGAACACATGTCGAAGTTCTGGGAAGAACCTGTTGCGAGCCGCAAAACCTTCTTCTCCTTTTTTCGGAGTAAATCACTTTAATGGAATGGAATGTCGTCTCGATGAATCGTAAAGCAATCGTATGGCTTTTGGTATGCCTTGGCTGGATGGCGATCATTTTTAACTCGTCCAGTCAGCCTTATGAGAAACAAGATCTGCGTCCCAAGCTGCACAGCTGGATTTCGGAAGATTTCGTCAAAAAATACTTCTCTCATGTCGTCTTCGATTACGCCGGCAGCGAAGTCAGCATCCGCGCCAAAGGCGTACCGGGCTTCGTGGAATTTTTTATCCGCAAAGGGGCTCATTTTTCTGTTTATGCCGCGCTAAGCCTGTCGTTTCTCATGTTTTTCCGCTCGTTAAAGGTTTATCGCTGGAAGGGGTTCCTGTTCGCTGTTGCCGCAAGCCTGCTTTATGCCATTTCCGATGAAATCCATCAGAGCTTTACGGCGGACCGCACGCCTCTTGTTCAGGATGTAGTGGTGGACTTTGTCGGGGCTGTGGTGGGAGCGGCGATTTTGTCCTTCATTTTGCGGAAGAAAAAAGATAAAGATCGGCTCGTTTCATCATAGTATCAGAATGAGGGAAATCAAAAGAGGGCAAGCAAACGGATAAAGCCTCCATTTCGCAACTCGGAATAGAGGCTTATATTTTTCAAACTCAAAAGAACCGAGCAACAAATGACTCACCAAGCCATGCAAATTGAACTTTTCCAAATAGCTATCCAGTCTAGAGAACATGAACCAAACGCGTTAACACTTAGTACTGCCTTTTAATGAAACCTACACCGGGAAATGGCTACCTCAGCTTGAAGTTACACGGAGTCGTTTATCAATAAGGTTTAAAAGCCACTCCTGCTCGCCGGGAATTTTCTCTTGTAACCTAGCAGCTGCTACAGGCAATATCCAAGCATTAATACTTTCGTATCTTATATTTGCTAGCCTACAATACTCATTCAAGTAAGCTCTGTTTAATATTCTTTTAATCAGCCGGAGTGGAAGTGTCATTATTTTGGGTGTCCCTGATGAATTAAACGGAGAAAGAAAGATTATTGAAGTTCTTGCTACATCACACATAGGATCCCCAATGTTTGCGTTAGTCCAATCAATTGCAATTGATTTGTTATTCGTCACTAAAATATTGTCGGGATGAAAGTCACCATGACATATCCAATTACCTTCTGGTAATTTGTAAAGATATTCGCAAATTAGGCCTGTTTTCTCTCCCAGTATTTCTTTGGCCTCATGTATCGATTGTTCCAATATATCTTTTTGGCGAGGAAGCTTTGTCGTAGAACAGCGATGAATGCTAAAATGAAGTCGTGCCATTTCTCTTGCATGCTTTATACTTCTAGTAGGAGAAGTTTGCATCATGGTAAGCATGGACGCCCCAGGAACCCGTTCATAAAGAAGCCCTCTCCGGCCTCCCTCTTCCACCATCTCGTAAACACTTGGAGCAGGTACTCCAGCCTCTTTTAAGGCCATACCGATTTCAGCTTCACCACGAATCCATTCGGGTTGATACTGATCGTAATAAAGCTTTAAAACCTGATGATCCCCCCATTCATAGACCTCAGCACTCATACCCTTTCCTATCATCGCACCTTTTTTCAATGTTGCTCCTCCATCCAGTTCTATTTAATCTATTATTTCGTTGAAAATAATAAGATTACCTTTCTAGCATGGGAAACTATGAGTTTGCAGTCTCCGCTCCGTCAAGGCGAATGTGGTCGATCAATTCGCATTTGAGATCGAATCTGTGAGTGGCTTCGAGAATGCCTCCCCAAAAACTCGCCCTTACTTGTGGTACGTTTCCACGCAAGAAATCCTCAAGAATTGTGACTTAAATCTTCTATACAACCTTGCTTTTCTCATGTAAACTTTATATAGAAGAAACATGATGCGGAAAGCGAGGGGCAAACACATGACTCTAAATGTCATGAATTGTACGCGCTGCGGGAAGTTGTGTATGCGTACGCCTGCTGAACTTTGTCCGGCCTGCGTGCGAGAACTGGATGAACATTGTGAACGGTGCGTCAAATATATTAAAGAGAACAGCGGGACAACGCTTCAGGAACTTAGTGAGGCTACTGAGATCCCGGTTAAACAAATTATTCGATTTATTCGCGAGGGACGGATTTCGCTTGTTCGTACTCCTAATCTTCACTATCCCTGCGAGAGCTGCGGCGAGCCGATTCAGGAGCAGACCCTTTGTGATTCCTGCCGGCAGAGAATGGCCAAGGAGATTCAAGCCAGTATAAAGGGCGACGATGCTTTGGTACAGGAACAAACGAAGGAAGATCATATTACTTTTCAAATTCGCGACCGTCTTCAAGGCCGTAGACGTTAATTGTTGCCCGGTTTTTATGAAAAGCTAAACAATATCCATACATTTGCCGATACATGTAGTAAAGATGATCGGCTTTTTTGTATAGCTGTGAAAGGAGCGATTACGGTGAAAATCAATGAACCGTCTCGTATCGGAAATGTGAACCCGTATAACAGGCAGCAAGAAATGAAGACTGCCCAATCGGATAAAGCCAGGACCAAGCGGAAAGACGAAGTACAGATTTCCTCTGAAGCCAAGGAACTGCAAGAAGCAGTTTCGGGCGGACAACTTGTAGACGATGCTCGGAAGGAAAAGCTGGAAAGCCTGAAGCAATCGGTTTCCACGGGAACTTATCAAGTGGAAGCAGGCAAGATCGCCGAGAAGCTTTTGCCGTATTTGAAATAGAACCTCAAGGGAATGGGTGAAAGCTACATGACGACACAAGCCTTGGTGACGTGTCTGGAGGAACTCATAGGGCTCCATGAGTCGCTATGGCAGCTTGCCAGAGATAAGACAGACGTGCTGGTCCGCAATCAGGTCGACGAGCTGAATCGGCTGGTTAATAAGGAAACCCAGTCGATTAGGAAAATCGCAGAATGGGAAAGCAAAAGGAAGGAAGCCGTTGCGGACTTCTTGAAGCAGAAGGGGTTTCGACCGGACCCGGCCATTACCATGACGGAGCTTAGCAAGCTGGTTTCCGATCGGGAGGAAAAACGGCGCCTGCAGGAGTTGCAGGGGGCTTTGCAGGATATCGCGGCTCGTATTCAGGCGACCAATGAACGAAACAAAAGATTGATCGAACACTCATTGGAATTCGTTGAGTTATCTCTCGATTTACTCACCGCTCCGGAAGCGGACGAGATGGTGTACCAGGACCCCAGGAGTTCGCAGCAGTCAGGCAAACGGGTGGTTCGGTTCGATACTAAAGCATAAGGAGAATGCGGCATGAGTTCAACCTTTCACTTACTGGAAACCTCCAAGCGAAGCCTGCTGACCCACCAGGTTGCGCTGCAGACCACAGGCCAAAATATTACCAACGCAAGTACGACGGGATACTCCCGGCAGAGAGTGAGTATGGTCGCGAGCCGTCCGCTGGAAGCTCCGGGCTTGATGAGATCCAACACCCCCGGTCAAATCGGTACCGGTGTCGAATACGACAGCATCACCCGGATACGGAACACCTTTCTGGATGTCCAGTATCGTCGGGAGAATCAGTCGATGGGCTCCTGGCAAATCCAGAATGAGACGCTGACCGCCATTCAAAATATTGTAAACGAACCTTCCACCAATGGTCTTAGCACGGTAATGGACAAGTTCTGGAACTCCTGGGAGACGCTGAATCGGGACCCTTCACTCCTGAGCGCCCGAGTCGCCGTAGCCGGAGCTGCAAGTAACATGGCGGATACCTTCAAGCATATCGGCGAGTCTTTGACGAGTTTAGAGAAAGACATCAATTCCAGCATCGACAAGAAGGTGCAGCAGGCCAATACGCTGATCGACGGGATTGCCGACCTGAACCACTTGATTCGGTATACAGAAGCATTGGGTAACAATGCCAATGATTACCGGGATCAGCGGGATGTGATGATCGACCAGTTGTCCTCCATCGTCGATGTGAGCTTTTCCGAAGACAGCAGCGGCATGACCAATATCACCTCCGCAGGGGTCAATGTGGTAAGCGGGGAAACCGGAACCCATTTAACTACGGATGCGGCGACTGATGCCACATCCGGGGAGTTGAACGGATACGTGAAGTCGCTGGGGGAAACGGGAAAGATCCGAGATCAGCTCAATGCGCTGGTAAACACTCTGGCGACGGGAGATATAAACGTAACGCTCAGCAATGGGTATGTAACGAAGCAAGATCTGACGGCTTTGAACGATGTAACGCTGAAAGACGGCACAGTTATTCCAAAGGGGACGACTATTCCGGCGGGCTCTTCGGTAACCTCCTCCATCCAGTTGACTGTTAAGGGCTTTAACGGCTTGCACGAGCTTGGCTATACGCTGACTTCTCCCACGACGGACGGCGTACCGTTTTTTACAGCCAACGGGGGCGGCGATTTTACTATCGATAATATCGCCGTTAATCCAGCTATCTTGAAAGACACGAACATGATTGCCGCTTCGTCCAAATATGAAACGCTCAATGGAGTCGACAAGGCTATCCGCGGTAACAGTGACATCGCCAACGCCATTGCCGGCTTGCGTGATGCGATCTTCACTTTCCCGGATGCTCTCACCTCCTTGTCCAACGGCACTACCGACGATTATTTCCGTGCCGTGGTCGGCGATTTGGGGATTCGATCCAATAATGTGGAAACCAATTACAATAACCAGCAAACCATGGTAGATAACATAGAAATCCAACGGCAGTCGACCAGCGGCGTGTCCCTTGATGAAGAGTTCACGGATATGATCCGCTTCCAGAAAGCCTACAATGCCGCTGCGCGCGTTGTGACCGCCGTTGATGAAATGCTGGACAAAATTATTAACTCAATGGGTATCGTTGGGCGATAAGCCGACAGGAGGATGAATCAAGATGCGCGTAACCAACTCCATGCAGAGCACCCAGCTGCTGCGTAATTTGCGAAATGTCAATACTTCCATCACTCAGAGCCAGCAGCAGTTGGCTACGGGCCAACGGATCAACAAGCCAAGCGATAATCCGGTCGGTGTCACGTACCAGATGCGCTATGACACTGACTTGGCTCGCAGTGAAGAGTTCTCTCTCAACGCTCAGACCGGCAAGGAAATTTTAAACACGATGGATTCCCTGATGGGGCAGGCTAACGATGTGCTCAAGCGGGCGCATGTTCTTGCTCTGCAAGCAAAGAACGGAACCTACGATGACCAGCAGCGGGCCGCGATTGCCGCAGAGGTCAAGCAGCTGAGGGAACAGATGGTGACTATCGGCAACAGCAAATACAACGGCCGGTATCTGTTCAACGGCCAGAAAACCGATCAAGCACCATACACATCCGATAATGCCGCCGATGATCAAACGGATAACGGATTGTTTTATTTAAGCGTAAGTCCGGAAGTGAGAGTTCCAGTCAGCATATCCGGTGAAACCATCTTTGGTCAGCACGGAACGGACAATGCATTCAAGGTATTGGACGATTTGGTTGCGGGTCTGGAAGGCAACGACGCTACCGCTATCGGAGCAAGCTTGGACAAGATTGATACGATATCTGACACGATTTCCATTAGCTGGGCCGAGATTGGAGCCAGAACAAACCGTTTCTCGATGATGGAAGAACGAATCGCCGACGAGCAGGTTAATGTCAAAGAACAGCGAAGCAACATCGCTGATGTCGATTTCTCCCAGGTGCTTGTAGAGAACCAGTCCAAGCAAAATGTTCTGCAGGCGGCGCTCTCCACAGGAGCCAAGCTGATGCAGACTTCACTACTTGACTTTTTAAGGTAACCGTACATTCCCTTCGGATTAGGAGGATAAACGATGTCTGGGATTGGGTCCTTATCTTCCGCCTATCGGTATGCGGACAGAGGGTATCAACCGGCGGATATGGAGATTCGTATGCGGCAGGCTGATATTCAGGTGGATATGCAGCAAGTATACGAGGATTGGGGGCTGAAGAAGCCGTCCACTTTTTCCCGAGAGATGGCTCAGGAAGACAAAGCGAAATACATGGAAAATCTCGCATACAAAGTGGAGGAAGGCCGGCGCCTGGGCAATATACGATCCGGGGAGAAAAACGTTGCCGGTCATATGGCCCATGAGCGCTATATGCGCAATGGCTCCAAGGAGCTTACCATTGAGGCGCTGCCAAGGGAAGGTCCGCGATTCGATGTCCGTATCTATCCGCCGGAAATTCAGATAACCCCGAAGGGAGTATTACCGAAATAATGCTTATTCAAAGCTCAGCCTACGGAACCATTTCTGTCACAGACGAGCAGGTTTTTGCATTTGAGAGCGGCATTGTCGGGATTCCGGAAATTCGGGAATACGCGATACTGCCCTTTCAAGATACATCTTTTTTTATTCTTCATGCCCTAAGCGGAGATGTCAGTTTTATTTTGCTTCCAGCTTCCCAGGCGGCTATCCCCGATTATTCATTCGAGCTTTCGGACGAAGCGGCGGAGCGTCTGCTTGCAAAGGACCCGAGGGATTTGGAAGTCTTTCTCATCGTAAACGCTCAAGAAGATCGGTTATATGTGAATCTATTGGCTCCGATTTTATTATCCGCGACAGTACGCAAGGGGTACCAATACGTTATCACGGATAAAGCTTACGCAATCCGGCATCCGCTTGTAGCTGAAGGAGGCGAATAGATGCTGGTATTGAGGCGCAAAATCGGCGAAGCGGTGATGATCGGGGGGACTATTCAGGTCCAGATTTTGGGGATTGAAGGGGATCAAATCAAGCTTGGATTTATAGCTCCCAAAGACGTACAGATCCTTCGGGAGGAACTGTATCAAGGCATCGTCGAGGAAAATCAAGCAGCAAAGGAGCAAGCGAGTCAAATACAGCCAGATCACATCCTGAATCTGCTTAAAAACTTTCAAAGGTGAATTTCACTTAAATAAATTCTATAAGCGAGTTTTGGAAGGTTGGGGTGTTCAGGATGATGATTCAGCGTATGGAGACGGTGTCTGTTGAGAAAGTAAGGCCCGGGGAAAGCTACTCGACTGTTTCGAAAACTTCTCGGGTAGAACAAATCCCAAAGTCGATGAAAAGCGAAAGCAGCGAGAAACCTCAGGAGTTTTCGGGAGAGTTGCAGAAGAAGCTGGAGGAGCAAGTCCGTAAGTTGAACGAATCCATTGCCTCTTCTGGCAAGGAATTAAAGTTCAAGTACAACGATGAAGCGAAGCAATTGTATGTGGAAGTAATTGACGCGAAAACGAAAGAGGTTGTGACCAGCCTGCCACCGGAATTTTTAATCGATCTCTCGATGAAAATGAAAGAGATGATCGGCATGTTTTTGGACAAGAAGGTTTGATGCGTTCATTCAAAGTAAAGGAGTGATAGATTATGTCCATCAGTTTCGCGGGACTGGCTTCAGGATTTGATTCCACTGCGTATATCAAGGCTGTCATGGCTCAGGAAAGTGTTCCGCTGACCAATCTGCAGACGAAAATCAGCAACACGACGACCTTTCGCAGCGTGTTCACGACATTAAATTCCAAATTGGCGGCGCTTAAGACTGCCACTGCCGATCTGAACTATAACTCGACTTTTACCGTTGCGAAAGCGACCAGCTCTGACTCAAGCAAGCTGACAGTAAGCTCCACAGGTTCGGCGAGCTATGGGGAGTACGCGGTGAATGTCGTAGGCCTTGCCAAAGCGCAGGTAACAACCAGTAAAGCCATGGTATCGGCAGATTCGTTTTCTCAAACCGGAACCCTTTCGGTACCGACAAGCTCCGGTAGTGCTGATATCGACTTATCGAGTACTGATTTCCAGGGAATAACCAATGAAAAAGCTCTCGATTTGATTGCCCAGAAAATCAACAGTACAACCGGTGTAACCGTGAAGGCAGCTATCGTTCAAACAAAGCCTGGGGAAAAAACATTGGTTTTAACGGGAAAAGAAACAGGTGTGAGTTTCTCTGTTAGTGGCACCAACACAACCTTCATGAACTCAACAAATGTTACAGAAGCTAGCAACGCAAAAATTACAGTTAACGGTCTAGCCATCGAAAGTACCAGCAATACGGTAAAGGATGCCATCCCAGGTGTAACTTTAACCCTTACAGGGACAGGCGACAGTACCGTGAAAGTGGACCAGGATACAGATCAAATTACTTCAAAAATCGATACCTTCGTATCGGCGTACAATGCAGTCATTGATCTGATTGACGCCAACACCCAAAAATCCACCAAAAACTCAGACGGTACGTATACGGCGACACTGCAGAGCGATTCCACCCTGCGGGACTTGCGTAATCAGTTGGGCAATTGGGTGAATACGAAGTTTGATGTAGGAAATATCAAACTCTTGTCCGATGTCGGCTTGGAAGTGGACAAGGGTGTCACAACCGCTTCCCTGATGACAGGAAAATTGTCATTTGATAAGACCAAGTTTGCAGAAGCAATGGCCAAAGATTCCGATGCCGTTCAAAAGTTATTTGTCGGTACGTCGGCAGATAATGTTGGTATTGGGCAATTCTTCATGGATAAATTACAAAGTTATACTAGCAGTGTTGACGGCCTATTGATCGCGAAAATTAAAGGTTATGACTCTGATATCGCCTATATGCAGGAACAATCCGACAGTATGCAGCTCCGCTTGGATAAACGTGAAGAGACGTTAAAAGCGAAATATGCAAACCTTGAAGTGGTCATGTCGTCGCTTAACAACCAGAAGACCTGGATCACCAACCAAGTTGCAACCTTGACGAAATCTGCTTCCTCGAATTAACGGACAGGAGGATGGTGCATGTGGCATCACCTAATCTGACAGGCTATCAAGCTTATCAACAAACCAAATATCAGACTGCCACTCCCCATCGTTTGACACTGATGTTGTATAATGGCGCCATTCAATTTTCCCGAAGAGTGCAGAAGTCCATCGAAGCGGGCAATCTTATCGAAACAGGACGGAACGTTCGCAAGGTACAGGATATCATTCATGAGCTTCTGGGATCGTTGAACATGCGAGAAGGCGGCGAACTTGCCCGGAATTTGCGGTCACTCTACCTTTATTCTCTTGAAAAATTGCGCGAAGCCAATCTGGATCAATCCATGGAGGCGATCAGTGAAGTGATTGGCTTGCTGGAAGAGCTTAAGGGAGCATGGGAGGAAATCGGCAAGGTTGTCGCCACGGATGGTGTAAATGCATAATTCACTGGAAATACCCCATTTGCTGGAACGGCGAAAAATTCTATATGAACAATTGCTGAAAAATGCAGATCAGCAAGTTGGGCTGTTGAATCAACTGGAAGACGATGAGTTTCGGACGGCATACACTCGTGCAGCGACCGAGTGGAAAGTGTTGGTACAAGAGCTCGAGGCGGTTCAATTTCAATTGGGAGAAAGAGAAGTTCCCGATTCGAAGCTTCACGACAGCTCCTTGCTGCCGATTTTGGAGGAAATTCATCTTCGGCTGGGCCAAATCCAGTCACGGATCAGCAGCGAGCAGGCAGCGCTTCAAACCGATCAAACGGAAGTTCGCAATCAACACAAGATTTTAAACGCTTATTACGGCGTCGCCAACAGGGATCTGACGGCTCTTTATTTCGATGAAAAAAAATAATTTTGAAAAATTGAAAAATGTGCTAAAAAAATGAAATGGTACTTCCGATATAGATAGTAGGCCACAAGGATGTGGCCAATTCAAACCAATCATGGAGGATGATTATCAATGGGAATGTTTATTAACACAAACGTTGGTGCGATCAACGCAAACCGTAACTTGAGCTTCAACAACACAAACATGAGCAAGACAATGGAAAAGCTGTCTTCCGGCTACCGCATCAACCGTGCTGCTGACGATGCCGCTGGTCTGGCTATTTCCGAAAAAATGATTTACCAAATCAACGGTCTGAACCAAGCGCAACGCAATGCTCAAGACGGTATTTCGATGATTCAAACGGCTGAAGGTGACTTGACTGAAGTTCACTCCATGCTGCAACGCATGAACACTCTGGCTAACCAATCAGCTAACGGTACTTATCAAAATACCGACCGTGATAAAATTCAGCTTGAAGTTTCTCAATTGACATCAGAGATTAACCGAATTGTTGGTAACTCCAAATTTAACGGAGTTAATTTGCTGAATGCTAGCGCCACTGTCAATTTCCAAATTGGTGTTAGTAACACCGAAACATTGCAAGCTAGTTTGTCAGACAACAAGACTGCCACTCTCTTTAGTGGTGCAACTCTCAGTGTTGCAACACTTACAGGTGCACAAAGCGCTATGGCAATTATATCCAAAGCAATCAATACCGTATCTCAAAACCGTGCACAACTTGGTGCTTACCAAAACCGTTTGGAACATACGATCAACAGCTTGGGTGTTACTTCTGAGAACTTGTCTGCTGCTAACTCCCGGATTAAGGATGCCGATATGGCAACCGAAATGACCGCCTTCACGAAGAACCAAATTCTGGTTCAAGCGGGTACAGCAATGTTGGCACAAGCTAACTCCGCACCTCAAGCAGTTCTTAAGCTTCTTGGTTAATAACCGGATAAAGAGAGCCTCCATTAATTGGAGGCTCTTTTTTTTATTTTATTCTATTCAGACCATTAATAAATAAGCCGATAAAATAGGTAATACTCAAAAAAGGTGTGTAATTTATGATAATAAAGGTTGATCAAGGGAAACAGATATCCGTTTTAGACATAACGGAAGAATTTGAAAAAATATGGACGGAATGCCTGGAAGCTATTTACCATGAGGATAGAATTATTCATCATGTGCAAATCGATGGACACTATTATTATAGCGATTACGAGAATTACATTAAGAATAATATGGGGTTGACAAAGGAAGTTCATGTTATATCCTCTTCGCGACAAGAAAGTATATCCGAAACTGAAACTGCTTTGTCTGAATATCTGACCAGGTATATTCCCGTAATGAACAATATCGCGAATAAGCTCTACGGTGATGTATCCCCTGAAACATGGGAAGAGTTTGCTGCTGGGTTAAAGGGCCTTCAATGGATAATGAGTTCGTTTGAGTTTTTGCGGTTTTTATATGAAACCGGATCAGAAGAAAAAAAACTTATTCAGGATGGTTGTTCTCAATTATCGCAAATCGTTAAAGAACTCGATAATGAGATGCAGAGTGATCATTTGGTAGGTGTGGCGGATCTGCTACAATATGAGCTATTGCCTTTTCTAAATAGTTTCCTTACTGATGAAAGATAAGGATGGTTTGAGTATATGAGCGTATTCGATAGAAACATACATTTCCTTGAGCAAAATTATCCCCAGTTGCTTCCGATTATTAATAGTGGCGATTTTAGTTCCTGCACACGTCTTACCACCAAAAACCAAGAACCAAACATCATTTTGAACATGGACGGAACCGAAACCTATCTTCATAGTAAGTATAACGCTGAAGAAGAAGCGCGAAAATGGGTTCTATCACTTGATGAATCGGTTATACTGTCTGAACACATATTAATTGTCGGCTGCGGCCTAGGATTTTTTTTAGAACAACTGCTCCATCATTCAAAGTCTTCTTCAATTTATATTTACGAACCAAATGTTCAGGTTTTGAAAGAATGGGCGCATTTCAGAGATATGACAAAGGCGTTATCGTACCCGAAAGTTCGTTTATTTGTTGTCGGGGAGGACGAGCTTTTTCATTCGGTTATAGCTCAAACTGTTTCTTCTTATGTATCAAACACGTTTAGCATTATATCTCCACCTGTTTATAAAAGAATGTATCCGAATCTAGCAAACGAATTGCAGCAGAAAATTAGAGATGCCCTGTATGCCCATAAAACGAATCAAGCAACACTTAGCAGCTTTAACAAAGAGTGGCTTGAGAATGTATTGTATAATTTACCATATGTTCAAGAGGCTAACTCGACAGTTAAGTTCAAAGATAGCTTTAAGGGAGCCACGGCTATTATCGTCGGATCTGGTCCGTCATTAAAATATGATGTTGATTATCTGAGATCTTTAAAGTCAAAGTGTCTCATTATATCGGCAGGTTCAAGTATTCAAGCTTTGTTGCATCATGGAATTTCACCACATTTAATCGTGTCTATGGATGGTGGGATTCCAAATTATAAGGTCTTTGAAAACACTGACACAGGGAATGTTCCCTTGGTATTTTGTTCTCAAATCAATTATCGAATTGTAGAAAATTATAAAGCCCCATTATTCTCTTCCATACTGGAGACGGATGCATTAACTCCTTCAATCATTGGATCAGAGTCGCTACCTAGTTTTCAATCTACTACATCGGTAACGGGCACGGCGATGCAGTTAGCAGTATATATGGGGGCTTCAGAAATTGTCCTAACAGGACAGGACCTCTCCTACCCAGAACGGCAATATTACACACCCGGTGTTAGCCACATCAGTACCGACATTATGGATAGCGAATTAAATGGAGCAAAAGAGTTAGTGCCAAATGTGGATGGTGGAGAAAACCCGACGACCTTAAAAATGAAGGTTACATTAAATGATCTTGGGTTACTAGTTCAATTAATTCAACTTCAAGGGGTTAGGGTAATCAATGCATCGAAACATGGAGCAATAATCCCGAATACAGAATGGAAGCCAATGGAAGAGCTAATGTCTCAATGGTTGGAGAACAAAGACCAAGATTTTAGTGTTGATAGATTTGCATCAACTTATTCACATGAAGATAAATTCGAGAAATTTTCTATGGTTAAAGACGATATTCAAAAGCTTTACATGAAAACAAAAGAACAAGACAAACG
Source organism: Gorillibacterium massiliense (assembly GCF_000455485.1). Classification (GTDB taxonomy): domain Bacteria; phylum Bacillota; class Bacilli; order Paenibacillales; family NBRC-103111; genus Gorillibacterium; species Gorillibacterium massiliense. The sequence continues at coordinate 15,490 of NZ_CBQR020000152.1, forward strand.
AATTGTCAAATTGATAAATCTCATGGAACAGTTAGCAGATAGTGCAAGTAACGGAAACATGAGCACCCTATCGAAAAGATTGGTTGAAATTGATAAATTATGGACAACAATTACACGGCAAGATATCTATAAACTGCTCTATTCATTTGCACTTAAGCACCACATTGATATATATATGCGACATGTAACTGCTATTGTTGAAACACAAAATCAACGACAGAAGTCAGTCCTTATTGTGGAACATCTAGGTAAACTGGTTAAGGCGATGAACGACTTGACTCCGGAACTGTATGAAATTCTGAACAAAAGCATGGATAGAGTTGATATACTAAAAGGCAAATTAGGTGATGTCAGTTATGAACGGACAATTTAAAGGATCTAAGGTACTGATCGTCGGTGGTACAGGTACAATTGGCCAAAGCTTACTTCGTGAAATTCTCTTGGACAATCCCGATGTTATTCGTATACTCAGCCGTGACGAATATAAACAATTTCAACTGCAACAAGAATATAAGGAATACACAAATATTCGCTATTTGATTGGAGATGTTAGGGATTATAATCGTGTTGAAAGAGCTATGCAAGACATCGATTATGTCTTTCATACAGCCGCTATGAAACACGTCCCTGCTTGCGAGTACAATCCATTTGAAGCAGTTCAAACGAATATACTTGGAACTCAAAATGTTATACAGGCAGCTCTTGCCTGCGATGTGAAGAAGGTTGTATTTACGAGCACGGACAAAGCCATCTCCCCAACGAATACGTATGGAGCCTCTAAGTTAATGGCGGAAAGGCTAATGTCGGCAGCTCAGTTTCAAGCTGGTACCAAAAAAACAATATTTGCAGCCGTTCGTTTTGGTAATGTCATGGGTTCTAGAGGTTCAGTCATTCCATTATTTAAATGGCAGGTAGAAGAAAAAGGGAAAATAACAATTACCTGTAAAGAGATGACTAGATTCATGATGAGTTTACGGCAAGCGACGGAACTCACAATTAAAGCTATGCACATAGCAAAGGGCGGAGAGACCTTTGTACTGAAGATGCCCGTTGTGAGATTAATGGATTTAGCAAATATCGTTGTGCAATCAACCTCATCTACTTTAAATATTCCATCAAGTGAAATAGGTATAGAAGAGATCGGGATCAGACCTGGTGAGAAGATGTATGAGGAATTAATGACTGAAGAAGAATCAATTTCCGCTAAGGAAACAGACGAAATGTTTATAATCACCAATTCATTCTTAGGGAATCGTGACTATGCAGGTGCCGTGGCCTCAAAAAAACAGAGTTACAGTTCACATGGTTTGACTCCACTTTCTATAGAGGAGCTTCAACATCTGCTGGTTTCCGAAAATCTTATTAGAATTCAATAATAGTATAGAAACAGGTGAATACCATGAAAGTGGTCGCCATAATACAGGCTAGGATGGGATCGACGAGGCTGCCGGGAAAAGTACTGAAGGATTTATTTGGTAAATCCGTATTAAATCATGTAATTGATAGAGTGCAAAACGTTAAAGAAATTGATCAGGTAGTGGTAGCGACCACCGTACTGGAAAGTGACGATCCAATTGTTGCTGAGGCTTGTAAAGCTGGTGCAGGAGTTTACCGAGGGGAAGAGCAAGATGTGCTCTCTCGTTATTATGGAGCAGCGCTAGATGAAAAGGCAGATCTTGTTGTCCGCATTACATCCGACTGCCCTTTAGTTGATTCAAAGGTTGTGTCAGAAATAATAACTTTCCACAAACAACATAACTTTGATTATGTTAGTAATACACTTTCAAGGACATTTCCAAGAGGTCTGGATGTAGAAATCTTTACATTTGAAGCATTACAGAAGGCGTATGAGGAAGGTAATCATCCGGAAGAAAGAGAGCATGTAACACCATATATCTATCATAATCCTTCTCTCTTCTCGTTGTATGATTATAAACATTCAGAAGACTTATCTAACTATAGATGGACGCTTGATACTTTAGAAGATTGGAAACTTATACAATCAATCTATGAACATTTATATACTCCACATCAGTATTTTGGATTAGCTGAAACTTTAGAACTTATTCGGAAGAAGCCAGAACTAAGCCAAATAAATGCGCATGTCGAGCAAAAGAAGCTAAGTTATGTGAAGGGTATAATGGGTAAAATAGAATGAAGTTTTTCATAAGGACTGATGCATCAGCGCTAATTGGAACCGGGCACATTATGAGATGTTTGACACTTGCCAATCAACTGAAGCGTTATAATTATGAAGTAACTATTTTATATAGACAAATGCCATCTCATTTTATTCAGACCTTTGATGAGAATGGCTTTTCTTCCATTCATTTGATGAATAACGATCCTTTAGGAAGCAGCCTTGATGCATTGTATGTAACCAAGATTATACAAATGCATAGTGAAATATCTAAATCCGATTGGCTTATTGTTGATCATTATGGGATTGATTGGGTTTGGGAGGCTGAATTCGAAGGAGTTTTTGGAAGTATATTAGTCATTGATGATCTTGCCAATCGAAAACATCAATGTACTTTATTACTAGATGCAAACTTATATCAAAACTACGAAAGCAGATACAATCATTTATTGCATTGTACGGCTAAACAGCTGCTAGGCCCCAAATATGCATTACTACGTGAGGAATTTTTGATTGAACGAAATAAAGAAACGAATAGGGATGAAGAAGGAAGTCTCCATTTGCTGGTTTGTTTTGGTGGAACGGATCCAACAAATGAAACATTAAAGGTTCTTCATGCTCTCCAACCGCTGTTGGAAGACACAAATAAACTTAAAGTGAAGGTCATCCTGGGACAGGCTAATCCGAACATTTCGGTAATTCAATCGAAATGCCACATGCTTAAAAATACAAAGCTACTTATTCAACCTGCTTCTATGGCACGTGAAATGGCTACTTCTGACTTGGCGATCTGTGGTGGAGGTACAATGACTTGGGAGCGCTATTGCATGGGGCTGCCTGCAATAACAATTGCCATAGCAGACAATCAAGTTGAACTAGCAAAAGAAGGACAAGGACAGGGGATAGACCTTTATCTAGGTGAGTCGCAGGCGGTGACTGAAGAAGATATAAGGTCTTGCTTCATTAACCTTTTCAATGGAGTTGAACACTTTCGGAATGCTAGTAAACTGGCTATGGAACTGGTTGATGGTAGAGGTGCTGAACGAGTAACACAGCTGTTACTCTTGGAACAGAGGGGGAGCCAATGATTTTACGTGATGTTAGCCACGAGGATTTTGTGTGGGTATGGGAATGCAGGAATGATGAAACTACACGAAAAAACTCTATAAGTTCTAAGATTATTTCATTGGAAGAGCATTTGCAATGGATGGAGGAATCCATACTTTTATCCGAACGCAAAATGATGATTGCAGTAGAAGAGCATGAGCGAATCGGAATCATTCGATTTGACGTTGAAGATCGTGATACGGCAGTTATTAGCATAAATATTGCTCCAAAGAGTCGTGGGCGTGGCTACAGCCAACACATGCTTGAACATCTAGAAGTGTTAATAAAATCAAACTATAAGGATATACGTACCCTTAAAGCCAATATTAAGAAGGAAAATTTGATATCAATTAAGACTTTTACTAAATCAGGCTTCTCTTTGTATGAAGAAGTTCAAGAGATTATAATTCTAACAAAGTCCTTATATTCCTCGTAATCAAGGGAGAGAATGGTATGAGCAACTTCATCTCTATTTCGCAAAAAAGGGTTGGTTTGGGTTATCGCCCATTGATTATTGCTGAAATGTCCGGTAATCATAACCAATCTCTAGATCGTGCTTTGCAGATTGTTGAGGCTGCTGCAAAGGCAGGAGCGGATGCACTTAAATTGCAAACATACACCCCAGATACAATGACATTAAATATTGATGATGGGGAGTTTTTTATAGAAGATAAGAACAGCCTTTGGGAAGGTAAATCTCTATATAAATTATATGAAGAGGCTTACACCCCATGGGAATGGCACAAGCCAATATTTGACCGGTGTAAAGAGCTGGGAATGCTTGCATTTAGCTCTCCCTTTGATCATACAGCAGTCGATTTCTTAGAGACGTTAGATGTTCCGGCATATAAGGTTGCATCATTCGAGAATGCGGATCTTCCTCTGATTAGAAAGGTTGCTTCAACCGGCAAACCTGTGATCATTTCTACCGGCATGGCTACATTAGCCGAACTTGATGAGGCAGTAAAAGCCTTTAGAGAAACAGGAAATAATCAACTTATTCTTTTGAAATGTACAAGCACTTATCCTGCATCACCAGAAAATACGAATATTTCAACCATTCCTCATATGAGGCAACTCTTTAATTGTGAAGTTGGGCTTTCGGACCATACTTTGGGTATTGGGGTGGCTGTGGCAAGTGTGGCTTTGGGGGCTAGCGTCATAGAGAAGCATTTCACCTTATCAAGAGCAGATGGAGGAGTAGATTCTACGTTTTCCTTAGAACCACATGAACTCCAATCCCTGGTCGAGGAAACAGAGCGTGCCTGGCTATCGTTAGGTTCCGTTAGCTATGGAGCCACAAAAAAAGAAGAGGCATCACTGCAATTTAGACGATCCCTGTATATAGCTGAAGACTTAAAAGAAGGTACCATCCTTTCGGAAAAGAACGTAAGAATTATTCGCCCAGGATATGGACTTTCACCAAAGTTTTATGAGTATGTACTTGGTAAAAAGTTAAATCGGGATGTTGTTAAAGGAACTCCATTATCTTGGGATTTGATCTAAATAGCCTTTTTACTTCTTCATAGGGGGATAAATTATGAACATTCTACTAACCGGCGGAGCCGGTTTTATCGGTCGCTGGGTGGCGAGACAATTGCTCGGCGAAGGACATCATCTATGGATCTTGGACGATTTGTCGAACGGACGAAAGGAAAATCTCCATGAATTCGAAGGCCATCCGGGTTTGGAAGAATTCATTGTTGGATCCATTTTAGATGAGAAGCTACTTGAAGGATTATTTAATGCGCATAATTTCGACATATGCTATCACCTCGGCGCATCCATCAATGTCCAAGACTCGATCGATGATCCGAGCACAACGTTTAATAATGATACAGTCGGCACTTTTTATATCCTTGAACAATGCCGTAGACATAATACGAAGGTAGTCTTCATGAGTACTTGTATGGTTTACGACCGTTGCAATGAGGAAACAGGCATTACTGAATTGCACCCAACCAAACCAGCTTCGCCTTATGCAGGCGCTAAAGTAGCTGCTGAAAATATGGTGCTCTCCTATTATTATGCATATGGCTTGCCTACAGTAGTCATTCGACCATTTAATACTTATGGTCCCTTCCAGAAGACGGGGGGAGAAGGCGGCGTTGTCGCTATTTTTATCAAAAATGAACTAAATGGTTTGGATCTGAATATTTACGGTGACGGTACACAGACAAGAGATTTACTCTACGTAGAAGATTGTGCGAGATTTGTCGTATCAGCGGGATTTTCTGATAAGGTGAATGGTGAAATTGTTAATGCAGGATTAGGAAAGGACATTTCCGTGAATGATTTGGCCCTTCTCATTTCGGGTGATCCGAAGCGGATCAAGCACGTGGAGCATATTCACCCTCAGAGTGAAATTCAAAAGTTGTTATGCAACTCCGATAAGGCTAGTCGTATTCTTAGTTGGAAACCTGAAATTAGCCTCGAAGTGGGTATTCGCCGTACAAGAGAATGGATTCAAAGTGGTGGGTTAGCTTAAAAGGTTAGAAGAAGGGAAGATCAAAATGGCTAATCAACAAGCGCAATCATCCTCATCTCCCGTACGGGCTACACTTTTGCCCTATGGTCAGCAATGGTTGGATGAACAGGATATCGAGGCTGTCGTTCAAGTACTACGCGGTGACTTTCTAACACAAGGACCGGCCATTAAGGCATTTGAGTTAAAAGTAGCTAATTATGTGGGTGCCAAATATGCAGTAGCATTTACGAATGGAACTGCTGCACTTCATGGTGCCTGCTTTGCTGCCCAAATTGGCAAAGGTGATGAAGTCATTACTACACCAATTACATTTTTGGCATCAAGTAATTGTGTGCTCTATCAAGGAGGCACACCTGTATTTGCTGATATTGATATGAATACATACAATATCGATCCAGCACAAATTAAACAGAAAATTACAGCACGAACAAAAGCAATCATTGCAGTAGATTTCACGGGACAGCCAGTAGAGGTAGATCAAATCACTACAATAGCAAGAGATCACAACCTGGTATTCATTCAGGATGCGGCCCATTCATTGGGCTCAACTTATGGTGATCGGAAGATAGGCTCCGTGGCTGATATGACGATGTTTAGTTTTCACCCTGTGAAGCATATTACGACAGGTGAAGGCGGAATTATTACCACAAACAATGAACTATATTTCCGCAGGCTTTTGATGTTCCGAAGTCATGGTATGACAAGAAACCTCGATGAACTCACTAGAAATGATGGGCCATGGTACTATGAAATGCAAGAGCTGGGGTACAACTACAGAATGACCGATATACAAGCAGCATTAGGCGTGAGCCAGATGGATAAGATTGATTCCTTTATAGCTCGAAGACGTGAAATTGCGAAGCGATATACGGAGGCCTTTTCCTCGATGAAAGGGATTGTCATTCCGGCCCAACATGATCTGGCTGACTCTTCATGGCATTTGTATGTACTAAGATGGATCCCGGAATTCTTTAATGGAGACAGGAAAGCCATATTCAAGGCATTAAGGGAAGAAAATATCGGTGTTAATGTACACTACATTCCCGTATATCTACAACCGTATTACCAGCAGTTGGGGTATGAACAGGGGATTTGCCCAAATGCTGAGACTTACTATAGTTCAGCTATAACCATTCCGTGTTTCCCCAAAATGCAGGATACCGATGTGGATGATGTTATCGCTGCAGTGGAGAAGGTATATGGCAGATTTCTAAAATAAAACCATTCAGCTCTCTAAAAATGGCGTTGTAAACATGATTGTCCTTTAAAGACGAAGTGAAGGATAACAATCTCAGCCTCTTTCCTTATTATCAGGTCAACCAGTCTGTTCTGGTTGGCCTATTTTTTGATCGGTCTTTGATAGCGGCGCTTCTTGAAGGGCATGGTTGCTGCTTATCCTTATTACCCCCCTACCCCCGCGCATATGCTGTTCAAGGGGATGATGGCCTGACAGCAGGCTTTAGGCAAACCGTTTGAGACAGTGGAGGCCTACGTCGGCTTACTGCAGTGGTTGTTACAAGGCTTGCCATCGAATGCCTACGAATCTTTCCTCTATTTATCATCCACCTGCGTGTATAGCGGGCTACCCGACGGAAAAAGCGGAAGAGGGCTCATCACTCTCCGTCAATCCAATTCAATCGGTAACCTATTGGCCGAGTGCATTTTTTCATAATATATCCCGAGAGTAGCCATTTGGTATAGTTGGAAATTTGCAAAAGCTTCACTTGTGCACAAAGTTATCCACAGGCTGTGCATAATGTGTGTAAATGGAATGTAAACAATGAAAACAAGCTTTCATGGCATGTGGGCATTGTGAAGAACTTGAAGGTTGTCGAATATTCTGAAAATTATCGCGAGAAACGCTCGGTTTCAGGAAGAAATTAGGGACTAAAACGGCGCAGGCGAGGATACTGGCGAAAACGCACGAATGCGCTAGGAAATGAGACATGCGTCACTAAGCACGTTTGACATGGCTTGGCTTAGAATGGTATAGTCAAAAAGTGAAAGCCTTGGGCTTTTTATTTGAAAATGAAGGGAATGTGTGTAAATGCAAGGTCGTGTTAAATGGTTTAACGCAGAAAAAGGTTACGGTTTCATCGAGACCGAAGAAGGCGGAGACGTATTCGTTCACTTCTCAGCTATCCAATCTGACGGTTTCAAATCTTTGGACGAAGGCCAACAAGTTGAATTCGACATCGTCGAAGGCGCTCGCGGTCCGCAAGCCGCTAACGTTGTAAAACTGTAAGGGTCGGCGGAAGAGCCGCTCCCAACATAGATGGTTATCGGCTCCAAAAAGCACTCCGAATTATTTCGGGGTGTTTTTTGTTGTGGGGATGTCTCCTGTGGAAAAGGGACAGACGGTTAGTTTTGTGATGTTTCTCATATATTGGAGATGATCGTAAAGAGTTCTTAAAAGTTTCATACGATTTGTCCGTTTTTGTTAAGTTCTTGTTTTGATGTAATAGCTTATCTATATTATAATGAAGTAGAAAGGAGGAGTATCCATGAAGTATACCATTCGCGGAAAGAACCTTGAGGTAACGGAAGCTTTACGCGACTACGTGCAAAAAAGGCTTGGCCGATTGGAAAAGTATTTTGAAGCTCCCCCGACCTCTGATGTTACGGTTACGCTAAGCGTCGTTCGTGACAGCCAAAACGTAGAGGTGACTATCCCCTTGACCGGAGGCATTCTCCGGGCTGAAGTGAAAGGCGGCGATATGTACGCTTCCATCGATCTCGTCACCGAGAAACTGGAGCGGCAAATCCGCAAGCTGAAGACGAAAGCGAACAGAAAAATCCGTGAAATGGGCGGGATGCGGACCTTCAAGGAAGATCCCAAACTGCCGGACATGCATGACGAAGACGAGCAATTTGAGCTTGTTCGGACAAAGCGGTTTACTCTGAAACCGATGAATGTGGAGGAGGCCATCCTCCAAATGAACATGGTCGGGCACAATTTCTTCGTGTTTTCCAATTCAGAATCTGCCGAAGAGGTGAACGTCGTTTATAAACGAAACGATGGAACCTACGGTTTGATTGAGCCCGCCAATTAACAAATAATAGTTAAATGGCCCGGTCCTGAAACGGATCGGGCTTTGATGCGTATATAAGATGATTAAGGTACTGTTGCTACGAGGTCTTGAACCTGTTACAATTTTTGTAATGCTTTTTAGGTGCGATGAAGGAATATGTGATTTTTGAAAGGGGTTTACCCATGCTTGGACTCGTAAAAAAGGTGTTTGGGGATTCCAACGAGCGCGACATCAAACGAATGATGAAAACGGTCGAGCGAATCAATGAGATGGAACTGCGGTTTTCCGGCTTGTCGGACGAGCAGCTCCTGGCGAAGACCGATGAATACAAGGAACGTTACGCCAAAGGCGAAACGTTGGAGGATTTGATGCCCGAAGCGTTTGCGACGGTGCGTGAAGCGGCTAAACGGACGCTGGGACAGCGGCATTTTGACGTACAGCTGGTCGGAGGTATGGCGCTTCATGAAGGTCGGATCGCCGAGATGAAGACCGGGGAAGGGAAAACCCTCACTGGTACGCTTTCGGTTTACTTGAACGCACTGACGGGGCAAGGGGTTCACCTGGTTACGGTCAACGATTATCTGGCGACGGTAGGCGCGGAGCAAATGGGGAAAATCTATAATTTCCTCGGTTTGACTGTCGGCCTCAATCTCCACGATATGAGCCATGATGAAAAACAGCAAGCCTATGCTTGCGATATCACATATGGTACGAACAACGAATTCGGCTTTGACTATCTGCGGGACAACATGGTGCTCTATAAAGAGCAAATGGTACAGCGGCCCTTGTATTATGCCATCGTCGACGAAGTGGACTCGATTCTCATTGACGAAGCGCGGACTCCGCTTATTATTTCCGGCCAGGCGGCAAAATCGACGGAGATGTACTCCACGGCGGATCGTTTTGTGAACAAGCTGAAGCAGGACACGGACTACACCGTCGATATCAAGCTAAAGTCCGTCGCTTTGACGGAGGAAGGCGTGGCGAAGGCAGAACGGGCGTTTAGCGTAGATAACCTCTACTCTCATGAGCACGTAACCTTGAACCATCACATCGTTCAGGCTTTGAAGGCCAACGTCATCATGAAGCGGGACGTAGATTACGTTGTTCAAGATGAAGAGGTCGTCATTGTCGACGAGTTTACCGGTCGTCTGATGACCGGCCGCCGCTACAGCGAAGGCTTGCACCAAGCCATTGAAGCGAAAGAACAAATCAAGATTCAAAACGAAAGCATGACGCTGGCGACGATTACCTTCCAAAACTACTTCCGGATGTATAAAAAACTGGCCGGCATGACCGGTACGGCGAAGACAGAGGAAGAAGAGTTCAAGAAGATCTACGGGCTGGAAGTTCTCGTTGTACCGACTAATAAGCCGATGATCCGTAAGGATATGCCCGATGTGGTCTATAAAACGGAAATGAGCAAGTTCCGCGCAGCCGTGAACGAGATCGTAGATCGGCATAAGGTCAATCAGCCGGTACTGGTCGGTACGGTTTCCATCGAGCACTCGGAGCTTTTGTCGGAGTTACTGAAGAAGAAGGGCATTAAGCACCAAGTACTGAATGCCAAGTATCACCGGGAGGAAGCGGAAATTGTCTCCCTGGCTGGTCAACCGGGCGCAGTCACCATTGCGACCAACATGGCAGGTCGTGGTACGGATATTTTGCTGGGTGAAGGAGTTCCGGAGCTTGGCGGATTGCATATCATAGGTACGGAGCGTCACGAAAGCCGACGGATCGACAATCAGCTGCGGGGCCGTTCTGGACGTCAAGGCGACCCGGGTTCGTCCCAGTTTTACATCTCCCTGGAAGATGAACTGATGCGCCGCTTCGGCGCCGAGAACATCATGGGGATGATGGATCGCTTCGGCTTTGAAGAAGACCAACCAATTGAAAGCAAGCTCGTTTCGAAGGCGATCGAATCTGCCCAGAAGCGGGTTGAAGGCAACAACTTCGACGTGCGGAAGGTCGTTCTGCAATATGACGACGTGATGAACCAGCAGCGGAATATTATCTACAAACAGCGCAAAGAAGTGCTGGAGTCGGAAAATATCCGCGGTATTGTTGAAGGCATGCTGGAGCCGGTTCTGGACCGGGCTATTGCGGCGAATATGGCGAAGGAACAGATTCCTGAAGAATGGGATCTGGAGGCGCTGGTTCGCTACATCCACGGCACCTTCCTGCCGGAAGGCACTTTCACTAAAGAGGATCTCTGGGGTAAGGAACCGGAAGAGGTCATCGAGCTTGTTCAAGAGAAGATCAAGAAGCTGTACGATGAGCGGGAAGAGCAAATCGGTCCGGAAAATATGCGCGAGTTTGAAAAGGTCGTCGTTCTGCGTGCCGTCGACAGCAAGTGGATGGATCACATCGACGCCATGGATCAGCTTCGTCAAGGCATTCACCTTCGTGCTTACGGCGGTACCGATCCGCTGCGTGAGTATCAGTTTGAAGGCTTCGAGATGTTCCAGGAGATGGTCGAAAGCGTCCAGGAGGAAGTTTCCAAGTACATCATGAAGGCGCAAGTCGAAGTGAACCTGGAACGGGAAGCGGTGGCCGAAGGCCAAGCGGTTACTCCTGGAGAGTCGGCTGAAAAGCGCCCGGTGAAGAAGAAAGAAGCGGAGAAAATCGGCCGCAACGATCCTTGCCCATGCGGCAGCGGCAAGAAGTACAAGCACTGCCACGGGCTGGCTTAAAAGGGAATAGATGAAGGGGGATGAACCCTACGACGGCGCGTGCGCTGCCGGGTTTGTCCCTCTCCCGTTTATGAGAGCATTTTAAAACAAAAAAGGGAGAGATAATAATGTTGGATTCCGTGAAGGTGAAGCAGGACCTGCGTGAGGTTGCAGGTCGATTACAGGCGTTAAGGGGGTCACTTTGACTTAGATCTCAAGCTGGAGCAAATTGCCGACTTTGAGGAAAAGATGAGCGCGCCTGACTTTTGGGACGATAGCGACCGGGCACAAAAAGTGATCGCCGATCTGAATGCCATCAAATCGGTGGTAACGGATTTTGAGGGCCTAAGCGGCGAATATGACGATCTTGCGGTGATGCTGGAGCTGGTGGAGGACGAAGGGGAAGACGGCGAGAGCATGCTTCCTGATCTGGCGGCAGGTACGGCGGAGCTGGTGAAAAAGCTGGAGACTTATGAGCTGCAGCTTTTACTTAGCGAGCCTTACGATAAGCTCAACGCGATTTTGGAGTTGCATCCGGGTGCAGGCGGCACGGAGTCCCAGGATTGGGCGGATATGCTCTTGCGCATGTACCGCCGCTGGGGTGAACGCCGCGGCTTCAAGGTTGAAGTGCTGGACTATCTGCCCGGTGATGAGGCCGGTGTGAAGAGCGTAACCCTTTTGCTCAAAGGCTACAATGCTTACGGCTATCTGAAAACGGAAAAAGGCGTACACCGGCTGGTACGGATCTCGCCGTTTGACGCGTCGGGACGCCGCCATACGTCTTTCGTTTCTTGTGACGTTGTGCCAGAGATCGACGACACCGTGGAGATCGATATTCGCACGGAGGACTTGAAGGTGGATGTATACCGTTCCAGCGGCGCTGGCGGTCAGCACATCAACACGACGGATTCTGCTGTACGGATGACCCACATCCCTACTGGCATCATTGTATCGTGTCAGACGGAGCGCTCCCAGATTAAGAACCGCGAGCGGTGTATGACGATGCTGCGTTCCAAGCTGTACGAGCGGAGGATTGAGGAGCAGAAGAAGGAACTGGCGGAAATCCGCGGTGAGCAATCCGATATCGCTTGGGGCAGCCAGATTCGTTCATACGTGTTCCATCCGTACAGTATGGTGAAGGACCACCGCACCGGTGCTGAAACCGGCAACGTGGGCGCCGTCATGGACGGGGAGATCGATTTCCTGATTGATGCTTATCTGCGCAAGCAGATCAATAGGGAGCCAGAGCAAGAATAAGTGGGATTAACCGTATAGGCAGAATACCCACCTTGGAATGTGCACGGTCGTGCGAGGATACTATGGAAAGGCGAGAGGAGACGGAAGGGTGCCTACAGCATTCGGTGTTTTGCCTTTGGTTTTGGACATGAACGCGGGAAATGGCAACAAGATGACGGCTCACGCTTCCTTGTTATGGGATGACCAGGATGTTTTCCTGGTGGATACGGGTATTGTGGGTCAGCTTGATGTTATCCGAAAAGCGATGGCATCGGCCGGATTTCCTTTCGAGAAGCTCACGGGCGTTATCCTCACCCATCAGGACCGTGACCACATTGGTGGATTGCCGGAGCTGCTTGAGGCAAAGAGCGGTAGCCTTAAGGTGCTGGCTCATGAGTTGGCATTACCTTATCTGGCAGGTGAGATTCCTTTGGTCAAAAGCGGAGCTACAGTGAAGCCGCCGCTTCAGGTTGATCAAATCTTGCAGGATGGCGATGAGCTTTCGTTGGCTGGAGGCGTCATCGTGATTCATACGCCGGGACACACTCCGGATCACATTTGCCTTTATCACAAGCCGAGCCGGACGCTTATATCCGGGGATGCGCTGATTGCGGAAAACGGCGTCCTTTTGCCGCCAGATCCGCAGTTTACGCCAGCCTACGAGCAAGCTTTGAGTTCGGTCGCCAAACTCTGTGACCTGGAAGTCGACACGGTGATCGCTTATCATGGCGGCGTCTGCACAGAGTTGGTTGCGGAACGGCTTGCCAGTATCGCACAACGTCAGGATTGAGAAAATAGAGAAACGTCGGGCATAGCCTGGCGTTTTTTTTGTTGTTATGGAGTTCGTTGATAACGAATATGCATTATGTTGCATAAATATGCAGCTGGATAGATCGTTTTTTAACAAGGAAGACGAATGAACTATTTTGTAAAGATAACTGGGCAGCTATTGCGGAAAACAGGATAGAATGATACCTTTCATGTGGAAACGCTTGGGAGGCACGCAGTGTCCATAATAGGTGGAATGTGGCGCCGTTGTGGATGGTTGAACGGAGGAAGAATCGATAAATCTCCGCGGGAGGAATGACTCATGAAGGAAACATCGATCGGAATGGAGCGTTTGCGGCGGCAGCATCTCGCGGGTTCGGTTTTGGACAAGCCGGAGCAAATCGTCCGCTCTCTTGGTGCGATGCAGGCACAGGATTATCATCAGGCGGTATGGGCGGTGGGTTCTCGCATGGGGAACGTAAACCGTGGGCTGTCAGATGTAATCAATGCTATTGCGGAGGGGAAAATCATTCTGAGCTGGTCGCTGCGCGGAACCATTCATTTGATGGCTGCTGAAGATGCGGGGTGGATGATCAAGCTGTCGGGTCAGCGAATCGCGAATTCGGGGAAGCGGAGGCTGGCAGAACTGGAGCTTGATGATGGAACGCTGGAGCGCTGCCGCACAATTCTTTACAAGGCGCTGGCTGGCGGACAAAGGGTTGACCGCCCCAGCCTCATGCAGCGGTTGGAACAAGAGGGGATCAGCACCGCGGGTCAACGGGGCTATCATATTTTATGGCACAGTGCGTATGAGGGGTTAATTTGCTTCGGACCGGTGATCGTAAAGCAGCAAAGCTTTGTCCTCGTGGAGGAGTGGGTGAAAGAAAGGCGTGAGCTGAGCCGGGAGGAGTCGCTGGTTGAGCTGGCCCGGCGGTATTATTCATCTCATGGCCCGGCGACGGTTCAAGACTTCGCATGGTGGTCGGGGATGACGTTGACCGATGCCCGTACGGGGTTGGATGGGGCGAAGCGGGAGCTGGCGGTTGAAACGGTGGGAGGCTGCGAATACTGGAGGGCGAAGGAGCTTTGCTCTGAAGCTTCTTCGGAGCAGAGTGTTTATCTTCTGGCGGGTTTTGACGAATACCTTCTGGGCTACAAAGACCGCAGCGCCGTTCTTGCTCCTGAAAATGCTCCGCAGGTTGCCCCCGGCAATAACGGGATCTTTCTGCCACTCATGGTAAGGGAAGACGGCCAAGTCATGGGAACGTGGAAGCGGATGGTGAAGAAGAAAGGGCTGGAGGTCGAGTTGAACCCTTTTACCCCGATTGACGGTTATCAAAAGGATTTGGCAGCGAAGGCGGCCGAAGATTACGCTGCATTTATGGGACTTCCACTTCTGAAAATCGTGTAACAAATCAGGGTGGGGGCAATAATAAATGGATTGAATTTTTATACCTTTATACGTATAATAATACATATCTTTTTTACTACATCAGAACTTATAAGGTTATTACTATAAATCATCCTGATTCCGCTCCGGTAAACGCTGCCCGTCCTCTAAGTCGGCATAAGCTGTTTATCCTTGGGGATAACGGATTAAGAGGGGAATGGAAATGATGCAAAACGCGCCGATTCGGGCAGCGATCGTTGGATCTACAGGTTATGGCGGTGTGGAATTGATCCGGCTGCTTTTGAACCACCCCTATGTGCAGATTACGTCGGTCATTTCTTCGTCGACTGCAGGGGCGCCGCTTAAGGATGGGTTTCCCCATTTGACCGGTATTTTGGAAATGGATCTGGACGCTATCGATATACCGCTCATCAAAGAGAAGGCGGATGTGGTTTTTACCGCAACACCCCATGGGGTCAGCGCCGAGCTGGCGCCGCAATTTTTGCAGACTGGTCTCAAGGTAATCGATTTGTCCGGGGATTTCCGTCTGAAATCAGGGGAAACGTACCGCAAATGGTATAAAAAAGAGCCTGCCTCCGCGGAATTGTTGGAGCAAGCTGTGTTTGGACTGGCTGAAGTCTATGGAGAGCAAGTGGAAGGAGCGGACTTCATTTCGAATCCGGGATGCTTCCCGACGGCGACGCTGCTGGGGTTAATTCCTGCCGTTGCGGCAGGATGGGTTGATCCGGACAGCTTGATTATCGATTCCAAAACGGGGGTATCCGGCTCGGGCCGGGGGGCTAATTTAGGGAATCATTATTCGGAGATCAATGAGAATTTCAAGGCCTATAAGGTCAATGCTCATCAGCATACTCCCGAAATCGAGCAGTATTTGGGCGAAGCGGCGGGACGCGAGGTGGCGGTGACGTTTACGACGCATTTGGTGCCGATGACCCGGGGGATTATGAGCACGATGTACGGAAAACTGTCGGATGACCGCGGCGAAGAGGATTTTATTGAGCTGTACCGGCAATTTTATGAAGGACGGCCATTCGTGCGGGTGCGGGGCAAAGGGATTGTACCGGCGACGAAAGAGGTCTGGGGCTCCAATTACTGCGATATCGGCTTTTCGGTGGATCCGCGGACGAAGCGGGTGACCATCATTTCGGTCATCGACAACCTGGTGAAGGGTGCGGCTGGTCAAGCGGTTCAGAATTTGAACCTGATGATGGGCTGGGAGGAGACGGCGGGGTTGCAGATGGCTCCGGTTTATCCATAAGCGTGGTTCAGAACAGGCGAATGATTCGGGATTTATGATGAATGGCATTAAGGATAATTTACTATGGAGGGAATGGGTGGAGCGAGGAATGGGGAAGTCCTTTGAGGTTTTGGATGGTGGAAATGTGACGTCGCCGAAAGGCTTTTTGGCTGGAGGACTTCATAGCGGTCTGAAAAAAGTGGATCGCAATGATCTCGGGCTAATCTATTGCGAAGTGCCGGCAGCGGCGGCGGCGGTGTATACGCTGAATGCGTTTCAGGCGGCGCCGCTTAAGGTGACCCGGGAAAGTATCGCCCGGGAAGGCAAGCTGCAGGCGCTGATCGTCAACAGCGGCAACGCCAACGCCGTGACTGGCGCCCAAGGCGAGGCCGACGCGCAGGAAATGCGCGACCAAACGGCCAGCATCTTGGGCATCGCCGGGCATCTAGTTGGCGTAGCCAGCACCGGCGTCATCGGCGAGCTGCTGCCGATGGACAAAGTGCGCCGCGGCATCGCTAATTTGCCCGGACGACTGAAGGCGGACGGAGGCGATGACTTCTGTCAGGCGATCCTGACCACGGATCTGGTGCAGAAGTCGACGGCGGTCCGCCTGACGGTTGGCGGGCAAGCGGTGACCGTCGCAGGTGCGGCAAAAGGGTCCGGCATGATCCATCCGAACATGGCGACCATGCTCGGATTCATCACGACGGACGCCGCCATCGATGCGGAGCATCTCCATCTGCTGCTCCGTAAGGCGACGGACTCCTCGTTCAACATGATTACGGTTGATGGGGACACCTCCACGAACGATATGGTCGTGGTCATGGCCAGCGGCTTAGCCGCCAATGAACCTCTGAATCCGGAGCATCCGGATTGGGCAGCATTCGCGGAAGCTTTCGGGTTCATCGCTGAGTACTTGGCGAAGGCCATCGCCCGGGATGGCGAAGGTGCTACCAAGCTGGTAGAAGTCAACGTCACCGGCGCTGCTTCAATAGAAAGCGCACGAGCCGTGGCGAAGACGGTAGTCGGATCCAGCCTGGTGAAGTCCGCTTGCTTTGGCGCCGATGCCAACTGGGGACGGATTCTCGCCGCAACGGGGCGGGCGGGTGTAATGGTCGATCCGGAGACGGTAGACGTGCGCTTGGGGGATTTTCTCGTACTTGAACAGTCCCGCCCGGTGCCATTCGACGATCCGGCTGCGACGGAATACTTGAAGGGTAACGAAGTGCAAATTTATGTGAACCTGAACATGGGAACAGCATCGGCAACCGCTTGGGGCTGTGATTTGACTTATGATTATGTGCGGATTAATGCCGCTTATCGGACTTGATAGCAAGTATGAATGCTTTAGTGTTATGGGATAGGTGAACGAACGGATGAGATGGCCGCAAGACAACCGGCGAGAGGAGAACGTTTAGGGTGAGCGCGAAATGTTTTGTGATCAAATGCGGCGGCAGCACCTTAGCTGCTCTGCCGGATAGCTTTTTCCAGGATCTGCGAGATTTGCAGGCCGAAGGCTGGCAGCCGGTCATCGTTCACGGCGGCGGCCCCGCCATTAACGAAACGCTGGGCAAGCTGGGAATCGAGTCCGTGTTTGTCGGCGGTTTGCGCAAAACGGACGAGGCGGTTCTCGACGTCGTGGAGATGGTGCTGTCCGGAAAAATCAACAAGGAGATCGTTCGCCGAATTCAGCGATCGGGTGCGCAAGCTGTTGGCCTTTCCGGCGCGGACGGCCGACTTATCGAGGCCGTACCTGTAGCGAACTCCTCGGAGGTCGGGTTAGTCGGTGACGTCGTAGGGGTTAACACCGGCTTGATCGAAGGAGTAACGGCAATGGGCTACATCCCCGTCATCGCGCCGGTGGGCCTTGGCGCCGACGGCAGCCAGCGCTTCAACATCAACGCAGATACGGCGGCTGGCGCCGTTGCTTCCCACTTAGGCGTGGAGCGGATGCTGGTGGTTACCGATGTGCCCGGTATTTTGCGTACGGTAGACGGCGAGAAGCAAGTGATGCCAGCTGCAACGGTGGCGGAAATCGACGAGATGATCGCTTCCGGTGAAATTTATGGCGGCATGATCCCGAAAGTGCGCGCTGCGGTGCAATGCATTCAAGGGAAGGTGCAGGAAGTCGTCATCGTGGACGGCTCCATGCCGGGCGTATTGCGAAGTGCCGTTGTAGAAGGCGGCATCGGAACGCGGATCGTGAAAGCGTAAATCCGGCGATTCTTTTATTAGGGGTAACATTAAAAAAACTATACACAAGAAACGGAGTGATCAAGAATGGGTGAACAGCAAAGCGCATTGTTTCCGACATACGCACGCTTCCCGATTACGATGGTGAAGGGAGAAGGCAGCCGGCTGTGGGACGATCAGGGCAATGAATACTTGGATTTCATGGCCGGTCTGGCCGTCACGGGGTTGGGGCATGCGCCCAAGCGCGTAAAAGAGCGCCTGGTTGCCCAGCTTGATGAGCTTTGGCATACGAGCAATCTGTTTTCCACCCCGCAAGCGGAAAAAGTGGCCCAGCTGCTGACGGCGAATAGCTGCGGAGACGCGGTATTCTTCTGCAACAGCGGCGCGGATGCAAACGAAGCGGCCATCAAGCTGGCCCGCCGCTACAACCAAAAGGTGCTGGGCAATGACCGCTACGAAATCATTACCTTCAAGCAAAGCTTCCACGGCCGCACCTTGGCTACGCTGACCGCAACAGGTCAGGATAAGGTAAAAGAAGGCTACCTGCCCTTGCCTCAAGGCTTTATCCATGCTCCCTACAACGACGTGGCGGCTCTTGAGAGCTATATTACCGATAAAACCTGCGCCATTATGCTAGAATTGGTACAGGCCGAAGGCGGCATCATCGTGGCCGACCCCGATTTCGTACAAGAAATCACCCGCCTCTGCGAAAAATACAACCTGCTGCTCATCATCGACGAAGTGCAGACCGGGCTGTGCCGCACGGGTAAGCTTTTTGCATATCAACACTACGGCATTGAACCGGATATTTTCACCTTAGCAAAAGCTCTCGGCAGCGGCTTCCCGGTTGGTGCGATGGTCGGGAAAAGCAAGCTGATCCCGGCCTTCACCCCAGGCAGCCATGCTACGACTTTCGGCGGCACGCCGATTGCCATGTCTGCGGCTCTCGCCACGCTGGAAGTTATGCTGGCGGATCACCTCGCGGACGAAGCCGCACGCAAAGGCAAGCTATTGGTCGATAAGCTGGAGAAGGCTCTCGCGGGCAACGCGTTTGTGAAGGAAATCCGCGGCACCGGCCTGATTATCGGCATCGAATGCGTCGAGCCCACTGCGGATGCCATTGCGGCCATCCACGCTAAGAGACTGCTGGTGGTACCGGCTGGCCCGATGGTGATTCGTCTCTTGCCGAGTTTGATCGTCACGGACGAGGAAATCGACAAGGCTGTTGAAATTATCGCTGGTGTGTTGGCAGAAAAAGAAGCCGAACGCAAGCAAACGGCCGCTAAGTGAGAAAGTGAGATAAAACACCCGTTAGAGAAAGGGGATTCGTTAGATGAGCACGTTGCAATCACAAACCGCGCTGGGTTTGTTAGGCCGGGATTTTCTCGGACTGATGGATTATTCGCCGGAAGAAATCCGCTACTTGATCGATTTGGCTATCGAACTGAAGAGCAAGAACAAAGCGGGAGAGGTTTACCAGCCTTTGAAAGGCAAAACCCTCGGCATGATTTTCGAAAAATCGTCCACCCGTACCCGGGTTTCTTTTGAAGTGGGCATGTATCAATTGGGCGGCCACGCCATGTTCCTATCCCGCAACGACCTGCAAATAGGCCGGGGCGAGACGATCCACGATACGGCGCAAACGCTGTCCCGTTATCTGGACGGCATCATGATCCGCACCTTCGCCCATAAAACGGTCATCGACCTGGCGCGTTATGCCACGGTTCCGGTGATCAACGGGTTGACGGACTTCGCCCACCCTTGCCAAGCTTTGGCCGACTATATGACGGTGCTGGAGCATAAAGGCAAGCTGGAAGGCCTGAAAATTGCCTACATCGGCGACGGCAATAACATGGTGCACTCTCTGATGATCGGCGCAGCCAAGCTGGGCATGCATATGGCAGTAGCTTCACCTGAAGGCTACATGCCGGATCAAGAGATCCAAGCATCGAGCCGAGAATATGCGGCAGCCAGCGGCGGGTCGCTTCTCGTCACCACCGATCCGAAGGAAGCCATTGCCGACGCGGACGTTATCTACACGGACGTTTGGGCCAGCATGGGCTTTGAAGAGGAGCAGAAGGTGCGGGAGAAGGCTTTTGCCAACTATCAAGTGAACGAAGAGCTGACGGCTTATGCGAAAAAAGACTACGTCTTCCTCCACTGTCTCCCGGCTCATCGGGGTGAAGAGGTTAGTGCAGGAGTGATCGACGGCCCGAACTCGATTATTTTTGACGAAGCGGAAAATCGTCTCCACGCGCAAAAAGCGATTATGGCAGCGCTCATGTCGTAATGTTTGCCGAACGGATACGCTGGATATGAATTGACGGATACTGAGAGGAGCAAGGAAATCATGGCAAAAGAAAAAATCGTACTGGCCTACTCCGGCGGGCTGGACACGTCCGTTATTTTGGCGTGGCTGAAAGAGACTTATGATGCCGAAATCATCACCTTCACGGCAGATATCGGACAAGGGGACGAACTGGATGGGCTGGAGGAAAAAGCGCTGAAAACTGGCGCGACGAAAGCCTATATCGATGACCTGAAGGAAGAGTTCGCGAAGGATTTTATTTTCCCGATGTTCCAATCCGGTGCGCTGTATGAAGGGCAATACCTGCTCGGCACTAGCATCGCCCGCCCGCTTATCGCTAAGCGGATGGTGGAGATCGCCATCGCTGAAGGCGCAACAGCCATCGCTCACGGAGCGACAGGCAAAGGCAACGACCAAGTGCGCTTCGAGTTGACGGCGGCAGCGCTGGCACCGGAGATCAAAGTTATCGCACCATGGCGCGAAGATCGTTTCCGCGACCAGTTCCCGGGCCGGGCGGAAATGATCGCCTATGCCGAAAAACACGGCATCAACGTAACCGCGACGGCTGCCAAGCCGTACTCCACGGACCGCAATCTGCTGCACATCAGCTTTGAGAGCGGCATGCTGGAAGATCCTTGGTTCGACCCGAGCGCTGATTCCAACAAAGACATGTTCGTGCTCAGCGTATCTCCCGAAGATGCGCCGAACGAATCCGAATACATTGAACTGGACTTCGTGCAGGGCAACTGCGTAGCCGTCAACGGCAAAGCGATGAACCCGCTGGAAATCATGAACACCTTGAACAAGTTGGGCGGCAAGCACGGCATCGGCCGGGTGGACATGGTTGAAAACCGCTTCGTCGGCATGAAGAGCCGGGGCGTATATGAAACCCCGGGGGGCACGATCCTGTTCACCGCTCACCGGAAAATGGAGTCCCTCACCATGGACCGCGACGTCATGCACCTGCGGGATTCCCTTATCGCCAAATATGCTTCCTTGGTCTACAACGGCTTCTGGTTCGCGCCGGAACGCCTTGCTTTACAAGCCCTCGTTACCGAGAGTCAAAAGAACGTATCCGGTACCGTGCGGCTGAAGCTGTATAAAGGCAACGTCATCGGCGCCGGGGTGAAGAGCGACGTGAGCCTCTACAACCCGAACATCGCGACGATGGAGGCCGACCCGACCCAAGCGTACAACCAAGGCGACGCCGCTGGCTTCATTCGCCTGAACGCGTTACGCCTTAAGGTTTCCGCCGGCGTCGAACAAAACGCCAAGAACCAGAAGTAAGGTATAAAAAGTGATCATGACGGCGAAGTGTCGATAAGCGGGACTTTCTAAACAGACCTGAGAAGCGGAGAAGCAGATTGTTCCGTAACACACGATGCAGCTAGCGTTGCTAAGCGAACGTGTGAAAATCGGCAAAGCCGCCTGAACCCAATCTTCAAATAGAAGATAGTTCAGGGCAGCGTTAGCGGTCGCCTTTGCAGCCGGATTCCTACCTTGAGGTTTAATCCATTCATGGAATCCGGATGCAACAGCGATTGGAGGAATAATCGTGCTTTGCAGCGCCGAGATGTGGTCTGTTTAGAGGGTTGTTTTCGTTCAGAGCCGCTTATGATCACTCTCAGATGAAAGGGGATTGCCAACGTGTCGAAACTATGGGGCGGCCGTTTCACCAAAAAAACCGACCAATTGGTTGAGGAATATACCGCCTCGATCCTGTTTGATAAGGAATTGGCGGAGGAAGACATCCAAGGAAGCTTGGCCCACGTGAAGATGCTGGGCAAATCGGCCATTCTCTCCGCCGATGATGTGGAGAAGATCACCGACGGCCTGCTGAAGGTGCAGGGGATCATCCGCCGGGGCGAAATGGAGTTTAATATCGGCGATGAAGACATCCACATGAATGTGGAAAAAGCCTTGATCGACGAAGCTGGCCCCGTCGGCGGCAAGCTGCATACCGGCCGAAGCCGCAACGATCAGGTGGCGACGGACATGCACCTGTACCTGCGCAAGCGGGTGGTGGAGATCGCCGGCATGCTGCAAAAGCTGCAGGCGGCGCTAATCACCCAAGCCAAAGCCAATGAAGAGACGATTATTCCCGGCTATACGCATTTGCAACGGGCACAGCCGATTTTGTTTGCCCATCACCTGATGGCCTACGTGTCGATGTTCCAGCGGGATATCGAGCGGCTGCAAGACAGCTACAAGCGCATCAACGTGCTGCCGTTAGGCGCAGGCGCACTGGCCGGTACGACGTTCCCCATCGACCGCCATTACACGGCGGAGCTGCTTGGCTTCGACGGGGTGTACGAGAACAGCTTGGATGCTGTCAGCGACCGGGATTTCATTCTGGAGTTCCTCTCCAACTCATCCATGATCATGATGCACCTCTCCCGCATGTGCGAGGAGTTCGTGCTTTGGTCCAGCACCGAGTTTCACTTCATCGAGCTGGATGACGCTTTCTGCACCGGCAGCAGCATCATGCCGCAAAAGAAAAATCCCGACGTCGCCGAGCTGGTCCGGGGTAAAACCGGCCGCGTCTACGGCAATCTCGTCGGCCTGCTGACCGTGCTTAAGGCGCTTCCGCTGGCTTACAACAAAGACATGCAGGAAGACAAGGAAGGCATGTTCGACACGGTGAAAACACTGCAGGGCGCCCTGCTGCTGTTCGCCCCCATGGTAGAGACCATGAAAGTGAATAAGGACCGGATGCGTCAGGCCGTAAGCCAGGATTTTTCCAATGCGACGGATATCGCCGACTACTTGGTGACCAAGGGACTTCCCTTCCGCCAAGCCCACGAGGTCATCGGCAAAACGGTGCTGTACTGCATCCAGAACGGAAAATATTTGCTGGATCTGACCTTGGAGGAATTCAAGGGCTTCTCCACCCTGTTCGACGAGAAAATCTACGAAGTGCTCCAGCCGGAGCAAGTGGTGGCAGCCCGCAACGTTTACGGGGGCACCGCCCAACCGCAAGTCAAAGCGGCGATCGCCCGCGCGGAAGAAGCAACGGCGCGTACGGCGGCTTGGGTAGAAGAGTATTTGGCGAAAAGCAAATAAAACCGCTGCGTCTCGGAACGTTGGCGGAAGTAAGATACGGCGGTTTCCCGTTTCAACGGGAGGCTGCCGTTTTGTGTTGTATAGATGCAGATTGATATAGGAACATATGTTTGGTATAATGGGTGTGTATTGGAAAATGAAGTAAAGCGGGTGCGGGCGGATGATTACGAGAAAGGCGTCCCATTATGGGGATGATACTTGCGCGGCTTACGTCAAGGCGGGGGATTTCATTTATCTCGCCCATCATGGCGGAGGTTATGAAAAGGACGATATCGTACATCAAATGGAAGAGAGCTTTACTGCCCTGCGCGCCACGTTAGAGTCGGCCGGAGCAGGCTTGGATGACATGGTACAGATCAACCTGTATCTTCGGAACATTTCCGATTTTGGAAAAGCACGGGATGTGTTTTATCGCTTCTTTAAGAGCGACAGCTTTCCGGCAAGAATGTCTACCACGACGGATTTCGTAAACCCGGTATGCTTGTGCATGCTGGATGGAGTCGCGTACAAGAAAGCTAATGAGGCTTGATCCACGATAAAAAAACGGCACATGCGAAAGAACCCGTCCGCCCGTTGCGGTTTGGGTTCTTTTCTACTTTCCATGCCCCCCGCTGACAAACAGTCCGTCCTCCGGTGTCCACTCCGCATACAGTACCTTCCGGTAATCGGGAAAACCTTGATTTCTCAGCTCTTTGATGAGCCACTCTTCTGTCTTTCCGGTCTGCTGCAGGGCATCGTGTTGAATGCTTCCGTCTTCGAGGATCAAAAACGGCAGGCTTTTTTCCTTTGGGCTCAGTTGAAGGGTCTCGTTCTTGACCGTTTCATAGGCTGTTTTTTTCATCACGGTCAGCACGCCGCTTGTTTCATAAAGTGCGTAATGCACTTCACGCAACGAAAACACGTTCTGCATCCGCAGAAGCAACCGCAGTTGCTCGAAATCTAACTTGTTTCGCTTCATTTCGGACCGGTCTATTTTTCCTTCCCGGATCAGGATCGACGGCTTACCATCCAACACGGCCTGGATTTTCTTGCCTCGTTCGGTCATCCATTCAAACAGATAGGTCAAAACGCCCCAAACCGCAAAAGCAAAGACCAATTGCCACACGGGAAGCTTCTGCTGGTACATGATGTTGCCGACAATTTCCCCCAAAATCAAGGATGAGACAAAGGCGAAGGGGGTGAGTTGGGAGATTTCCTTTTTGCCAAGGAACCGGGTGATGATCCATAGACCGAGAAACCCGATGATCAGCTTAAGGGCAATTGTCGCATAGCTCATATCATCACCTCCGGTATCGACGAATTGGAGCCGTCCGATATGCGCTCCTGTTTTCCACATACGTATTGTTAGCTTGTCTGGATCTTTCTTCTGTTATCCTACCCCTGTTTGAGAAGAGTGATTTTTTTTATGCAGATGTGCATTTTACCAACGGTTGATGACCATTAAAGTGTGAAAAAAGGCACACCAATCGACCGGTGAGACCAGTATAATCGAGATAAAGTTTTTTATTGACGGAAGCATGATCGTGGAAGACATAACATGGGCAGGATCGCATGATGGAGAGAATCGATTCCCGTGAACCGGTTTTGGCCATTGGGCAGGGTGTTGCCCCGTTTTGACGCGGGCAGCGCCAACAACATGGGAGGCGAGACGAAGATGGCACGTTATTTTAACGGAAAAGAAATTGAACTGTTGGCGCCGGCAGGGACGTTTGAGATTTTTGAGGCAGTGGTGCAAGCTCCCTGTGACGCGGTGTATTTCGGTGGACCGAGCTTAAATATGCGGTTGATCCGCAAGGGATATAATTTTTCTTACGAAGAGATTGTAAAAGCGATCACAATCGCTCATGATCTCGGCAAAAAAGCCTATATCACCGTAAATAATCTCCTTAGCGAAACCGATGTGGAAGAAGCAAAGGACTATTTGCGCTTTTTGGAGAGTGCGGCTCCGGATGCCCTTATCGTTCAGGATTTCGCCGTTCTGGCGTTGGTGCAAGAGCTCGGTATTACCATTCCCATGCATGCCTCTGTTATGATGAACGTACACAACCTGGAGATGATCCGCGCCTTGCAGGAAATGGGTGTGACCCGTGCGGTGACCTCCCGTGAGATGGATTTGCAAACCGCACGCCTGCTGCAGGAGAAGAGTGGGATCGAGCTGGAGTATTTCATCCACGGTGATATGTGTTCGGTGCATGGCGCCAACTGCTATTTCAGCTCCCAAGTGTTCGGTATGAGCAGCAACCGGGGCAAGTGCCTGAAGCCATGTCGTTGGGATTACCGGGTCAAGAAGGATGGCCACGTCTATCCGACGGAATATCCATTAGCAGTGAAAGACATGTATATGTATGAGCATTTGCCCGAGCTTATCGAGTCCGGCGTCATGTCCTTCAAGATCGAAGGTCGCATGCGGGACAAAGAGTTCATGCTGATGTTGGTAAATGCCTATGGAGATGCCCTTGACCGCTATCTGGCTGATCCGGTCGGCTTTGAGCGCGCGAAAGACAGTAATGAACTGTATGAGAACCGCAAGCGGGATTTTTTCACGGCTTATGCCTTTGGTAATCCGGGGCTGTCGTATATAAACCGGCGGTACGAAGGAACAGGGAAATTTTACAGTACGGGAAAAGTGTTCAGTACCCCGACAGAGGAACGGGAGCTGTCGCAAGATCGGGTTGGCATGCTGAGAGAGCGGCTTGCGAAAGTGAACCGTCCTGCAGGTACTGTGGCAGAGCGGGGACAACTGGCGGTGCGGGTCAACAATATGGTGCAAGCGCAGGTAGCTTTAGAAGCTAGCGTGGACTATCTCTATCTGTCAGGCGATGTGTTTGAACCGGATAAGCCTTTTACAAAGGCGGATATTTGCCGGTTGGGCGAGCTGAAGGGCAAGACTAAGCTGATCTTGGGCTTGCCGCGGATGATGCGGGAAATCCACTTCAGCCAATATGACCAGCTTTTTGCGGCGGGACCGCTGCCGATCGACGGAGTGCTGGCAACCAACGTTGGAGCGATCCGGCGCTACAAAGATGCAGGTTACCCTTTGGTGGGCGACGTGAGCTTGAACGTGTTTAACCACGTGGCCGCCGATCTTTACGCCCGGCTCGGTTTGGATCGGGTCACCCTTTCGCCGGAACTGACGATGGAGGACTTGTCATCCGTGACGGAGCGGAGTAATCTTCCATTAGAAGCGGTTGTACACGGCTCTCCGGCTTTGATGTATATGGATCTCGACCTTTATGAAAACACGGAAGTGCTTCAGCCCATCGCCGAGGAAGACAATCATTACGTGGATAATTCGGTATTGGTGCTCATGACGGACAAAGGCGAAAACCCGGTATACCGGGATCAGCATGGCCGGTGTCATTTGATGTTCGCCAAGGAGCTGAACCTGCTGCCGCTCATGAAAGAACTGAAGGAAGCCGGCGTTTCCAGCTTCCGCATCGAAGGGGCGACGTACAAGCCGGAGCAGTTGCGGGATATTTTAGCGGTATATCGGCAGGCACTGGACGAGCTTGAGAGCTGCGGGGAGCTTTTTGCCGGAATGAAGCCTAATTATGCGGGATACACCTTGGGTGCTTTGCAGTTTTAATTTGTGGTAAATCAAGAGAGGAGTCTTTCGCATGTCGCAGCCGATCGGTCGCGAGGCCGTCAAAGAGAAAAGACAATCTTATTTTTATCCTTGCACGTCTCATTTTTACCGCGACGCGCCGCAAATCGTCCGTGGCTCGATGCAGCACCTGTATGACGAGAACGGCAAGGAGTATGTCGACTTTTTCGCAGGGGTATCGGTCGTAGCCTCCGGGCACTGCAACCCGGCGATTACGGCAAAAACCATCGAGCAGATCGGAAAGCTCCAGCACACTTCAACCATATATTTGACCCAGCCTAACGTGGATTTGGCCGAGCGCCTTGCCGGCGTGCTTCCCGGGGAGCTGCGCCGGACGTTTTTCGTCAACAGCGGCTCGGAAGCCAATGAGGGTGCGCTCTTGCTGGCGCGGATGCATACCGGCCGCAAAGGCTTCATCGCTTTGGAAGGCGGCTTGCATGGCCGCACCAATTTGACAATGAGCGTGACCCACATGCAAATGTGGCGGACGGATCGTTTCTTGGATGAGGACGTTACGTTCATTCCCCGTCCGTATCATCCGTTTTTGTCTCCCGAGGAAGCGGCGGATGCATCTTTGGCCGAACTGGCGGATGTGCTGGAAGAGAAAGGCGATACTATCGCTGCGATGATCGTAGAGCCGATCCAAGGCAACGGTGGGATGATCATGCCCGTAGAACGGTACTTCCGGGAAGTGAAGGAACTGTTGGATCGCTACGGCGTACTGCTTATCGCCGATGAAATTCAAACCGGCTTCGGCAGGACGGGCGCGATGTTCGGGATGGATCATTTCGGCGTAGTACCGGATATTATCTCCATGGCAAAAGCGCTGGGAAACGGCGTACCGGTGGCAGGCTTCGCGACTACCGACGCCATCGCAGCGTCGCTTAACCGCCCTTCAGCTTCCACCTTCGGAGGCAATCCTGTTTCAGCGGTTACGGCTCTGGCGGTGCTTGATTTTATCGAAGCTGAGCACCTGCCGGAGCGGGCTGCAGCGCGCGGCGCGCAGTTGAAGGCCGGGCTTGAGGCGCTGCAGGAGCAATACCCGGACATGATCGTCGATGTGCGCGGCAGTGGCTTGATGCTGGGCGCCGAGCTGGCGGCTCAAACGGATGCTGCGGCAGCAGAGTTGACCGATGATGTGCTGGAGGAAATGAAAGACCGCGGCTACATCATCGGCAAAAACGGTGTCGGCCGAAACGTGTTGGCTTTCCAACCCCCGCTGATCATTACCGAGGAAGACGTGGCGGGCATGCTGGATGCGCTTGGCGCTGTCTTCTCCGAATTGGCGGAAAATTAAACCTGCAGATGGATCACAAGAAAGAGGATGGTCGTCTCATGAGCATGAAAATGACATACAAAACCGTCGCCAAGAAAACGAGGATGTTCAGCCAGCTGGTCATGTTTTCCCATACGCTGTTCTCGCTGCCCTTCGCTATTATCTCTATGGTATGGGCGGCGGGAGGCTGGCCATCCTGGCATATGATGATTTGGGGACTCATCGCGCTAGTCGGCGCCCGCAACGGGGCCAACGCCTTCAACCGTTTGGTTGACCAGACCTTTGACGGCAAAAATCCCCGCACCGCCCACCGGCATTTGCCCCAAAGGCTGCTGCAATCGAAAGAGGTCGTCATTTTTGTCATCGTGAACTATGCGATCTTTATCGTTGCGGCCGGGATGCTGAACACGTTGTGCTTAGTCTTGTCGCCAGTAGCTATCGTGTTGGTGTCGACGTATTCCTATGCAAAGCGGTTTACTTGGCTGGCGCATCTGTACCTTGGCTTCACCATCGCCTCCGCTCCTATTGGAGCATGGTTTGCCGTGACGGGGCATATCGCCTTCACCCCTTTTGTCATCGGAACCGTGGTCATGCTGTGGATCGCCGGTTTTGACATTATCTACGGGACCCAAGACATCGAGTTTGACCGCAAAGAGGGGCTGTGGTCCATTCCCAGTTACTTCGGATTGCAAAACGCGCTGTGGATAGCTAGAGGGCTGCATTTCATCATGGTGCTGCTTCTTCTCTTTCTGTATTTTTACCGGGATTTAGGCTGGTTGTATTTGGTGGGCATCGGCATCGCCTCGCTTCTGCTGTTGCTGGAGCATAACATCATCAAACCTTCCAATCGGCGGTTGATGCATTTGGCTTCGTACAATTTGAACCAGGTGATCAGCATGACGATCCTGTTTTTCACGGTGTTCGATTATTTTCTTTTAGTGCGTTAAGGGTTTAGAGGATAAACCGATCATAGAAAAGCTCTTGCGGCGTGACTCCCGCGGGAGCTTTTTTGCATTTGTGTGAACGCGTCGATTGACGGAAAGATATACCCAAATAATCTAAAAAACCTATCTTGACAAAAAAATCCACCTGACCTATTATGATAAATAACTAATTCCTAGTTACCTTATAGGAATTATAAGTTAATGATACGAATTGACCATAAATGGGGGCAGAGAGCAGGATGACCAAAATCTTCAGGGTCGACGCCGTTTGGCAATTGGCTGGTGTTTACGAAGTGAGAACAAAGGCGTTCGTCGAAGGGCAGGGCATTCCGAAGGATCTGGAATTTGACGAAGCGTATGGCCAAACGTACCAGTACCTCCTGCTGGAAGATGAGTCCATTCCGGTGGCGACGGCACGCATCAATACCGGTCATGATGGATATGCGAAGATCGAACGGGTAGCCGTCATTCCGGGCTATCAGAACAAAGGGTATGGGCGCATCCTCATCTCGGCGGCTGAAGATTGGGTCAAAGAACTCGGCTTTCGCAGAATCGTGATTACGAGTCAGGAGCAAGCAGCCGGATTTTATGAGCGGTTGGGGTATACGGTTCGCCCCGACATCAAGGTAGAATCGAGAATCCCCATTGTGTATACGGAAAAAGAAATATAAACAAAGCGGAGAGAGGATGAAGACGAGATGACGCAAGAGAACAACATACTGGCACCTAAGGTCGCGAAGCACGAGGAAGTAAACGAAATCACGAAGGACGGAGCCTTCAACCGGCAAAAGAACCGGTTCGCGACTCCTTTCGGCGATCAGCCGGGAGATTTGCCCGTCGAGGCGGGACGCTACCGGTTGCTTTGGGCAAAGATTTGTCCTTGGGCCCATCGGGCCGTGATCGTGCGGGAACTGTTGGGCTTGCAGGACGTGATCAGCCTCGGAACCGCAAGTCCGGTCCGTACCGAAAACGGCTGGGAATTTTCCTTGGATGAGGGCGGTGTCGATCCGGTACTGGGCATCCGCTACCTGCCGGAAATATACGCCGAAACCGATCCGGACTACAGCGGCCGGGCAACGGTTCCAACGGTGGTAGACGTTACGACGAGAAAGGTCGTTAACAACGATTATTTCCGTCTGACCAACTACCTGGAAACCGCCTTTAAGCCGTTTCACCGCGAAGGCGCGCTGGATTTGTATCCGGAGGTACTGCGGGCCGAAATCGACGCATTCAACGATACGCTGTTTCACGATGTGAACAACGGAGTTTATAAAGCGGGTTTTGCCCGTTCCCAGGAAGCATATGAACAGGCATATGACGCACTGTTCGCCCGGCTGGATCAATTGGAAGAGAGACTTTCCACCCAGCGTTATCTGTTTGGCGACAAAATAACGGACGCGGACGTTCGTCTCTATGTAACCCTGGTGCGTTTCGATGCCGCCTACTATTCTGTTTTCCGGACGAACCGCAATCGCATCGTGGACTTCCCGAACCTGTGGAATTACGCAAAAGATTTGTACCAGACCCCGGGCTTTGGAGATACCACCGATTTTGACTCCATCAAAAGGGGTTATCAACTTGGCAATCATGCGGCCAATCCCTATCAACTTCTAGCGAAGGGGCCGGACCTCTCCATCTGGAACGAGCCTCATGACCGGAACCGGTTTTAAGCGAACGATAGGAAAGAGGAAGACGAGAGAATGATTGGAGGGACGAAGCCGATGACCGCAAATGCAAAACCCATTGAAATCGAGAAGACAGGCGCTTTTAAGCGGCAAGGGAATCAGTTCACGACGTCATTCGGCGAGGGAGAGAACGAGCTTCCCGTAGAAGCGGGTCGTTACCGCCTATTGTGGTCTCCCGTTTGCCCATGGGCGCACCGTTCCATTATCGTCCGAAAGCTGCTGGGTTTGGAAGATGTCATAAGCGTCGGAACGGCGGACCCGCTGCGGCCAAAGCTGGATCGGGTGGATTGGGCGTTCACGTTGGACGAAAACGATGTCGACCCGGTGCTCCGGATTCATTACATAAGCGAGGTTTACCTCAACGCGGACCCGGATTATAAAGGCAGGCCGACAGTGCCTGCGGTTGTCGAGATTGCCACGAAGAAAGTCGTCCAAAACGACTACCATGAATTGACTTACTTTTTTGAAACGGCATGGAAAAGGTTCCATAAGGAAGGCGCGCCGGATTTATTCCCGGTTGCCTTGCGGAAGGACATTCGCGAGTTGAATGAGCGGATTTTTCACGGGATCAACAACGGCGTATACAAAGCCGGCTTTGCCCACTCCCAAGAAGCGTACGAAGAGGCCTACGACGGCGTGTTTCAACTGCTTGACGAGTTGGAGGAACGATTGTCGACCCAGCGCTACTTGTTCGGAAATCAAATAACCGATTCGGATGTCCGACTGTATGTCACTTTGGCCCGCTTCGATATTGCGTATAACACGGCTTTTCGCGTCAACCGCAATCGCCTTGTGGAATTTCCGAATTTGTGGGCCTATGCCCGTGATTTGTTCCAAACTCCCGGCTTTGGGGATACGACGGATTTCGATGCGATCAAAAAGCATTACCATCTGTCTATCACCAACGATCCGAACCGTACGTTTTCCAGCATTCTGCCGAAAGGTCCCGATCTCTCCGGCTGGCATACGGAGCACGGCAGAGCAGCAAGGTTTCAATGATTTTAAACCATAGAGAAATCGATAGGAGGGAGCTGCAATGGCTCAAAGTGCAAATGTGAGGGTAAGGCCGAAAGAAACCGAAAACGAAATCAACGAAAAAGGGTTCTTCGTGCGGCAAAAAAATCATTTTACGACTCCTTTTGGAAACGGCGAAGGGAAACTGCCCGTTGAAGCCGGCCGCTACCGGTTGATTTGGGCGAAAGGCTGCCATTGGTCCAATCGCGCCTCCATCGTGAGAGAATTGCTGGGTTTGGAAGACGTCATTAGCATCAATCTGGTCGGGCGCGGCAAGCACGAGCAAGATCTCGGCTGGGAGTTCGTTTTCGATGAAAACAGCACGGACCCCGTACTGGGCGTGCAGTTTTTAAGCGAGCTGTATGCTAATGGAGATCCGGAATATAAAGGCCGGGCAACGGTTCCCGCCATCGTCGACGTCACCACCAAGAAAGTCGTCAACAACGACTACGTTTGGCTGACCAATTATTTGGAGAAGGAGTTTGCTCCCTTCCATAAAGAAGGCGCGCCTGATTTATACCCGGCGGAACTGAGGGAAGAGATCGACCGGTACAACGATTACTTGTTCGACAATGTCAACAACGGCGTGTATAAGGCGATGTTCGCCCAATCCATCGAGGCGTATAACGACGCGTATAATCATCTGTATGCCGCTTTCGATGAGATTGAGGAGCGTTTGGAAACCCGGCGATTTTTATTTGGGGACTATGTCACCGATGCGGATATCCGGCTCTTCGTCACCCTGGCCCGCTTTGACACCTATTACTTCAAAAACCTAGGCCCGCTGCGCAACCGCATCGTCGATTTCAAAAACATTTGGGGCTATGCCCGGGATTTATACGAAATTCCCGCTTTCAAGAACAACACATACCTTAGAGATTTGGCTAAAGCCAACGGAAATAAAGAAACGATCTTTATCGATTACAATACCCGCTTTTGGGATCAGATCGATTATGAAGGGCTCTGGTCGGAGCCGCAAAACCGCAAGGAAAAAAGCTCCGATCCGGAAAATAAATTCAAGAGAAACTAGGGGGAAACGTACATGTTAGTTATCAAGAAGCTTGGACTCATTTTGGCTGCATCGGCGCTGCTGCTTACCGCGGCGGCTTGCGGCGACACTAAATCATCAGCAAGTGAGGATAGCGGCTCCGCGAAGACGGCAAAAACGGC
The DNA here is from genome assembly GCF_000455485.1 of Gorillibacterium massiliense. Taxonomy (GTDB): domain Bacteria; phylum Bacillota; class Bacilli; order Paenibacillales; family NBRC-103111; genus Gorillibacterium; species Gorillibacterium massiliense. Next base: position 48,838 of record NZ_CBQR020000152.1, read on the forward strand.
TGTTCATATTGCAACAGGCGGCTCTCCCAAGCCCTTTTCCTTCGTGAATGACAAGAATGAGATCGACGGGTTTGATATTCAGGTCGTAAAAGCGATTTTTGCAGGGCTGCCGCAGTATACCTACGATATCGAGAAAACAGAGTTCGCTTCCATCTTTGCCGGTCTTGATTCGGACCGCTATCAGATCGGGGCTAACAATTTTGCCAGTAACGAGAAGAGGAGAGAAAAATACTTGTTCTCCGATCCGATCTTTAAAAACCAGTTCGTGATCGCGGTGGCGGAAGGCCGGGACGATATCAAATCTTTCGCCGATCTGGAAGGAAAGAAGACGGAAGTAAGCCCCAGCGTAAACTACACCGTCGCATTGGAAAACTATAACAAGGAACATGCCAAAACGCCGGTCAATCTGAAGTATTCGGAAGCCGAGCTTGTTACCGAACTGCAAAACGTCGAAAGCGGAGCGACTGATTTCAACCTGATCGACGCCGCCATGCTGCAGCTATACATAAAGGAATACGGCCTGAAGCTGAAAGCCGTGCCCCTATCCCAGGAAGACTCCGACCGCATCGGCGTTCCCTACAGCTATTTGGTTTTAAGCAAGGGGAAGAATAGCGAGCAATTGCAGAAGGATGTAAATGCCCGGATTAAGGAATTGATCAAGGACGGAACCATCTCCAAACTAAGCAAGGAATATTTGAACGGTGATTTTGCTCCGGAAATCAAATAAAGGACAACGCCTATGCCGAAAATTTTCGATATCGAACTGGTTTTCACACTTATTCCCAAGCTTCTAAAATATTTGCCCGTTACCTTGGAATTGACGGCCGTTTCGATGCTGGCGGGGCTCCTTTTGGGGCTCCTGCTGGCTCTTATCCGAATCAAAAAGATTCCCGTCCTGTATCAGCTAAGCGTTGTATTCATTTCGTTTATCCGCGGAACTCCCATTCTCGTTCAACTGTATTTGTCCTATGCGGGGATTCCGATTCTTTTGAAATATTACAACTATTATCATGATACCAGCTATAATGTGAACTCGATTCCTTCTCTCTTCTATGTCCTGTTTGCTTTGGCGCTGAACGAAGCGGCTTATAATTCCGAAGTTATTCGGGCCGCACTTTTGTCCGTCGATAAAGGGCAGATTGAAGCGGCTCATTCCCTCGGCATGACCTACGGGCAGGTGCTGAGGCGGATCATTTTGCCGGAAGCTTTTATCGTGGCGCTGCCCACATTAGGCAATGCTCTCATCGGCTTGATGAAAGGAACGTCTCTCGCTTTTGTCTGCTCCGTCGTGGAGATCACGGCGCAGTCGCGCATATTGGCCGGCAATAACCTGCGCTTCTTTGAATCCTATTGCTCGTTGGCGCTCATTTATTGGGGCTTGACGATTTTGATCGAGCGGGGAGTGGCCTTCTTGGAGAAGCGGCTCGACATCGATTTTAAAAGCATACGGAAAAGAAAGCGGGGGCTTGCCTTTGATTGAGATTCGCGGATTGACCAAATCGTTTCATCGGCAAGTCGTTTTGGATCATATCGATCTGACTATCCAAAAAGGGGAAGTCGTCGCCATCATCGGTTCGTCCGGGGCGGGGAAATCCACCTTGCTCCGTTCGATCAATCTGCTGGAGGTTCCGGATCAAGGGACAATCTCCATCGATGATCTTACCGTCGACACGGAAAAGAAAAAGAAAAAAGACGTGCTGGAGCTACGGAAAAGCACGGCGATGGTGTTTCAGCAGTTCAATCTGTTTCGGCAGAAGACGGCTCTGGAAAATGTGATGGAAGGGCTCGTTATCGTTAAAAAAACGCCGAAGGACGAAGCCCGGGCTATTGCGGCAAACCAGCTTGCGAAAGTAGGCTTGGCCGACAAGATCGATCATTATCCGAAGCAGTTATCCGGCGGTCAGCAGCAGCGGGTAGCCATCGCCCGGGCGCTGGCCATGCAGCCGAAGCTTCTCTTGTTCGACGAACCTACGTCCGCCCTCGATCCGGAACTGGTGGGGGAAGTGCTGGATACCATCAAAAAGGCGGCTGAGGAAGGCAATACGATGCTGTTGGTCTCTCATGAGATGAATTTCGTGCGCAAGGTTGCCACCAGGGTGCTCTTTTTGGACAAAGGTGTCATTGTGGAGGATGGACCGCCGAAAGAGGTCTTCGCGCATCCCAAATCCGAAAGAACCCGGCAATTTCTCGCTCATTATTACCGCGATCAGGAACTTGATTTCGTCATTTAGCGAGGGCTGCACATGGCATATACCTTTCAGAAAAACAGGGAGAATATCGATTGGAAGCAAGTAACGGATCTGTTGAACGGGTTCGGCCTGACGGATTTCAGCCCCGAGCAGACGAGAACCGCGTTCGAGAACAGCGCCGTCAATGTGTTCGTGCTGGACGGTGATACTGTCATCGGCTGCGGCCGAGCGTTGTCCGATGGCATATCGCAGGCGGCCATCTACAACATTGCAGTAAACGCCAACTACCATAATCAGGGCTTAGGCAGGAAAATCATTTCGCTCATTCTTGAGGAAACGGCTTCCTGTAACGTGGTGCTGTATACACATCCGGATACCATCGCCTGGTATGAGAAACAAGGGTTCCGCAGGATGAAGACGGGCATGGCGATCTATCATCCGTCTCATATCGAGGATTTGATCCGGATGGAGTTTATATGACACTTGCCGCGGACTGTGGTGTAGTATTCGCATGCGGGAAGGTTCAGGCATTTGAGCGCTAGGCTGTCGGAAATGTCGACGCTGGATCAGTGGGTGCCTTCATCTTCCACATCGACGGTCATGCGCCTATCCGCGGGGATTTGATAGGTCCCGGTTGCCCTGTCGGATCGAGAAAGCCCCCTTGCCGCCCGAGATGCTGCTGCTGTTCCTTTATTTTTACCGGGATCTGGGCTGAATGTTCGATTATTGTCCTTTGGTGCGATAATGGTTTTGTATGGAAAACGAAAATATTTATGGTATAAATTGGTTATACCATGTTATACTTTGAGTAGGAACATGACGAAGAACGTCCTTTTGCCGTTGGCGAAGGGGCGTTTTTTATTTTGGGGCTGAAATGGAGGGTAGATTATGCATTTTGAAGAGGCGTACAAGCTATGGTTGGAACATCATCAAGAACTTCGCACAGGGGAGAGGAAGGGCCGTCTGATCAGAGGACATAATCACGCCGAAAAGCTGCTGGTGAAAAACATTTGGTGGCCGCTATTCGGCAATTTGGACAACTTGCATCCGGAGTATGAAGTGTATGATTGGAACCGAAAATCGCAGTTTCTGGATCTCGCTTTTCTGCCGGGTTATATCGATTTGGGGATCGAGTGCGATGGATTTCAGACGCATGTACGGGATATGGATCGGGATGGATTTAGCTACAGCTTGAACCGGGATGCTTATCTGATGGGGATGGGGTGGAGGGTGATTCATTTTTCGTATGATGATGTGTTGAATCGCCCGGAAATCTGCCGGATGCTGCTCCAACTGGTTCTTAGCCCTTCTATCGCGTTGCAAAGCCAAGAGAATGTTGCGACACTCGTGGCTGAAAAAGAAGTTCTCCGCCTGGCGTGGAAGTTGGGTGGAGTGGTAAGGCCGCTCGATGTCGAAAAGCACATGCGGATTAACTTCCGCACGGCTAGGCGGCATATTCAGTCTCTGGCAGCCAAAGGCTTGATTGACCCAATACCGGGGAATAACGGGGTCCGTTACTACGAAGTACGGAAAGATTCGCTTCGTTCCCTACTGTAAGAGATTCATGATGAGGAGAAGAATAGGGGGAGTAAGTGGAATGAGGGAGGTCGGGGAAGTAAGGGAAGTAGGGGGAAGTAAGGGAAGTAAGGAGACAGGGGGAGTTGGGAAGTAAGGGAGGTAGGGGGAGTAAGGGAAGTAAGGGAAGTAAGGGAAGTAAGGAAAGTAAGGGAGTTGGGAGACAAAGGGAGTGGGAGAAGTAGCTAGTTGGTTCTAGGGTGATTGTAAAAAGTGCAGGAGAAAGGAGGCTGAAGTGCCTTTTTGGCTACCGCAGTTGTAAAAAGTACAATTGAATTCAGGCAGTAGGGCCTTGTATGGCCTCTTGGTCGCATTCACCTGTACTTTGTACAATTGAAGTCCACATATCAACTAAAATATGGAAATTCAATTGTAGATTTTACAACCGGCGATAAAGTGACGTGGGCGGGAGAACTGGAAGAGCTGGAAGTGCGGGAGAGTTGGAAATACGGGAGTGCTAGAAGTGCTAGAAGTGCTAACAGTGCTGGAAATGCGGGAGTGCTGGGAGTACTGGGAGTGCTGGGATTGATGGGTTTGATGGGTTAATTGGTGGATAGATTCATAGGGATGGTAGAGGGAGCGGGACCGTCTTGGTGCGCAGAATTGGCAAGCGGTGGGCTTGGCAGGGCGTTGGGTGAGGGCAGGTCGAGTGGCGATGCAATTAAGGAAAGGAAGAGATACCATAGGGTGCCCCCAAAAGAAAAACCGGCCCCTGAGCGGGCGCCGGTTACGGTTCTTCTTGCAGAATGCGTTCGTGCAAACGTGCAGCTTCTTCCGCATTACTTCTCGGAAGCCAAATACTCCAACGCCTCCAGGGCGTTTTCGGTCTTTTTGGCGTTACCGCGGACGGTAGCGTAGTATTCGCCTGCAGGAAGGTTCAGGCTTTTGAGCGCTGGACTGTCGGAGATATCGACGGCGGTCCATTGGGTGCCTTCATCTTCCACGTCGACGGTGGTGCGCTTATCCGCCGGAATTTGATCGGTGCCTGTCTGTCCGGTCAGATCGAGAAAGCCGCCTTGCCGCCCGAACGTATCGAAGTTCGCCTTGTCCATGATATAGAGGTCGGCTTTTTCCGCGGCCATGGTCACGACGGCTTTTTGCTGCATCGTCATGCCGTATTGGTCCGTGGGATTGGTCGGCGAGTATTGCGTGACCATGTAAATGTCTTTCCATGCGGGAATTCCGCCTAGCAGCTTGTCCTCGAAGGGTTGGGGTTCTTGAATATCATATTCCGTATAAAAGGAAACCTTCAAATCGGCTTTCGCGATCAGCTTATCGGCTTGGCGATTGTGGATGATGCTGGTGGTCATGTAGATAATAAGGGCGATTGCCGCGATGGCTCCGATGACATACCAGCGGTAATATTCGTAAAAATGGCCGATGCGGGCCACGGTTTTATTTTTCGGCTCCAGCTTCCGGATTGCTTCCTCGCGGGCGGCGTTTCGGATGAAATTGTACGCATCGTTGATTTCCTCCGCCGTCGGTTCGCCGGTTGGGCTGCCGTCCTCGTTCAGGTTTCGTTGTTTGCGCGCCAATAGGGCGTAGCGTTTCTCGACTTCCTCGTATGTGGCGGCTACGTCCAACCCCAACAAAGAATAGGCCTTTTCTTTATCCAGCATGATCTTGTGTTTCCTCCTCGTACAGGCAATCTCTCGTATCTATTTTACTACGCATCATACCATTGGAAAGTGGCAAAAAATTGCCGATGTCATTCCTCCAGTATAGCCCGAAGCGGCAGGCACTGCAAAAACAAAAACAGCCCCGGTTTGCCGGCGGCTGTTTAATGGAAATGATAGTCATTTATTTGTTCAACGTCACATCGTTGTCCTCGACGCCTGGCAGGTGAATGTAGCTGCGTTCCACCAGCTCGTCGATATTGGTGGAGGCCTTCAGGAGACCCAATTGTTTAAGATCTTCAGCGGTAAGCTTAAGCGCTTCTTTCGCTCCGCTGCCCGAGGGACGGAAGTCATAAGAGGCGAGGACCTGCCCGTTCAATACCGGATCCCCCGGCACCCATTTCGTGTCAACTTGCAGCTTGGCGGCTTCTTCCGGGTGTTCTTCTACCCAGTGGGCACCTTTTTGGACGGCTCGGGCGAAGGCGGCGGCTACGTCCGGATGTTCCTTTATGATGTCCCGGCGTAAATAGGCGACGCAGCAGTATTCGTTTTTAAAGTAGGGGTCCGTGGCTGTATTCAGCAGTTCTTTCAGGTTTTGATCCTTCTCGGCTATGATGGCTTGCGGATCGCTGTGGGCGATGGCATCGACCGCGCCATTTTTCAAGGCGAGGGGGAGATCGGCTGCCGCATAGTTGACGAATTCAACCTCCATTTTCTTCTCCGTTACGCCTACTCCGGCTCGTGCCAAGGCGCGCTGGGCGAGCATGGCGGGACTGGAGGCGAGACCGGGCACCCCGATGCGTTTGCCTTTCAGATCTGCCAGACTCTTGATGGGGCTGTTTGCCGGAACGAGAATGCGGATGCATCCCGTATGGACGCCGGTGACCAATTGGACGTCCAAGCCGTTCTCGATGGGTTGGACCATTTTCGCTAAGAGGCCGAAAGAGGCGTCGATTTTTTTCGTGGAGATCAGTTCCAGGGAGGTGGCAGAATCGACTTTAGTCGTGGTGTATTTTAGGCCCGCTTCGTCAAAAAAGCCTTTTTCGATGGCGATATGCAAAGCCGCTTCGCAAAGCCCGCCGCCGAAGCCGATTTTCAGCACGTAATTGTCGGTGATTTTATCCACCGCTGCTGCCAGTTGGGCGGTTGCCGCTGTAGGAGCGGATGTTGCGGCCATGTTGTGTCCTGCATGCTCGTCAGTCGAAGCTGGCGCTAGAGAGGCCGCCGCCGCTGCAGATGCCGAGGGAGACGCGGCGCCCGATGAATGCTCGCCGCAGGCCGGCAAGAGGGCTGCCGTCAGCGCCAAAGCGGCGATCAAGGCGGCGGCCCGCTTCACCTTGCGGGCTTTTTTCGTTTTTTTATTAACCACGATAAGTTCCTCCTTATTTCTTTATAAATAATAAGCCGGTTCATCCACTTTGCCGGCAAAATCGAGAATGTCCAGAATCCGCGACCGGAGCTGCATAAAGTCTGGGTTGCCCCGGGCTCTGGGCCGGGCCAGCTCCACCTGGATGGAGGTTTCGATCCGGGCCGGTCGGGTGGTCATGACTAAGATGCGGTCAGACAGATAGATGGCCTCATCTACGTCGTGAGTGACCATCACCATGGTCGTTCCCCGCTCCCGCCATATGCGGATCAGCTCATCCTGCATGTTCATGCGGGTGAAGGCATCGAGAGCGCCTAGCGGTTCGTCCAGGAGCAGAACCTTCGGCTCGTTGACCAGCGCCCGGGCGAGAGAAGCCCGCTGGGCCATGCCGCCTGACAATTGGTGGGGGTAGGACTTACCAAAGCCCTCCAATCCGACGAGGCCGATAAATTTGGCGACTTCGGCTTTTTTTGTTTTGTAGACGCCTCTCGCCTTTAAGCCGAAGGCAACATTGTCTTCTACCGTCAGCCAGGGAAACAACGTCGGATCTTGAAACACCAGCCCTCTTTCGTAGCTAGGTTCCCGGATTGTTTTTCCGTCCAGCTCTAGCGTGCCTTCGTCTGACGTCAGCAGTCCGGCAATAAGGCGCAGCAGCGTGGATTTGCCGCAGCCGGAAGGGCCGATCAGGGAGACGAACTCCCCGGGCTTGATGACCGTATCCACTTGACTCAGGGCGACGATGGGTTCGCCCGTCGGCTGGATGAACGACTTTTTCACTTGGCGGATGGCGATTTCCCCGGTTTGAGCCGAAGCTTGGAGCTGTGTGTCGGTTTCCGTTGCCACGGCGGTTACCATTTGATCACGCCCTTTTGCCAGAGCAGCACCCGGTCCCGCACCCGAAATAGCAGCGTAATCAGCAGGGAAAAGCTGACGGCGATGAGCAGCAGGCCGGCGTAAACGTTGGCGTAGGAGAGCATTTCCTTTTGCCAGTTGATGTACCAGCCGATGCCGTATTTGACCCCCAGCATTTCCGCCGTCATGAGAGCGATGAAGGAAGCGCAGGCGCCGTTGAAAATGCCGATGAACATGCTGGGCATGGCTGCTGGCACGCCGACCCGGAATATTTGGTAACGAGTGCTTGCGCCCAAGGTGCTGGACACTTCAAAGTAGGAATTTTGCACATTGGACACGCCGCTACTGGTCATGACGGTGGTGGGAAACCAGACGGCGAAGGCGATCATGAAGACGCTGGCCGTGTAGCTGGTGGGAAACACGATCAGCACGATGGGCGTCCAGGCGGTGGCGGGAATCGGACCCAAGGCCTTGATCAGCGGGTTGATCCAATATGCCCATTTGCGGCTGAAGCCGACGCTGATGCCGGTGGCCAATCCTGCTACTGCGCCGAAAAAGAAACCGGTAAACAGCAGTTTGGCGGAATGCCCGATGCATTTCAGCAGGAAGCCGGCGTCCTCCACGATCACGGCCAAAATTTTGTCCAGCGGCGGAAAATAGAGGGCGGGCAGCACGTCAGTCTTCAGCGTCAAATAGTTAAGCACGTTTAAGAGTGTGATGACGGCGGCGAGAAACAGCGACCGGTGGCGGTAGCCGATGCCCGCCTGCTCATGCTTGCGCAGCGAATGCAGCGGCAGGACGAGGGTGATGATCGCGGAGATGGATAACACGTACAGAAAATAAGGATGCAGTGGCTCGAAGGTGCTTCGCGTCGGCGCCAACAGATGGATGAGAAGGGCGGCGATAACGGCGGCGAGGGGCAGCCAGACGATATTTCGACCGAGATGTTCGAACCGCTTGCGGATCGCAACTGGCGTCGGCTCGGCTTGATCCGCATAAGCCACATTGACATTGGCTACGCCGGCCAAGAGGAGCAGGCGGTTTTTCCAATTTGCCATAGCCCCGGGTCTCCTTTCTTTTGAAATAGGTAAGCGGTGAAAAATAGGCAGGTCGGTGCTCAGAATGGCACCGGTTCGGCGCCTTCGTCTTCCAAAGCGGATTGGTCGATGTAGCGGAAGGGCTCTTCGGCATACCAGGACTCCCGGTAGGGCAGCTTCGTGTTTTGGCCTAGATTACGGTTATAGGCGGGGTTACGCACCATACGGGCGGTTCGCGCCGCCACTTCAAATACCCCTTGATAGCCGAGATAATCGTTGCTCTGGCCGAACAACGGGAAGATCGGGAACCCCTGCTTCGCGGCTGAGCCATTGCATCCGTTGTGACCGACGAACAGGTCGGGCTTAAGCCGGTTGAGTAGATTGGCCTGCTCGAAAAGCTGACCCGCCCCGACATTAAACACCGCGCCGTCGGCTTCCGGCACGTCTTCCAAAAACTCATCCAGCAATCGTTCGCCGAACTTGTCGAAGTGATAGCCGCGGAGTCCGATGACCTCCATGCCCAGATCGTGCATCAGCTCCGCCGTGGTCATGATGCGGATTTCGCCTCCTGTGAGGAAGACGCGCTTGCCGGAAAGCTCCTTGCGGTATGGCACGAGGGCTTGGTTCAGCTCCTGAGTTTCGGCGGCAATGAACCGTTCCGCCCGCTCCTCGATGCCGAAAAAAGTGGCAATGTCGCGGATCCATTTGTTCGTGTTGGCGATGCCGATGGGGATCGTCCGGAGGACGAAGGGCACGCCGTACTTCGATTGGAAATGCTCCACGAAATAATCGTCGTGGGTGGCGCAGATGCTCACGTTCAGCGCTGCTTCATAGGAATAGGTGAAGTCGTCGGGATGGGAGAAGCAGGGGAGCACCCGCACCTCCAAATCCAGTGCATTCAAAATCCGCGTAAGCTCGATCTCATCCACCCGGCTCATGGAGCCGACGTTAAGTAGGTTGACGGTTCGACTGATCCTGGCTTGCCGCTCGGCTTCCGTCAAGGGATCGTCGCTCAACACTCGTTTTGTTTTCGCGTTGTCCTCGCCGACGAGATTGCGGAGAATACCGTGATACACCGCGTCATAGGCCGTCGCCTGGATTTTCGTGCGGAAGCCTTCGCAATGGATCGGCACGATACGGGCGTTCACCTGATCTTGCAGATCATCCAGCACGGCGTCGATGTCGTCGCCGATCAGGGCGGGCACGCAGGAGTTCATCACCAGAATGGCTTCCGGCCGGAACTCTTTTTCCGCTAGCAGCACGGCTTCCCTCAGCTTCTTCTCGCCGCCCTGGATAACATCGACTTCGTCCAGGTTGGTGTTGATCCAGCGTAGCCCCCGGGCCGACTCGCTGCGCAGCTTCTGGAAAACCCGGTTGATGCCCGCCATCTGCAGCATGTTGGCGCCACAGCCGCCGGGGCTGTGTACCACCACCACCGAATCCCGCATGGACGCGACCATGCCGAGGCTCAGGCTGAGCTGGCAGCCTTGGGTTTGGGAGAAGGTGCGCTTCGTGTTGAACAGGCAGCCGCCTTTTTTCGATTGGCCGGACAGGTCGCAGCAGGACCCGCCGTAGGCACCGCAGGCGGCAAGCCGATCCTCCCGGATGGGAGGGGCTTTTTGCTCGAGAAAATCCATGGGTCGTCTCCTCCTTCATTCATATCGTTAATGGTTGTTGGCGAAGAAATAACGATGATCTAACGGTGAGCGACCACCAGGCTGATTAGGTCCTCCGCCAAAGTGAGTCCGCCCTTGTAGCCTGCATACGCCCGGTTCAGCACGACCCGGTTGGTGATGGGGTAGCTGACGGCGAGGAGAGGAACCTTCAGTGCTTCCGCCGTATCCCGTTCCATGACGCTGCCGATGATGAAGCCGGGGTTGAAGCCTTCGTAAAATTTTTGCCCTCGTGAGGGAGCCCAGTGGCGGTTGATATGCTTGCCGACGTTGATGGCGTCGGTATCGAACACCACTTCCGGCGCAAAGCCCGAGCGGAAGCCGGCGAAGCGTTTGCGGACAAGCTCCTCCTGGTCCGGTAAAAGCGGGTCTGTGACGATACTGAGCTCTGCCAGCCATCCCAGATCGTCCGCCAGAAAACGGGTGAGGGCGGGGGCATAGTTTACGTCGCCGACAACGGTGGCATAGCGCTGGAAGTCCAGGTCGTTGTACGAATCCGCCAGCCGCTGCAGGAAATCGTAATAGATTTTCCGTTCCTCACCGATCGCCTTGTCTACCGCGGCTTTGTCCAGCTCCAGTTCCTTGGCGACAGCCAGGAGGAATTCGGTGGTGGCATGATCTCCGATGGGAAAAGGCAGCGTCAGCGACGGAACGCCATGGACTTCGGTGAAGGTATCCGCGGCGGCTTGACCGTACACGTCGGAGACGACGATGTTGAGCGCGGCTTTGGCGGAATAGCGCAGGTTATCGATGGTTTCGCCGGTGCCGAAGAAGGTGTTCACCGTGAGGCCGAGCTTGCTCAGCAGCTCTTTTAAGGCATCGATGTTGCCCTTCCAGAACACGTCCTGCAAGGGGACAATACCAAGCAGGTTGACGGTGAGGGCTTCCCGTTTCACACCGGGCTCTACGAAGTCGCGAATTAACGCTTGTAACACGTCGTCGTAGCCTTTGTAAGAATTCCCTTTGAAGCTGGTGGTCTCCGTACCGAAAACCGGATGCTCGCTATTTGCGAATTTTTTCACAACCTGGTGCACGTCATCGCCGATCATCTCCACCATGCACCCGGTAACGACGAAGTAAAGGTCGCCGTCCATGACTTTGAGGGTGTTTTCGATCTGCTCGGTCAGACGTTCCTCGCCGCCGAAGACGATGTCCCGCTCCGATACGTTGGAGCTGGGCAGCGTGTTTCCGCCGCAGTAGCTGCCACCATGATAACCGGATGCGCCGCTCAAGGCGCCGGCCAGATTGCCGCCGCAGCCGGCGGAGGAATGGAGGATCGGAATGGCCCGGGGCAGGGCTTGGATGGTGCCGATGGCGCCGCCCAGGGCGCAGGTGAAACGGGGGCGTTCCACGACTTTGCTCATAAGCTGGGGACTCCTCTCGATTGGAAAATAGTCATGCCGTTAAACTCTCGCCGGTTCCTGGAAAAGGACGGTGGACAGGTAGCGCTCGCCGGTGTCAGGGAGGAGGACCACGATGGTCTTGCCTTTGTTTTCCGGGCGTCTTGCCAGGCTCAAGGCGGCGAATGCCGCGGCTCCCGAGGAAATGCCTACCAGCAGCCCTTCCCGTTTGGCCAGTTCCTGGGCGGTCTCGATGGCTTCCTCGTTTTTCACTTTGTAGATTTCGTCCACGGTCTCCCGGTTGAATATTCCGGGAACAAATCCGGCTCCGATGCCTTGGATTTTGTGGGAGCCGGACGCACCGCCCGATAGCACCGGGGAATCGTAGGGCTCTACGGCGACGATCCGCACACCGGGCTTGCGGGCTTTCAGCACCTCGCCTACTCCGGTGACGGTGCCGCCGGTTCCCACACCCGCGATAAAAAGGTCCACCTTACCGTCGGTATCCCGCCAGATTTCCTCCGCTGTCGTCCGGCGGTGAATCTCCGGATTGGCCGGGTTGTTGAATTGCTGAGGGACGAAGGCGCCGGGAATTTCCGTTGCCAGCTGTTCAGCGCGCCGCACAGCGCCTCTCATGCCTTCCACTCCGGGAGTGAGGACAAGCTCGGCCCCCAGCGCCTTCAGCAGGTTCCGCCGCTCCAGGCTCATGGTGTCGGGCATTGTCAGCACGAGCCGGTAGCCCCGGGATGCCGCCACGAAGGCAAGGGCGATGCCCGTATTGCCGCTGGTCGGTTCCACAATGACCGATTCCGGTGTGAGATATCCCTGTTCCTCTGCCGCTTGAATCATGGCGAGTCCGATGCGGTCCTTGACGCTGCCTGCCGGGTTGAAATACTCCAGCTTGGCGATGAGCCGGGCCTTCAGCCCGTGATGGCGGCTGAATTTGGCCAGCTCCAGAAGGGGCGTGTTGCCGATCAGCTCCGTCAAATCGCCGGCGATTTTAGCCATAGTGATGCACTCCTTTCGTTTTTCCGTTGCTTGAATGCGTAAGGTCGCGGATTTACAGATTGCCGACGGCTTGGGGCGGCAGTATGCCGCTTTCCATCGCCACCAACTGCTCACCCCATTTCGCCGCCCATTCCCGCAGTTCGCCAACTTCCATCGGCGCGGGCACGCGGGATACTTCGTGCTCGTCGATTTTGCGGGCCAATTCCCGGTAGATTTTCGCTTGATGGGAATCGGGGGCGGCTTCGATGGTGGTTTTTCCCTGCAGCTCACTTTGGGTAACCGTGACCGAGCGCGGCACGTATTCCATCACTTGCGTTTTCGTCCGCCGTACGAAGTCGTCGATAATCTCTTTGGAGTAGGGAGCGTTGATGGAGTTGGCGATGACCCCTCCCAAGAGGGCGCCCCCAGCGTTGGAGTACTTGTGGATGCCTTTGAAAAGATTGTTAGCGGCATAAATCGCCATGAAATCCGCTGAGGAAACGGTGAAGACATGCTCGGCGATGCCTTCCCGCACGGGAACGGCGAAGCCGCCGCAGACGACGTCACCCAGAACGTCATAGATGACGTAATCGAGATCCAGCTCCTCGAAAATCTTTTGCTGCTTGAACAGCTGAACAGCCGTGATGATCCCCCGGCCGGCACAACCTACCCCGGGGGCCGGTCCGCCGGCTTCCACGCAGTGGATGCCGTTGAACCCGGCGAAAATCACGTCGTGGGCGTTGATCCTCGGCGATTCCCGCAGCGTATCCAGCACGGTGGGGATGTACTCGCCGCCCCGCAAAGTGTTGGTGGAGTCGCTTTTCGGATCGCAGCCGAACTGCATCACCTTGTAGCCCATGACGGAGAGGGCGGCGCTGATATTTGAGGTGGTGGTGGATTTGCCGATGCCGCCTTTGCCGTAGATGGCGATTTGTTTGACTTTTTTGGCCATAATTTCACTCCCGTGTGTAAAAATGGTAATTAGTATGCAGCAAGCAGCGCCGCGTACAGGTTAAGCCGGATAGCCGTTTGTGCTATTCGCCGCCCTTAGCCTCGGGGCGCGGTTCCCCTCCGCCCGGATGAGATAGCGGACGAGCTTATCTATCGCATCCGGTATTAGCT
>NZ_CBQR020000153.1 GCF_000455485.1 Gorillibacterium massiliense
TCCCGTGTGTAAAAATGGTAATTAGTATGCAGCAAGCAGCGCCGCGTACAGGTTAAGCCGGATAGCCGTTTGTGCTATTCGCCGCCCTTAGCCTCGGGGCGCGATTCCCCTCAGCCGGATGAGATAGCGGACGAGCTTATCTATCGCATCCGGTATTAGCTCGCCGGGCGTCTCGAAAGCCTTGACGCCCCGGCGAAGAAGTGCCCGGTCCGCACCTGGACCGATGCGGCTGACCAGCGCGATGCTGCAATCGGAGAGCGCTGCCGCTGCCGCTTCCAAGGCATCCTCCTCGTGGGAGCCGTTGCCGCAAGGGCGGCGCGCTTCCCGCTCCTCCAGCAAAACGGCCCGGCCATCCGCTTCTACCCGGTAGATGAAGAAGCGCTCGGAGCGGCCAAAATGCTGGTTGATCCGCACGCCATCCAGGCTGGCGACGGCCACCCGAAAGCTGTCGCCGGCCTGCCCGGCAATGGCCGCGTCTGCGGCCTCCTTCGCTTCCGCACTTCGGCTGGGCACCTGCTCAGTTGTTCCCTCGGCCGCCCGTTCAGCCATGGGAGAAAGTCTCCTCCAGTGGCTGATCGTAGAGCTGGGAAGCGAAGTCGCGGCCCGCTCCGGGGATGCCGCAGGCATCGGCGCGGCATTGCTGGCAGTGGCGGAAGACGGGCAGATGCTCTTCCGCCGCCCTGCGGGCATCGCTTAGCTGGAAGCAATCGGGCGCGGGGATGTGGCTCAACTCGTGCTGGGGAATGAGCGGAATCACGTTGATCAGCGATGCACCGGCCGCCCGGGTCGCGGCGGCAATCTCGCCGATGTGGCTATCGTTGATTCCGGGAATGAGCACGGTGTTGATCTTGACCACGAGCCCGAGGGACGCTGCCTTGCGGATGCCCGCCAGTTGCGCTCCGATCAGCGTCTCCGCCGCCTCTCGGCCGCGGATCGCCCGGCCATCCAGCACGATGGCGGAGACGATCTGCTCCACGATGCCGGGGTCTACCCCGTTGACCGTCACAGTCACGGTTTGCACCCCGGCTGCGGCAATCCGCTCGGCCAGCCCTTCCAGCAGCAAGCCGTTGGTGCTGAGGCAGTGGATGAGCCCGGGGTGCTCCTGCCGGATCAACTCAAAAGCCTCCAGCGCGTGAGGAGTAGCCAGCGTATCCCCGGGCCCGGCAATGCCGGCTACGGTGATATCCGGGCAAAGAGCAAGCGCCTTCGTCACCGTTTCTGCCGCTTTATCCGGGGGCAGGATGCTTGCGGCTACGCCCGGGCGGTTTTCCGCCTTATTAAAAGCCCGCTTGCAAAACTTGCATTGAATGTTGCATGCCGGACTAACCGGCAGGTGCAGCCGTCCATGTTTGAAATGCCCTTCCGCGCTGAAGCACGGATGCCTGCGGGCCAAGTGCCCGTAGCGTTCTTGCTCCGCGCGATCCGCTTGTACGGCGGCGGTTCCGACACCGCATCCTCCCATAGTGGGGTTCACTCCTTTCTTTGCTCCATTTCTTTCAAATCTGCCGGTTAACGCAAAAGCCGGGCCGCATGCAGGTTTTCCTGTTTACGGTCCCGGCTTCTGGACGACCAGTCAGCTTGGGCGGAGGCTATTTTGCTCAGTGAACAATTCTTACTTATCCAATGAGATTTAATGGTTTTAATCCTATTTCATTTCTTGAACATCTGTCAATGATTTACATGCGCCGTCACTATTTTGTAAATATCTTCAAGATAAATTCTACAATCAATCCGCGCATTTGACGCGTTTTTCCGGGTAACGGTACAATGAGTCAAATGAAAATGCGGGATAATGTAACCGCAGCTCAACTATCGGCAAAAGAGAGGAACGGGTATGGCTACCATTTACGATATCGCAAAACGGACCGGATACTCGCCAGCGACAGTCTCCAAAGCGTTTAACCACTATTCGGACATCAGCCGCAAGACGAGAGATCACATCTTAAATACGGCCCGGGAGATGGGCTACCTGCCCAATACCCAAGCGCGAGCCTTGACGACGAAGCGCTCATGGACCATCGGGCTGCTCTTTTTGGAAAAGACCGGGGTGGGCTTGCGGCATCCTTTTTTCGGCGGCGTCTTGGAGGGCTTCAAACAGACCGCGGCCACGGCAGGCTATGATCTGCTGTTCTTGAGCAAGGATATCGGCGGGAAAGCCAACAGCTACCTGGAGCACGGTAAAATGCGCGGCGTAGACGGAGTCGCCGTGCTTATGTACGACGCAATGGATGCGGATTACGCAGAGTTGCTTCGAGGGGATCTTCCCTGCGTCGTGCTGGATTCGGACACGGAAGCTGCGGTTACCTTGGCCTCGGATAATGCGGCTGGATCCCGACAAGCGATCGACTATTTGTATGGGCTGGGTCACCGGAAGATCGCGCACATCGCGGGCGGACGGGGGACATTTGCCGGCACCAAACGCCGGGAAGGCTTTGAGCAGGGAGTATCGGAGCATGGTTTGGAGTTGCGTCCGGAATGGGTCGTGGAGGCTCATTTCGACTATTCGGTGGAAAGCGGGTATCGGGCGATGGAGGAACTGCTTCGTGCGGAGGAGCGGCCAACGGCGGTTTTTGCCGCTGGTGACAATTTGGCGGTGGGCGCAATCCAAGCGGCGCAAGCGGCGGGTCTTCATGTGCCGGACGATATTTCTGTCATTGGGTATGATGATATTGAACTGGCGCGCTATTTGACACCCAGCCTTACGACAGTGCGGCAGGACATGGCCGGTCTCGGCGCACGGGCGGCGCAGCTGCTCATCCACGCCATCGAGAACGGCGGATCAAAGGAGGCCGTGATTCATCCTGTTGAGCTGGTTGTTCGGCAGTCTTGCCGAGAGCCGAATAGAGGATGAGATTACACAAGATATTTGGAAAACCTAGGTTGATTCAAAAGAACCAGGTTCATCTCTAATGGCGCGGTTGTGGTCGTCACCTAAATTTTCCTTGATATGTAAAAACCATTGGCATTTGTGGGAGAAATGTCCTAGAATTATAGGTGCTTATCGTTCTCGTGGGAAAACTCTTGATCATTTCATAGGTTAGAATACACATATGCTAATCTGGAGAAATTGCAGGGGGATATGATTCTGTCCATCATCGGCCGATCGAGGGCAAATTTTCGGCGAAAAATGTCGATCGATGGTTGTTAGGGATTCGGAAAATGGGTTAATAAGCCTGTAGGACCTAGATTTCATTTTAGAAATCCGCGAGGTTTGGCTGGTTAAATGAAAGTAGAAGAATCATTCTTTAGTAGGGAGGTGGGGATCGATGAGATTGAGGCTTTTTAAGTTTGTGGTTGCCATTGCTATTCTTAGCCTGGTTGCTTCATGCGGAAAGCCGAAAATCGCGGATACTTCACCCCTCAATTCAACTTCACGACCTTCGTCAAATTACGGTGATACCATGGGAATGCAGGAATATCGGGAACGGTTGCAGCGTTTCGTGACCGATCGATTGTCTGGCGGCGATGGTGTATTTACAAATTTTATTGATACCGCTCAGAGAGATGAGGTGGCCACCGGTCATGAAGTGCTGAGCGAATCGGCCGGCATATTGCTTCGGTATTATGCGTTGACTGGGCAACAGGAGCTCTTCGATGAAGCTTGGGCGAACGCAAAACGGGTATTCACGCTGGATTCCGGGTTTAGCTACCGTTATAGTCCAAAGCTGCACAAGCGGTATTCCACGAATGCGGCGGTGGACGATCTGCGGATCATCCGCGCGCTTTCCGAGGCCGGAGCAGCGTTCGGCGACGATCGGTATGCGGAGGAAGCGAGAAGCTATGGGCAGAGATTTTATGAGCACAACGTCGTGAAGGGGTACCTGCGCGACTTTTACGACGACAGCGTTCATACGGCCAACAACTCCGTTACCCTGTGCTATATCGACTTTTCCTCCTTACAGGTGCTTCCTGTGCCGGAGAAATCCCTGCAAAAGCTGAACGCCAACATGTTGAATGTCGTCCGCGGAGGGTATCTCTCCGATGGATTCCCCTTCTATAAGACTAGCTATCTTTACGAGACACGTACATATAGCAAGGGTTCGATCAGTACCGTGCAATCTCTTCTGACGATATTGTCCCTTGCGGAAATCGGCCAACAACAGCCCGCCAGCGTCCGATACTTGAAGGATCAAATTGGAAGAGGCGCGCTATACGGGCAGTATACAGAGGACGGAAAACCAGCTAGCGATGTGCAATCGACCGCGATCTATGCCCTTGCTGCCATGATCGGGTCCGTGTTGGACGATCAAGAGTTGTATGAAATGAGCATCCGCAGGATGAACCAGTATCGGGTTAACGATGGAAATACTCCCTTGCAAGGCGGCTTCGGGGATGTGACGACCGAGCAAGCCTATTCGTTTGATAACCTGATGGCTCTGATCGCATATGCGTATTAACGAAAACGGGAAGAAAGGAATCGGTGTGCGATGGCAGACGATAAGCCGAATCGGCGTTTTAAACAGGGACTGGCACTGCTCGGTCGTTATCTATCGCCATCGTTGGCAGCAGCGTTAGGGGTAATGAGCATCACGATCATCGCTCTGTTCGTGCCGCCTTATATTGGCATGGCGGATAATGGAGACTATTTCCGGATTTTGTACGGCAATGGCCTCTACTTTAACACTCCGGATTACGACAGCCAATATTTTGGTTATTTCGTAAAAGAATTCGGTATTTTTCAATATTTCAACGAGAGCGGCGCCCCCATCTTCTCGTCCCAAACATTAATCATCAAGCTATCCATGTGGGTAAATGAACTTTTTAACGGCAAGGTGTTCGACATTCGGGTACAAGGAGCAATTTTGACCGTATTTTACACGATCGCGATTTATTTATTAGTAGAGGCCGTCACCTGGAAAGTCCCGGCGAAATTCGGCTATCCCATCGCGGCGCTTGCCGTCTTCCTTTTTGCGGATACAGGCTATACGGCTTACTTCAATTCGTTCTTCGGGGAGAGCATTGTTCTCCTATCTATGCTGTTTATTCTCGCCGCTGGCTTGCTTTTGTATCGCAAAAGATACAACGATTACGTCATGCTGGGACTCTTCTTCGCGGGAGCGCTCTTGCTTACGACGAGCAAGCAGCAAAATGCGCCCGTCGGCATCATAATCGCGGTTATGGGAGTCTTCCTGGTCTGGATTCGCCGGGGTAAGCGGTATCGGGCTGGTGTTGCTTTGGCGCTGGTCATGCTCCTGTTGGCGGGGGTGGGCACGTATACGCTCATTCCCAAGGAGTTCGTTAACATCAATAAGTATCATGCGATGACTCGCGGCATCTTGATGGGATCGGACGATCCGGAAGAAACGTTAAAGTCCTTAGGCATCGATCGGCAGTATGCCATTCTGAATAAAAGCATCTATTACGAGCTGTATACGACAGTAGATGTCGATTCGCCCATTCTGGAGCGGGACTTTTATAACAAGTATGGGTTCGGTTCGATCCTGACTTATTATGCCGCCCATCCCGGACAGGCTTTCAATATGTTGAATTTGGCGGCGAAAGGCGCGTTTCAAATCCGGCCCCCGGCTATGGGCAATTATGAAAAATCGGTTGGGAAGGCGTTCGGAGCCCAGACCACGTTCTTTTCCGGCTATAGCCTGCTGAAGGCTGCGGTTGCTCCCAAGACGATCGGATTTATCACGATATGGGTGATCGTGACAATTGGCTTATACGTCCCTTCGTTTATTGCTGCCGTAAAAGCAAGGAGATGGCGAAAGGCTCTTCGTCTGCCACTCATCGTCATGATGATTATGATGGGCTTGTCCGGCATTATGATCTCGATTGTCGGAGCGGGAGACGCCGATTTATCCAAGCACGAGTTCATGTTCACGGCTTCTTTCGATATGGTTACCTTTCTGCTGATTTCGGATGCGATCCGAAAAAGGCTATGGACGGGAGATCTTGAAACAGACAAAGATGGAGAGGATGCCTCCACCCATGGGCCAAACCCTAGGATAGGCCAGCAGGCAAATACGGTGGCAAACTTATGATACGCAACCGGAGAATCAAGTTGCTGCTCTTGTTTATGGCCCTCCTGCTTTCTTTGCCTGCTCCTCCTGTGGCACATGCATCGACAAAGGTAGAGCCAACCCATGTGCTTATCGTCTATGACAGTTTGGTCAAAGGATCATCCCGCCAAGGAAATGTGGAGGTGCTGCAGCGGCTCCTGGCGGCTTACGGAGCGAAGGTTACGATAACCGGGGTTGATGATTATCAACCGGGCACGCTTCGGCAGTATGGGAAGGTGATCGGGGTTGGCAATCGGGAGGATCTTGAGATAACCAATGCGGATTATCTTCAGGATCTCAATACCTACGAAGGTGACTATCTCCACATCGGCGAGCATCCGCCGAAGCGAGTGATGGATGGGCTGGGGATTCGTTTGCGGGAAGCCGGGCAGGAAACGATTCGACTGTCGATGGGCCCATACGCTGAGACGACACGCGAAACATCCAATGTCCCTTATATCGAACAATCCGTCGGCGAGAGATACGGCAGCATTTCTATCGATAGCAGCGGGGTACAGGCACCATATGGCGTAATGGACAAGCATCTTGCTTACGTTCCCTATATGGCTCAGGGCACTCTTAGTGAACTGGCGATGGCTTATCTTCTCAAGGATTGGCTCTCGATCGAGGGAGAAGGGCAGACCTACCTTTTGTTCAAGGAGATCTACCCATTTTCGGATCTAAGTTTGCTGACCCATATGGCGGATAAGCTCTATGATGCCGGGATTCCCTTTATCGTCAGTGTGAGGCCGGTATTTGGCAACACCGATTATCCGGCGATGAAGCGGTATCTGGAAGCGCTGAAATACGTGCAGGCGAAGAATGGAAGCATTCTCGTGAATGCGCCTGTCGTGGCATCCGGCATTCGCGAAAGGGAATCCGCTTTACCCGGTAAAATGGAGTCGTTCATCGATGTTTTGGCCCAGAACGGCATCGTGCCTCTGGGGCTTGGCGCAGACTTGTACTGGTCCTACGATAAGCTATATGCGGCAGAGGGAATGAGCTTTTTTGATTCAACGGTACTATTCGCTAATGAGAACAAACTCTATCGCGATGAGGCCGATACTTCTCTTCCTTTTCTTTCTTCGCTATATAGCATGGGAGAGGATTACCTCAGGCTCATAACGGAAGCAGGCAAGAAGGTGCAGAGTTTCCCGATGAATGCGGCGCTGACCTTCGATTTTCCTGAGGATGAGGCAGGTCTTGACCGGATTGTCGATTTCCTCATGAACAGCTGGGTGGATTTTGCAGACTACAAATATGAATCGCACCAGGTTAAGACGGATTCAAATGTCATGGCCTCTCAAAATGGAATTTTGTACTTGAATGGCCGTTCCGTCTACTTGAACGATAAGCTCCAAGACGTGAGCTCTGACTACTTGTACAAGTCTCATGAGCCCCAACGTCTGAAAAAACTTTTCAATGTGCAGAACAACTTTTTCACGGTGATGATTTCCATGACTTTGTTGATCTTCGGGATCTTCTTCGTTGTCGGGTCCCGGCGATATCGGCGCAAATTTTACAAATAGGAGATTGCTATGAACATCGTGGACGTATTGATGCTGATCGCGGTTACCTGCATCTGGGCATTGCTGCTCGTCAATGTGCTTCTGATCGTGGCCGGCTATTTATACTATTTGCAAAATGAGAACAAGCCTGTGCCGGAATTGGAAGGGGAGGCTCCGTTCGTTTCCATCATGGTGCCAGCACATAACGAGGGGAAAGTCATCGTTCAGACGGTAGAATCCTTGCTCTCGCTGAATTATCCTCATGATCGTTATGAGATTATCGTCATCAACGATAACTCTTCCGACAATAGCAGCTTGCTGCTGGGCCAGCTGCAGGCCGATCATCCCGGACGCAACCTGATCATCATCAACACGGACTCCGTTATTGGCGGCAAGGGCAAGTCCAATGCGCTTAACATCGGATTCTCGCGGAGCAGGGGAGAGTTGATCGCGATCTACGATGCCGACAATACGCCTGAAAAGAACGCACTGCGCTATCTGGTAAGCGAGATTACCCATGATCAAACGCTGGGTGCCGTCATCGGCAAGTTCCGGACTCGCAATCGCAATGCCAGCGTACTGGCGCGCTTTATTAATATCGAAACCTTATCGTTCCAATGGATGGCTCAAGCCGGGAGATGGAAGCTGTTCAAGCTATGTACGATTCCGGGGACGAATTTCATTATGCGCCGAGAGATCGTAGAGAGGATCGGTGGTTGGGATGTAAAGGCCATCGCGGAAGATACGGAAATCAGCTTTCGCATCTACCTGATGGGCTATCGGATCAAATTCCAGCCGAAATCCGTCACCTGGGAGCAGGAGCCGCAGACGGTCAAAGTTTGGTTTAAACAGCGAACCCGCTGGGCAAAGGGCAATATTTACGTCATCGTCAAAAACTTCCCTTTGTTTTTCGACCGTTCGGCCAGGCGGATACACTTCGATCTTTTCTACTTTATTTCTATATACGTTTTATTGCTCTCTTCCATCATTGTGTCTGATCTTCTGCTTATCTTGCGTGCATTTGGTTATGTACATACGACGATTGCCAGCTTCAGCACTTTCCTGTGGGTGCTAGCTATCATTCTGTTTATCACAGGCACCTTCATTACGTTGACGACGGAGAAGGGAGAAATGCGGTTATCCAATCTATGGCTCATTATGCTGATGTACATTTCTTATTGCCAGATGTGGATGCTCGTTTCTGCAAATGGCATGTATGGGTTTGTGAAGGATTTGATTCTTAAACGAGAAGTGAAATGGTATAAAACAGAACGTTATTAAACGCGGGGGAGAGAGGGCATGAACAGAAAGTTTTGGATCATCGGACTGCTGTGTCTGGTGCTGGTAGTCATTCAAACAGGCCCACAAGCGGCGTATGCTGCTGCTGATCGCGATCAGATGGCCTATTCTAGCGCTCTAACAGGCTCGAATCTTTCGATGTCGGGAGCGATGACATCCAAGCAGTTTAACTACTGGATCGAAAAGTATTGGAACGTAAGCGAGGTGAAGGTTAATCTCGATTACCAGGTGACGCAGCTGGCTAAGAATGACAGTTCCAGTATTACGCTAACTATGAATGGAACGAAATTCTATTCGTTCCGGCCCACTGTGAGCGAGGGTAAGCAGCGATTGACAGTGAATGTACCAAAGGAACTCCTTGTCCAAGGCAACAACAGCCTTTCGATCGATGGGGATGTCCGGACGGCTGTCGATTATCAAATTTGCACGCCGACGGATAGTAAAGACGATTGGCTGCAGATTTACGATACTTCGGACGTGGGGATCAGCTATAGAAATGAGGCGCTAAGTGGAGGGATAGCAGACTTTAACGACCGCTTCACGGGGATGGATACGATCCGTTCCGATTTGGGCGTGATCGCGGTGCCGGTTAAGAGTGAAGCTTCCGAATTGGAAGCGGCGGTATATGCACTTTCTGGCTTTGCCAAAGCGAACCAGCTGAAGGAACGGGTTATTCCGATCGATAGCTTTCAATCCGGCGTTCTTGTGAACAAGAAGCTTGTTGTGGCGATTGCCTTGTATGACAGCTTGCCAGCGGAGTACAAGCAATCGATAGACGGCAATGTGCTCCAGGATAAAGCCGTCATTCAAACACTGACGGCAGATGGCCGGCCGACCTTAGTCGTTACGTCAAAAAATCCGGATTTGCTGGTGAAGGCCGGCCGAATGCTAGCAAATCAGGAACTGGTGGCCCAACTGACCGGCAGTACAAAGTGGGTCGATAGCGGCACTAATGTTGATGCGCCGGCTGTCGATATTACCAAGAACATGAAGCTGACCGAGACGGGGGACAAGATCAAGGGCGAAATGCATCAGGAGAAGCAGTATTTCGTCTCCTTGCCGGCAAACCGCACAATCGCCGATGCAAGCAAAATCAGCCTTGATTTTCGGTACGCGAAGAATTTGGATTTCAATCGTTCGATGGTGACGGTTTTGCTGAACGATAAACCAATCGGCAGCAAGAAGCTGACCTCGGAGCTGGCGGACGGCGACACACTGGAGCTGCCGATCCCTCCTAATGCCGGGATAACGGGCAATTTCTCCCTCACAGTGGCGTTCGATCTGCAACTGCAAGCCGCGGGCTGTGTGGAGCCTCCAAGAGAAATGCCGTGGGCTTATATTGATCCGGATTCGGTATTGCGGCTGAATACGAAGGATAAATCCGATTTGCTGTTTAACAGCTATCCGAATCCGTATTTGCGCGATGGTAGATTTAATCAGATTGCCGTTGTGCTGCCCGGGGAGAAGGATGAGTATACGTATCAGACTATCGCCAACTTGTTTAATTTATTAGGTCAATACGCCGAGGGCAATACTGGCGTGGTTCGCTTCTATGACGAAAATGTCGCGGATAGCGAACTGCAAGATTCCAATGTGATTGCGATTGGCACCTATCTGGACAACAAGGTCATCCGGGATCATAACGATAAGTTCTATTTTAAATATGGACCAGGCGGAGAAGGGTTTCAGTCCAACGAGAAAATGAGCATTGATGCCGACTATGGAAAACGGTTGGGTGTAGTTCAGTTGATCGAGTCGCCCTATAAGGCAGGTCTAGCCTTCTTGACTGTTACGGGAGCCAGCTCCGAATCCTATTCTCTGGCTTCTAAACTACTGGATAGTGACAATTCGAGATGGAAAATCTACGGTGACGGTGTCGCCACGGATAAGGACGGAACGATTAAATCCTACCGGTTTAAGAAAGAGATTGAGCAGGAGAAGCCGGATACGGTGAAGGATTTGCTGCAAAGAACGGACGTCATGAGCTTTGTCGCTGTCGCCGCCTTGGTGCTCATCTTCGTCCTGGTTTCTCTGATCCTGCTGCTTAGCAAATATCGTAAGAAGCGGAGGGGAAGCAATGAGACGCGATAAGGGAAGTTTATTCTCGGATATTGCCTTCCTGCTGCTATTGCTCTTCTGTTTCGTGTGCATTGTATTCGTGGCGGGAGACTCCGATCATTATTTTCTCAACATTATTTTATTGAACGTCGCCTTCTTGCTGGCGGTGGTGACTTTCTTTACGTCCGCGACAACGGGGTTGGTCTTGAACATTTTGTTCATATTTGGTTACGGCACGTATTCCCTGTACCGGATTGTCGTGACAGGTGCGACGATAGGGGCGGATAGCTATTTTTGGCTGATCATGACACCGATCTTGACGGTTATTGCTTGGATGCTGACACGGTCTAACAGACAGCTGCAGGATGAAAACAACAGGCTTCGGGAAAAGAACGCATCGCTTGTCATGGTGGACGAGAATACGCGGTTAAAAAACATGCGGTCGTTCCAATCTGACGCGACGGTCTTTATGGCGATTTCGACCCGTTATAAGATCCCCCTTACGTTGTTGGTACTAAGCGTTAAGTACTGGGATGATCTCAAGCGCATCGTAAGCGAAACCGAGCTGATTGACATTATTGCGGATGTGACCAAAATAAACGAGTCAAGTATTCGCACCAACGACTCTCTGTATATGCTCAACCCGTCAGTTCCA
This sequence comes from Gorillibacterium massiliense, assembly GCF_000455485.1. GTDB lineage: Bacteria > Bacillota > Bacilli > Paenibacillales > NBRC-103111 > Gorillibacterium > Gorillibacterium massiliense. The sequence goes on from NZ_CBQR020000153.1 coordinate 11,529, forward strand.
TTGTGGGGAATGCTGCTCCTAACGGACCGGGAAGGTGCGGAAGTGGTCGTGAATCGGTTAAGAGATAAGGTTTCGGCGATCAACATGAGCGAGATCGAAGATAAATATAAGGTTGAACTGGGACTTAATATAGGCACTTCCGAGTACAAATCCGATGTTCATCCGTCTCCTCTGGAATGGGTGTCGTTGGCCAAGAAGCAAATGGAATTTGACGTATAGCCGATAGATGAATAGGGAATGGGAATTGGAAAAGTAAAAGGAGGGCTGGCGCCCTCCTTTGAAATTTCAGTTCCTTTTTTCATGAAAAGTCTTGCCAACGAAACCGGTTTCGGAAATACTTAAAGGACAAATTCATTTTTGCATTGCGGAGGTTGTATTCGAAATGGCGAACTATTCTTTCGAGCAGAACACGTTTGTAATCGAGAACTATCATGAAGCGAAACCCTTTGCCAGCTTTTTACCGGGTCTAGCCGGACTGAAGGGTATTCCAATGTGGACGTTTTACGTAAACCGGGGGCAGGCGATCAGCGGTTTCGGCATCAAGGATAAAAACAGCCCGATCATGGAGTTTTCGCCGGCCAGCATCGCCTACAAGACGGTGTCAGCCAGCGGGTTTCGTACCTTCATCAAGATTGGTGGAGAGCTGTATGAGCCGTTCCAAACCTTTCGTCCCGATCCCGATATCCATCGCGTCATGCGTGTGAAGGCTAACGAGATTTCCTTGACGGAAACCCATAGCCGCCATGGGCTGAAGGTTAACGTCGTTTATTTTCATGTGCCCGGCGAGGATTTTGCGGCGCTGGTGCGGCATGTGGAGATTGAAAGCCTTGGTGACGGCCAGCGGGAGATCGAGCTGTTGGACGGCTTGCCGGAAATTTTGCCCTACGGCGTAGGAAACGGGGAGTTCAAGGAGATCGGCCATCTGCTTCGCAGCTGGATGGAAGTGGAGAATTTGCCGAACCGCATCCCCTTCTATAAAAACCGTTCCAGCACCCACGACGAGGCAGAAGTGAGCGAAGTGGTCAGCGGCCATTTCTACTTGAGCTTCTCCGATGAGGAAGATCTGCTGCGTCCCATTGTCGATCCCGACCTCGTTTTCGGCGAAAACAGTTCGTTGTCTTATCCTGACGTTTTCGCGGCTGTTCCTTTGGCGGAGCTGAGCGAGCGCATTCCTTACGCCTACAATAAAATTCCATGCGGCTTCAGCGGCAAAAGCGCAAAGCTCGCCCCAGGGGGTAAGCTGAATCTCTACACGTTGATCGGCAACGTATCTCGGGTCGAGCGGATCAATGCCAAGGCCGCGAGTGTTTGCTCCGCTGCCTATATCGCGGAGAAACGGGAGGAAGCGAACCGGTTAGTGGACGAACTGACGGCGGACATCAGCACCCGCACCGGGGTGCCGGTGATTGACGCCTACGCCCGCCAATGCTACCTGGACAACTTTTTGCGGGGTGGGTATCCATTTATTTTCGGCGGCGACGGCAACAACGGTTCAGGCACTACATCGAAGGTCGTTCATCTTTTCTCCCGCAAGCACGGCGACCTGGAGCGGGATTATAACTTTTTCTCGCTGCTGCCGGAGTTTTATTCCCAAGGTAACGGCAATTTCCGCGACGCCAACCAAAACCGGCGCAACGATGTCTTTTTCCAGCCGAAGGTGGGCACCTTCAACATCCGCATGTTCTTCAGCCTGATGCAGGCGGACGGCTATAACCCGTTGGGCGTCGAGGGTACCACTTTCACGGTTCCTGCGGCAAAAGCGGCTGAACTGGACGCTCATCTCGCGGCATCGGTCAAAAACGGTCAGGCCGATCTGACGGCTCTGGCGCGTAAAGCCTTCACACCGGGCAAGGTGATCAACCTGATCGCTGACCGGAACATCGAGCTGCTCCAGCCGGAAGCGGATTTCCTGAACGGTCTGTTGGGGCTGGCGGAGCAAAATATCGAAGCCCGCTTCAACGAGGGCTACTGGTCCGACCACTGGACCTATAACATGGACCTGGTGGATGCGTATCTGTCCGTGTTCCCGGACAAGAAAAACGAGCTGTTGTTCGGCGACGAAACCTATGCCTACTTTGACAGCCCGGTGCGGGTATTGCCTCGCAGTGAAAAATATGTGGTGAAAGACGGAGCCGTACGTCAATATGGCTCGGTTGTCCACGATGAAGAGAAGATGCAGACCCTCGGCATTGCTCTGAACGGTACCCATTGGTTGAAGACACAGCAAGGCCGCGGAGAGATTTATCGGACTAATCTGCTGGTGAAAATCCTTTCCCTGTCCCTGAGCAAATTCGCCACCCTCGACCCGTACGGCATGGGCATCGAAATGGAAGGCAACAAGCCGGGCTGGAACGATGCCATGAACGGACTGCCCGGCCTCATCGGCTCCGGCATGAGCGAAACCTTTGAGCTGAAGCGGATGCTTCAGTTCCTCGCAACCGCATGTGCGGAAGCATCCGACCGCGAAGTGCGGGTGCCGGAGGAAATCTACCGCTTCCTGCAAAAGACGGCGAACCTGGCGGAGCAGCGTGAAAAGGGCGAGCTCGACGCCTTCCCTTATTGGGATGGAGTAGCGGCGGCGCGGGAAGATTACCGGGATGAAATCCGCTTCGGCATCACAGGGGCGGAAACAGCCGTCTCCTTGAAGGATCTGCATGCGATCAGCCGAACTTTTTTGCAAGTGGTGGATCTCGGCATCGAGCGCGCGGTAGAAATGGGCGGCGGCATCGTGCCCACTTACTTCCGATTTGAAGCGGAAGAGTTCGAAACGATGCTGGACGCATCGGGGAAGCCGGCGATGAGCCACTACGGACTGCCCAAGGCAATCGTGCGCAAGTTTCAAGGCATCGCGCTGCCACACTTCTTGGAAGGGCCGGCTCGCTGGCTAAAAACGGTGGATAACGCCGAAGAGGCACGCGATATCTATAACCGCATCAAGGCGACGGACTTGTATGATCCCAAACTGAAGATGTACAAAACATCCGTCAGCCTGGAAAATGAATCTCTCGAAATTGGCCGCATCCGTGCCTTTACTCCGGGATGGCTGGAGCGGGAATCCGTATTCATGCATATGTCTTACAAGTACGTGCTGGAGCTGCTGAAAAATGGTCTCTACGAGGAGTACGAGGAGGAAATGCAGCATTCCCTCGTGCCGTTCTTGGACCCGGCGATTTACGGCCGCAGCACGTTGGAGAACTCCTCCTTCATCGCTACCTCGGTGAATCCCGATCCGCAAACGCTGGGACGTGGTTTTTATGCGCGGCTGAGCGGCTCTACGGCGGAATTCCTCAGTATGTGGGTGGGCATGATGGCGGGAACGCCCTTCCACGTAACGGAAGATGGACGTTTGGCGTTAGAGTTCAAGCCGGTACTACCCGGCTGGCTGTTCGATGCTGAAGGCCGAATTGCCTTCCGCTTCCTCGGCAAAACGGAGGTCAGCTACCGCAACCCGCGCAAAGCCTCCACATACGGAGAAAACGCCGCGCGCATCGCATCCCTGAAGCTGACCGCCGAAGATGGCGAACAACATACAGTAAACGGTTCTGTTGTATACGGCGAATGGGCGGAGAAAGTACGCAATGGCGAGATTGCCGCCATCGAAATCGAACTGCGATAAGACTGGTAAGCTAATAGAAGGGCCATGCCCTGCACATCGTGCAGAGCGTGGCTCTTTTTAACATGCCGTTTCTATTCTTCCAATAATATCTAATAATAGGTATACTTTTGAAAGGATGCTTTATTGCGGAAAAGGGGGCGGATGAGATGCTGCTTGTGAAAGATGTTTCAAAACGGTATGAGAACACCCTGGCGGTCGATCGTGTGAGCTTTGAGGTGGAACCTGGCGAACTGGCGGTATTATTGGGACCCAACGGAGCGGGCAAAAGCACGACGATCAAGTGCATCATCGGTCTGTTGAACGGAGAGGGCGAGATCAGAATCGACGGACATCCCAACAAAAGCCTGGAGGCGAAACGGCAGTTCGGTTACGTGCCCGAGACGCCGGCACTTTACGATATGCTCACCGTTTGGGAGCACATGGTGTTCATTGCCCACGCCTATGCCTTGAAAGATTGGAAAGAGAGAGCCGAGAGGCTGCTTACCCGTCTTGATCTTTGGGACAAGAAGGATAAGCTCGGCAAGGAGCTCTCCAAAGGAATGCAGCAAAAAGTCAGCATTTGCTGTGCCCTTCTCCTGAATCCGAAGCTCGTTTTTTTCGATGAGCCGATGATTGGCTTGGACCCGAAGGCGATCAAGGAACTGAAACAGATTTTTCATGAGCTGCGGGATACCGGTACGAGTCTCTTAATCAGCACTCATATTATCGAGAGTATGGAAGGGCTGTGGGACCGGGCGCTGATCATGAAAGAAGGCCGCATCCTGTTTTCCGGAACCCGGGAAGAAATCACCGCCGGCGGCGAGAGTCTGGAGGATATATTCTTCCGCCTGACGGAAGGGGAATCGGTATGAAGCCTCTTTTCTATTTATTGCGACGAACTTTCACCAACCATGTCAGGCAGGTTTTGCGCAAGCCTGGATTGCTCATTTCCTATTTGGCCATAGTGGTGTTTATGGGCCTGCTTCTCCTTTCCAGCGGACTTTCATCCAATCGGCCGAAAACGGCTTCCCCCGATACCTATGGCTCCATTATTAGCATCGTGATCTTGATCTTCGTCTACATGACGATCCGGAGTGGCATCAAGAAGGGGAGCAGCTTTTTTCGCATGGCCGATGTCAACTTGGTGTTCACAGCTCCCATTTCTCCGAAAAGAGTGCTGATCTACGGATTCATCAAGCAGGTAACGTTAACGCTGCTCACCGTCTTTTTCTTCATTTTTCAAATTCCGAATTTGCTCAACAACTATAACGTGAACGCCGGCGGTGTTCTTGTTCTGTTGGCTGCCCTTTATTTGCTCTTGCTTATGCTTCAGCTTCTCAGCATGTTGATCTACTCCTGGACTTCCTCCTCCCGCAAAGCCAGGAAAATGACGGAACGCATCTGGAATCTGTTGGGGTTGGCCATCGCTGCCGCGCTGGTTGGAAAGTTGGTAGTCACTGGAGACATCCGCAAGACCGCAAACGACTTGTTAAATTCCTCCGCCTTTGAACATGTTCCGGTTGTCGGCTGGTTCAAAACCGTACTAATGGCGCCTGTCATCGGCTATTCATCTTCCTTTGCTTTGGCTTGCGGCCTCATTGCCGCCGGGTTTCTTCTGGTTATCCTCGGTTTCGTGTTCATGCGGACGGATTTTTATGAGGATGTGCTGGGGCAGACGGAGACGATGGAAACTATGCGCGCGATGAAAAAGGCCGGCAAGGTCCAGGTGGACCGCTCCTTCGGTTTGAAATTGCGTAAAGCCGAGCAGCGCTACTTGGGGACAGGGGCGAAGGCGATCTATTACCGGCATATGTTGGAATATAAGAAATCGGGATTTTTCTTCATCGGCCGTTCCTCTTTGTTTTTGGCGGCGGTGGGGTTCGCCTCCCGCTATGTCATCAAACCGGATCAAATCATTTACATGCTGATGGCTGCCGCTTACTACTTGCTTATCATCGGGCAGTTTACAGGTAAATGGGTGGCTGAAATGGAGCGCCCTTATATTTTCCTTCTCCCCGCAAGCTCCGGCGCGAAGTTGTTTCACGCTACCCGCGCAGAGACGGTGAAGCATTTGTGCGACGGCATCGTTCTCTTCGGGGTAGCAGCGGCGTCGCTTCAGGGGAACCCTCTGGTCGCTCTGCTGTGTGCCGTTGGCTACACGAGCTACGGTGTCTTGTTAACTTATTCCGATGTGCTGTACCGCCGGTTGTTCGGACCGCTGCATAGCAAAGTGTTTCAAATGTTCATGGGGATGCTGATGATTGTGCTTGTCCTATTTCCGGGCACGATCATTGCCCTTGTCGCCAAATTCGCGATCCATGGTGGAGCAGGCGCTGGCAATATCATTTTTTGCCTCGTTTTGATCGGTTTTAATCTATTGGTGGCTTCCGCCATTTTTGCAGGCAGCAAGGGGATTTTCGACAAATTGGAGAGCAATTAGCGTTTCTCTATTTGTTTTTAGAATTTTCGGAATTTTCGACAGAATGGCGACCAATTGCCTTGAACATCCTCTATAACTCTTGTACAATGTTAAACGTGCCAGGGCGGCCATGCTCGATAGCCGCTCTTTTTCTATCTCCGGAAGTCAGAGGAGGTGGATTTGGCGCGGCCGTTTTTCGGAGATATGGGAAGGTAAGGGCTTTCGAACGGATGTTTGCTAACGAGACTCTATTATTTTTTTGACGGAAGTGCAGAGGAATTTACGTAGATTTGTCGAAGTTATCAAGGCTATAAGCGACAGGATGTGAGCGAATGATAGAAATGAACGACGTCTGGAAAAAATACCCGGACGGAACTGATGCCATTCGAGGAATTGACCTGAAAATCGACGCCAATGAATTCGTCTATATTGTTGGGCCGTCAGGCGCCGGCAAATCGACGTTTATGAAAATGATATATCGCGAGGAAAAACCGACTAAAGGCACCATTTTTGTCAACGGATTTAACCTAGGCAAGCTGAAGCCGAGGAAAATTCCCTATGTGCGCCGGAACATCGGCGTGATCTTCCAGGATTTCCGGCTGTTGCCGAAGCTGACTGTAGCGGAAAACGTCGCTTTTGCGCTGGAGGTTATCGAGGCACCAAAGCGGCTCATCAAGAAGCGGACGATGGAAGTGTTGTCACTCGTCAACCTGCGGGAAAAAGCCAATTCACTACCAACCCAGTTATCGGGCGGTGAACAGCAGCGGGTGGCCATCGCCCGCGCCATCGTCAACAATCCGGCAGTTATCATCGCCGACGAGCCTACGGGAAACTTGGACCCTGATACCTCCTGGGGGATCATGAAGCTGTTGGAAGAGATCAACTTCAGGGGCTCGACCATCGTCATGGCGACGCACAACAAAGAGATTGTTAACAGCACAAGACGCCGGGTCATTGCGATCGAAAAGGGACAAATCGCCCGCGATGAGCAAAGAGGGGAGTACGGCTATGAAGATTAGCACGTATATCCGCCACTTCCGCGAAGGCGGCAGGAGCATCATCCGCAATGGCTGGATGAGCTTTGCGTCCATCAGCTCGATTACGATCTCTCTTTTTATTCTTGGGTTGTTTGTTGTTTTTGGGATGAACATCAATCATTTGTCCAAGCAGTTGGAGGATCAAGTGTCCGTCCGGGTGTACCTGGAAATCGGGACGAAGGCCGATACCATTTCCGACTTGCAGAAGGCGATTGAGCAGCTGCCGGAAGTGAAAGGTGTTACCTTCATATCCAAAGAAGAGGCTTTGCAAACCATGCGCGAGCGTTTGGGAAATGCCTTGGACGGGATGGATGGGGCCGATAACCCATTAAACGATTCTTATAACGTGGAGTTGAAAGAACCGCGAAATGCGAAAATGGTCGCGGATCAGATTAGCGCCATGAATGATCAATGGGATGAAAAACCCATCAATAAGGTGGATTTCGGCGAAAACACCGTTACCAACCTGTTTAAATTCACGAAAATCATTCGCTGGGTTGGCGTCGTTTTCATCGTATGTCTCGTATTTACCTCGATGTTCCTGATTTCAAACACTATCAAGCTGACGATTTTAGCCCGCAACCGGGAGATCCGCATCATGAAGCTGGTGGGAGCAACCAATAACTTTATCCGCTGGCCTTTCTTTGTGGAAGGGGCGCTTACCGGATTCATTGGGGCGTTAATCCCGACCGTGGTGATTTTAATAGGATATGGTCACTATCATGATTCAATGAATGCGCAGATTCTACCATTTGGTTTTAGTATCTTGGCTACTTCGAGCATCAATTTTTGGATTATCGGTTTGCTGATGGGAGTCGGACTGGTTATCGGGATTTGGGGCAGCCTCATCTCGGTGCGAAAATTTTTGAAGGTATGATTAGCAGGCACTTCCTTTCTTCATCAGACTTTATAAGTTTGTCACTATAAATAGCCTGATTCCGCTACGGTAAACGTCGCGCGTCCTACATGGACGGCGGCAGCCGTTTATCTCGAGGAGGACGAATATTGAAACGGACGCTAATGTCTCTTGTCGCTCTCGTTACCGCCCTGAGCTTTTGTACGCAGCCTGTAGGGGCTATGACCAAAAAGCAGATCCAGGACCAACTGAATCAAGTCAAGCAGCAGGAAGCCGAACAGGCCACGCAGCGCGCGAATGCTCAGAAGAAAGCGAGCGAACTGTCGCAGACGAAGACCCAGGAAGTCGTCTCCCTGAACCAATTGCAGAAGGAAATTGAAGATGAGGGAAACAAACTGACCGATCTGGCGAATGAAAGAACGGACAAGCAGCTCGCGCTGAATAAAACTAGCGCCGAGCTTGAAGCGGCAGAAAAACGGGTAGAGGAGCGGGATGGTCTGCTCAAGGCCCGTGTGCGACTGTTGTATATGAATGGCAGCGTCTCTTATCTGGATGTGCTGTTCAATGCCACTAGCTTCTCCGATTTCGTTGAGCGGTTTAATATGCTGAGTTCTATCGTCGGGCAGGACAAGAAGATCCTCGAAGACAATGAACGGGACCGGAATACCGTCGCCGAAAATAAAGCGAAGCAGGAAACCCAGCTGACTGATCTTAAGAGTCTCATTGCTCAAGAAGAGGACGCAAAGGTGGCAATGGAAGGCAAGGAGAAGCAAAAGAAGGCGTTCATCGCCAGCCTTGGCCAGCAGCAAGAGCAGGCGGAGGAAGATGACGAAGCGGCGGAAGCGGCTCTCGTTGCCTTGGCCAGCAAACGGGCCAAGCTGTACGCCGAACAGAGGAAGATCGAGGATGAGGAGAAGCGCGCAGCGGCGTCTAAAGCAGCAGGGAAGTATACCGGCGGCAAGCTTCTGTGGCCGGTGCCGGCCAGCAGCACCATCTCCTCGGGCTTCGGCTACCGGATGGACCCCATCGCAAACGTGAATAAACTGCACAAAGGCATTGATATCGCCGCACCGCAGGGAACGCCGATTTTAGCGGCAGAGTCAGGAACGGTGCTCATTGCATCCTGGGTGAACGGTTATGGGTATACCGTGGTGATCGATCATGGCGGCGGACTATGGACCTGGTACGGCCATATTATGAAGGGTGGCATCTATGTAAACGAGGGAGATACCGTTAAACGCGGGCAAAAGATCGCCGGCGTTGGTTCCACCGGTGACTCAACGGGGAACCACTGCCACTTCGAGGTTCGCATTAACGAGAAGCCGGTAGCTCCGCTTCCATATCTTACGAAATCCTGATCGGACGACCGATCTGTTGCGCCATCAGAGGTCCAATGATAAATTAAATAATAAACCGTGCGAGTGCCTCATATAATGACATGCATAAGACGGGCCTCTTGATAAGGGTGGTGTTTGCCTAATGGTTTTTAAAGGACGTACGGTTCTTGCTTTTGTGCTGCTGGCGCTGTTTGCCGGCAGCCTTTTGACCATGACGGCCGGTGATATTTCTTTCCGCGACAATGCGTCATCTCCAAAAGCTTCGACAACTCCTCAAGCAAGTGCATCCGAGGAAAACGGAATCACTCAAAAAGATTTGGATAAAGTAGAAAAAACCTACAGCCTGATTGAATCCAACTATCTGACCAAGGTCAATCACGACACCATTGTGAATGGTGCCATCAACGGCATGCTGGCAGCGTTAGACGATCCGTATACGACGTATATGAATCAGGATGAAGCCAAGGAATTCAGCGAAAACATCAACTCCTCCTTTCAGGGCATCGGAGCGGAATGCTCGATTGTAGACGGCAAGGTGACGGTTATGTCTCCGCTTAAGGATTCTCCGGCAGAGCGGGCGGGCATTCGGTCCAACGATGTCATCTCATCTGTCAATGGCGAGAGTTTGGATGGGTTGACCTTGAACCAAGCGGTGATGAAAATCCGTGGGCCCAAGGGTACCCAAGTCAAGTTGGCCATCCTGCGCGCGGGCTCCAGCGCCCCGATCGAGCTCTCGATTGTGCGTGACGATATCCCGCTCGAAACGGTATATGGTGAAATGGTTACGGACACGATCGGTAAAATCGAGATCACTCAGTTCTCCACCAACACCGCGGAACGTTTCACGGAGGAATTGAACAGCCTGGAAGCGAAAGGCATGAAAGGGCTGATCATCGACGTGCGCGACGACCCGGGCGGCCTACTGCAGTGCGTAATCGACATTGCCGAGCATTTCGTTCCGAAAGGCAAGCCGATCCTTAACGCAGAGGATCGCGACGGCAACCGTCAGCCCTATCTGGCTCAAGGCAAATATCCCCTTAAAACGTATCCGGTCACCGTTTTGACCAATGGCGGCAGTGCCAGCGCTTCCGAAATTCTGGCGGCCGCGATTCGAGAATCGGCAGGCGGCAAACTGATCGGGGAGAAAACCTATGGAAAAGGTACCGTTCAGGTTACTTATGAACGGGAGATGGGCGACGGCAGCAATATTAAGATGACCATCAATAAATGGCTGACTCCCGACGGCAATTGGATTCATAAGAAGGGAATTGAGCCCGATGTCGCCGTTTCTCAGCCGGAGTATTTCCGGATGCTGGCCATGACGATGAAAGAGACGCTCAAGCCGGATACCGTAAGCGATGAAGTAAAGAAGCTCCAGGTCATGCTACAGGCGGTCAAGATGGACCCGGGCCGGGAGGACGGTTATTACAGCGATAAAACGACCCAAGCGGTCAAGGCGTTTCAGAAGAAATCAGGACTGAAGGAAACCGGCTTAGCCGACCAAGCGACCATGACCAAGCTGGAAGAAGCCGTCGTTCAACTGATCCGCGATCCGAAAAATGATGAACAGTTGAAGGCTGCGGTTAAGGCTACCGAAGACCGGCTGAAATAGACCTAAGATAAGGCTGGCGGTAAAAGGGAGACTGTTTCGAAGGTCTCCCTTTTCTACACTTATAGGTGCGCAAATCATGAAGTAAAAAGGTTCGCAAAGGAGCTATGACTAATATGGAGATCGTAGAACTGTGGCTGGAGCGGTTGCTATGGGCGCTGGTTCGTTTGGCGCTAAATCCATTCTATTATCTGGGCATCCTCTTTATCGTGCTGCAGTATCGGCGGCAGATCGCGTTGGAGCGTCGTCTTTTTGCCGTAAAACTGCGGTCTCTCGTTGCCGAAACGGGAAGAACCTGGCTGTGGGGGCTCCTTGCAGGCGCAGTAGCATCCATTCTGATGACAGGAACCGGAATCCGTCTTCAGCCGGAGACGGTTCTATTGCTTTGGGCAATTACTTTCGTGTTGCTATTCTTCCGAATCCGGCATTTATGTTTGGCCTATGCGGCTGGGATACTCGGTATTATCCATGGTATTCTTTCGTATATTCCTGCATGGGACAAGACAGAAGGAATCGATTGGCTGCACCGGGCAGTAGATGGAGCTGATCTTCCTTCCCTGTTTATCTTGGTCGGCGTGCTCCATCTATTGGAAGGAGTGCTGCTCCGCTATCAGGGTCACCGGATGGCTTCTCCCCTTTTCGTAGAGAGCAGACGAGGCAAAATTATCGGTGGTTACCAGCTTCAAGGGTTTTGGCCGATTCCTCTGTTTCTGCTGGCACCTCTGTCAGGAGGAGATTTGCACCCGGCTTGGGAGCCGCTTTTCTCCGGCAATTGGCAGGCAACCGGTTGGGACTTCCTTGTTTTTCCTGCCGTTATCGGTTTCTCTCAAATGAATTTCGCTCATTTACCGAAGGTCAAGCTCCGGCAGAGCTCCGGTCTGCTCTTCGGTTATGCTGCGATCATGATCGCCGGAGCGGTATTGACCTACTTTTGGGACGGAGCGGGCCTTTTGATCGGTTTGCTTTCCATCGTGCTGCATGAAGCGATCGTCTGGATTGGTAGTCACTTGGATGCGGGGCGACGGCCCCTTTTTGTCAACGATGAGCGGGGACTGAAGATACTTGCCGTCATTCCCGGCAGCGCAGCGGAAGAAGCCGGATTAACGGCGGGGGAAATCGTGCATCGAGTAAACGGAGAACAGGTGCGGACAAAAGAAGAGATGCACCTGGCGATGCGCCTCAATTCGGCCTTTTGCAAGCTGGAAGTGTTGAATTTGGAGGGGCACAGCAAGTTCATCAACCGTCCGCTGTTCGCCGGTCAGCATCATCAGCTGGGACTGGTCCTGTGCCCGGATGATCAAGCGCCTTTTTACGTGACAGAAAAGCCGTTTTCGCTGCTGGCCTTCATGCGGAAAAAGAAGCTTGGTCTCATTCGTAATGATAATGAAACCGGTATAGACCTTTAAGGTTCTCATACAAAATAAATTCGTATCTATATAAGTTGAGCGAAAGAAAGGGATGAAGGAGCGGAGAAACCGATTGTTCTGGAAAAGCGTCAGCGGTCGCCTTTGCGATCAGAAGAATAATCAGGTTTTGCAGTGACGGAATCCTTGCAGTCTTTAGTTCAACTTATATAGCAAAAAAGCAGCACCTCGTTGGGTGCTGCTTTTGATTTTTGCGTTAGCGCAGAACGACGATCTCGACGCGGCGGTTTTTTTGCCGGTTCGCCTCTGAATTGTTGGGAGCGATAGGGCGGGTATCGGCATAAGCGACCGCTTGGAAGGTAGTATCCGGTAGTTTCGACGTATCCGTGAAATAGCGTAGAACCGAAAGAGAGCGTTCATAGCTTAACTGCCAGTTGTCGTGGAAATAACCGCTGCGGATAGGCAAATCATCCGTATGGCCCTCGACGCTGATAACAGCTCCCGTAAGGGAAGGGAACAGGCTAGCCATCTGCTGTAAAATCGGGTAAGCGCCTTGACGCAAATTCGCGCTGCCCAGATCGAACAGGAAATAATCTTTTAACGTGACGACAATGCCCTTTTTTGCATCCTGTACGGATACTTGGGCTTCCAACTTGTTGTCGTGTATGTATTGCTTGATGATGTCGTACAAGTTTTGCAGCTGGGCTTCTTTTTCCATCGCTTCTTTACCCATTTGCTCCGCTGTTTTGCGGTCTTGATCCGTTTGAGTCGAATCCGTGTTACCGCTGGCTGTATTGTCTTTCTCGGAAGGAGCCGGACTTGAAGGCGGATTAAGGCTGCCGACGACCCCGCCTGCACCTACATCATGCGGAATGAAGGTATCGGATTTCTGGAACTGGTAATGCAGCGATTGGGCCAGCATATTGTATTTGGCAACATCGACCTTGCTCATAGAATACATGACGACAAAAAAGACGAGGAGCAGCGTGATCAAGTCCGAGTAGGTAATCAGCCAGCGCTCATGGTTTTCATGCTGCTGATGCTTTTTTTTAGCTCTCCTGGACATCGGCTACCACACTCTCTTCCTGAGCGGCTTTGTTCTTCACATGGAGGAAGGAAGACAGTTTTTTCTTGATCAATTGCGGGTTTTCCCCAGCTTGGAGGGCCAGAATGCCTTCCAGCATCAGTTCGCGCTCATTCATCAGTTCGCTGCTGCGGATTTTGATTTTGTTGGCGATCGGCAAATAGATAACGTTGGCGCTGGCGACACCATACAAGGTCGCGGCGAAGGCAACGGCGATTTTCGGTCCGAGACTGTTCGGATCCTCCAAATTGCCCAGTACGTGAATGAGTCCGAGCACCGTACCGATAATACCCATGGTGGGCGCATAGCCGCCGGCGGATTCGAATATTTTCGCGTAGCCTTCGTGTTCATGCTCCAAGGCGTCCATTTCCAGCTCGAGGATTTGCCGGGTCAGCTCCGGATCGGTACCGTCGACAACCATCATCAGTCCTTCTTTGAGGAAAGGATTCGGGTTGTCTTGGGCGCGCTGCTCCAGAGCGAGAACGCCTTCCCGCCGGGCGATGGTGGCCATTTCAACGATTTCGTCGATGGCTTGCTGGGGGTTGTGCTTTTGCTCGATGAAGGCCATCCGAAGTGCACTCGGAATTTGCTTCAGTTTGGATAGCGGGAAGCTCACGATAACAGCGCCAAAGGTGCCGCCGAAGACGATGATCGCCGCCGTATAGATCATGAGGGCGCCCATATCCCCGCCTTCCAGCATAAAACCGCCAAGGAGTGACAATAATCCGAGTATAAGGCCTATAATTGTTGAGATATCCACTAAATCCACGCTCCGTCCGACTAGTTGGGTTCCGTTTGTTCGTTATTGCACTCGGTCACCGATTGCAACCGAAAAGGGAAATAAGGTATAATATATCGAACACATATTCCTATTTTCCTGCGGTTTTTACCGATTCCGAACCTCGCTAGCCTTTTTATCGGAATTTTATTAATAAAACTTTAGAGGCATCGTCCGTATTTAACATGCAGCCGCTCGGGCACGCCAGCAAACGCATGAAGAAGCGGCGCTGCCGCCTGATTGCTAGCCTTCGTTCGAGAAGGTCATTTCAGAATGAGGAGGGGATTTCATGAGCGATCTCAGGATCAGCGACAAAAAATTCCAATTGGTATCGGAATTTTCTCCTCAAGGAGACCAGCCCCAAGCCGTAGAAAGCTTGTTGGAAGGCTTGCAGGCGGGAAAGAAGCATCAGACACTGCTGGGTGCCACCGGTACCGGCAAAACCTTCACCATCGCCAATACCATCGCGAAAATCAACCGACCGACCTTGGTTATCGCCCATAACAAGACGTTGGCGGCGCAGTTGACCAGCGAGTTCAAGGATTTTTTTCCGGAAAATGCGGTGGAGTACTTCGTCAGCTACTACGATTACTATCAGCCCGAAGCGTATATCCCCTCCTCAGACACCTTCATCGAAAAAGATTCCAGCATCAACGAAGAAATCGATAAGCTGCGGCACTCGGCTACCAGCTCGCTGTTCGAGCGCCGGGACGTCATCGTCGTCGCTAGCGTTTCCTGCATCTACGGCCTCGGTTCTCCAATGGAGTACCGGGATTTATCCATGTCTTTGCGGGTCGGGATGGAGAAGTCGCGCAACGAGCTTTTGCACCGGCTTGTCGATATTCAATATGAACGCAACGATATCAACTTCGTGCGCGGCACTTTCCGGGTTCGGGGGGATGTGATCGAGATTTTCCCGGCATCCCGAAGTGAGCACGCGGTGCGGGTGGAACTGTTCGGAGACGAGATTGAAAGAATCACGGAAATCGATACGCTGACGGGAGAAATTCTCGGAGAGCGGGAGCATATTGCGATTTTCCCTGCATCTCACTTTGTCACCCATGAAGATTCATTGAAACGGGCTATCGTCGATATCGAACGAGAGCTGGAAGAAAGACTCGCCGAACTGCGAGGATTAGGCAAGCTGCTGGAAGCCCAGCGTTTGGAGCAGCGGACACGCTACGATATTGAGATGATGCTGGAGGTGGGCTTTTGCTCCGGTATCGAGAACTACTCCGGCCCGCTGACCTTCCGTCAGAGGGGAGCGACTCCATATACGCTGTTCGATTACTTCCCGGACGACATGCTCATCGTCGTGGACGAATCCCACGTCACGCTACCGCAGATCCGCGGCATGTATAACGGCGACCGCGCGCGCAAGGAAGTGCTGGTGGAGCACGGTTTCCGTCTTCCTTCGGCACTGGACAACCGGCCGCTGCGTTTCGAAGAGTTCGAAAAGAAGATCAATCAGATCATTTACGTATCGGCGACGCCGGGACCTTTTGAAATCGAGCATTGTCCGGTGATGATCGAGCAAATCATTCGGCCGACGGGTCTTTTGGACCCGCTCATCGAAGTGCGGAAGACGAAGGGGCAGATCGACGATCTCATCGGCGAGATTAACGACCGAGTGGCCAAGGACGAGCGGGTGCTGGTGACGACGCTGACGAAGAAGATGGCGGAAGATTTGACCGATTACTTCAAGGAAGTCGGCATCAAGGTTCGGTACCTCCACTCGGATATCAAAACCTTGGAACGGATGAGTATTCTCCGTGAGCTGCGGCTCGGGACCTTTCACGTACTAGTGGGGATTAACCTGCTGCGGGAAGGCCTGGACTTGCCCGAGGTGTCCCTGGTGGCGATCCTTGACGCGGACAAAGAAGGCTTCCTGCGGGCGGAGCGCTCGTTGATTCAAACCATCGGACGGGCGGCGCGGAACTCAGAGGGTAAGGTTATCATGTATGCCGATAAAATGACCGACTCTATGGACAAGGCGATCCGCGAAACGGAACGCCGCCGCAGCATCCAGATCAAATACAACGAGGATCACGGCATTACTCCGACGACGATCCAGAAGAAGGTCCGCGATGTCATCGAAGCCACGAAGGTGGCGGAGCAAAAGGCGGATTACCTGGCCGGCGTCAAGGAATCTGGCAAGTTGTCCAAGCGCGATCGGATGTCGGTTATCGAACGGTTGGAGAAGGAGATGAAGGACGCCGCCAAAAACCTGCAGTTTGAGCGGGCTGCCGAGCTTCGCGATGCGATTATGGAATTGAAATCGATGGATTGATCTTTCGTTCAATTTATATAGAGTTGATTCAAGCGCAAAATCGGGAGGAGTGCCAAAGCGTGGCCATTGAAAACATCGTCATCAAAGGGGCGAGAGCCCACAATCTGAAAAATATCGACGTCACCATTCCCCGGGACAAGTTCGTCGTCTTAACCGGTCTCAGCGGCTCGGGGAAATCGTCTCTTGCCTTCGACACCATCTATGCGGAAGGACAGCGTCGTTACGTGGAATCCCTGTCCGCCTACGCCCGCCAGTTTCTCGGGCAGATGGACAAGCCGGACGTGGACTCCATCGAGGGGCTGTCTCCGGCTATCTCTATCGATCAGAAGACGACGAGCCGCAATCCCCGGTCCACCGTAGGCACGGTGACGGAAATCTATGATTACCTGCGGCTTTTGTACGCCCGTATCGGCCACCCGCACTGTCCGATTCACGGCATCGAAATCACCTCACAGACCGTTCAACAAATGGTGGACCGGCTGATGGAATATCCGGAGAAAACTAGGTTGCAGATCTTAGCGCCGCTTATTTCCGGCCGCAAAGGCGAGCATGCCAAGCTGTTCGATGAAATCCGCAAGCAAGGCTTCGTGCGCGTGCGGGTAGACGGGGAGAATCGCGACCTGTCCGAGACTATCGAATTGGAAAAAAACAAAAAGCACACCATCGAGGTCGTCGTGGATCGAATTGTCATCAAGAGCGATGTCCATGCCCGGCTTGCCGATTCCTTGGAAACGGCGCTCAAGATGGGGGAAGGCAAAGTGCTGGTTGATGTGATGGAGCACGAAGAGCTCCTGTTCAGCCAAAACTTGGCTTGTCCGGAATGCGGCTTTAGCATGGACGAGCTTTCGCCGCGAATGTTTTCCTTCAACAGTCCTTTCGGGGCTTGTCCGGAATGCGACGGCCTGGGCAGCAAAATGATCGTCGATCCGGAGCTTCTTGCGCCGGACCGGTCGAAGACCATCGAGGACGGCGCCTTCGAAGCGTGGGCAGGCAGCACGTCTAATTATTACCCGCAGTTTCTGGCGGCGGTTTGCCGCCATTACGGCATCCCGATGGATATTCCCGTATCGGAGATGCAGTCCGACCATTTGGACAAGATCATTTACGGAACCGGCGGGGAGCGAGTGCATTTCCGATATGAAAATGATTTTGGACAAGTCCGGGAAGCGATGGCTAGCTTTGAGGGCATCGTGAACAATCTGGAGCGCCGTTATCGGGATACTGCATCCGAAGGGATTCGCGAATTCATCGAAGGCTTCATGACCACCAAGCCCTGCGAGAAGTGCAAAGGCAAGCGGCTGAAGCCGGAGATTTTGGCGGTGACCGTGGGCGGAGAGAATATTGCTCATGTTACCGATTTGGCGGTGGGCGATGCCCAAGGCTTTTTTAACGGGCTGACGCTGACGGAGCGGGAAAATTCCATCGCCCATCTGATCCTGAAGGAGATCTGCGAGCGTCTGGGCTTCCTGGTCAATGTCGGTCTCGACTATTTGACCATGAGTCGGGCGGCCGGCACTTTATCCGGGGGCGAAGCCCAACGGATTAGGCTGGCGACGCAGATTGGTTCGAGTTTGATGGGCGTTCTGTACATTTTGGACGAACCCAGCATCGGGCTGCACCAGCGGGACAACGACCGGTTGATCCAGACTTTGGCGCATATGCGGGATCTGGGCAATACGCTGATCGTTGTCGAGCACGATGAGGACACGATGCTCGCCGCCGACTACATCGTCGATATCGGCCCGGGGGCCGGCATTCACGGAGGACAGGTGGTGGCCATTGGCACGCCCCAGGAGATCATGGACAACCCGAACTCCTTGACTGGGCAATATTTGAGCGGTCGCAAGATTATCCCCGTGCCGGAAAACCGGCGCAGCCCCCGTGAGGAATGGCTGGAAATCCGCGGCGCTAAGGAAAACAACTTGAAGAATGTCAATGTGAAGATTCCTCTGGGTGTGTTCACCTGTGTTACGGGTGTTTCCGGTTCCGGGAAGAGTACATTGGTCAATGAGATTCTCTATAAATCCATGGCTCGGGATTTGAACCGGGCCAAGGTTCGTCCAGGCGCTCATAAGGAGATCCTCGGCTTGCAGCACGTCGAGAAGGTCATCGACATCGATCAATCGCCCATCGGCCGTACGCCGCGCTCTAACCCAGCTACGTATACCGGCGTGTTTGACGATATCCGCGATTTGTTCTCCACCACCACCGAGGCGAAGATTCGTGGCTACAAGAAGGGCCGCTTCAGCTTTAATATCAAGGGTGGACGCTGCGAAGCCTGCCGCGGCGACGGTATCATCAAGATTGAGATGCACTTCCTGCCGGACGTTTACGTCCCTTGCGAAGTGTGCAAGGGCAAGCGCTACAACCGGGAAACGCTGGAGGTCAAGTACAAGGGCAAGAACATTGCCGAAGTGCTGGAGATGACCATCGAAGACGGCACCCACTTCTTTGAAAACATTCCGCGCATCCATCGCAAGCTGCAAACGCTCCTTGATGTCGGATTAGGCTATATGACCCTCGGCCAGCCGGCGACGACCCTCTCCGGCGGAGAGGCCCAGCGGGTGAAGCTGGCGTCAGAGCTGTACCGGCGCAACACCGGCAAGTCCTTCTACATCCTCGACGAGCCCACCACCGGGCTGCACGTCGACGATATCGACCGGCTGCTGAACGTCTTGCACCGGCTGGTGGACAGCGGGGAGTCGGTGCTGGTCATCGAGCATAATCTCGATGTGATCAAAACGGCCGATTATTTGATCGACTTGGGCCCGGAGGGCGGTAACAAAGGCGGAACCATCATCGCCAGCGGTACGCCGGAGCAGATATGCAAGGCGCCTGCTTCTTATACCGGCAAATATCTGCTGCCGATTCTGGAAAGGGACCGTAAACGGACAGCTGAATTGCAGAAAACGGAAGCTTTAGCAGCCAGCAGCAGCAACGTGTAAGGTGGACCACAAACCGATGAAAGCACTCTTTTCTTCCTGTTTTGGGAGAAGAGAGTGCTTTTTTTTACGGGCATATTCAGCTTTTAGAAGGAGTCTGCTACTATATGAGCTAGGAATGGGATAGTGCGGAAGGAACCGGTGGAATCGTTGAAATCGATGGATGTGCAGGGGACGGGCGAGCGCAGGCCGTTCGAAACCTTTTTACAAGGAGTAAAGGATTGCGTTCCGACCCTTCTCGGGTATTGGAGCATCGGGTTTGCCGCTGGGGTGGTGGAGCGGACCGCAGGCTTGAGCCTCGCGGAAATCGCCTTGCTGTGCTTGCTGCTCTATGCGGGCTCGGCGTAGTTCATTTTCGCTGGAATGATCACCGTCGATCACGGCGGAGCGGCGGTAGTCGCGACCATTTTCTTCGTGAATCTGCGCATGCTTTTATTGAGCGCGGCGTTGTCACCTTATTTCCGCCAGTTGACTCCGCTGAAAAATATGCTGATCGGCTTTCTACTGACGGATGAAACGTTCGGCGTCGCCTCGGGAATCACCCAAGGGCGAACAGCCATCAGCGAAAAATGGATGCACGGCCTGAATGTGACGGCCTATTTGAACTGGTTCGTCGCGAATCTGGTCGGGGCGGTCTTCGGCCAATGGATTTCCAATCCAGAGGCACTTGGGCTGGATTTCGCTCTGCCAGGGATGTTTATCGGCCTCTTGGTGCTGCAACTGGCGAGCCGCAAACAACTTCGTACCGATCTCATCGTCGCCGTGGCGACGGGAGCTGCTGTCGTTGGGCTAAGCTTTTTTGCAGGCTCGAGCATCGGCATCATTGCGGCAACGATTGTCGGGTCGACATTGGGGATGGTGATCGATAAATGGAAGTAAGAATGTCGGTTTTCCTCCTGATCGCCGCTTCGGCTATCGTCACCATTCTCCCGCGGATCATTCCTTTGATGGTGCTGAGCCGGCTGCAGTTGCCGGACTGGCTGATGAAGTGGCTGAGCTATGTGCCGATATCTGTCATGGCGGCGCTGGTCGCTCAAGAAGTGCTGGTACCTGGTGGCTCATTTTCACTGTTTCATAATGTGGAGTTGTGGGCGGCGCTTATTACCTTCTGGGTGGCTGCAAAGACACGCAGCCTTCTTGGCACAGTGATTGCCGGGGTTGTGATTGTGATGGTGTTACGCTTCATCGTGTAGCAGGGTACCGGAATGGTTCAATAGAGAATGCAAGCGGCCCACCGCTTGCATTCTTTTTTTTGTATAACAATACCCCCAGTTCGACTGGGGTTCGGGAAAGCTTAAAGCGATGAGTAGAATATCTCTTGAAATTGATCATTGAAATTGATCATGAAGTGAATGCCGGTCTACCAACAGTACATATGAAATCTATGGAGATTAAAGGATGGATAAGAGTTGTCTCAATAAGTGCCATTAAACCGAGCAGGAAGCGAAGAGCGAGTGGATGAATACCTGCAAATATACCGTTATTGCTCTTCCCGTGAAAGGAGTTTTTGAAATACCTGCAAACTTACAGGTATTTCGAGCTCAAACTCTTCATTCATAACCATGGGACAAAAATACCTGTACAATCACAGTTATTTCTGCTAACGGGCCAACATTGTTTGATTTTACTGCATTTTCGCAGCTATTCGCCACAACGCTGTTCCAAGCCCCACGCAGGATCACGTCCACACGTAGGTAGGTATTCGAGAGTAGAGCGAGCTCATTGATCCGTTTACGGGGGAGTCAGTCAATAAGGGCAGGGGGTAGGTAACGTGACCCCTTTTGGGGCTACCCTGTGAACGTTCCGCGGTTGGCATTCAGTGCGCAATTGAGGCGCTGGCTTGCACCATGCCCTTATAGGGCTGGCGGAAGCCACCGGCTAAGCCTGCGGTTATGATTTACGGGGTTAATTCATTTCCTTAACCTCGTTCATAAACTCGTAATATGACAGCATCGTTTGCGCTAAATCGTTCCGATCTTTGGAGATGGACAACTCGATACCGCCGAACCAGGCGCCGCCTTCATGGCGTTCGTACGCTGTGCCTCTTGTCACGTAACCGTTGTTTTTGTTCTTGAGCTCATATTCGATCTCGTGCTCGCCAATCATTTTGTAGTTTAGATAAGATAAGGGGTCGCCGGGAAACGATTGATCTTCCGCCCACTTGGAGAGCTTTGGGAAATAACTGCCGATACTCGAGATCGCACATCCCTGGCAGCCACCAGCCGTATCCATGGTCGATAATCCTTCGTGGTTGTCAACGGGGTTAACCAAGTTGATGCCGAAGGAACCGTTAGCGCCGACGGTTGCTCCACTCGCAATCCAATCTTTTGGCGCGATGATGAGCATCCCCTGACCACCATAACCGAGATTCATCCAAAAAGCAGCGAGCTTGCCGGCTTGTTCCGCCGGGATGCGAAAAGCAACAGTTGGAAGAGGATCAGGCGGCGTGATCGAGGGTGGCGCATCACCTGAATCGGCACTATAGGTGGTTTCGACTCCGATCAGCGGTAATTGCACCGCATCTTTGTCTCCATCTGTCTGAAACGTGACAGTCCCCTTCTTGATGAGCCTTGGAAGGGGATTTCCGTTTTCGTCCAGAGCAGGAGACGGTAAAGCCTCTGCTGGCGTAGTGGCAGAAACAGACGGTCCGGCAGAAACAGCAGGGGAAGCTGGTGGCGATAACGATGGCTCCACTGAGGGTGATTCGACTGCGGTTGCGGTGCTGGTCACAGACGGCGCAGGGCTCGCCATCGGCGTGGAAACCGTCCGTGTCGAAGGTTCTCCGCACGCCGAAAGCAATGCGAGTGCGATGAAGACAGCAGCGCTGATTGCTTTTTTTGAAGTTGAAGAGAATTTCGGCAAGGTCATGGGAACCTCCAAATGGCGAAGTAATCGAACCTTTTCAGAGAACCACAATTTACAGCGAATCCCGGTACTCT
Organism: Gorillibacterium massiliense; assembly: GCF_000455485.1. Lineage (GTDB taxonomy): Bacteria > Bacillota > Bacilli > Paenibacillales > NBRC-103111 > Gorillibacterium > Gorillibacterium massiliense. Next base: position 33,779 of record NZ_CBQR020000153.1, read on the forward strand.
TGAGGCGTCAAGTTGAAGTTCTCTTTAAACAGCTTGATGAAATAACTGGTTTTCATATAGCCGAGTTTCTCGGCGATTTCATAGATTTTATCGCTGGTTTCTTTCAGTAGGTAGGCTGCCCGTTCCATTTTCATGCGGAAAAGATAATCGCTGATCCCTTCACCGGTTTCCACTTTGTAGACCTTGGACAGGTACGAGGGATTCAGGTGAACGTGGCTGGCGATATTTTGCAGAGAGGCTTGACTCAAATTGGCGGATACGAATTCATGCACCTGCTTGATCACGACGTTGCGGGTATCCTTGACTTGGCTTTCCGTGTCCTGCCGCAACTGATCCAATAGCCGGAACGACCACTCTTTCAACTGTTGGGCGCTCTTAAAGCCGTTGTCGTACAGATGGCGTTCGTTTTCGCTATCCATAAAGCCGGACATCCACTTACCGCTCTTGTGAATGATATAGGACATGGCGCCGGCAATGACAAAGTAGGTTTCCAAAATATGCTCCTGGGTTTCAAACGCTTCCGCGCGCAGCTCATCGAATATGGTGTCGAGCTTTTCTTTGGCTGCGTTCCATTGACCGGCCTCTAGCAAGTGCAGCAGCGTTGGCGGCGCGTACAAAGCGGACAGGGACTTGGCGCTGCCCGGATGGATATCGTCGGATACCGTCATCAGCAGTTCCTCTTCTCCACCTATGCGCAAACGGAAAGTCGATAAGGAAGAATCGTAAAGCTCGTCCAACTTTTCGGGGAAAATCGCCGCCGGCGACAGCAGTGCCGAAATGGTCCCGCGCAAATAATTTTTCACGTTGTGCTGAAGCTGCGTCGTTAAGTGCTCCATCGTCTTTCTTTGGTTTTGCAAGCTCTCCAAGTCCGCTAGACGGGTGTCACCGGATTCATCGGAACTGATCTTTGGCGTGAGCAGAAGCACCAGGTAATCGTGGGAATCTTTGCAATACCAGAGATGATAGCTTTCGGAAAAAATCTCTTCGGCAATATTGCAGATGGCATATTCATAGAGCGATACGGACTTGCTGTCGAAGTGCGAAAAGGTCTCGTCCAACCGGATCAACAGCATGCAGTAAGGGGAGCCGATGGTAAAAGGGAGGTGGAACATCTCCAGCTTTTCTTCCAGCATATTGCTGGTCAAGCTGCGGCTGCGCAGCAGCTCCAGAAGCAAGTGTTCCCGTAAAGTGGGCATATTCGTGCGCAGGGAAAATTGCAGCCGCTGCAAGGAGCGAAATTCTTCGCCTTCCCGTTTCAGCTCGGCGATGGCTTTTTTGACGGATGCAATGATCTCATCGTCCTCAGCCGGCTTGAGCAGATAATCGACGGCGTTTTGTTTAAGAGCTACTTTGGCGTATTCGAAATCGGCATAGCCCGACAGCAAAATGCACTTGATGTTGCGGTTGCGTTTGTGCAGCTCGCCGAGGAGTTCCAGGCCGGACATGCCAGGCATACGGATATCGGTAATGAGAATGTCGATGGCGTTCGCTTCGATAATTTCCAGCGCGTCATAAGCGGTGTAAGCTTTGTGGACGACGCTGATTTCGTGCTGCGCCCAAGGGATCATGCTGGCTAAATCGTCCGCCAGAAACATTTGGTCATCGACAATCAAAAGCTGGTACATGGTGATCTTCCTTCCTGTGTCTCTTGCACCTATTCTATCATTTTCCGCAAGTCGCTTACTCAGATTTGGCAGCTGTCCATTCCCATTCCATCACAACCTTTAAGCCTTCGGGTTGATGGGATTCAAAACGCAGCCTGGCGGTAGGACCAAAATGCAGCTGTAGCCGTTGCTGGATGTTCCATAAAGCGCAGCCTTCCTCCTCGGAGGGAGGCTTGGAGATTGCCGTTACCAGCTTGCTCAGCTCCTCCGGGGTCATGCCCACGCCGTTATCGGAAACGATCAGGCGGCAGAAGCGGTTGTCCTGCTCGGCAGAGATTTGCACCCAGCCGTCCTCCAGTTTGTGATCGAGGCCGTGAACGATGGCGTTTTCCACCAAGGGCTGTAAAAGCAGCCGGGGAATGGTCATATCTTGGATTTCCTCGGGAATCTCCACTGCATAATCGAAGCGCTGCAAGTGCAGCTTTTGGATTTCCAGATAACTGACGATCAACTGAAGCTCCTCGCGGATGGTGGTCGTCTGTTTTTCTACCCGTGTCGAATAGCGGTAATACTTGCTCAAATGCATCGCCAGATCCATGACGGATTCCTTTTCGCCGAGTCGGGTAAGGCTGCGGATCATCGCGAAGCTGTTGTATAGAAAATGGGGGTTGATCTGGGACTGCAGCTGCTTCAAGTTGGCTTCCCGGGAGCGCAGTTGCTCGGCGTACACCTTATCGATCAACTCTTCGATTTCCGCCGACATTTCGTTAAAGCGATGGAACAGGAAGGAGAACTCATTGTTACCCCGCACTCGGATCCGGTTAGAATAGTTGCCTTTGCGCAGCATTTGGACGCTGCGGATCAGTTCGCGAATCGGCACGTGGACATTCATGTACAGCATGAAAGCTGCTACGACACCGAGAGTGAACAGTACAGCCAACGATCCGTAAAACAGGGTATTGCTTTTGCTGATCGGTTGCAGCACTTCGCTCAGCGGTTCCGCTTCGATAACCTGCCAGCCTAGGGTGGCGATGGGGGCGCTGTTGACGAGGAACCTTTTTCCGTCGACCTTCAAGGTTAGGTTCTCGGAATCCGACAACCCTTTGGTTCCTCCCGCCTGGATCAGGCTGCCGATGACGTCACCATCGGAGGAATCGCCGCTAATCACTTCACCGTTGGGCCCGTAGAAAAACAGTTCTCCTTTGCCCCCCGCTTTATATTTTTCCAGCATCTTTCCCAGTTCTGAAGCCGGGAAAGCAATTTCGACGATAATGCCGGAGTTGGCATCGGCGGACGCCTGTTTCAACACGATGTGCTTGATGAACGTCATTTTGTCACGGGTATACTGATTTCCTTGAACAAAATCGGAGCGCATATACGTCCAACGATTGGGTGACAGTTCTTTTGCCAGCATGTCCGCATCATAATGCATATTGTTCGTGGAAGAGATCACTTCCTGGCTTTCAGGAAAATAAACGCTAATGCGGGTATCGAGACCGGAGGATGGCGTCAGCAGGCGGATGCGTTCAAAAAGGGAGAGCTTTTCATTCTGGATTTCGTAGGTCGTATAGAGACTGAGAAAACTGGGGTCGCCGAGCTTTCTTACGTTGCTGTCTTCGCTTAACAGCATGCCGAGGGTGGATAACAGTTCCACCTTGGAGTTGGCTTCATTGGCGAAATAGGTGAGATCCTTCTTTTTTAACAGCTGGATTTCGTCGTGAATGACCCCAACGCTGATCTGGTTGGAGGCGCTGTACAAATACAGGATGGGAATGAGCAGCAGGGTGATTAGGAGCACGATTTTGGTGAAAATACTCATTTTTATTTTCATGGCTTCCATCCTTCAATGGATAATAAAGTGGCATCATTCTAAAGAATTTGGGGCTATCTGCTAACCAAGCGTCATTCTATAATTTTAATACAAAGTATACGATAAACGATCTTATCGCCTTTGGGAATACGGATTTTAGAGAGAAAGGATTAGGACCAAATGGAGATTAAAGAAACAATCCCGAGCTACTCACCGGTAGCCGGCGGAAGCGCAACGTTGGCCCGACCAAGGAAATTCAAGGCCTTGCGGAAAAGCTGGCCGCTCCACGTCATGCTGCTGCCAACAGTACTTATACTAATTATTTTCGCTTATGTACCGATGGGTGGCCTCATCATGGCCTTCGAAAATTACAAGCCAATCACGGGAATGTTACATTCGAAATGGGTTGGACTGGAACACTTTCGGTTCATGTTCACCTATCCGGACAGCAAGCAGGTCATTATCAATACCCTTGTGATCGCCTGCATGAAGTTCGTGAGCAACCTAATCGTTCCCTTCGTCATTGCGCTGCTGCTTAACGAAGTGCGCAACCGGAAATTTAAGCGTTCCGTACAGACGCTGATTTACATGCCTTATTTTATTTCTTGGGTTATTCTTGGTGCTATTCTAACCGACATGCTCAGCAGCGACGGCCTGGTCAATAAAATGCTGATGGATTGGTTCCACATGTCGCCGGTGCTTTTCATGGGCAATGGAACCATCTACCGCTTCACGTTGGTGTTTAGCGATACGTGGCAGACCTTCGGTTATAATACGATTATTTATTTGGCCGCGCTGGCTGGGGTTAATCCGAACTTGTACGAGGCTGCGGAAGTGGACGGCGCAACCCGTTGGAAACAAACGCTGCATATCACCATTCCTTCGATCATGCCGACGGCGATCGTCGTTGCCACATTGGCGCTTGGCGGTATTTTGAATGCAGGCTTTGATCAGATCTTCAACACCTATAACCCGTTGGTTTACGCCAAGGGCGATATCATCGACACCTTCGTTTACCGCATGGGGATTCTTGGCGGACAGTTCAGCTTCGGGACGGCCATGGGCCTGTTCAAGTCCTTCGTCGGCATGCTCCTAATCATCACATCCTATTGGATGGCCAAAAAATTCGCGAAATACAGCATCTTTTAAAGGGGGATAGAGAATGTACCACAAAACACCAGCGTACCGTACGTTTACCGTATTCAACTACCTTATTTTGGGCTTGGCCGGACTTCTCTGCCTGTTGCCCCTTGTTCACATATTAGCCGTCAGTTTCAGCGCCAAGGCGCCGGCCGACAACCATCTGGTCGGTATGATCCCGGTAGACTTTAACTGGACTTCCTATCAAAAAACGATCAATAATCCAAACTTTGTTCACGCGTTAGGGATTTCGGTTTTCAGGACAATCCTCGGCGTATCGATTACAATGTTTGAGATTACCTTAGCGGCCTATGCGCTTTCCAAAAGCAAGCTGGAGTTCCGCAGCCGGAATATTTATTTGTGGTTTATCGTTTTCACGATGCTGTTCAGTGGGGGATTGATCCCCTCTTACCTCTTGATTCGTAAGCTGCATCTGGTGAACACCATCTGGGCGCTTGTGCTTCCGCAATCCGTAGCCGTCTTCAGCCTGATCCTGCTGATGAACTTCTTCCGTGCTACGCCGAAGGAGCTGGAGGAATCGGCGATGATTGAAGGGGCGGGATATTTCCGCACATTGGTTCGGGTTGTGCTGCCGATCTCGCTGCCATCGCTTGCAACTATGACTCTGTTATCCATTGTCGGGAACTGGAACGAATGGTTCAGTGGCTTGATTTACATCAACGATTATCGTAACTATCCGATGGCTACTTTCTTGCAGACGATTATCGTCCAGCAGGATTTCAGTAAAATTAATCCAAATGCGACGGAGATGGCGTTAATATCTACCCGGACGGTAAAATCTGCGCAAATCTTCATTGCTATGCTTCCTGTCCTGATGGTTTATCCATTCCTGCAGCGGTACTTTGTGACAGGTCTCGTGCTTGGAGCCGTCAAAGAGTAGTGGATGAATTTGATCATTTAGATAACAAATTGGCATACAAGTAAAAATTAGGGCATTCCAAGCCCGATATGTCGGATTTATAGTGTAGTTGTGATAACGATTTCAAAAAAATGAATTGGGGGAATACGGTACATGAAGAAGCTTCGCAAATCTGTGGCTGCGTCACTAGCACTCGTTCTCAGCATGAGCGCGCTTGCAGCTTGCTCGAAGGACAAGAAAGATGACGCGTCCTCAACACCTGCACCTGCATCGACAACGAAAAGTTCCACAGCTCCGACCAATGCATCGGGCGGTGCGGATGAAACCGGGTTCAAAGACGGTAAATATGATCCGCCTATCACGATTTCCAGTGTAAAGGGTGTGAACATTAACGCCCGCTACAAAAAAGGCGAAACCATTGAAGACAACATCGAATCCAGAACCATTTCCAAAGAACTGGGCTTGGACGTCAAGTACGACTGGACCGTAACGGACACTAATGACGCCTATAAGACCAAGCTTCGTCTGATGCTCTCTTCCGGCGACAAAATGCCTGATGTGGTTGCATGGCGCGGTGATGACGACACGACCAACATGTTGATCGACTCCGGTCAGTTCATGTCCGTAAACGAACTGTTCGATAAATATGCCGGCGACAAGTACAAAGCAGCCGTAAACGTCGATTCGGACATGTGGATGAAAGTAACGAGAGACGGCAAGAAGATGGCGCTGCCGATTACCGACTACGCCTACAATGACGATATGGTGCTCTGGCTTCGTGAAGACTGGATGCAAAAGCTGAATCTGCAAGCTCCGAAAACACTGGCCGATTTCGAAAACATTATGGATGCTTTCGTGAACAAAGATCCGGACGGTGATGGCAAGAAAGATACGTACGGTCTGGCTCTCGGCTTCAAAACCACCTTCAACAACTGGATGACCGACGCCGCATGGCTATTCGGCGAATTCGGAACCATGCCGGAACAGTGGAACAAGCTGGCTGACGGCACCCTGGAATATGGCTCCATCGACCCAGGCGCCAAGCAAGCCGTATCGAAGCTGAAAGATTGGATGGATAAAGGCTACATCTCAAAAGACGCCGGCCTGAAAGATGAAATCGGTGGCATGGAGCTCTTCACCAAAGGTCAAGCTGGTGCCGTCGTTGGCCGCAACTGGCTGCCTGACTGGCCGCTTGGAGACCTGACCGCCCTGAACCCGAACGCCAAGTACAAAGCTTATCCGATTCCTGTTGGTCCTGACGGCAAGATCGGTACCGGCAGCGGCGCACCGCCTGTAAACGGCTTCCTCTTTGTGAACAAAAACGCCAAGCACCCGGAAGCGATTATTCGTTACTACAACTGGCTGTTTGATAACATTTCCGACCCGCAAGTTGGCAGCAAATACGAAAACGGCTTCGCCGAAGGCTACGACTGGGCAAAACTGCCGGATGGAACCATCACCAAGGATCCGAAAGCCCATCCGGAACTGTTCCCGAATAACGTGGACGAATTCTTGACCGATCCGGCTACTTACAGTTTGACTTACGACGGCGCCCGTATTCCAACGCAATATGCAGATGCTTTGACCAAATTGGCTAACGGCGGCACACCGGAAACGCCTTACGAAAAAATGGCCGCTGGTATCCGTAAGAAAGAAAATATCGACGCCATGAAGATCGTCATGGACCAAAAAGATATTCGAATGAAGAACTACTTTATGGGACCGTTGACAGATACGATGACCAGCAAGAATGAGCTGTTGAAGAAAATGGTTCTTGAAACCTATAACAAGGTCATCTACGGTCAAGCTTCCATTGACGAGTTCGACAAGATGGTAGAAAACTGGAAGAAGTCCGGCGGCGACACTATTACCAAGGAAGTCAACGACTGGTACAAATCCGTTCAAACTAAATAATGTAAAGTTTCATGCAGGAAGAGAAAACTGTGAAGAGATACCCTCTCTTCACAGTTTTGTTGTAGATCGAAAAGTCCGAAATCGGAGGAGAGAACCATGAAAGAGACAATTCGCGTGATTCAAACGGTAAAGGACAATGGAGATCGCTTTACTGAAAAAGCCAATTTGCAGTGGAAGAGCGGGGCATCGGATCAACCGGTGAAGCTGGAGTTGAACGGTGAAATCCGCTTCCAACGCATCATGGGCTTTGGTGGCGCTTTTACTGAAGCGGCTGCCACGACTTTGGCCAAGATCAGCCCAGAATTGCGTGCGGAAGTCATCCGCAACTATTATCACCCGACCGAAGGATTAGGGTATACGCTGGGAAGAACCCATATTCACAGCTGTGACTTTGCTTTGGGTAACTATACTTATGTAGCAGAGAATGACGAGAAGCTGGAAACCTTCGATATTTCTCATGAAAAAGAATACGTCATCCCGATGATCAAGGATGCCATGCGGGAAGCGGGCCAGCCTTTGACGGTGCTGTCTTCGCCCTGGAGCCCCCCGGCTTGGATGAAAACGAACGGCGAGATGAACAATGGCGGTAAACTGAAGCCGGAATTTCGTGCCGCATGGGCGCGCTATTTTGCTAAATACATTAGAGCGATGGCAGCGGAAGGAATCGACGTCTGGGGCGTAACGGTGCAAAATGAACCGGAAGCGACGCAAACCTGGGATTCCTGCCGGTATTCGGCTGAGGAAGAACGGGATTTTGTCCGGGACTATCTCGGCCCGATTCTAGCGGAAGAAGGATACGGCGACAAGGCCATTGTTATCGTCGATCACAATCGGGACTTGCTGCCGGATCGGCCGGAACGAATTTTGTCCGATCCTGAAGCCGCTCGTTACATATGGGGAACCGGCATTCACTGGTACGTGTCCGAGGAATTTGAAAATTTATCCAAAGTGCATGACGCATTCCCTAATAAACATTTGCTGTTTACGGAAGGCTGTATTGAAGGAGGAGTGCAACCGGGGTCTTGGGCTACGGGAGAACGGTATGGCCGCAACATTATTGGTGATCTGAACAACTGGCTGGAAGGCTGGTTGGACTGGAACCTGGCCCTAAATGAATTTGGCGGACCGAATCATGTCGGCAACTATTGCGATGCGCCTGTGATTGCCGATACGGTGACCGGCGAAGTTCGGTACAACAGTTCCTTCTATTATATCGGCCATTTCAGCAAGTACATCCGCCCAGGCGCCGAGCGCATCCGCTGCAAGCAGAACTCGCCGCTGCTGCAATCCACTGCCTTCATCAATGAAGACGGAACGATTGCCGTCGTTGTGATGAATGTTCAGGATGCGCCGGTAAAATTCGCATTGACTCACGGCGGTCTGGCCAGCGAGACGGAAGTCCCGGCTCACTCCATTACGACGTACTTGTTTTAATCCGGTATATCTGGCATCGAGCAAAACCGCATAACTTGAATAGAGAGGAAGTAGAACCTTGGATAAGGAGAAGATCAGCAAGAAGTGGGAATTCAAAGGAGATGGGCGATTCACCCTGTCGCAGCCGGATCGTTCCCGGTATTTGTATTTTCCACTCGTCAATGAGAGCGGCATGATGTCGACGATTACGCCGGTTTTGCATGGACATATTACGACGGGGCAAAACCATTTCTGGATGGAGCCGGTTTCGGCGGAAACGCTCCACAATCACCGGGGTGCCCGGAACTTCTGGTGCCTGCTGAACGGCAAGGACGTATGGTCCGCAACCGGCAATTCGCCAGAGCAATCGGTGGACCGGTTGAAGCCGGAGTCTGTGGAAAAGGTTAGTTTGGAAGCAGGCTTTCTCTGGCATAAAGTAACCCGCGAGAATAAGAGCCTTGGCATCCGCTCGGAAATCGTCAACTTCGTTCCCTCCGGCGGCGAACAAGCCGAGCTGATGAAGGTGACGCTCACCAACATCGGGGAATCTGATCTTGCGATTACGCCTACTGCGGCAATTCCTTTCTATGCCCGTTCGGCAACGGACATCCGCGATCATCGTCACGTCACGTCGCTGCTGCACCGGATCTATACGTCCGGCAGCGGCATGGAAGTGTTCCCCACCTTGTCTTTCGACGAACGGGGTCACAAGCTGAACGATACGAGCTATGCCCTAGTAAGCCGTGATGAGGAAGGCAATCCGCCGGTGGGATTCTTCCCGATCGTCGAAGATTTCATCGGCGATGGCGGTTCCCTCGACTGGCCGGAAGCTGTCGTGTTGAACCGCGAGCCTCATGCGGTCGGGGAAACCTACACCGAGGGTTATGAAGCGGTGGGTGCACTCCGGTACGCAGAGACGTCGTTGAAACCGGGCGAGTCCCGCTCCTACTATCTGGCCATGATCATCGGAGAGGACCGTACTAACTTGGAAGCGGCGGCGGCTAGCTACTGCTCGGAGCATGAATTTCAGGCGCTTCTCGCGCGAACGGAAAAGTTTTGGCAGGAGAAGCTGTCCCGCTTTCAGGTTCATACCGCTGACGAAAAGTTCAATCAATGGATGCTGTGGGTGACGATTCAGCCTTATCTGCGGCGCTATTACGGAAATTCCTTCTTACCGCACCACGACTACGGAAAAGGCGGCCGCGGCTGGCGCGATTTGTGGCAGGATTGTTTGGCGCTCCTGATGATGGAGCCCAATGAAGTGCGGGGGCTATTGGTGGACAACTTTGCCGGCGTCCGCTCCGACGGCTCCAATGCCACTATCATCGGATCGAAGCCAGGCGAGTTTATTGCCGACCGCAACGGCATCTCCCGGGTTTGGATGGATCACGGCGTTTGGCCGTTCCTCACCACCCGGCTTTATATTGAACAAAGTGGAGACTTCGCCTTTCTGCTGGAGGATCAAGCCTATTTTAAGGATGCTCAGTTGAAGCGGGCAAAGGCGCTGGACAGCGAATGGAAGCCAGCCGCCGGCACGCTGCTGAAAGATCAAGCGGGCGAGACCTACCAGGGAACGTTGCTGGAGCATCTGCTGCTGCAGCATCTCGTTCCATTCTTCCACGTCGGCGAGCATAATAATATTTTGCTGGAAGGCGCTGACTGGAACGACGGCATGGACATGGCGACGATAAAAGGCGAGAGCGTCACGTTCACTGCCCAATACGGCGGTAACATGCGGGATATCGCCGCGCTTCTCGAACAGTGGTCGGGCAAAGGTGGGCCAGCTCAAGTGGCGCTCATGGAAGAGATGTTGATGCTTCTGGATACGGTAGGATCGGCGGCTGCAGCGGTTTCTTATGATTCCGTTTCCGCGAAAAGGGAGCTTTTGGATAAGTATTTCAACGCGACGGGAAGCCGGGTTTCCGGCCGGAAAGTTCAAGTGAACGTAGCCGATCTGATCGCCGATCTGCGTGCAAAAGCGGACTGGACCGCCGCACACTTGCGGAAGCAGGAATGGATCGAAAACGCCGCCGGACACCGCTGGTTCAACGGCTATTATGATAATGACGGAGCCGCCGTGGAAGGCGACAACCCTCTGGGCGTGCGGATGACCCTGACCGGTCAAGTCTTCCCGATCATGTCTGGCACGGCGACGGATGAGCAGGTGTCAGATATCGTACAGGCTGTCGATGCCTATCTGCTGGACCCGAAAATCGGCTACCGGCTCAACTCCAATTTCCACGGCATTCAGCTTAACCTGGGCCGCTGCTTTGGTTTTGCCTTTGGGCATAAGGAGAACGGCGCCATGTTCAGCCACATGACGGTAATGTACGCCAACGCCCTCTATCAAAGAGGATTCACGGCCAAAGGCCACGACGTGCTGCAATCCATTTACAACCTCGCGTCAGACTACGCAACGAGCGGCATATATCCCGGCGTTCCGGAGTATATCAACGAAAAGGGCCAAGGGATGTATCACTATCTCACTGGCTCCGCCAGTTGGTATTTGCTTACGGTGCTTACGGAGACGTTCGGCGTTAAGGGCTATGGTGGTGACTTGGCACTTGAGCCGAAGCTTACGGCGGAGCAGTTTAATGCGGAAGGACGGGCTGCCGTGACCACCCGTTTTGCCGACCGCACCCTTTATGTTGAACTGGTCAATAAGGAGCGGAAGGACGCCGGAGAATACGAAGTCCGGAGCGTCAAGCTGAACGGCCAGGATGCGGCTTACGCCACAATCGACGGCGCTGCCGTGCTGAGCCGGGATTTGCTGCTGGATCTTGCAGACGAGGGTACTCACCGGATTGAAGTAACATTGGCATAAGCGGAATAGAAAAACCTGCGGATCTCCCGTATAACCAGGGGGCCGCAGGTTTTTTTGACGTATAGATGCAAAGTGAGCTTGACAAAATATGCAAAGCTTGCTTTACTAATTATGCAAAGTAAACTGTTCATACAGGTGATGATGTGAAAACAAGGATACCAGAGTTGCGAAAGCAGCGTAAACTCTCTCAGGAGGAGCTGGCACTGGCCGTTGGGGTTACACGACAGACCATCACATCCATTGAGGTGGGGAAGTACACAGCGTCGCTTGTACTGGCTTACAAAATAGCAAAGTATTTTGGCAAAACCATCGAAGACGTTTTTGATTTCTCGGATGTGGAGGAAATGTAGATGGAACAATTTAAGAAAAAGCTGTTAAGTCGACAGATTTTACTTACGAGCGGACTGCTCTGTTCGTGCAGCGCAATCATGTTCAGTCGCTATTTTGTAAAAGAGCCATCTTCTTCCGAACATTTGCAAGGATTTATTGAAGGTTTTCAGGTAGGAATTGCTTTGGGTCTTCTTGGTTTTTTGATTTTCTTTTTGGTCAGAAATGTTATGGCAATGAGTAATCCGGAACGGCTTAAAAAACTGTACATTTCCGAAACGGACGAACGTAAACGGTTCATCATGCAAAAATCGGGTTCTGTCGGAATGAATATCGTTATGTACGGTCTAGCTGTCAGAACTGCTGTCTCAGGGAATATCAACGACATCGTTTTTTTCACGCTGTTAGGTGCTTGCCTTTTTGTCGCGTTGATTCGAGGGTTTTTGAAGTTTTACTATCGCACCAAATTTTAGGGGGGAATCATGATGAGTAAAATCAAACCAAATCTGCCGTTGGTTATCGGATTGTTTCTCTTTTCCGTTTCGCAAATCGTCAGAATGTATGGACATATACCGGATACTCTACACAAAGCTTTGATGCTAACTGCACTTGTTTTTGAACTATGGGGATTAATCATGTTTGCCCGGTCGCCGGAGATAAAAAACAGTAAACTAAGGCAGTGGAAGCTGCGACTAATCGGTAAAGGGCAAAAATAGTAACCTAATACACGAGGCCACCATCAAAAATGGTGGCCTCGTTGTTGCATGTCATCAAGGGTGCGCGCCGCGTAACGGACATAGGGTGAGTAATAGTTGAACCGAGGTTAGTGGGGATCGCTGAAGAAGGTGTATTCCCGCGACCACTTCATCGTTTCGCCGGGCTCCAGTCGGATGCGAACGAATTGCTCAGGACTGATCACATGAGGCATCCCCCACAAAGCGAAGCGGAATAGCGGGGCGTGCAGCGTTTCCTGCATACCGGCGCCGGTTGCTTCATGTTCCAACCGCCAGCAGGAGCCAGCAGGGGAAAGGACTTCGTCGCCGTCCTCTGGAGCATCCAGCCGGGTGTAAAAAACCTTCTCGACGGGACGCGGCCATTCGACTCCTTGTTCATCGGCGTGAATGCTATCCGGCCACGGTGTGATTGCGTCAGGATCAAAAGGCACGGTCAATCGGTAGCCAGGACCGATCGCCCGCTTGTCCATCGAAACAAAATTATGGTTGTATTCGATGGTGTCGATGGAGTTCGTTCCCACGTTAGTCAGCTCATAATCGATACGCAGTTCCGTTCCGGCGAGGGTCAAGGTTTTGATCAACACTGCTTCATAGCCCCGGCAGGGAAGGGGCGTTTGGGTGAATCGGACGGATGTTTCCGTTTGCTCTACTTCAAGGGGAAAAGGCTGAACCGCGTAGGGCTGGAAGAAGTCGTAGGGTTCATCGTTCGGGCGAGTCAGAAGGCCGACGCCCAGCTTTGGAAACGTTCCTCCAACGGGGCAGTCGTCATACCCGATAGGATATTCGATACCGAACTCGTTACACAGACCGAAGCCGTGGTTATAGGAGATCTCTTTTAATTCGGTGGAGCCGAACGTATGCGCACCGTCCAATTCAACTTGCTCCACCCAGCCGGTCCAGTCAAACCGGGAGCCGACATACCCTTCGCCTGGGGGCACGATGGCTACTTTTAGCCTGTCATTTTGCAGAATGATCCGCTGTTTATTCATGAGCATGGATTGCCTCCTTCATGTTCGTGAGTCCATATATACAGTTTAAATCAGGCCCCCGATCCTCCTCAATACGGGTTGGCGAATACGCCAACAAAAGGGTATAAACCGAAAAAAGATGGCGAATTTTCCTGTCTCTGCGTAACTTTTCGAACCCTTTGTCGTCATATGTTAAAGATTTCAAAATGAAAGGGGTACGTTTGTGTTTCCTTTCCTAAGAAAAATGGCAGCCACGTTGGCGTTATCTGCAGTGCTCGTCGGAGCAAGTCCATTTCTTCCGGCAGGCCACGCAGCGGCGGCATTTAAAGATGTACCCGAGAAGCATTGGGCCAGCGGCTCCATTCAGTGGGCAACGGAGCATGGCATCGTCAGCGGCTATCCGAACGGCGTGTTCAAACCGGAGGCTCCGGTACAGCAGGCGGAATTTCTGGCCATGCTCGTCCATATGTACAAGTCCGATCTGTCAACCGGCGGCGCAAAAACGTGGGAGCAGCCTTTTTACGATTATGCCGCATTAATGAGTTGGGCTCCCGAAGGCAAGCGGTTTGACGCTTTAAAGCGGGGGCAAGCGGCGCAGCTCTTGACCCAGGCGGCGGGCTATGCGCTCTCCGAAAATGAAGCGATCCAGTACATGCTGGACAAGCAATTAGTAAAAGGAAAAACGGCGGCCACACTCGAGGGCTTTGACGCCAAAGGAGCCTTGACCCGGGCGGAAGCCGTCCAAATGCTGCGCAATTTCAGCCAAATCTATACGGAAGCGAAGCCGGCAAAAGCAGCCGTGTACATGGATTACAAGCAGAGTGGAAGTAATACGGTTCATGCCCCGGGCGACTCCTTTGTTCTGCTTACGACCCATTATATTGGCAAAGGCGCGACGATCGGTTGCGTGAGTCAATCTTTAAACGAAGCCAATGCCATCCAATTGCAGCAATTGAACGAAGAGCAAACAGTGACTCTTACCAACGGGTTCTCCGATGGAAGCATTTCCTTGAGCGTTGACACTAATGGGGAGTCGGAGGCGCTAAGCTTTTTCTATTTCAAAAGCAGCGGAGTTTCTCCGACGTCAATCAAAACTCCCCGTTTCGAGTTGCCGCACTTAACCTCGGATGATAGCCGTCTACCTATCATTTGCAGTGAGGTTGCGGGTTACCCGCATCCCTTCGCTGCGGTTGTTCATAAAAGCGACGGTGAGACCGACAATTACCGCGATTTTTGTGAAAAAGACAGCGGCACAGTATATTTACGCCATGGAGCAGGTGCTTACGAGATTTACCTCTATTACTTGAACGACGCGGATCAATTCTTGTCCGACGGGTCTTTTCTCGTAACGAATAACGATACAACCGATCTGGATTACGTATTGCCGGAATCCGATATTGAAAGCGACAATCCGGAGATCATCCGGTTGGCTGCCGAGATCACAATCGGCATTGCCGATGATTACAGCAAGACGAAGGCGATCCATGATTGGGTCGCCCGGAACATCGGCTATGATATCGAGCACGGCTCCCCCGATACTTTGCAGTACGCGGACAATTCCGCCAAAGACGTTCTAAAGAACCGGATCGCCATCTGTACGGGGTATGCCAATCTGACTGTCGCGCTCAACCGGGCTGCAGGCATTCAGGCCCGTTTTGTGGCCGGGATTGCCGGAGCCGCGGAAATCCGTGAAGCGTTATCGAAATCGCCCGATAATCTGTGGTCAGCCGCCAATCACGCCTGGACTGAAGCCCTCGTTGACGGTAGGTGGATCATTCAGGACCCGACATGGGATGCGGGTGGTGTGACGGAAGCAGATCCGGACACCTTCATCTTCCGTTACAGTTCGAAATACTTCGACCCGACGGAGCAAACCTTTGCCCAGGATCACTTGAAAGTCAAATAGACGTGGGTTCCACAAGATGAAGTAGACGCCCTTCCTCTCCGGTTCCGGAGAAGAAAGGGCGTTTTGTATGTTGTTGTTCGATTAATCTCTATTCCGGTAGGAAAGTCGGCGAATGGCTGAGAAATGTCGAAATGTGCAGATTACTTTTTTTGTTAAGATGGGTTTGTCAAATACATAAGTAGCTTAAATTATAATATATAGTGACAAAATTGTTACAAATATAAGAATGCGCTTGCACTTCCCAGGATGTGCCTTTATCTTTATAAGTAGTGTGTTTAGGCGTCCGGTTTGGAGTTTCTCACACAGAGGAGGATTCCCTGATGTTTTTTCTCGCTGACGATAAGGCTGCAACGGCTACGGATGCAGTCACCCGGTTTGATCCCTTCGACCTGTTCATGATCGCCTTTACCGTCATTCTTGTTTGGGGCGTCTTTCGTTCCCTTAAAACACGCCCGCAAAACAAATTCGCCATCGGCTTCGGCGTTTTGGCGCTGCTTGTTTTTCTCGCTCTCGATATGGTTATGGTCATGCATTGGATCAACCCTGCTTGAATATGAAATAACAGACCGCCGAATTGGCGGTCTTTTTTTGGGTTGAGTCCACCCTAGAGCAGGTTCGAGATTTTCGATTTCTAAATAGGGATCGATTCTTACTTTTTATGAAAAAGTATACTTTAACGAAAAAAAGCCAAACCCGCTCTTCCGAGCAGATTTGGCTTTCATTAATTATATTCGTTACCTGATTAATCTGTTACACCCACCACATTTGACCCAGAGGCTCGCGGATCAGCACTTGCTGCAGGTTGGCGACGGCTTTGGAGAAGCCTTCGTCTACGGACATCAATCCGTCTTCGTGTTCGATGCTGACGACATAGTCGTAGCCGACGAGACGCAGGGCACTCATTAGGTCGGCCCATACCTTCATGTCGTGGCCATATCCGACGGAGCGGAATTGCCAAGCCCGGTCCAGCATCAGTGTATAGGATTGCATATCCGTCACGCCGTGGCGGTTGACGTTGGCTTGATCGAAGGAAGCGTCCTTGGCATGGAAGTGGTGGATTGCTCCGGCTCGGCCGAGAATATGTACCGCCTGCACCGGATCAATGCCTTGCCACCACATATGGCTCGGGTCCAGGTTGGCGCCGATGACTTCACCGGCTGCTTCGCGAAGGCGCAGCAGCGTGCCTGGGGTATGCACGGAGAAGCCGCCGTGCAGTTCGAGGCCGATTTTGATGCCGTGGTCTGTGGCGTATTTGCCGGTTTCGGTCCAGTAAGGGATGACCTTGTTGTCCCACTGCCAAGTCAGGATTTCTTGGTAGTCGTTGGGCCAAGGAGCTACCGGCCAGTTGGGGTACTTGGCGTCTTCGTGATCGCCGGGGCAGCCGGAGAAAGTGTTGATCACCGGAACCTCCAGCTTTTGCGCCAGGTCAATGGTTTTCTTGATGAGTTCCTGGGCCTCTTTGGCGATGGCCTTTTGTGGGTGCAGCGGGTTGGCGTGGCAGCTCAAGGCGCTGATGATCAGGCCACGGGATTCGATGGCGGCTTTATATTCCTTCAGCTTTCCGTTGTCGGCCAACAGTCCGTCCGTATCGCAGTGAGCGTTGCCGGGATAGCCGCCGGTACCGATTTCAATGGCTTCCAGTCCTTTTGACGCGATATAGTCCAATGCTTCTTCGAAGGGCTTGTCTTGCACAAGGGGGTTGAATACGCCCAGTTTCATGGAAACACCTCCACGAGTATTTGAATGCCAGAATCGATTATACCATTATTTTTGCCTAAAAAGGTATTGACGACCCATAATGAAAGCGTTATTATAGCGGTGTTGGAAAAAGTTTGGCTGCCCGCTCGGCAGCTTCATATGAACTTTTCGGCGTGTTACTGATGAGTCAGGCATGAGCCGCGAAGACTAACCGATTGAATCCTATCGGCAAGGTCTTTGCGGCTTTTTTACGATTTCAGAAGGTTTGAACTTCGAAGTGGCAGCTTCCTGAAATCGCAAGAAAAACGTCCTCTAAACGCGGTCTGTCTACTTTGAATGTACGTCGATAAACGTTTTTCTTATTTGACTGGGGTCCTTCCAAGGAAAGGGGAGAAGCCATGGATATCGGAGGGCAATGGAGGATCGACCGAGTAATCGGCAACAACGTTCTGCTGGTGACCAGCCCCGTGACCGGCAAGGAATCGATTTTGTTGGGAAAAGGCTTGGGCTACCAAATGAAGCCTGGCGGTTGGATCGCGCCGACGGATCCGCTCATCGAAAAGCGGTTTCGCATGGATGATCGGGAACAGATGCGCCAATACGAGATGCTGGAAACCATCGATCCTGAAGTCATCAAAATCACGGAAGCGATCATCGCTATCATGGCGGCGGAAATCAGCGGCAATTTGAACGAAAACGTCCATACCGCATTAGCCAGCCACATCCAGTTTGCCGTTTATCGTCTGCGCAATGGAATGGAGATATTGAACCCGTTCTTGATGGAGACCAAGACGTTATTTCCCCAGGAGTACGAGGTGGCCCGCAGCGCAGCGGAGCTCATCTCCCATACGTTCCAGCTCAAGGTGCCGGAGGATGAGATCGGTTTTCTGACTTATCATGTCTATTCAGCGGCTCAGCACATCCCGGTGGGGCAACTGGTCAAAATCTCCGGCTTGATCACTGAAATGGTGGAACTGGTAGAGCGGGTGAAGCGCATTTCCATTCCCCGTGACAGCATCGATTATGTCCGGTTGATTACCCATCTGCGTTTTGCCATCGACCGGATCAAGCGGAGCGCCACAGAGAAGAACCCTTTTGTCAAAAGCCTGAAGAGCAAATACCGCGAAGAGTACACCATCGCCCGGCAAATGGCGAAGCTAGCGGAGGAGCATCTGAAAATCGACGTTCCCGAGGATGAAATCGGATATATCGTCATGCACTTATACCGATTGTTTCAGCATTACCCGTCCCAGACGGTACAAGAGTGAAGAAAGAAGGAGGAGGTCTACATGGCCAACTGGTTTAGCAAGAAAACGAAAAGCAAGACGGTGGAAATCGCCGCGCCTTTAAGCGGAGTTTCCGTTCCTTTGACGGAGGTGCCGGACGAGGCTTTCGCCGGGAAACACATGGGGGACGGCGTAGCCATTCAACCCTCGGAGGGTGTGCTGTCGGCGCCTTTTGACGGCATTGTCGCCCATCTGATCGATACCCATCACGCGGTGATTGTCGAGCACGCTACGGGTTTGCAGCTTCTGCTCCATATCGGGATCAACACTGTCGGACTGCGGGGCAAAGGTTTCCACGCCCTGGTGAAAACGGGGGACAAAATCAAAGCCGGCCAGCCGCTCATCGAGTTTGATCAAGCGGTGCTTATGGAAGCCGGGTATCCAACCATCACACCTGTCGTTATCGCTAATCAGGAGATCGTCGAAAAAATCGAATGCCGGTTCGAACCGGTCAAACGGGGCGAGGAACGCCTCATCACGGCGGCTTTACAAGCTTAACATAGATAGGGTGGCTGCTTGGGAGCATCATTTTATCAATCATGGGAGGTTGTGTGGATGTTAGCTTTTCTGCAAAAAATCGGCAAGTCCTTAATGCTTCCGGTTGCGGCCATGCCGGCCGCGGCGCTTCTGCTTCGTTTCGGCAACATCGACTACGTGAAGGATTTTCATCTGGGGCATACGGTAGGAGATTTTCTTAATCAGTACATCGCACCGTTTCTCGCGGCCGGCGGGTCGGCTATTTTCGACAACCTGCCAATGATCTTTGCCGTCGGCGTAGCCATTGGCTTAGCGGGAGATGCTGTAGCAGCGCTGACAGCCGTTATCGCGTACTATGTTTGGACTAACGTCTTTGCGAAGGTGCCGGTAGCCTTTGCCGATCTTGTGGGCAAGGACGTCAAACTGGATGCCGGCGTGCTCGGCGGTATCATCGTCGGCGGCGTCTCCGCCTTCTTCTACAAAAAGTATCACAATATCAAGCTTCCCGACTGGTTGGGTTTTTTCTCAGGGAAACGCTTTGTACCCATCATCACCTCATTCTCCATGGTTATTCTTTCCCTTGTATTAGGTCTCGTTTGGGCGCCGGTACAGCATGCCATCGACCAATTCGGTAACTGGATCGTGGATCTTGGCGCTACCGGGGCCGCCATCTTCGGCGTCGGCAACCGTCTCCTGCTGCCCTTCGGTTTGCACCATATCTTGAACACCATCGCTTGGTTCCAGATCGGCAGCTTTACCGATGCCGCTGGCAACGTCGTTCACGGCGACCTGACCCGCTTCTTCGCTGGCGACAAGACGGCAGGGATGTTCATGACCGGGTTCTTCCCGATTATGATGTTCGCTTTGCCGGGTCTTGCCCTTGCCATTATCCATACTGCCAAGCCGGAAAAACGCAAATATATCGCATCCGTCTTCTTCGGCACCGCCCTTGCTTCCTTCTTGACGGGGATTACCGAGCCCCTCGAATTCTCCTTCATGTTCCTGGCACCCGCTCTGTATGTCGTGCACGCCGTTCTTACCGGCGTCTCCGGCGCGATTATGTATGCCCTGCACGTAAAGCTTGGATTCGGCTTCTCTGCCGGTCTGATCGACTATTTGGTCAACTATCAGATTTCGACAAAGCCACTCTTGCTGATTCCCGTCGGCCTTGCCTATGCAGTTGTTTATTACGTTATCT
Organism: Gorillibacterium massiliense; assembly: GCF_000455485.1. GTDB lineage: Bacteria > Bacillota > Bacilli > Paenibacillales > NBRC-103111 > Gorillibacterium > Gorillibacterium massiliense. The sequence goes on from NZ_CBQR020000153.1 coordinate 53,958, forward strand.
TCCGTTTCCTCATCGTCAAGATGAACCTGAAAACGCCGGGACGCGAAGACGACGTGGAGGAAACGACCGTTTCAAGTTCTTCCAAGCTGCTGCGGGATAAAGCCAGTGATGTCATCGTCGCACTTGGCGGCGCTGCGAATCTGATAACCGTAGATGCCTGCATCACCCGTCTCCGTCTCACGCTAAAGAACGATAAAGAAGTTAACGAAGCCGCGCTCAGGCGCTTGGGGTCTTCCGGCATCATCCGTCTCGGTCAAGGCGCCGTCCAGGTCATTTTCGGTACCCAATCGGAAATGCTGAGCGACTCCATTAAAGAAGTTTTGAAGTCCGGAAATGCATCCGGCAACGTAACAGCCTAAGAGGCAAATCGGACAATGATAGCGAATAAAAGAGAGATAATGAGCACGGCCCATTTTCACAACAGGAGTGGTGACATCATGCAACAAAAAGACTTTATCATTCAAAATCCCAACGGTATCCACACCCGTCCCGCTCGGAAAATCGTAACGGCGTCAAGTGCGTATCCATGTGAGGTTTTTCTGGAGAAAAGCGGGAAACGGTTCTCCGCCAAACGGCTTCTCTCCGTTCTGTCTGTTAACGGCAAGCAAGGAGATGCGATTACGGTTGTTACGGAAGGCGAACAGGAGCAAGAAGCGCTAAACGAGATCGGCACCATCCTGGAATTAGTATGGGATGAAGCCCCGGCAGGGGAGTGAGCGGCATGGAACTGAGGGGAATCGCGGCATCTTCCGGTTATGCAATCGGCAAAGCCCGGCTTCTGGCGGAGTCGGCGACTGCGGCAGTGGAGCCCCGGCTGATTGAGCCGGATGAAATTGACGGAGAGCTGGCCCGTTTTGAAGCGGCAGCTCAAGCGGCGTCTGCCGAACTGAACGAATTGGTCCGTATGACGAAGATGAAGATGGGAGAGTACGAAGCGGAAATCTTCGAAACCCATCTGATGCTGCTGGAGGACGAGGAATTTTTCGGCGGCACCTTGGATAAAATTCGCGCGGAACACAAAAACGCCGAGTGGGCGCTGCAGGAGACGGCGAATGAAATCGCCGCCACCATCGAAAGCATGGATAACGAGTATTTGCGAGAACGGGGAGCGGATATCCGTGATGTCAGCCGCCGGGTGCTGAACAAATTGACGGGAACATCCCGTCAATGGGGAGAAGAGGAGGACGGTCCCGTCGTCCTTCTCGCCTCTGAGCTGACGCCGTCGGATACGGCTACGCTGGACGGCGAGGTCATCGCCGGATTCGCGACGGCAACCGGCGGGAGGACGTCCCACTCCGCCATCATGGCCCGGTCGCTGGAAATTCCGGCGGTGGTCGGCCTCGGCAGCGCGCTGGATGCCGTGAATGATGGTCAAACCGTCATCCTCGACGGCGTGGCGGGCATTCTATACGTCGACCCGGATGCGGAAACCGTAGCCCGTTACAGGGAGCGGATGGAAGCGAGCGCCCGGCAAAAAGGCGACCTGCAAGCATTCTTGCAGGAGCCTTCTGTCACCCGTGACGGCCATCGTGTGGAGTTGGCGGCGAACATCGGCAATCCCAAAGACGCTGCCGGTGCCAGGGAAAAAGGCGCCGAGGGAGTCGGCCTGTTCCGTACTGAGTTTCTTTACATGGATCGGGATACGATGCCGACGGAGGAGGAGCAGTTCGCCGCCTACAAGATGGCCGCTGAGGAATTTGCCGGCCGGCCGGTGGTGATCCGCACCCTCGACATCGGCGGAGACAAGAAGCTGCCGTATTTGCCCCTTCCCGCGGAAGAGAACCCGTTTCTCGGCCGCCGGGCCATCCGGCTTTGCTTGGATCCGGAGGGAAGGCCACTGTTTAAAACCCAACTGCGCGCCATCCTGCGCGCCAGCGCCTATGGAAACGTGAAGATCATGTTTCCCATGATTGCCACGGTGAGTGAGTGGCGGCAGGCTACCGCCGTGCTGGAAGAAGTCAAGGAAGAGCTGACGGCCCAGTCGATCCCCTTCAATGGAGAGCTGGAAACGGGCATCATGATCGAAATTCCGGCGGCTGCCCTGATGGCCGATCAACTGGCGAAGGAAGTGGATTTTTTCAGCATCGGCACCAATGACCTAGTGCAGTACACCATGGCGGCGGACCGGATGAACGAAACTCTCGCCTATCTGAACGACCCGTTGTACCCGGCCGTGCTGCGGCTCATTCATCAGGTGATCCGGGCAGCGAAAAAGGAAGGGATATGGGCGGGCATGTGCGGCGAGATGGCCGCGAGTCCACATGCCATACCTGTACTGCTGGGCATGGGTCTCCACGAATTCAGCATGTCGGCATCCTCTGTCCTGCCGGCTCGGGAACTCATCTCCCGGCTCGACATGGCGGAGATGAAGAAGCTGGCCAAGGAAGTGCTGGAGCTGGACGATCCGGCGGCGATCAAGAAACATATCGAAGCGCGAGTGTCTATTTTGCAGCAGTAGCTTGGAAGATCTTTAAGATCATCAATCATTTTGGACATAAGCCATTACAAGAGCAAGCCTTCCGGTGCTGAGGCGGGTCGTCCCGTGCAGACTGGAGGGTTTTTGCCTTTTTACGGGAGAAATGCAACCTGAGAGGGGCTTTAGTAGTCTAATCCTTTGAGGTGAAGGTGAGTGGAAAAGGAAGAGTATTTGAAGCACGCCTCCAATCTGGACGTTCCCCAGTTCCGCGAGTTGATGGAGACCTATGGTCAAGAGGTGTGGAACTTTGCTTTTTTGATGACGAAAAAAAGAGATCTAGCGGATGACGTCACCCAAGAGGTATTCCTTAAGGTACTGCAAAAAATCGGTGCCTTCCGCGGAGAATCTTCCTTTAAAACATGGCTGTTTTCCATAGCTCGCAATACGTCTGTCAGCATGCTGCGCTCATCCTTTTTTCGCCGGGTGACGCTGGTAGAGTTCATTGCGCCATCCTCGGGCCATCCTTCGGCGGAAGAGGAAGCCATGGAAAATATGTTTGCGGATGAAATATGGACGCAAGTGCTGAAGCTACCCGGAAAATATCGGGAGGTGCTGCTTCTCGACGGAAAGTACGAATTGAGCGTGAAAGAGATCGCACAAATATTGGGCGAGCCGGAAGGCACCGTCAAATCCAAGCTGTCCAGGGCCCGGGCGAAAATGAACGAACTAGCTAGAGAGGAGGAGTTGCGCTATGAACGAGCAAAAGATTCCGTGGTATGACCGCCTGAAGTCGCCGGTTTTCAAGGAAAAGACCTTTACCCGAGACTTGGCCCGGGAAATCGAGCGCAGGGGGTTTGCTTCCGGAGGCATCAAGCGGCGGCGTCCGTGGTTTGCCCCTTCGGCCGTCACGGTTTGTTTCATCGCACTGGCGGGGTTGCTGGTGTTCCGTTTTTCCGGCTGGGAGTTGCAAAAGACGACGGTCTTGAATCCCTCTCCAATGCCGGTAGTGACGGCTCAGCCAACGGCCGTTCCGACGATTGCTCCGACTGCAACTCCTGCCCCGCAAGAGAGCTCTTCACCCGAGCCGACAGGTAAGCCGCCGGTAAGTCCGCAGGCAGTGAAATGGAATCCGAAGTTGGCGAGTCAGGTGACCATCACGGTGGCAGATGAACCCAAAGTGGGGATTCGGGTTTGGAATCGGATCGCTATATCGGTTACGGAAGGAACCCAAACGTTTGCGATGTCATTCGCGGAGCCGATGAATCGAGAATCGGTCGAGAAAACGTTGAGAGGGAATCTATCGAAGATTCAAACCCCATATGAGAGTTCTAGCGAGAAGATTCCCGATCTGACTTTCGAATGGAAGAGTGACACGGAGGTGTTGGTGACGGCAAGTACCGTGGCCGGGGGTAACTTTGTATTGGATGCCCGCAAGGCGAGGACCAGCTCCGGTACGATTCTTGAACGGACTGCCGTTCTGGATGTGATCGTATCAAAGGCGGGCCAGATTTGGCGAGTCTCTTTGGAGGGAAAAGGGAGTGAGAAAGTGGCGGATCTTGCGAAGCCGTACCCCCTGCAGACCGATGGCGATTCTGACGGCCCTGTTTTTGCCGTCCGTTATACCGAAAGCTGCGAATGCGACGCACCGATTGAACGCCTATACAACCTTGTGGATCCGGAATCGGGCATGCTGACTGCTTATGATGGGAAGTTGTTCACCAGCTATGAAGGGCCTGGCCATTTTGTCGCTGATACCCGTGGGTTTTTCTATACGGCATCCGAAAATGCCGGAAGTCCTCCGGCGAAGGGCGAAACGGCTTATTCCGTAGACGTAGGGGGTTACGTGTTTGGCACGGGATTCACGAAGGACCACTCGCTGCTCTTGATCGCGGCCGGTGATCAGAAGGAACCCAAAGGGAAACCTCTCGACTTGATCGTATACCGGTTAGCCGACGGCAGCATGAAGCGATTAAGCGGCGCATTGAACGGAGTATTGGAGACAGATCCTCTGAATGGCGGTTATGAGCCGGTAAGATTCATACCGTACGGCGGACGTATCGTGACCAACATGTCGGCGACGGCTGACAGAGATGGCCGGCTTTTGGCTTACGATGTTGCGAAAGGCGGAGTGGTCATCTGGAACAAGCCCTCCGGCGATGCCTATCCCGTCAGCTTTACCGATGACGGAAAATATGGCATTTACAGCGACGGCGCGTTTTATACGGATGAATCGGTGATGGACACGAAGATACAGATGTCCAATTGGGGCATGTGGATACCCGGTACCCATAAGTATTTGCATATTACCGGCCTTTCCGGGCGTTATGGTGCGGTGATGCAGCTGTGGGATGCGGATACCGGTGGGCAGGATGAGGTTGCAAATGTCGTTGTGCCCGAAAATTCACAGCTTATCGGGATAAGCAAGGATGGAAAGTATGCCTACATCAACATAGCTGGGGCATGGAACGGAACATCCGTGGAACAACCCGAAGGGGGAGAAATAGGAGCACCTAAGGGTTAAATGGGAAGCCGATAAAAGAAAAAGCCATCCACTCCGTGCAGCGTCATGGGGCGGGCGGCTTTTTTTGCTTTTTTTTGGGAAAAGGCGCAACTTGGAAAAGGTTTTGGGAGTCTATTCCATTGGGGCGGAAAGCGGTTACAGCTATTATAGTTACTCAAAGAAGTAGGAACTGTTAAAAGGAGGGGCTAAGTGAAAGAGTCACTTTCAATTATTTCTCTCGTCATTTTAGTTTCTGGAATAATGATTGGGTTTGCAGATAAGAGTACATTAATTGTACTTGTTAGTGTGATCGGCGGGCTTTTGCTCTTGGGAATATCGAAGATTATGAGTATTGCAGAGGGAATTCATTACAGAGCTCTTCAATTGCCATTGTCCGAGCAACAGCTCAAATTAATCATGAGAAAATCAGAAAAGTATAGGTTAGAATCGAGCGCTTTTAGCATATACCCCAATATGAGAACCGAGTATTCGTTGCTGTTGCTCGATGGAGAATTTTATCTGAACGCAGATGCTTTCCACGACTATCTTAAAAGGGACGGCATGGAGTATACATTTGCTCTGCCTAATCAAGCTCCTGTAGTGATAATGAGGTCCTATTCATATAGTAAAGGTGTTGAATTGTTTGGATTCCAAAATCAAGGCTATTTAATGCTGAAAAGTATTCATGTTAATCCAACCATTAAAGGCAGCAAGGTTTTTCTTGAGGATTTGAAATGAAAAAAACTCTTGGGAGACTAAAAAATGACAATTACCTACGCAATGAATAAGCCGATATCCGCTTCAGAACTGGTAGAGCTATTTACGAATTCCGGTATTAACAGATCGATAGATAACCTTGAAAGAATTCAAACAATGATAGACAACGCAGATGAAATCATCTCCGCTTGGGAAGACGACAAATTGGTTGGAGTATTAAGAGCATTAACGGATTATTCTTATAGTTGCTATATTTCGGAATTAGCCGTTCATAAACAATTCCAAAGGCTCGGCATTGGAAAAAACCTCATGGATCTATTAATCGAAAAGCTAGGGGATAAAGAGATCAAGTATATGCTGACATCGTCCAATGCCGCTATTGGTTTTTATAAAAACTGTGGGTTTGAACAAGACGAAAGAGCGTTTGTGATTAGAAGAAAAGTGAATTAATATTCTCATGATCATATCGATGCCATTTCGGAGACCATCCGTTTTATGGATTAGGATACCTTAAGTCAATTTACCCGTTTCGCCTATAATTGGGTTGCCGGGCAGCGTTGCCCAGTGGCATCCGACGGGTTTTTCCGGTAAACTGGACATGCAGCGGATGCTGTAATTTAGTTCACACGGAGGAATCCATGCGGAAAGTTCGCAGAGAAGATATAGAGTTGTTGTCTCCAGCAGGAGATTGGGAGTGTTTACGGGCGGCGGTAGCCAATGGAGCGGATGCCGTCTATTTTGGCGTGGAAAAATTCAACGCTCGCGCGAGGGCGAATAATTTTCGCAGCGAGGAGCTGCCGGAGATTATGTCGTACCTTCATTTATATGGCGTAAAAGGGTTCTTGACCTTCAACATCCTCGTCTTTGAAGACGAGTTGGCGGATGCGCAAGAGCTGATCGAGATGTGCATTCATGCGGGCGTAGACGCGGTGATCGTTCAGGATTTGGGGTTGGTAAAGCTGATCCGCCAGCTTTCACCGGATTTTCCGATCCACGGATCGACCCAGATGACGGTGACTTCGCCGGAAGCGGTGGAGTTTACGAAACCTTTTGACATCGAACGGGTGGTGCTGGGTCGGGAAAACAACCTGAAGCAAATCCAGACCATCGGGGAGCAGGCGCAGCAGCCGATGGAGATTTTCGTTCATGGAGCGATCTGCGTATCGTATTCGGGACAATGTTTGACATCGGAGATGTGGGGCGGACGCTCTGCCAACCGGGGCGAGTGCGCCCAAGCGTGCCGCTTGCCGTACGATCTGATGGTAGATGGCGTGCACAAGCCGATGGGGGATATTTCTTATCTGCTGTCTCCTAAGGATTTGGCGGCCATTGAGCTGGTTCCGGAGCTAATCGAGGCGGGGGTTACGTCCTTTAAAATCGAAGGCCGGATGAAAAGCCCCGAATATGTGGCTAACGTGACCAGTAAATACCGCAAGGCGATTGATCGTTATTTTGCCGGCGAGACCAGCGGGCCGACGAAGGAAGAGCTGCGGGAGCTGGAGCAAAGCTTTTCCCGCGGGTTCACTTACGGATTTCTTAAGGGAACGAACAACAAGCAACTGGTGGAGGGAACGTATCCGAAAAGCCGGGGCGTGTTCCTCGGCCGGGTGAAGCAAATTCTGCGGGACGGTGTCGTCTGCGAGCTGGATGCGCCGCTGAAGCGGGGCGACGGTATCGTGTTCGACGCCGGGGATCCGACGCAGAAGGAAGAGGGCGGCCGAGTGTATGACTTGCGCCGCCGTGGCGCAAAGCTGGAGGGCGAGGCCGCGGGCGGCCTCATCGAGATCGTGCCGGGTCGCAGCGATGTGGACCTGTCGCGGGTGCATGTCGGCGACAGGGTCTGGAAGACCAGCGACCCGCACCTGGACAAGCGGCTGCGCCAAACCTTCGAGACCGATAAGCCGTACCGGGTGCATCCGGTACGAGTGCTGGTCACGGGGGCGGCGGGGCAGCCGCTGAAAACCGTCTGGACGGACGTTCGCGAAGAACGGTCCGTCCAGGTGGAGTCCGAGCCGCTGCTCGAGCCTGCTTTGAAACGGCCGTTGGATGAGGCCGTTTTGGGCGAGCAGCTCGGGCGGCTCGGGGGCACGGTTTTCGAGCTCGCAGAGCTCGACGTCCGCCTGCAGGGGGACGTCATCGTGCCGATGCGCGAGCTCAACCGCATGCGCCGCGAGGCCGTGGAGCAGCTCGAGGCGGCGCGGCAGGCGCCCCGGCGCTACACGCTGCGCAGCGGCGTGGACGCCTACGCCGATGCGGCGCTTAGCGCTGCGCCAGCCGCGCCTGGCTCCGCCGCGTCGGAGCTGACGGCGCTCTGCCGCAGCCTCGAGCAGGTGCACGCGGCTCTCGCCGCCGGCATCGACTTCATTTATGCCGATTTCGAGTTCATCAAACAATTCCCCGCAGCGGTCGAAGCCGTGCGGAAGGCAGGCAAGCGCATCGCTCTTGCCACACCGCGGATTCATATGCCGGGGGAAACGGGCTATTTTAACAACATCCTCAAGCTTGAGCCGGATGCCGTTCTGGTCCGCAATACCGGAGCGCTTTACTACTTCATGAAGCATCGGCTGACCCATCCGGATGATCCGAAGCCGGAGCTAATTGGCGATTTTTCATTGAACGCGGCTAACCATAAAACCGTCGCTTTGTTCCTGGAGGCGGGCCTTAGTCGGGTGACACCGTCTTACGACCTTAACATTCAGCAAATGGTCGACATGCTCCGGCGTACCGATGCCTCCAAGCTGGAGTTGGTGATCCACCAGCATCTGCCGATGTACCATACGGAGCACTGCGTATATTGCACCTTCATGAGCGAGGGTACCAATTACACCAACTGCGGGCGCCCCTGCGAAGAACAGCGGGCATCCCTGCGGGACCGCATCGGCATGTCCCACCCGGTCCGGGTGGACGAAGGCTGCCGCAACACGGTATACAACGCCATCGATCAATCAGGCGCCGAATATTTGCCAGAATTCTTGAACCTTGGCGTGAACCGCTACCGGGTCGAGTTTCTGGAGGAAACCCCAGCACAGGTGAGGGAAGTTCTTAACCTGTATCAACAAGCGCTGGCTGGACAAATCTCCGGAACAAAAGTGTGGAAGACGCTTAAAGCGACAAACCAGTTGGGCGTTACCCGCGGTCAATTGGTGAAGTAAACAGACGACACGATTCCAAAAAAACAACGATCGCCTTCCACCGGATATGGGGGAGTGATCGTTGTTTTTTACTGCGTATACCGAATGCTATGAAAATAGTCCTCACTGCCGACTAACTCTTTTTTTGATCTGTGTCCGGATCACGATTACGAAAGAGATTAAAAAGACGTAGAAAATCAAAAACTTGACCATGTAAATGAAATTGGCACTGCTCATGAAATCAGAAAAAGTGTAGACTTTCCTTTTTACACAAGAAAGGATGAAGCACGTGATAAATCCCAATGTATAGATCATCGGCCTCTTCATAGGTTCCCTCTCTTTCACTCAAGCGGCGGTGATTCTATGCTTTACTGGCTTTTTCCTTTGCCAACTTATAGCTTGCGCCATAAATGAGAAAAGCGATCAGGTTTGCGATGATTATGAAGGGCGTTGATAGAATCGGCGGGAAATCGATCTTGAGATCCAGCGAGTTTTTGGCGAGAATGCCGATAACGAAAAACAGCCCAATCATGACATACACGGAATTTTGCGCATAAAAATAGTTCTTCCAAAAATACAGAAACAGATAGATCGAGAAGTAGATTAAAAAACAGGCTACACTCAACCAGGAAATCCGCATCATATCCGTATAGGAATCATCTACAAGAAAGTACTGCGCGGCCAAAATGTAAATTTGCGTAATCGCCAAGATAAGCAGGGCCTCCATATATCGGCATGCAATTATCGTGGACTCCCGGATTGGCAGGGAGCGCAAGAACACTTTCACATCCTGCGAATCCTCGATGTAGCAGGACTTTCCAACAATGATCCCGACGTTTACGAGGGGCAATAAAACATTCATAAACCAGGTCTTGCCGCCGCCGTCCAGTTTTAAGGCGAACGGAAACAGAATCGTATAGAGAATCGCGATATAAATATATTTCTTATTAATGGCGAAATCTTTTTTTAGAATGGTTATCATGCTTTTATCACCTCCGTGACGGGCAGATTTAACAGCGAACATTAGGTTGAGCATTGGCATGCTTCAGATAAAGCAGAACTTCGTCCAGAACAAGATGTTTAAAGTTCAATTCGCTATATTTGGATAAATCGTCGCCAAGACTATCCGTATCGACAATGATCGTTCCTTTTGTGTGAAAACCTTTATTCTGAAAAAGACTCTGTAGGTTTGCATCGGTAATTTGATCAGGCGCAACCTTCTTAAATCTCCGGCTTATCTCTTCTTTTGTCGTATCGCAGATGATTGCTCCGCTATCTATATAAATGATGGAGTTAGCGATCTTTTCGATATCATCTGTTATATGAGACGAGAAGAACAAGGTGGTGCCGCGTTCTCTGGACAGGCGGTATAAAATATCCAGCAGTTCATCCCGTACGATGGGGTCAAGGCCTGAGGTAGGTTCGTCCAAAATAAGAAGTTCGGGATTATGGGAAAGGGCCAGGGCCAGCGAAAATTTAGTCCGCATCCCTTTGGAAAGCTCCCGCATTTTTTTTGATAGGTCAATCTCGAATACCTCTCGGGTTAACCTCTCAAATTGTTTGTCGTCCCAGTACTGCTTGTAGACGGATTTTACGAAATTGGAGATGGTCTTTATTTCAACGCTTTCGTAAAACTGGTTGTTTTCCCCAACGTAACCGATACGGATTTTCAAATCTTCCCGGCCCGCTGTGAGCTCCTCGCCGTTAAACAGGATTTTTCCTTCTTGATAGTTGATGATATTAAGAATTGATTTGATAGTCGTTGTTTTCCCGGCACCGTTGGCTCCTATGAAACCTGCGATATCTCCCCGGTTAAGCTTGAATGAGACATGTTTTAGGGAAAAAGAACGATAACGCTTGACGAGACCGTCTACTTCCAAAACCGGTTTGTCCATCGTATAGTCCATCCTTTGCTAAAAGTTAAAAATTTACATTTTCATTTTCCAATTTTATTCCAAAATGGATGGTTTTTAAATAAAGTTAATTTGTCATTTATGTGAAATAAGGTCTGCTAATGTCGGCAGTAAGTCCAGAGTAACTTCGGACCCAAAGTGGCATAACGATAGTCCTCGCGCGAATACCCATAAGAGATGCAAAAAAATCGGCGTGTCTCATGAGGGGGAAAGCTCTCGATGCAAATTCAGGTGGTCCAACCCGGGCAAACGCTCCATCAAATATCGGTAACCTATGGAGTATCAGTAGAGGAAATCGCGGAAGCCAACGAACTGCCGCCCAATATTGAGTTGGTCGTGGGCCAAGCGTTGGTGATTCCCATCGTCGGCTCGTATTATTGGGTGCGCGATGGGGATACCTTAAACAGCATTGCTGCAAAATATGGCATTACGGTGCAGACGTTGGCGGACGCGAATCATATTTCCCCTACCGGCTCTGTATCACCAGGGAAACGACTCTACATTCCGCCCAAACCGCGGCGTTTCGCCGAAATCAACGCGTATATTGAGCCCCGGGGTGACAGTGTGTCACCCGCTTTGCTTAACGCCGCCCGGGAAGCAGCTCCCCATTTGACCTATCTCGCACCGTTCAGCTTCCGCATCAGGCGGGATGGAACGCTGGCTCCGCCCCCGTTGGGCAGTCTCCCTGTCTTGGCTAAGGAGAACGGTGCCGTGCTCATGATGGTGATGACCAATCTGGAGGGAGGCCAGTTCAGCGCCGAATTGGGGAGTGTCATCCTGAATGACCAGCAGGTCCAGAATCGTCTCTTGGACACGATCATCAGGACGGCGGGTAAGCTAGGCTTTCGGGACATTCATTTTGATCTGGAGCATCTTCGCCCTGAAGACCGGGAAGCCTATAACCGCTTTCTGCGTAAGGCCGCAAACCGGATTCATGAGGAAGGCTTGCTGATTTCGACGGCTTTGGCGCCCAAGACGAGTGCAACCCAAGCAGGAGCATGGTATACGGCTCATGATTATAGAACCCATGGGGAGATCGTCGATTTCGTCGTCATCATGACCTATGAATGGGGCTACAGCGGTGGTCCGCCGATGCCGGTTTCGCCTATTGGTCCGGTGCGGAATGTGTTGGAGTATGCACTTACGGAAATGCCCGCCAAGAAAATCATGATGGGCCAAAACCTGTACGGCTACGACTGGACGCTTCCTTTTGTGCCAAGTGGAGCTTATGCCAAAGCCCTCAGTCCCCAGATGGCCATCGCCGTCGCCCGCGACCATCAGGTCCATATATCCTACGACGAAAAGGCGCAGGCTCCGCATTTCCGCTACCGGGACGAGGATGGCAAAGAACATCAGGTTTGGTTTGAGGACGCCCGCTCCATCCAGGCGAAATTTGATTTGCTCAAGGAACTGGGATTGCGGGGCATCAGCTACTGGAAGCTGGGACTCAGCTTTCCGCAAAACTGGCTGCTGATTGAAGAAAATTTCAGAGTGACGAAAAAATAGTTGTGCAAGTATGCAGCGATATAACAGAATGGCCGTTTCCTTGTGGAGACGGTCATTTTTGGTTATGTGCCGACGATTTCCGGACAACCTCCTTTTTGTAACATCTTATATTCGGTTACTCTTTGATCTTTCGGGGGAATTTCATTATAGTGAAAGGAATGGGTTCGCGGACTGGGCGGAAAGGTAAATTTGCGGCCGCCAGCGAGGCGATCCCGCATTTACGACATCAGGAGGATACAAGTGAATACAGAGAGATGGGGAGTACCATTACCAGGCTTTGCCGAGTTCAGCCGGAAGGTTGCCGCCGAAGGCGCGGTGCTTTTGAAGAACGAGGGCAACGTTTTACCCTTGCAAAAGGGCGATAACGTCGCGATTTTCGGGAGAACGCAGATCAACTATTACCGCAGCGGTACGGGCTCAGGGGGCAGCGTCCACGTTACCCATACCACTAATCTGCTGGATGGGCTGCGGCAGAAAGCCAGCATTGCGGTAAATGAAGAGCTGGCGTCCGTCTATGAAAAATGGATTGAGCAAAATCCTTTCGACAACGGCGGCGGAGGCTGGGCGGCGGAGCCTTGGCACCAAAAAGAAATGCCGCTTACCGATGAGTTGGTATCCGCAACGAGGAAGCAGTCGAACAAGGCCATCATCGTCATTGGCCGTACCGCTGGCGAGGATCAGGATAACGCTGACGAGCCAGGAAGCTACCAGTTGAACGCCGACGAAATAGAGATGCTGAGGCACGTGACGGCCCATTTTGAACAGACGGCGGTTGTGCTGAACGTATCCAACATTATCGACATGCGCTGGATGAACGACGAGAGTTATGAACATCCGATTCCGTGCGTGATCTATGCTTGGCAGGGGGGCATGGAAGGGGGCAACGCCATCGCCGACGTTTTGGTCGGAGACGTGACCCCGAGCGGTAAACTAACCGACACCATCGCCTATTCCATCGATGATTATCCCTCCACCCGCAACTACGAGAATGAAGATAAGAACCTGTACCAGGAAGACATTTATGTGGGGTACCGGTACTTTGAAACTTTTTGTCCGGATAAGGTTCAGTTTGAGTTCGGTTATGGGATTTCCTATACCACGTTTACCGTTGTGCCGGAAGAAGCCAAGCTGACCGAAAAAGACGGCATCACCTGCGTGGAGACCGGAGCGACAGTTACCAACAGCGGTAGCGTTTATGCGGGTAAAGAAGTCGTTCAAGTCTACTATGAAGCGCCTCAAGGCAAATTGGGCCGGCCCGTCAAAGCGTTGGCAGCCTTCGGGAAAACCAAGCTCCTTCAGCCGGGGGAATCGCAGCGTCTGACCGTGAGTTTTCCGGTGACGGCCATGGCTGCTTATGATGACGGTGGCGTGACCGGACATGTTTCGGCGTATGTTTTGGAGGCGGGCACGTACCGTATTTTCGTCGGCAACAGCGTTAAAAATGTGGCGCAAGTCACTATAGATGGCCGCGAAGGATATGTTGTGGACGAGCTGCAAGTGGTGAAGCAGATGGAAGAGGCGTTGGCGCCGACGGAAAGCTTCACGCGGATGAAGCCGGGCGCCCGGCGGGAAGACGGCACGTATGAGCTGATCTTTGAGCCTGTGCCGACGCAAACGGTATCCCTGGCTGAACGGATCGCCGCGAACCTGCCGGAATCCTTAGAGCAAACGGACGATCAAGGCTATACCTTGAAAGATGTTTATGAGCAAAAGGTGAGCATGGACGCCTTCATCGCCCAGCTCAGCGATCACGATTTGGCTACCATCGTTCGCGGGGAAGGCATGAGCAGTCCGCTGGTTACGCCGGGAACGGCTTCAGCCTTCGGCGGGGTAAGCGACCACCTGTTCAAATTCGGCATTCCTGTCGGCTGCACGGCGGACGGCCCTTCGGGCATTCGCATGGATAGCGGGCAAAAAGCAACCCAAGTGGCTATCGGCACCCTTTTGGCTGCTTCATGGGATGCGGAACTGGTCGAGGAACTGTACGTGATGGAAGGGCAAGAACTCGTGAGCAACGAAATAGACGCTCTGCTGGGACCGGGCCTCAATATTCGCAGAAGCCCGCTTAATGGGCGGAACTTCGAATATTTTTCCGAGGATCCGTTAGTAACCGGGATATTTGCCGCCGCTTGCACCCGCGGCATCCATAAAGGCGGGGCCAACGCCACGTTGAAACACTTCGCCTGCAACAACCAGGAAAAATACCGCAGCAAAGTGGATTCCGTTGTTTCGGAGCGCGCCCTGCGGGAGATTTACTTGAAGGGTTTCGAAATCGCCATCAAAGATGGCGGAGCAACTTCCATCATGACCGCGTACAATCCGGTCAATGGTCATTGGGCAGCTTCCAACTATGACCTGAACACGACCATTCTCCGTAAGGAATGGGGTTTTGCCGGTATCGTGATGACGGACTGGTGGGCGAAAATGAATGATGTCGTCCACGGCGGACCGGAGGACGTCAAGTTCACCAACTGGATGGTGCGGTCCCAAAACGATCTGTATATGGTCGTCAATAACTACGGCGCCGAGATCAACTCCATGGAGGACAACACGTTGGAATCCTTGGAAAACGGTACTCTGACTCGCGGCGAACTGCAGCGCTGCGCGGCAAACATCTGCCGCTTCCTGATGAAGGCCCCGGTATTCTCTCGTGACCAAGTCATCGAGGAAACGGTGCATACATTCGCTGCCGCCAGCTCCGTACCTTCAGCGGGACAAGCCCACGACCTGTCCGCGAATCCGCAAGTGAAGCCATCGGCAAGCGATTCATCTTATATGAAAGTCGGGGAGGCCGGCGAATACCGGATTATCGTGAGCATCATGTCTCCGGACACCAACTTGGCGCAAAGCGCATGCAATTTAACGCTGAACGGCCAACTGGCGACAACTATCCAAACCAACGGCACCGACGGCCGCTGGATCCGCCAGAAGCTGGCGAAGGTCGAACTGGAAGCCGGATACTACGAGCTGAAACTCGACTTCGTCAAGCCGGGTCTGCAAGTCGGCTGGATCGAGTTTAATCGGGTTTAAGACTAAAAGACCGCAGATGCGAACATCTACGGCCGGGCTTGCCGCTTCAAAGGCGGTCGGCTGTCGGTAATACGGAATAGGAAATGACCGTTACCTTAGCAGTGGGACGGTCATTTCCCTTTTTGGAAAGATTAACCATATGGGCCGCTCATTGAGCGGCTTTTATTTTATGTCTAAAGAAAAGCGCCCCCTCATTCCTCCGGCAAAAACGTCAAAATGAGCTGCTCCAAGATCATCTCCGGCGCATAGCCCCGCACGTCCCGTTGAAAGTGGTAGGAATCCCTGAGCAGCGCCATCATCAGTACGTCAGCTTTGAATACGCTGTTGGGCGCCGGCGAGCGGCTTGGCTCGGATGCGGCGATTTCATCCAGAAGTTCGACGAACAGTTTATGCAGCTCGTTATAAACCGGGTTTTGCGACAGCGGGCGTTTACGGGCGGGCGACGCGGATTCTTCGACTCCGCTGAGCAGCTGTGCTTTCATTTCCCGGAAACGGATGAAGAGGCGGAGCAGTCCTTTCAGCCTCTCGCGCGGAGGTTCGTCCCGATTTTCGTTCATATAGGTCTCGATACCGTCGAATAGCAGATCCAGATGGTCTTTGATCAATTCCTGGCACAGCTCGCTTTTGTTGCGAAAACGCCGGTAGAGGGTGCCTGGGCCGATCTCGGCCTCCGTTGCGATTTGGTTCATGCTGACGTTTTCCACGCCAAACTCCTCAAATAGCTTATGTGCCGCTTTCAGAATGCGCTGGCGGTTCTCCGCAGCGTCGCGGCGTTCCGTCCGGACTGGGGTGATGTCTGTTTTGCTCATCCTTGTCACTTCCTCTCCAATGAACTGCCGTCTTGACAAACGGAGATGTCTCCGCTTAAATAAGAGGAGAGGTCTCCGTTTAATATTATCATGAGAAAAAGGAGTGCACAACCGATGCAAAATGATGCTCAAAAGACCGCATTGCTGGTCATGGATATGCAAAACTCCATCGTCTCGCGGTACGCCAATAACGAAGAAATCCTGCAACCCTTTCAAAAAGCGGTGGAAGCTGCCCGGCAGCGCTCCATCCCCGTTATTTTCATAAGGGTCGGATTTAGCGAAGGCTACCCAGAGATTAGCCCGAGAAACAAAATGTTCGCTGGTTCGGCTCAGCGTGGCGGCATGACGACGGATAGCGATGCAACGGAAATCCATGAATCCCTTAAGCCCCAACCAGGCGAGCCGGTCGTGACCAAAGTGCGGGTCAGTGCATTCGCAGGCAGTACGCTGGAAGTGATCTTGCGCGCCAAGCAAATCGACTCGTTGGTTCTGTGCGGGATTTCCACCAGCGGAGTTGTTCTCTCCACCTTGCGGGAGGCGGCGGATAAGGATTTTGCCCTAACCGTGCTGTCCGATGCTTGCCTTGATGCCGATCCGGAAGTTCACCGTGTGCTCATGGAAAAAGTATTCCCGCGCCAAGCCGAGGTACTCACCGCCGACGGTTGGATCGATTCACAGAGTTGATACAAAATATAAAGCGCCTCTTCGGGATCGACTTCCCGGGAGGCGCTCCTCTTTCTCGCGAGACTCGATGGAAATGACAGAAAGAAGGCTTTGTACGTGCCCATTTGGAAAAGAAACTTGATTGTCTGTTGGTTCGGAATGTTCGTTACCGGTGTCGGGATGAGCCAGATCGCGCCGGTGTTGCCTTTATATATAAGACACTTGGGGGTAGAGGACTCCTCCGTTATCGCCCAATTTTCCGGGATCGCTTTTGGGATTACGTTTATCGTCTCGGCGATTTTTTCACCGATATGGGGGCTAGCCGCCGACCGCTTCGGGCGTAAACCAATGCTGCTCCGGGCGAGCCTCGGCATGGCCATCGTTATCGGATTCATGGGTTTCGCGCCAAACGTCTATGTCCTCATTGCATTGCGGCTGTTGCAAGGGGTGATCACCGGATATGGTACCGCCTGCACGACTTTGATCGCCACCCAAACGGATAAGGAGCACGCAGGGGCGGCCCTCGGCATCCTGTCTACGTCTAACATTGCCGGTTCTTTGCTGGGACCGACCATCGGCGCTTTTATCGGGGAAAACTTCGGCCTGCAAAATGTTTTCTTCATTACAGGCGGGCTGATGCTGATCGCTTTCCTAACCACCGCGTTTTTCGTAAAAGAAACTTTTGTCCGCGAAAATAAAAAGACGCTGAGGATGAAAGAAGTATGGGATCAGATACCGGAAAAAAGCTTGACGATCACGCTGTTCGTCACGTTCTTCGTGCTGAACGTCGCCATGTACTCGGTTGAGCCGATCATCACCGTGTATGTTTTCCAATTGACCCGCTCTGCCGGTCATGTCGCCCTTATCGCCGGCATCACGTTCTCCGCATCGGGGCTGGCGAATATTCTGGCTGCTCCACGGCTTGGGAAGATGTCCGATGAGATCGGGGCCCATAAGGTGATGCTGATTGCCCTTGTGGCGGCAGGGATCATCTTTATTCCCCAAGCTTTCGTAACTGCCGCTTGGCAGTTGATGCTGCTGCGCTTTTTGCTGGGGCTGACGGCAGGGGGCTTGAACCCATCGGTCAATGTTTTGGTTAAAAAGATAACGCCCTCGTCGCTGACCGGGCGGGTTTACGGCTTTACGATGTCAGCGGCGTATTTGGGCGTTTTCGGCGGCTCGGTTCTAGGCGGACAGGTGGCAGGCTGGTTCGGCGTTCGGTATGTCTTTTTCATTACCAGCGCGCTTTTGTTGGCCAATGCGGTTTGGGTGTATTTTAAAGTTTATAAGAAACTCAGTGTAAAAGAAGCATAATTGGTATAACCGAAAGATTTTGCAAGTCGAGCTTTTTCGGGAGGTGTCCTGATGCTCGGCTTTTTTTTGTGCGCAGATTATTAATTTCATTATATATTTATGGCATTTAGGGTGGTTTTTGTGAAATGTAATCGATTTTACTAAGTAAAAATGGCACTAATGTCCGTAGAAATGGACATGGTATCTATAACTATAGTATTCCACAATATGGAAGCAATTTGTTTTTGTTGTACTCACTATCAAATTGGAAAGAGAAGTAAGGGGGTGATCGGAAAAGCAAGCGAAACCTCAAAAATGTCGTTATGTCAATCGTTTGATTGCAAGCGCTTTCTAAGGTGGATTACCGATTGGAAAAGACAAAGGAGGAAGATGAAGAAAATGGAGATGAAGGTGGACAAGCTGAAACGCTGTTCTCTTACCTTTCTGATTTTGGCCTTGATCATATCGAGTTTTTCCTTTCGTCCAACTGCTGCTCATGCGGCCACCAATCTTGCGTTAGGTAAAGCTGTAACGGCAAGCGGCTACAATGATGTGTACCAACCGTCGAATATCAATGATGGAAATGCGGCTACCTACTGGGAGAGTACGAATAATGCTTTTCCCGTTTGGGTGCGGATTGATCTCGGCAGCCTTCAGAGTGTGAACCAGGTGGTGCTGAAGCTCCCGGCAAGCTGGGAGGCGCGGACCCAAAATATCGCGGTATCCGGAAGCACTGACGATTCTACCTACACGGCTTTAGCGGCAGCCGCCAACTATACGTTTGATCCATCGAATGGGGGCAATTCCGTCACTATTTCATTTACAGCTACCAATGTCCGCTATGTGAAGTTGACCATTGCCTCCAACACGACATGGCCTGCCGGGCAAATTTCGGAGCTTGAAGTGTATAGTACCGCATCGCCAACGGTCACACCAACGGCAACGCCAACCGTCACGCCAACCGTAACACCGACCGTTACACCGACGGTGACCCCAACCGTCACGCCAACGGTTACTCCTACCGTAACACCTACTGCTACGCCAACAGCGACTCCGACGACAACGCCGACCGGCAGCAACCTTGCACTGAACAAGCTGATTGCGGCAAATTCCACCGTCTATACTTATGTGGCGACTAATGCCAATGACGGTAGCTTGACCACTTACTGGGAAGGAGCCGGCGGTTCGTATCCGAACACGTTGACGGTTAGCCTTGGGGCAAATGTCAACCTCAGCTCCATCGTGCTGAAGCTCAATCCGGATGCGATTTGGGCGAAGCGCACCCAGAACATTCAAGTGCTGGGCCGCGACCAGAACGGAGGCAGTTTCGTCAACCTGGTGTCTGCAACAAATTATGTTTTTGACCCGGCCACCGGCAATACGGTGACGATCCCAGTTTCCGGTACAGCCAGCGACGTACAGTTGAAAATCGCCTCCAACACAGGCTCCAGCGCAGGCCAAGTGGCGGAATTCCAGATCTACGGAACGCCGGCGCCTAATCCTGATTTGACCATTTCCGGCGTTAGCTGGACTCCGGCTTCTCCGGTGGAAACCGACAGCGTGACGCTGAAAGCAACGGTGGTCAACAGCGGGACAGCGGCATCGGCGGCTACGGCGGTGAACTTTTACCTTGGGACGACCCTCGCAGGCTCGGCTAGCGTCGGCGCTCTGGCGGCAGGAGCAAGCACGGATGTGTCTCTCGCCATCGGCACAAAAGACGCCGGCTCTTATCCGGTTACGGCTAAGGTCGATGAAGCGAACACAATAGTCGAGCTGAATAATGACAACAACAGCTTGACCAGTGCAACGCCACTTGTCATTGCACAGGTGCCCAGCTCCGATCTGGTGGCGTCAAGCGTGTCCTGGAGTCCCGGTAATCCTTCGGCGGGCAATACCGTCAGCTTCTCGGTCACTCTGAAAAACCAAGGAATCTCTGCATCCGCCGCCGGTACTCATGCAGTTACCCTTACCTTGACCGATGCAAGCAGCGGGGCGGTAGTCAAGACGTTGAATGCAACGTACACCGGGTCTCTTGCTCCGGGAGCGAGTGCCGCGCCTTTGAACATGGGAACCTGGACGGCGGTTAACGGCAAATACAACGTGACGACGCAAGTGGCGGTAGATGCCAACGAGCTGCCCGTAAAGCAGGCGAACAATACAAGCTCTCAGCCGTTTTTTGTCGGACGAGGCGCAAACATGCCCTATGACATGTATGAAGCCGAGGATGGTTCAATCGGCGGGGGAGCAGCCATAGTCGGGCCGAACCGCACCATCGGCGATCTGGCAGGCGAAGCCTCCGGGCGCAAAGCCGTCACTTTAAACAGCACCGGCAGTTACGTTCAGTTCACGACTCGGGCTAATACCAATACCCTCGTCGTTCGTTTCTCCATACCGGATGCAGCGGGAGGCGGCGGTATTGATTCCACGTTGAACGTTTACGTTAACGGAACGTTTTCCAAGGCGATTCCGTTGACTTCGCGCTACGCCTGGCTGTATGGAAACGAAACCAGCCCCGGCAATAGCCCGTCGGCAGGCTCGCCCCGCCATATTTACGACGAAGCCAACATGATGTTCGACACAACCATCCCCGCCGGAAGCACCATCCGTCTGCAAAAAGACGCTGCCAATACGACCAACTATGCCATTGATTTCATCAACTTGGAGCAGGTGGCGCCAATCGCCAACCCGAACCCGGCCAAGTACGTCACTCCGGCGGGCTTTACCCATCAGGACGTGCAAAATGCGCTGGATAAGTTCCGGATGGACACTACCGGCACTTTGGAAGGGGTTTATCTCCCGGCGGGAACCTATACGACTTCGCAAAAATTCCAAGTCTATGGCAAGCCGGTGAAGGTGATCGGTGCCGGTCCTTGGTACACCCGTTTTG
Source organism: Gorillibacterium massiliense (assembly GCF_000455485.1). Classification (GTDB taxonomy): domain Bacteria; phylum Bacillota; class Bacilli; order Paenibacillales; family NBRC-103111; genus Gorillibacterium; species Gorillibacterium massiliense. Next base: position 74,823 of record NZ_CBQR020000153.1, read on the forward strand.
TCGCCCCGTCCGGTCAGGACAATACGGACGTTGGGTTCCGGGTGGAAAGCTCGGTGAACGGATCGACCTTTGCCAACTTCTCATACTTCGGGAACTACACGTCGCGGATTGACGGACCGGGCAAAGTGTTCGATTTTTCCAACGTAGCGAACATGACCATCGACAACATTTGGGTCGAGCATCAGGTGTGTATGTACTGGGGAGCTAACACCGACTACATGACCATCAAAAACTCCCGCATCCGGGACACTTTTGCCGACGGCATCAACATGACCAACGGCAGTACGAACAATCTGGTTTCCAACAACGAAGCCCGGGCGACGGGGGACGACAGCTTCGCGCTGTTCTCAGCCATTGACGCAGGAGGAGCGGACGAGCGGGACAACGTCTTTGAAAACTTAACCTCGCTCCTGACGTGGCGTGCGGCGGGCGTAGCGGTATACGGTGGGTATGCCAACACCTTCCGCAACATCTATATTGCCGACACCCTCTGTTATTCCGGTATTACGATTAGCTCCCTGGACTTCGGCTATCCGATGAACGGGTTCGGGGCGACGCCGACAACCAACTTGCAAAACATCACCATCGCTCGGGCGGGCGGCCATTTCTGGGGTGCGCAGGTTTTCCCGGCGATCTGGGTGTTCTCCGCATCCAAGGTGTTCCAGGGAATCCGGGTCAGTGACGTGGATATCATCGATCCGACCTATGTAGGCATCATGTTCCAAACCAACTATGTCGGCGGGCAGCCGCAGTATCCGGTAGCTGACACCATTTTCACCAATGTGACCATTTCCGGCGCGCAAAAGAGCGGAGACATCTACGATGCCAAGTCGGGCGTAGGGATCTGGGCCAACGAGATGCCGGAGGCGGGGCAAGGGCCTGCGGTGGGTACGGTTATTTTCAACAATTTGAAAATGATCAATAACTACTTGAACATCAAGAACACGACGTCGACGTTTACAATTACGGTCAATTAAGCGATTGTCGGCGGTCGGTGAAACCATCAGAAGCAGCGGAAAAATAGCCGTTCCCCTATCGGGGGAGCGGCTATTTTTTGTTGACAGATTTGCGACTCGCCAAATAGTGTCTTTTGGCCTATCCGTTGTTGTAAGGAAATAGACTTTATCTTATTATTTAAATAACATTCCTATTAGATAGAGGGATACAAACGGAAGGATCTGGATGTTTGATAGATGGGTGGGACACATGTGGCTTTACGACTCAAACAACTGGATCATTTTAATGGCTACAAGACCGTAGTTTCCATCATCATGGGGCTGCTCGGATTTGCCGGATGCTTTATTCCGGTAAGCTTATCTTATGACGGCATGACGATTTTGGTCATCTGGAGTCTGATTTTCCCCTTAATGGCCGTGAAGGCATGGGGCGGAAGGTACGGTTTGTTCGGTATCATACCTGTATTTGTGCTTTTTTTCCCGGGGTATGTTCAGCGTTATGGAGTCCTGGCTTGCTTCGTCATCGGCTGCAGTTACGTGTTGTGGATCGCCATTCACAGCTACGGAGCTGTCGGGAAAAGGCCGGGCTCCTTATTTCGAGATTCATTTTTCCTGCAGACCGTGTACAGTCTGTTTTTTCTCCTTCTCTATCTCTGCGTCTCACCGCTAATGCGTATTGGGGTAGAGGATCACGAAATCTCGGTTAGGATCGGCCTGCCATTCGTTGAAGGTTTTCTCATGGTGCTGGTTTGTGAAAGGGTGCTGCGTATGCCCTATATTGGAAAATGGTTCGACCCAAGCTCCGGTTCCGAAGACAATTCGTCGCCAATCGCCGACAAGGCGGAGAATAACTCCCAATCGAAGGAATGGAAGGAAAAGAAGAACTACAGGCTTCTTATCGAAGAGATGCTGAACGGTTTTTACATCGTGGAGCCGGTGTTTAACGAACGGCAGGAATTCGCGGATATCCGCTTTGTCGATGTCAATCGGGCCTTTGAACGGCATGCTACCAGAAAGATACACGAGGTGCTGGGCAAAACCTGGACGGAGGTGTACGGAGTCCCCAACCGATACTTGACCTACTACGAGCAGGTATACCGAACCGGAGTTTCCCATATCCGCGAGTCTTATCATCCCTCCATTCAGCACAAGCGGTATTTGGCCAACATTTTTAAAATGAATGAGCACCACATCGGCGTCATATACGAGAATATTACCGATCAGATCAAGGCCGAGGGTGAAATCAAGACGCTGGCGGCCAATCTGAATGCTATTTTCGAGAGTACAAAGGAAATGATTTGGCTCGCCGATGAAAATCATCAGCTCATTATGTATAATCAGGCTTTTCAAGAGGGCGCGAAAAGATTGCTCGGGATCGACGTGAAGCCTGGCTTGGTTCCGAACGACTTTTTTATGGTGGATAAAGCGCAGGTTTTTGCGAACTGCTACGACAGGTCGATAAAAGAGGGGCAATTTGTCATCGAGGAAGATCTCGACGGAACCATCGTCGAGGCTTCGTTCAACCCTATCTTCATCGATGGGTGCGCAGCCGGTGTGGCTGTATTCTGCAAGGACATCACCGAGCAGAAGCGTGCCGAACAGGAAATCATGCGGCTTAACAGCGAGCTGGAGCAGCGGGTTATTGAAAGGACGAATGAACTGGAAGCCGTCATCCGCGAACTGGAAGCATTCACCTATACCGTGTCCCATGACCTCAAATCCCCGCTACGGGCGATTGATGCGTACAGCCGAATCATGCTAGAGGATTACCCGGAGCAATTGGAAGGCGATTTGAAAGAAATGACGGGACGTATCAAGAACATTAGCAGAGAGACGATTGTGCTTATCAACAAGCTACTGAAGTATTCGACATCGATCATGAATGAGGTGAACCGCGAGGAGATCGATATGCAGGAGCTGGTGACGGCCGTCTTCCGTGAGCAGGTGGTCGCTTTTCCGGAAAGACAAATCCAGCTCGTACTGGAAACCGAACTGCCTCAAGTGAAAGCGGACGGGAGCCTGATGCGGCAGGTGGTGGACAACCTCATTTCCAATGCCGTCAAGTTTACGAAGAATCGGGAGCATGCGGTTATTACCGTCGGCCACGTTAGTAGATTTGAAGATGTGGAGATCTACGTGCGCGACAACGGGATCGGTTTCGACATTGCGGATTCCAATGAGCTGTTCGTTTTGTTTCAGCGCTTGCATACGGTGGATGAGTTTGAGGGGACGGGCATCGGTTTACCCACTGTCAGCAAAATCATCCGCAGGCATGGTGGAAGAACCCACATAATAGGGAAGCCGGATGAGGGTGCGACGGTTTATTTTACATTGCCGTTTTAATGAAGGTGGGGAGCGCAACGATGTTTACGGTGATGTTAGTCGATGATTGTGACATTATGCGGGTGGATGTGAAACGACTGAGGCTATGGGGGGAGGCTTCGGGATTCGTCATTTCCGCAGAGGCGGGTGACGGACAAGAAGCGCTGGATAAATTGCGGCAGCAGCCGATGGATGTAGTCATCACCGACATCCGCATGCCGAAGATGGGCGGCATCGAGCTGCTGCGCTGCATTTCCGAGGAGAACCTAGCGCAGGCAACGGTTTTGCTCAGTGATTTTACAGAGTATGCCTATGCGCGGCAAGGCATGCTGTACGGCGCCTTCGATTATATCGGCAAGCCGGTGAACGGGGAGAAACTTGCCGAATTGCTGGAGCGAATCCGCAAGAATCTGGAGACTAAGCTGCAAGCGGAGATGAGGTTGAGCGATCTTCAAGGAGTCGTTAATGAAATCATGCTGACGGCGGGCAACATCGACCTCATCGTCGAGAAGATCGGTCGGGGGGATGCAGGCAGCCCCGATTTAACGGCAAGTCTCGTGGAGAAGGTGGCGATGGCATTGAATGGCGATATCGCCAGGGCGTCCTTGGTACTCAAAACGGCGTGGAACGGCATTATCGCCAAAACGCTGGAGAAGCACGCGTGGCTCTCCGCCTTCGCCGATGCGAGCGAATGGAAGCGGGATGTGATCGGATGCGGGGATTGGGCGGAGATCAAGGCGGTGCTCGGTGCGGGGGAACGCTCCCTGACCGCTTATATGGACCGGTTCATGGGCCATCACGGCAATGAGTTGGTGAACCGGGCGTGCCTATACATTCTTGAGCACATTGAAGAGGATGTGTCCGTAAAAGGGCTGACCGAAAAGCTGTTCATCAGCAAGTCGTATTTGAGCGATCTCTTCAAGGACAAAATGGGCATATCGCTATTGCAGTACATCACGACGGCAAAGGTTGCCAGAGCGAAGAGAATAATCTGCGAGACGAATTTGAAAAGTTACGAAATCGCCTATAAGTTGGGTTTTCAAGACAATGAGTATTTCAGCAAGGTATTCAAAAAGCACACCGGGTTGTCCTTAACGGAATTTCGACAAAATCAGGCAATCTAAAGCTGGTGGGGAGCACGGCGAATATAAGGAAAGAGCGGCATAATGCTTGCTCTTTCTTTTTTTGTCCATAAAAAGGAGCGGACATTTTTCGGGGCATTTCCCCATTTTTCTACATGTTCTTTTCATAGCGCTCAAGCTAAGATCAGGGTACGGCAGACACTGAGAGATTATGGAAATGATGATTGGCCAAGATGCCGGCTCTTCTGTCGTTTTCGGCATGCCAAAGGCGGCATTCGAGATAGGGGCCGTCGAGAAGCAGGAGGCGCTTTCCCGGATTCCGCAGTTGCTTGTTGATATGCTGAGATAGAGGAGGGGATCGGGATGAATTCGCAGGTTAGACTGGCATCGATGCGGAAATGGCTTATGCATAACCTGTTTCGTGCAGGCAAAGTCATGGATCCGCGAAAGGTTTCCCTGCGCATCGCAAGCATCTATGTCCTTTTAGGTGCAGGGTGGATCTTGCTATCGGACCAAATCCTACAATGGAGTGTATTCAACAAGGAGATCCTTACCCTCGTCAGCATGATGAAAGGCGGGCTCTACGTTCTGCTTACCGGTGCGATTCTTTTTAAGGTGATTTATTCGGCTATGCAAAGAATCGGCGCCAACGAGGATCACGAGAAAATGGAACGAACGCATCAAAAATGGGTGGCGTCCGACGTCACACTGCAATTGCAGTATGATGTCTTGTTGGATCAGCAGAGAAACTAATCGAAAACGAGGAGCGCTTCCGCAGCATGGCGAATCAGGATATGCTTACCGGCTTACCTAACCGCATGGCGCTGATAAGGGACTTATCGGAATGGATGGCGGACGGGAAGAATGGTAACGGCGCGCTATTGTTTTTGGATATGGATCGTTTTACGTATATCAATGCTTTCTTGGGTCATGCCATCGCTGATCAACTGATCCGACAGGTGGCTATTGAAATCGCTGAGGCATTGGCCGGATGTGGTTCCGTCTACCGCCTCGGAGGGGACGGATTTGTCGTCCACGTGCGGGACGGGCAGTGGGCTTGGGATATCGCGGGTTTAGTCGAAGGAATCTTTGAACGGTTCAAACAGCCGGTGAAAACGGATGGCGGCATTGTGCATGTCGGGTTTCACATCGGAGCATCCCTTTATCCGGAACACGGACTTCAGCCAGATGAGGTGATTATGCGGGCCGATATTGCTTTGTACAAAGCCAAAGAAGAAGGGAACCGATTCGTCCTGTACAGTCCGGTGATGGACGAATCGATTTTGGAGCGTGTGGAACTGGAGAAGCATTTGCGGAGTGCCTTGACGAACCGAGAGCTTGAGCTTCATTACCAGCCTCAGTTGGATTTGACGACGGGGGAGGTTGTCGGGTTCGAGGCACTGTTGCGCTGGAACAGCAAAGAGCTCGGAAGCGTCTCCCCATCCAAATTCATCAAAGTAGCGGAGGACGCCAATCTCATCCAAGAGATCGGCGAGTGGACGATGCGCCGTGCGTGCATGTTCATCAAAAAACTGCAGATGAACGGATTCAGCGATCAGACCGTTTCCGTCAACGTTTCAATCCTGCAGCTCATGCAGGATCATTTTGCCGAGATGGTGATGGAGATTCTGAATAGCCTGGAACTGAGCCCGGAGTGCCTGGAGCTGGAACTGACCGAATCCATTTTAATGGAATCCTATGAGCTAATCGGCGGCAAGCTGATGAAGCTGAAAGAATTTGGAGTGCGGATTGCCCTTGATGATTTCGGCAAAGGCTATTCATCCCTACATTATCTGCTGGAGCTTCCCATCTCCACTTTGAAAGTCGATAAGACCTTTATCGATAACATCGACCGAGGGATGAAGGAACGGACCTTGGCGGGGCATATCGTTTCCATTGGCAGAAGCATGGGCTTGTGCGTAGTGGCCGAAGGCGTTGAAACCCAAAAACAGATGGAGTATCTGGTTCAGCAAGGATGCCACAGAGTTCAAGGCTACTATTTCAGCAAACCGATTCCGGAAAAAGCGGCTGAGGAATTGCTGGTCGCAAATGCTGGAGATGGAATGAGTCAGCTCTTGTCCGCCCTGATTATCGAGGATTCGTTTTACGCGGCCGATTTGGATGTGAGAGAGCTGCGCAAGGCAGGCTTCATCGTCCGGTATAAACGGGTAACCGACAAGAAAGGGCTGTCAGCTGCCCTACAGGAGATGAGGTGGGACCTCGTCATCAGCGATAACATCCCCCAGTTTGGCTCCTTGCAGGCCCTTGCCATCCGCAACCGGATGTGCCGCGACATTCCGTTCGTCATCGTATCGGAAAACATATCCCGGCATGAAATCGAGCAAGCGATGGCTGATGGCTGCACGGCGTTTGTTTCAAAAGAAGAGTTGCACCAGTTGAGAGAGACGGTTGCCGCAATTTTTGCAGACAGCGACTGAAAATGGAAGAGGGGAAGGCCATGAATGCAGGGATTATCAACCAACTGATTCATGCCGCAAAATCGGTGTTACATTCGTTATGTCAAGAGGAAGCCGCTGTGGGGGAGGCTTTTGGGGGAAGATCATCTTTTCCGGCGGACTCGATGATTATTGTTGTAGGTATTGTGGGAGACCTCCGGGGTCAGGTTTATATTGAACTGCCACAAGAAACGGCGAAAGGGATCGCCGGAACCATGATGCGTGGGTTGATCATTCAAGAAGTAGATGACATCGGAAAAAGCGCCGTTTTGGAGATGGCGAACATGATCATGGGGAATGCGTGCATCCTGCTGAGTATAAGAAAGCTAGATGTAGATATCACGCCGCCTGCGGTTTTGATGGGCAGCCACATGAACATTACTGATTCCCAGCCAACGCTGGCAGTTCCCTTAATCCTTGAAAAGCACGGAACCGTCATCATGCATATCGCCATCGAGACAGTGACGGAGCATAAAATGAGAGAAAACGACCTCCAGCCAGCTTAAGAGAGAGGTATAACGATAATCCGGCAAGTAAGCGCTTTTTATCGAGAAATACACCAAAAAGGGCCCTTTGCAGGCTGCAACGCTTCTTTACAGCCGCATTCGGCGGGAGTATGATACGTCTCATGAACTGAAATATCTGACATACAGCGTCAAAACCGCTGAATTTCCGGTGATAAGCCGGAAAACGGGGGAACCGAAGGGATGCTTGGGGATGAAAGTCCAAGGATCTCAGGGGTGAATCCAGCTAGACGTTTTTTTCGTCTGGTTGGTAGGGCGACTTCCGCGTCCGAATCCGACAGCTAACCTCGTAAGCGTTTGGGAGTGGCGCCCGTCCGGCCGTCTATTAACGTGTCTACATAGACCGTTTCAAAGAAGCCACGGGAAAAGCCCTCTTCCCGTAGGCTTCTTTTTTGTGTGCGGCTGCATCGGCTCACCGGTGTAGGCGGTGTTTCATTAAAGTCCTTAGGAGGGATTCGTCCTTGGAAAAAGAATGTGTACTGGTCGCCGCGTCCCTGCCTGCAGGTGAGTCGCTGTTCCGGCTTTTGGCGTATCGCAAGGTGCCTTTTGCGGTACTGGTCAATCAAAAGGAGCAGAAGGAAAAGCTGCTGAAGCTAGGGATCGAGCGCATCGTCGAAGTCGACACGCAAAACCCGGCCAGTTGGTCGGCGCCGGATTTTTCGATTTGTCGGGTGTTTTTGTTTGAGGACAGCTTGAATTTGACCTGCCGTTATTTGCAGATCATCAAGCAGTGGACGGACGCTCCGGTTTATGTAGTCACGGGCAGCTGCAAACCGCGGACGTTGTACAAGAGCCTCGGAGCAGAACGGGTGGTCCATTGTCCGAACGGCGATCTGTCGTCTCTCGGGATCAAGACGTATCAAAGCGTAAGTGTGTAAAGTGTAAGGTGGGGGAAGGGCTAAGAAAGCGGGAAGCTCCCGAAACGACTGCTTAACGGCAGACCGGATCGGGAGCTTTTTTGCATTGTTTACATTTGTTGGGGGGCAGGAATCATCGGCTGTCTGCGGTAAATGCCCAGGATCAACCCGGCCATAGACATTTCGGCGACGGTATGCAAGCCTCCATAGCCGATGAACGGGAGAAAGAGACCGCCGATGGGCAGCAAGCCGAGGGTCATGCCGATGTTCCATGCTGTCGGAACGATGAAGAGCAGCAGGATGCCGCGGGCGAGAGTTTTTCCGTAAGGATCGCGAATGGCGAGAGAGATTGCGGCCAACCGGTAGAGGAAAAGAAGGATGGCTGCGCATATGGCCAAGCCTGCTGCCCAACCCATGCTGTGGATGAGGTAAGTGAGAATCAATTCATTGGCTGAAGCAAACATATTGGGATTTGATGAGGCGAATCCCTTGCCCAGCCAGCCGGAATCGTGGATGGCGGTTTGGATGAGCTGGTTGTAGAAGTTGCCATCTGGGTTACGATTAGGGTGGAGGAAACTGTTAAGTCGGAAAAAGTAGGTATCGAAGCGGACTTGAAAATACGCAGTATTCACAAACAGCAGGAAGGGGACGGCTGATAGAATCGAAAGACCGGCAACGGGAAAAAGATTTCGCCGGGAACCCCTAATCAATATTGCGCTGGAAGCAACGGCATACAAGAGCAACGGGATGAGGCTTAGATTCAGCAGCAGGAGAAGGCACGGCAACGCGGTAAACAGCAGCCACATTTTCCAGATAGGAGCCCGGTTCCACTTAGAGGTATGCAGAATTCCAATCATTCCCGCCAGTAGCAGGTATGGGGAGACATGGATCAACTGCTCGGGCGTAAATAGTCGGAGTTGCTCCCAATGCAGGTATACCTGCTTCTCTGGGAGTGCGATGGCATAGAGTAAAAAGGCGGCGGCGCCTCCAAACAATGGCCAGGACAGGATGTGCAGCTTCCGGTAATCGGTGAAGTAAAGGAGGATTAGCAAGGCGCCTCCAACCAGGGTAAACCAACCGTCATTCCGTAGCAAATATCCATAGAAACGGGGCTCGGCTATGTCTACCGCATACATGGCGACGGAGCCGATAACCGTAAGCAGGGCGAGAAGTGCTAGCAACAGCCAATCAGTTCGGGGTTTATGAGCTCGGTGAAACTGTTTGCCCAGCTCGGCGGGATCTCCCATCCGTTCTACCGCCCGGAGTACTACTTCCTCTTCCGGGAGTTCATGCCCTGCGTCAGCTTGCAATTGAGCAACCGTTTCATCTAAATGGCTTAACAACTCCCATTCCACCTGCTGATGCATCTCCCGTGCCCGGATGGGACGGCAAACCTCCCGAAGAAACCGCTGCACGCATTCGTAATCCTTTAGATTGGTTAACGTCATGAACGAATCCAAGCTTGCTCCCCTCCTATTACCTTGTCTACTGCCGACCGGAAAAGACGCCATTCCCGGGCTTTCTCCTCCAACTGGCGCCGACCGTCTTCGGTGATGCGGTAATTTTTCCGCTTCCGACCTTCCGCCTCGCTCCAATAGGCTTCTACCCAATGCTCTGCTTCCAGCATGTGCAGAATGGGATACAGCGTTCCTTCCTTAAAGGTGAGAATACCCTCCGATCGCGTCTCGATTTCCTTGGCCATTTCATATCCGTACATATCTTTACGGGCCAGGAGAGTGAGGATCAAGGGAACGGTACTGCCTTTCAGCAGTTCTTTACTGATTTTCACAACGGGCCCCCCTTTCTATGATGCATCGTATATCTATGTATAGGTTAATTGAAAATATTGGATAATACAAGTGGGTGGACAAAAAAACAAGCCAGGCGCTCTCGAGAGCCCTGGCTTGTTTATTGGTAGAGCTGTGGTTATATTTTGACAACGAGTCGGCCTTGCACATTGCCGGCCAAGATGCTGTCCATTGCCTGCGGCACCTCTTCCAGGGAGATCTCCTGATAGATGAGCTGCAGATTGTCTGGCTTCCAGTCCCCGGCCAGCTTGTTCCAAATGCTGATCCGTTCAGGATGAGGGCAGAAGACAGAGTCGACGCCAAGGAGACTCACGCCCCGCAAAATGAACGGATACACCGTGGCCGGCAGCTCCATCCCGCCGGCCATGCCGCATGCGGCGACGGCTCCGCCGTACTGCGTCGCCGCCAGCGCGTGGGCGAGCGTCGCTCCGCCCACCGGGTCCACCACCCCGGCCCAGCGCTGCCGCGCCAGGGCCGGCGGTGTCCCTTGGGGCGCGTAGTCGCCGCGCCCCAAAATCTCGGCTGCGCCCAACTGGCGCAGCCAATCACGGGCCGCCGCCTTGCCGGTGCCGGCGGCCACGGTGTAGCCTCGCCGCGCCAAGAGCGCGACGGCGAGGCTGCCTACGCCGCCGCCGGCACCGGTGACCAGCACCGGCCCGCGCTCCGGCGTTAGCCCGGCGGCTTCGAGCCGTGCCACGCACAGCGCCGCCGTCAGGCCGGCAGTGCCGTAGGCCATGGCCTCCACCGGGGTGAGGCCGGCGGGCAGCGGCACCGCCCAAGCGGCGGGCACGCGGGCGTACTGGCTTAAGCCGCCAAAGTGGGATACGCCGAGGCCGTAGCCGGTGACCAGCACGGCGTCCCCTTCGCGGAACCCGTCCGCCTGAGACGAAACCACCGTGCCCGCCAAATCGATGCCGGGAATGAACGGGTACTTGTTCACGATCTTCCCGTCCGGTCTCCCGGCTAATCCGTCTTTATAATTCAAACCGGAATGGCTGACTTTGATCAGCAGCTCACCCTCCGGCAGATCATTGAACGTCCATTCCCTAATTTCCCGGGTAAAAACATCGCCATCACGATCAACCGTCAATGCCCGAAACATCGTCATTTCTCTCTTCCTCCTCTTCGGCCTCTATCTTTGCGCCGTCTTGTCCGCCTTTATTCTATACCTTTGACCGCTCATTATCCACTCACTGCCAATTAGGCATTCGCGATGCGATATAATGAATCGGTGTAACCTTATTCCGGAAAATCGGCACCTATTATATAGAACAAAAAGGAAGAGAGGTCGGGCTGCATGAGGCAATGGGTCGAGGCGGTCAAACCGGCACAAAGCGGCGATGCGGAAGCCTTTGGGGAATTGGTCCGACATTTTCGCGGCATGGCCTTTAGGTTGGCATACGAAAAAGCAGGGGATGTGCATCTGGCGGAAGATGCGGTCCAGGAGGCTTTTACGGAGGCATACCTGCACTTGGGCAAGCTAAACGAGCCATTGGCCTTTCCAGGATGGTTAAAAACCATTGTCGCCCGGCAGATTTCGCGGATGCTGCGTTCCAAGGAGGAAGGGCGTTCCCCGCTGCCGCTTATGGAAACCGCGCGAGGATTCGCGGACATGACTGACGTTGTGGACGTGATCATGCGGAAAGAAGGGGAGCGGGCATTGTGGGATTCCGTGGCGGCCTTGTCCGAGACGTTGCGGGTTCCCATGCAGCTGTTTTATCGGTATGGCTACTCTCTTGCGGAGATCTCCAACGATCTGGGCATTCCGGTTCCTACATTGAAAAAACGCCTGTTCGACGCCCGCCGGAAGCTTAGAACCGCGCTTCCCATTTCCGACCTCGCTTCGATGTTCAATCACTTAGTTGAGGAGGGTGTGCGTATGCTGCATATTGTCAATGGAGATCAAGTGGGGAACCTGCTAAAACAGGGCATCGTGAAGGGCGATGTGTTGGTTTGGAGAGAGATCTATTCGGTGGGTCCGGTATTTGAGACGCTATCGGGTGAAAAAGAACGCCAAGTACGGGCGCAGGATTTGGAAAGAACCCTCGGCATTCCGGCGGACACGTATATCTCTGGTTGCATCCGGCAAGAGGAAACATTAGCGGACATTCAGCGTTACGAGGAAGTCGTGCTGTGGTTTGAGCATGATCTGTTTGATCAAAGCATGCTTGCTTATTTATTGCACGAGTTGAGCAAACGCAAGCTGGAAAGCACAAAACTCAGCCTGCTTTGCATCGGGGAGTTTCCCGGTATCGAGCTGTTCCATGGACTTGGGCAGCTTTCCGCCCAACAGCTCTCGACATTGACCGGGACGTGGCGGACCATTGGGCGACGGGAGATGGAGCTCGGAAACGAGCTTTGGCGGGCATACGCATCTTCCGACCCATTGCGCCTATGGAACCTTTTGGAGTTGAAAAAGGAGGCAATCGCCTCATCCGCAAACCCATTCGCTTATGAGGCCTTTAAGGCGCACCTTTCGCGGCTGCCTTCCATTCGTAACGGCCTCGGCGTCGTGGAGCAAGCGACCCTGGAAGCCGTCCGTTCCGGAACGGAGACTCCGCTGGAATTGTTCCGTCAAGTCACCGATACACTGCCGGTTCTGGGCATGGGGGACCTGGAATTTTGGATGTACCTTTGGGCTTTGGCGCAAAGCCCCCAACCGCTGTTGATCATCAACGGAGTTGAGCCCGGGGCCGACTTTAGGCAGGTTTCGGGGTTCCTGCAGCGAAGAGTCCAGCTGACCGCTATCGGGGAACAGATCCTGGACGGGTCTGCGGATCGGGTCGCCTTGCAGGGCATCGACCAATGGTATGGCGGGCTGCATCTCCATGGCCGCGAGGTCCCGTGGCGCTGGGATAGTGCCGCTGGAGAGCCTGTTCGGGTTTAAAGAGGTCTCCCCAAAAGTCGGTTTCTTCCACGCATTCGGTTGAACAAAACCATTATAAACGAACACGGGCCGTACCCTCTTCCAACAGGGTCGGCCCGTGAATCGTTACTTCAAATCTTGCCACTTCGTCCATAACTCCCGGGGGTTGAGCTCGTAGATTTCTTTTTCCCGGTACATGAACTGCTGCATGATCATCTCCCGCCGCAACGTGGCGTAATCCTCGTGATAATTTTTGATGAAAGCATTGATTTCCTTCTCTGTGTACGTCCTTCCCATTTCCAGTTTTTCGGCAAGAGACTCCAGCACGATCAGTTTCTTTTTATGTTGGGCGGGAAGATGCTTCAGGCGTCCGTCCGCTGTGAAGAAGTTTTTCAAAACCGTAGCGCGGAGCTGGTCCTCCGCTTGCTTTCGGGTTTCATCCTCCACTGTCGGCGCGTGTTCATTTGCGTATGGGTGTTCCATCGTTTCATCGCCTCCTTTCGTAGAATGTGCGGGTACGTGCCCCTCTGGCAACCCGCGGAAAATAAATTCCAGGCTGGCTGCCGCCTTGTCTTTTAACATACCGGTCGATAGGGAAAAATAGTGAGTATTCTTCTCCCGCCGTTCATGGATCAGCCCGGCTTCCCGCAATTTGGCGGTGTGGTGGGTGATAGTAGGCTGGGAGATTCCTAATTTTTCGGCCAGTGCCTGTCCGCTGCGTTCGCCGCTCGCCAGCAAGTGCAAAATACGGATGCGTGTGGGATCGGCCAGGGCTTTATGGTAAGTCACGATCTTTTCTAGTTGCATAATCGGTACCTCCTGAATCAACTTAAACAAATGTCTAATTAGATTATATTCTAAGTAGACGAAAGTTTCAATAGGCACCGGGTTGGCTCATCCGGTATCATTTTTTAATCTTCTTTTCAGCTTCCTTTAAGGTGGGTTTAGATTTCATCCGCTAAAGTAAAAGCCGAATGACTTTTGTAAGAGGTAAAGGAGGGGCAGCGTCTTGCTTGAAGTAAAAAAAGTAAGCAAGTTGTATGCAAACCGGCGAGGAGTGGAAGAGATTGATTTTTCCATGAACCGCGGGGAGATCGTCGGCTTTCTTGGGCCTAACGGAGCCGGAAAAACGACGACCATGCGGATGATCACCGGGTACTTGAATCCGACCCGAGGCAACATTCTGGTGGACGGACATTCCATGAGCGATCATCCGAAAAAAGCGAGGATGAAAATCGGCTACTTGCCGGAGACACCGCCTTTGTATGCGGAAATGAGGGTAAAGGAATATTTGCGCTTTATTGCCGACCTCAGGTCCATCCCCGTTCGCGAGCAAAAGCGGCAGATCGCCGAAGCGGTGGACAAGCTAGGACTTGTCGGCCGGGAAAATCAGGTGATCCGCGGTCTTTCCAAAGGCTACCGGCAGCGTCTTGGCTTAGCTCAGGCGATTTTGCACAAGCCGGATCTGCTCGTTTTGGATGAGCCGACATCCGGTTTAGACCCGTTGCAAATCATCGAGATCCGTCAGCTCATTCGCGAGCTTGGCGAAAACCATACGGTTCTGCTCAGCACCCATATCCTTCCGGAGGTAACGACCCTCTGCAACCGCGTACTGATTATCAATCAAGGGAGGATCGTCACGGATGGACGTCCCGACGAGTTGGCCCGGAATATGGGCGAAACCTTCGAAGTGGATCTGGAAGTGAAAGGGCCGCGGGAGATTATTGTGCGTGAACTGCGCAGCTTGCCTGCCGTTGCTTCGGTTACGGTAATCGGCGAGGATGCCGGCACAGGAACAGTCGTTTTGAACGGCCTCGGCGCATCGGATCTGCCGGAAGAACTTCATGATCCGGGACAATTGGAGGCTAGCGTGGAACCGGACGGCCTGGTTGTTCTGCAGGCTGACGAAGATACCACCGAAGATTCCGGCGTCGCCCCAGGAGCAGGCGAAGAGTCCGTCGAGTCCGACGAGCCGGAAGGCGCCGATGCAGCCGAAGGAGCACCTAACGATTCGGCCGATACCGTCGTTGCGTCCGCAGCACCTGACGTGCCGGCCCCATCTGCCGCAGCCGCCACCGTTCGTCTGCATGTCACCGCCAAGGAACGGGACGATTTGCGTGAGGAAATCTTCTTCCGCATGGCGAGATTGAATTACCCGATTCTGGAGATGCGTCGGATCAGCATGAGCCTGGAAGATATCTTCCTCAAGTTGACCACGGACGAGGCAGCGGTGCAGGCCCACGACCATGATGGAGATACTGGCGCAGATGCGGCAAAGGAGGCTGGTTCGGATGCGTAGAACCTGGGCACTCGCCCGCAAAGAGCTGCAAATGTATTTTTACTCGCCGACGTCGTATGTGGCCTTTGCTTTCTATTTCCTCGTCAGCGGCTTCTTTTTCAGCAGCGATTTCCTGTCCACCCAAAGCATAGACATCCGCCCGATGTTCGGCAATTTCATGGTGGTCTACCTGTTCGTCATCCCGCTGTTGACCATGCGGCTCATTTCCGATGAGCTTCGGCTCGGTACGGACGAACTGCTGCTCACGTCTCCCGCCAGCGTAACGGAGATCGTGCTGGGCAAATATATCGCAGCATTTTTCGTCCAGTTTGCTCTCACTGTCGGGGCGCTGGTTTACCCGCTGATCTTGAGCTCTTTCGGCAAACTGGATCAGCCGACGCTATGGCTTTCTTATCTGAGCCTGTTGCTGCTCGGCGCAGCGATGATGGCTGTCGGTCTGTTCGCCTCTACTTTAAGTGCCCACCAAATGGTGGCGGGCATCGTCGCCTTCGCGATCCTGCTCTTGCTCTGGATGATGGATTGGCTTGGGTCCGGCGTGCTTTCGGGCATCGCCGATTGGCTGAGCTTCTTCTCCTTGCCCGGACATACGGCCAACATGCAGAAGGGCTTACTCAACCTGACGGACATTATTTACTATGTCGGATTCATCGTCGTGTTTTTGGTCATCACGATTCAAACCCTGGAACGGAAACGTTGGAGATAAGGAGGTAGACCGATATGAAAAACTGGTTAAAAGGAACGAACGCAGCGGTGCTCTCTATCGCTGTTGTCGCCGTCTTCATCTTACTCATGGTCTTCCTTCACTCGGCGAAGGACGTCCAGTGGGATATGACTTCAAATAAAAGCTTCACGCTGTCCGAGCAAACGAACACGACTTTGAAGGATCTGGATCAAAAGGTGCATGTAGTCGTATTCACGGCTCCCGGCGCCGATTACTATACCCGGCAAATTACCGACTTGCTGGAGACCTATCACAAGAAAAACAGTAACCTAACCTGGGAATCCGTCGATCCCGCCAAAAAGCCTTCCATCGCCGAGAAATATGAGGTGACCGATTACGGCACCATTGTGATGGAGATGGGCACCAACCGCAAGACCTACTCGTACAGCGATATTTTCACAATGAATGCCGCCCAAACGGGCTACGACTTCGCTGGCGAACAGGTTTTGACCCAAGGGATCATAGGCTTTACCTCGAAGGAAAAGACCAACGTCTACGTCCTGACGGGTCAAGGGGAGTATTCTTCCACTGAGCTCACGCAGCTCACGAAAAGCCTGGAAGGCGAAAACTACGTCGTCACCGACCTCAATCTGTTGAAAGAGGCGAAAATTCCCGACGACGCCAAAGCCCTCTACGTGCTCGATCCGAAAAAAGATTTGACCGACGCAGAGGCGAAGCTCGTTTTGGATTACGTCAAAGGCGATGGCAAGCTGATGATGGCCTTGGGCGTAACCAAGGATATGGAAACATGGAAAAACTGGAATGACGTGTTGGCCGCCGTCGGCGTTAAGAACGTGCAGGCACTGGCTGTGGAGAGCAAAAAATCGTTGATGACGGACCCGCTGACCATTATTCCAGAGTACGGCAATCACGACATTACGGATAAGCTGTCCCAAGCGAATGAATCCTTGGTTATGCCGGCTTCCATCGCTTTGAAGGAAACGGATAAGCACGAGGGCCTGACGCTCACTCCGCTCCTTACGACGTCCTCCGACAGTTATGGTAAAACCAATGTGAACGAAATCTTGAACGCCGCCCAGCAGCTGACCGAAAAAGATATCGCGAAGGCCGCCGCCGACGTGGCGGGTCCGCTGGATCTGGCTTTCGCAGTTGAAGATGCCAACAGCAAACCGAAAGCCGTCGTGATCGGCAACGGGATTTTCCTGGGTGATCAGTGGTTTACGCAGTATGGCAACCGCGACTTCTTCATGAACAGCGCCGGCTGGCTGCAGGAGCAGAAGGGTGGCATCACCATCCGCGCCCGTGAAGATGTGGCTGTGAAGCAGGCGCTGCTGACACCGGCTAAGAGCAATACGATCTTCGTTTTGACCGTGGCCGTCATCCCTGCCCTGTTCTTGCTGGCAGGAGGCACCATCTGGTGGAGGAGGCGGAGAGCATGAAGCGTCTGATACCCACCCTGCTGCTCGTGATCATCTGCATCGGCGGGTTCTGGTACGCCTCAAGCCAAGGCTATCTCAAAGGGAAAAAGGCCGATGAGGCGAAGCCGCTTTTTCAAATGAAGGCGGCGGACGTTCAATCCTATACCATCGAAAGCGGCGAAAACAAAGTGGACATGGTGAAAAGCGGTGACGGGTGGTCGATGACGACCCCCTCCCCCGTTCCGCTGAAGAGCTATACGGCGGACGGTTGGCCGGAAAGCTTCGCCGCGCTCACTTACGCATCTATCGTTGAGAAGAACCCGACGGATTTGGCCGAGTACGGTTTGGCGGAACCGGTGTGGAAGCTTGGAGTGAAGCTGGCTGACGGCACAACCCATCAGCTTTTGACCGGGAAAAGCCTGCCCATTGCCGGCAGCAGCTATGTTAAGCTGGCGGATTCGCCGGTGGTGTACGAGGTGAAGGATACAGATATGCAATCGCTGATGGTGACGGCGAAGGATTTTGCCGACATGAACGCGATCCATATGGATTATGACCAGGTGACGGCGATTTCTGTGGCCTGGAAGGGTCAAAGCTGGAAGCTGGAGAAAGCCGAAGCGGATAAAACCGTCTATGAAACCAAGTGGAAAATCGGTTCTAAAGAGCTGGAATCCGCAGCCGGCACCGGCATCCTCGACAAAGTACGAGACTTGGCGGCGACGGACCTGCCTGTCGATGCGGCTAAGGCTTCCATCGGTGACAAGCCGGATTTGACCCTCACGATATCGGAAAAGAAGACCGACGGCACGACCACTGAACTTTCCTATAAAGGGAAAATCGCGGATCAAACCGTCAATCTGCTGGAAGACGGCGGGAAATGGGCATATGCTGTCCCCCTTGCTTCCATCGAAGAAATCGTTAACGCCGGTAAATAGTACGATCTCGGGCTGCCGATATTAAATCGGCGGCCTTTTTTTGCGCGGGGGAATAGATTTCAGAGGCTTGTTGGGCTATGCTTATACTAATATGGACAAGTCGGATTTTTATAAGTGATGAAGGGTGCTAGCGAGGAGGGGCTAATATGCGCAAAACGAAAATTGTTTGTACGATTGGACCGGCCAGTGAATCTCCGGATATGCTCCGCAAAATGATGGAGGCGGGCATGGATGTCGCCCGTTTGAATGTCGCTCACGGCGGGTTTGAAGAACACGGAGCGCGAATCGATGTCATCCGCGCCGTCTCCCGGCAATTGGGGAAAACCGTGGCCGTCATGCTGGATATCAAAGGCCCCGAAGTCCGCATCGGTGCGATTCGGGATGGGGCCGTCCCGCTTACGCCTGGCGCGATGATAACGCTTACCACGGATGTGGTCGAAGGAGATGCGGAGCGGGTTACCGTTACCTACAAAGACCTGCCGCAGGATGCCTGCAAAGGCACCGTTATTCTCATCGATGACGGGCTGATTCGCTTGGAGGTGACGGAGGCTGGCGGCAGTGAGGTGCGCTGCGTCGTTGTCAACGGCGGAGTCTTGAAAAGCCGCAAGGGAGTCAATATCCCGGGATTGCATGTCAATTTGCCTGGCGTTACCGAGCGTGACGTACAGTTTATCCGTTTTGGCATTGAAAAACGCATCGACGTCATCGCCGCTTCCTTTGTGCGGAAAGCTGCGGACGTGATGGAGATCCGCAGCATTTTGGAAAAGGAAAACGCCGGCCACATCCGCATCATCGCGAAGATCGAGGATCAGGAAGGCGTGGACAACCTGGATGAGATTTTAGAAGCGGCGGATGGGATCATGGTCGCCCGGGGTGATATGGGCGTAAACCTGAACGCTGAGGAAGTACCTCCGGTGCAGAAAATGATCATCCGTAAATGTAACGCCGCGGGTAAGCCGGTTATCACCGCCACGCATATGCTGGAATCGATGCAGGTCAACCCACGGCCAAGCCGGGCAGAAGCCACCGATGTCGCGGGTGCCGTGTTTGACGGCAGTGACGCCGTGATGCTCTCCGGCGAAAGCGCAGCCGGCAAGTATCCGCTGGAATCCGTCAAGGTGATGGCGCGAATCGCCGAGCGGGCTGAGCAAGGAATAGTGCATACTCTTGGGGAGCCATGGTCCGATCCCGCCTATAGCTCCAGCACGGTGAGCATCACCGAAGCGGTCTGCCGTTCCGCCGTGCATGCGGCGACGGAGCTGCGGGCGGCGGCCATCGTCGCCCCTACCATGAGCGGCTTTACGGCACGGATGGCGGCGAAATACCGGCCGGAATGCCCGGTGCTGGCGGTATCTCCGGACGAAAAAACGCTCCCCGGCCTCTGCATGGTCCGTGGCGTCATCCCGCTTAAAGGAGACGAGATCGAGGATACGGACCACATGATCGAGATGTGCGAGGTTCGCGCCGTGCGGGCCGGTTATTTGAACGCCGGCGACTTGGTGGTACTGGTGGCGGGCGTCCCTGTTGGCGAGTCGGCTCCCACCAACCTGATCAAGATTCACCGCATCGGCGAATAGGGCATTCGGCTAGTATAATTTGAACGAAAGAATGGGATGAAGGAGCGGAGAAACCGATTGTTCTGGAAAAGCGTCAGCGGTCGCCTTTGCAATCAGATTCCTCCCTCTAAGGAGT
Source organism: Gorillibacterium massiliense (assembly GCF_000455485.1). GTDB lineage: Bacteria > Bacillota > Bacilli > Paenibacillales > NBRC-103111 > Gorillibacterium > Gorillibacterium massiliense. The sequence continues at coordinate 94,720 of NZ_CBQR020000153.1, forward strand.
TGTCGAATCAGGGAATCTGAGTGCAACAGCGACTCTCCAGAATAATCAGGTTTTGCAGCGACGTAATCCTTACAATCTTTCGTTCCGTTTATACCACCTGTTAGGAGGGGGGAAGAATGTCCGGCACGCTTTTTTTAAACGGAAGACGTTCGGATTTACCCCGACCGGGACGGGATATCCCGGAGGATTTGGCGGTCTACGCAGAGAACGGAATCATCCGGGCGGTCGGCAGTGGACAGGAGCTTCGCCTTCAACTCACAGGCCGGGACTATCGCACGGTAGACTGGGAAGGCGGCTACGTGCTTCCTGGATTGGCGGACAGTCACATGCATTTGTCGATGCACGGCATGAAGCTGGCGGCATTGGATTTTTCGGAGGCCCGATCGAAGGATGAGATGCTGGAACTCTTGCGACAGCGGGCGGAAACGACATCTCCCGGAGAATGGATTCTCGGGCTTAACTGGAACGAAAATGCCTTTACACCGGCGGTTGCGCCGACGATTGACGAACTGGACGCCGTGACGGAGCGGCATCCGGTGATGCTCACTCGGGTTTGCTTCCATGCTTATTTGGCCAATTCGGAAGCTTTTCGCCGGGCCGGTTTGACGGAAGGCGCGCCGGACCCGGAATCCGGCGCATATGGGCGGGATGCGGAGGGCCGGTTTAACGGCATGGTCTACGAGGATGCGGCTGCTCCTTTTCAGAAGGTGCTGCCGGAGCCGGACTATGCGGCGAAGAAGGAATGCATCCGCAGGGCTAGTCTGGACGCTTTGAGGTTAGGGCTTACGGCTTCCCATACCGATGACTTGCGGTTTTTGGGCAGCCTGGAAACGATGCTGCGCATTTACCGGGAGCTGCGGGAGGAAGGGGTGCTGCTGCGCACGAACCAGCTTGTGTACTATCCCTTTCTGGAGGAAGCTGCTGCTCTCGGGCTCAAGGCGGGCAGCGGCGACAGCTGGCTGAAGATCGGAGCGGCCAAAGTGTTTGCCGACGGCGTCCTGGGCGGACGGACGGCACTTTTGAGTAAACCTTACGCGGATGATCCCGGCAATCGGGGCATCGCCATCCACTCCCAGGAAGGGCTGAACGCCATCGTCGCCAAGGCGCGGGAGACCGGCCTGCCAATGGCGGTCCACGCTATCGGAGATGAGGCGGCGGCCATGACCCTAAATGCCTTGGAGCTGCATTCGGGTGTGGGGGTTACCGAACGCTATCCCGACCGGCTGATCCATGCCCTGGTGCTGCGCCCCGATCTGGTGGAGCGGATGGCTCGGCTGCCGCTGGCAGCGGATATTCAGCCCCACTTTGTGGTCAGCGATTTTCCTTGGGCGCTGGAACGCATGGGAGATGACAGGCGGGAGTACCTCTACGCCTGGAGAAAGCTACTGGCCGCAGGGATTCCCTGCGCCGGAGGAAGCGATGCGCCCATTGAACCGCTGAACCCGTTTCTGGGGCTGCATGCCGCCGTCGCTCGCCGTAGGCCTGGCGTCCTCCACGATGGCTACCTGCCGCAGGAGAAGCTGACGCTTGCCGAGGCCGTGGACCTTTTCACCGTAGGCAGCGCCTATATCGAGGGTGAAGCGGCGGTACGGGGCAAGCTGGCTGTCGGCTATGCGGCGGACTTTACCGTCGTCGACCGGGACATTTTCGCCTTAGCGGACCGGGTGGACGAACTGGCGGATACCGAAGTACAGATGACGGTGGTAAACGGCGAAACGGCTTATTCACGGCATTAACGATTTTTTTATAAGGGAAGCTCTCGACGGCAAGGTGATGCTGTTCAGGTGCTTCTTTTTTGCTATATAATGCTTCATTAGGGTTGACTTTACTTTGGGTCAGTGTCGGCGCAAAGCCGTTTATCCTTGGTGCTGCGTCAAAAGCGAGCAATTTGGTTATGTACTTCAATGAGGTCTTGTCTATGCGAAAGGCGCGGCAACCCGTCGAAGAGAGAAACCGATTGCCTTGTCACCATGCAACAATGTTTTTCGGTCTTACATAAAAAAATGACGGGTGCCTTCCTAAGACCTCTTGCGCACAGGAGAATTCGCTTTAGGAGGTCATGCGGCAAATGATGAAACGGACATTGATTCCGATTTTTTTTGTGTTGTTTACATGTTTTAATATTTACGGAGCCACGGCCGATCGTGCCGAAGGCGAGGCGGTTGACCACTCGAATCCGGTTGTCGGAGAAGCGCGAGAAGTGACAGACAATTGGCTAGCCAGCCGGTTGTCCAGTCGGGCGGCGGCCAGAGCGGATGAGCGGGCAGATTCCCAGGACGTCCCGGACAAATCGGAGCCGGTGGTGATTCAATCCGCCGATGATGGTATTGGTGGAGACAAAGGAGAAAAGGCTAATGAAGCGAATACACCCAAGTCATCCAAGGCGGCAGCTTCTGCAGCTACAATCGCGGTAAAAACAGCCGACACGAAAAATCGGTCCGCTTCCGCCATCGATACGATGGAAGGCATCCGGTTGAATGATGGGGAGTTGGAAATTCTCGCTCGCGTCATATATTCAGAAGCCCGGGGCGAGTCTTTTGAAGGCCAGGTAGCGGTTGGAGCCGTCGTGCTGAACCGGGTGCTGTCGCCGCGTTTTCCCGACACGATCAAGGCAGTGGTTTTTCAAAAGGGGGCGTTTACCGCCCTGCGCGACGGACAATACCGGCTGGCGCCGGATTCCATCGCCTATGCTGCCGCCCTGGAGGCGCTAAAGGGCGTCGATCCTACCGGAGAAGCGATCTATTACTACAACCCGAAAATCGCCACCTCGGATTGGATTCGCACCCGCCTCCAAACGGCTGAGATCGGCAACCACATTTTCGCCCGCTGATGCGGGCTTTTTTCATTATGAAGCGAAGTTGCCAAAAGGCACATTGCCGAACACGAGTTCCCTGTTTTATACTGAAGAAAGAAGCGGATCGGCCATTTGACACCTTCCTGCCCCTGACATAGACTTTAGAGTGTCGGCCTTACGGCGAGCCGTCCGATTCTGCAGAGGTGGAGGGAACAGGTTCGTGGTGATAAAGGAATGGAAGCATGTATTTAAGTTGGACCCTGAGCGGGCCATAAGCGACGAAGCTCTAGAGCGGCTTTGTCTGTCCGGAACCGACGCGATTATGGTGGGCGGTTCGACGGGGATCACCTACGACAACACTGTCGACATACTCTCTCGCGTCCGCCGCTATGAAGTGCCCTGCGTGCAGGAAATATCGGCAATCGAAGCGGTTGTGCCTGGGTTCGACCTCTATTTCATCCCGGCCGTGCTCAACACCGATGATGCCCGTTGGATGACTGGAATGCACCACACTGCATTGCGCCGGTACGGTTCCTTCATGGAATGGGACAAGCTGATTCCGGAAGGGTATGTCATTTTGAATGACGAGTGCACGGCTGCCCAGCTTACCGGCTCAAGCGCTCCGGCTGACGCCAAGGATTTGACCGCATACGCACTAATGGTGGACCGGCTGTACCGGATGCCGGTTTTTTACGTGGAGTACAGCGGCGTTTTCGGCAATATGGAATGGGTGGCTCAGGCGAAAAGCGCTCTTCAGCATACCCGGTTGTTTTACGGAGGCGGCATCCGCACCGCAGAGCAAGCGAAGGCGGCAGCGGCGGCAGCCGATACCATTGTCGTCGGCAACATCATTTACGAAAATTTGGAGCAAGCGTTAACGACGATCCAAACGAAGCCGTTCCCGAATGTGGCGGCGCAGTTCGTATAGATTCGTATAGAAAGGTAAGATTTTTAATGAACCAAGCTCAAAGCATTTACGAGGCGGTCAACCGCCTGAATCCCGAGCAGAAGCAAGCCGTCGAAACCGTTGGCGGTCCTTTGCTCATCATGGCCGGAGCGGGCAGCGGTAAAACCCGGGTGCTCACCCACCGGGTCGCGTATTTGATCGCCTCGGGCAAGGCGGCTCCCTGGAGCATCCTTGCCATCACCTTTACCAACAAAGCGGCGCGGGAAATGAAGGAGCGGGTGGAACAGCTCGTCGGTCCCGGTGCCCGGGATATTTGGGTATCCACCTTCCACTCCATGTGCGTGAAAATATTGCGCCGCGACATCACCCGCATCGGCTATACGTCCAGCTTCACCATCCTCGACTCCACTGACCAGCTTTCCGTGATCCGAAACTGCATGAAGGAATTGAACGTCGATACGAAAAAATTCGAGCCCAAAGCCGTCCAAGCCGCCATGAGCGCCGCAAAGAACGAGCTGTTGACACCGGAGAGGCTTGAGGCGAAGATCGGGGATTATTTTGACGGGATCGTGGCCAAAGTCTACCGGTTATACCAGAAAAAGCTCAGGGCTAACAACTCCCTGGATTTCGACGATTTGATCATGACGACGATTCAGCTCTTTACTGAAGTTCCGGAGGTGCTGGATTTTTACCAAAATAAATTCCAATACATCCATGTGGACGAATATCAGGATACGAACCGTGCCCAGTATATGCTCTGCCGGATGCTGGCGGATAAGCATCACCGCATTTGCGTCGTTGGCGACTCCGACCAGTCCATCTACCGCTGGCGGGGGGCGGATATCAGCAATATCCTCAATTTCGAGCACGACTATCCGGAAGCGGTGGAAATCCGTCTGGAGCAGAACTACCGCTCCACCTCCAATATTTTGAATGCAGCCAATAAGGTCATCGCTAACAACCTGGGCCGTAAGGTGAAAAACCTGTGGTCCACTAAGTCGGAAGGTCCGAAAATTCGCATCTACCAAGGGGATTCGGAGCACGAGGAAGGCTATTTCATCGCTTCTCAGGTTCAGGAAAATGTCCGCGGCGGAGCCAATTACCGGGATCATGCCGTTCTGTACCGCACTAACGCCCAGTCTCGGGTGATTGAAGAAATTTTGATCAAGTCGGATATTCCTTACCAGATCGTAGGAGGCATCAAGTTCTACGACCGGAAGGAAATTAAAGATATACTGGCCTATCTGCGCCTGATTTCCAATCCCGACGATGACGTCTCGTTGGCGCGGATCGTCAATGTGCCGAAGCGCGGCATCGGCGATACCAGCATCGACCGTTTGGCGGAGCTGGCGGGAGAGCGGGGCGTGTCCATGTTCTCGCTACTGGCGGAGGCTCATTTCCTCGACATCAACAATGGCCGGGCCCGAAATGCCTTGGCCCAGTTCCATGAGATGATTTCCAATATTCATAAAATGGCCGATTACCTCTCCGTTACGGAGCTTACGGAACAGATTTTGGAGATGACCCAATACCGCATGGAGCTGCAGCGGGAAGGAACGTTGGAAGCCCGCTCGCGGATTGAAAATATCGACGAATTCCTGTCGGTGACTCAGGAGTTCGAAAAGCGCAGCGACGAAAAGAGTCTCGTCTCTTTCCTGACGGATCTTGCCCTTATCGCCGACATCGACACGATGGATCAAGATCAGGAAGGGCCCGGTGAAAACGCCATCGTGCTCATGACGATGCATAGCGCCAAGGGGCTGGAATTTCCCACCGTTTTCATCATCGGCATGGAGGAAGGGGTATTCCCTCACAGCCGCGCTTTCATGGATAACGAAGAACTGGAAGAGGAGCGGCGGCTGGCTTATGTCGGTATCACCCGGGCAGAGGAGAATCTGTACATGACCTGCGCCCGCATGCGCACGTTGTTCGGCCGCACCGCCACCAATGCGCCTTCCCGCTTCCTCGCCGAGATTCCTGAGGAACTGAAAGAAGATTGCTCGCCGGCGAGAGACCGCTACGGCAGCTTTGGCCGCAGTGGCGGCAGCAACGTGTTCGGCGCGAGAAGCGCCGGCGCAGGGTATGGCGGTGCCGGGGCATCCGCCGGCGCCGGTTACGGCGGCCAGTCTGCTGCCGCGCCGCGCCCCCTCGCGCCCAAGCCCGCCACGCCGAACGTCAACCTGAACCCTGGTGACTTCAAGGTGGGCGACAAAGTTGCCCACGGCAAGTGGGGTACCGGGGTGGTGGCAGCGGTGAAGGGCAGCGGCGACGACACGGAGCTGCAGATCGCCTTCCCCGCTCCCGTCGGCCTAAAACGCCTCCTGGCCAAGTTCGCCCCCATCACCAAACAATAAGGCCACGCAAGGCGGCTCACGCATTGGTCGAAGCTTGACGAGAACCTTTCGAATCGTCGGAGATGGAACGGAGGAAATTTGAACTGGAGGAGCGTCAGCGTTCGCCTTTGTTTTCGGATTTCTCCCTTAAAATGTTTTTCTAATAAAGAAATCCGAAAACAACAGCGACCGGAAGTTTAAATTGTCCGCAGTTCCGGCTGCCATGACGATAAGACGGTTTCCGTATCGTTAGCGCACGCCAAATCGCACCACCTTGCAAGGCCTACCCAACAACCGAAAGGATGACGGAAACGTGGCGGATCAACAGAGCCAACAGGCGGGAGACCCCAGCGAATTGATGAAAGACCTCATCGCCGAGATCGAACGGCACAATTACATGTACTACACGCTGGATCAACCTGACATATCCGACAAAGAGTACGACCGGCTATATGACCGGCTGGTCGCGCTGGAGCGGGAGACAGGCGTCGTACTGCCTTTTTCTCCAACCCGCCGGGTAGGGGGAGAACTGCTCAAGGGCTTCGCCGAACATCGGCACAAAGCCCGACTCTGGAGCCTGGATAAGGCACAAAACCAGGCGGATCTAGAGGCATGGCATGCCCGCGCCTCCAAGCTGGTGGAGCAGTACAATACCGCTCATCCTGATGATCCGCTGCCTCCGCTGTCTTTTGTTGTGGAGTTGAAGTTTGACGGATTGACCTTGAACCTGACCTACGACGGAGGTGAGCTGGTTCAAGCCGCCACCCGGGGCAATGGAGTGCAGGGTGAAGGCATCTTAGCCCAAGTGCGCACCATCCGCTCCATTCCGCTCTCCATCCCTTACACCGAAGGGGTTATCGAAGTGCAGGGCGAGGGCATTATGTTCTTGTCCGTGCTGGAGGAGTACAACAAGACGGCGGCAGAGCCGCTCAAAAATGCCCGCAACGCCGCGGCCGGCGCCTTGCGCAACTTGAACACTACCGTAACGGCGTCGCGGAATTTGGACGCTTTTATCTATAACGTGGGGTACGCCGATCACCTGCAATTCACCGACCATCAGGAAATGGTGGCCTTCCTCAAGGAAAATCGCTTCAAGGTCAACGAGCGCATCCATTACTTCTCCACCCTGGAGGAAGTGGCGGCGGAAGTGGCCCGCATCGAAGAAGAGCGGCTGGGCATGGACTATCTCATTGACGGAGCCGTCGTAAAAATCACCGATTTCCGCACCCGGGAAGTACTGGGCTACACCGACAAGTTTCCCCGCTGGGCCGTGGCTTACAAGTTCGAAGCGGAGGAAGCGACGACGATTTTACGCTCTGTCTCCTGGGAAGTGGGTCGTACGGGCAAGCTGACCCCGGTGGCCAAGGTGGACCCGGTGGAGTTAGCGGGGGTTACGGTGCAAAACTGCACCTTGAACAACATCGGCGACATCGAGCGGAAAAACCTGAAGTACGCCATTGGCAGCCTTGTGCTGATCCGCCGGTCCAACGACGTCATTCCCGAGATATTAGGCAAAGCAACGGATGAAACCGACGGCGAAGAAATCCTCTTCCCGGAGGTCTGTCCGTCTTGCGGAACAGCTTTGGAGATGCGGGGAGCGCATATTTTCTGCCCCAATAAGCTGGCCTGCCGGCCGCAGCTCATCGGGCGTGTCACCCATTTTGCCTCTAGGGATGCGATGGACATCGAAACCTTCAGCATCGCCACCGCCGAGCAGCTTTACGACAGCTTGGGTGTAAACGACCCTTCCGGTCTTTATTATCTAACCTTGGCAGAGCTGATGGGACTGGAACGTTTCGGCGAAAAGAAAGCGCGCAACCTTTTGGACGCCTTGGAAAAGAGCAAAACTCGCGATCTCAGCTCCTTCCTCTTCGCCTTGGGCATCCCTAACACCGGCAAAAAAACCACTGCCGTACTGGCCGAGCATTTCCGTTCGCTGGAACGGGTAGTGGGTGCCACGGCAGAGGAATTGATCGGGCTTCCCGATGTGGGCGGCATTGTGGCCGACAGCATCGTCTCCTTTTTCAAAGAGCCGGTCATGGTGGAAAGCATCAAACGAATGCTGGAAGCGGGAGTATCTCCGGTCATGGAGGAGAGGACGGAAACCGTCAGCACGGATAATCCCCTATACGGCAAAACCGTCGTCCTTACCGGCACGCTCCAAAGCCTTGGGCGGGATGAAGCGACGCGGAAGCTGGAAGCCATGGGTGCCAAAGTCACCGGCAGTGTCTCCAAAAAAACTGATCTCGTCATCGCCGGGGAAAGCGCCGGCAGCAAGCTGGCCAAAGCCTGGGATTTGGGCATCGCTGTCATCGACAGCGAAGAGGAACTGTTGCGCCTATTCAAGGAAGCCGGCGTCTAGAGATAGGGAAAGCTTCAACAATTGAAAAGATTAGATATCCCCTGGCCATCTGGTCAGGGGATTTCATTTTTTTCGACAAAATTCGAAATCGTGGTTTTTGTAATGCATTTCATAGTTTTGCTCAGTAATTCTAGAGTCCTATTTCTTCTACAATGATGGGGAGGGTGCCATGGAATCGAGGGAAGCATTTTGGATCTGCAAGCAACTGAAGCACCCCTGGTTCAAAGATTCAATTTCTTGATGTGGAGGCTATCTATGAAAACTTTCAAAAAGGTTATGGTATGCACACTATTGTTGGCCTTGCTAACCACGAGTGGGTTCGGATTTCCTGCGAGTCGAATCGTCTCCGTTGTAAGCGCTAGCAGCGTGAGTTCCGCTACCAATTTAGATTTTGAAACGGGAGATTTGACCGGCTGGTCCAAAACGGGGACAGTTGCCGCCCAGACCTCGGACAAACACAGCGGGGCAACGTCCGCCAAGCTTTCGGCGGCGAATTCAACCTTGTCTCAAACGATAACGGGCATTTCGCAAGGCAGCTACACGCTGTATGCCTGGGTGAAAGGCTCGACCAGCAGCACCACCAATCCGGCTTACATAACCGTGACCAATACGGGCGGGCCTGATTCCCGGCTACTGATCGACGGATACATCAGCAGCACGGAATGGACCCAGGTGGCGATTCGCAACGTGCTCGTCTATAACGGACAAGCCACCCTTACCTTTGGTTCGGGCAGCGGCACGAATCTGTCGGTCGACGATTTGGAGCTGGCCCTGGACAGCGACGATAATAACCCGGTCGCAAACTGGGGATTTGAAACCGGCGATTTGACCAACTGGACGGTGAACGGTGGGGTTTCCATCGGTTCCTCGTCTGTTGATACCGGCCTTGGAGCCGCCGTGCTCGAAGCGAATTCCCAGATCAGCCAGACGATCAACGTTGAGCCGAATACGACCTATATTGCTTCGGTTCGCGCCAAGGTGGACAAACAGGATACTTGGGAAACGCTCTACCAGAAAAATGACCTGGGCGACACCGGTCAACTTGTGAATGTGACCTCCTACTGCGATCGGGTCAATCTGGGCGTCAAGGACCTAAACGGAACTGTGCTTCGTCAGGCACCCGCCGGTACGGAGGGCTATTCGCTGTTGACGGTCCGGTTCAAGACGGGGCCGAACGATCATCAAGTTACGCTTTATGCGAATACAATCAAGGATGCGAACTACGAAAAAAGTGTAGCCACCTACAACTCCACCGGTCCCAACGCCAGCCATGACCAGTGGACGGGCAATGGTGCCGACAAGGCCTATGTCGACAACTTTGACGTTTTCGCCTTAGACAACAGCACGGTCAAAGGGGCGGACATCTCTTTCCTGCCTGTAATCGAAGACAAAGGCGGCAAATATTTCAACAACGGTGTTCAGCAGGATTGTCTGACGATTCTGGCCAATCATGGCGTGAACGCAATTACGGGCATGCTGTTCGTCCATGCCGGCAACTTGGTTTACGATCAGAGCAACCCGAAACAAGTAGTCTATGCCTACTTTACGGACGAGGATGGAAACCCGTTCCCGCAATATATGCAAGCCGGCTATTTCGACAAAACCCACGCTCTTGCGCTTGCCAAGAGAGCGCAGGAGTTGGATTTGAGCTATTTGCCGAGCTTCCATTTCAGCGACTACTGGATGAGTGCAGGCAAAGCGTATACTCCGCTGGACTGGATGTATGTCAATTCAAGCGGCAAGCTGGTGGATCAATCCCTCGACGAGATGACGACCACCATGTACAACTATGTCTATGACATGATCAAGAGTTTGATCGATCAGGGCACTACCCCAATCGGCGTTAAAATCGGCAACGAACAGGACGGAGGCATCGCCTGGCCGAACGGAAAAGGCTATTCGTCTGCCGGCTTTAAAGCGCTGATCAATTCCGCCTACGCTGCAGTTCACGATGCGGCGCCGGGAGTAAGTGCATTCATCCATTCGAATAACGGGTATAATCCCGACTACTCGAATACAGTCTTTGGCACGCTGCGTACGAATGGAGTCAGCTTTGACGGGCAAGGGTACTCGCTTTACAGCGGCCACTCCACGGACGCCATTCTGTCGATGATTACCAACAACAACTCGCTTTTCCCCGAAAAAGATTACCTTGACGTTGAAACCGGATATACCTTTACGAAGTACAATCCGGACTTTGGCGAAGAGAGCGGCTCGATGGGACAGTCCAGCTTCTATGCCGCAAACAGCGCCAACGGGCAATACAACTGGCTGCTGGATTATATGCAGGCAATGCGGGATGTTCCCAATCCCCACGACCGGATGCGCGGCTTCTTTTATTGGGAGACGGACTGGATCGTGGTCGAAGGCGCGGGTTATGCAACAAGGGGCGGCAACTCGGTAGACCGCCGTACCATGTTCAATAACGGCGATGCTTCGATCAAGGAAATGGGCAGCACCGCCAACGGCAAAATGGGTGATATGCTCGAAAGCATGTACGCTTATCTATGGAGAGGACATGCCAAGACCAAGCCTGCCACTGCGCAGACACCGCTAAAGGGATTTGGCACATACAGTGTCCAGAAGGCGAGTCCGACCGCCATTTCGCTGGATCAATCCGCCCTTAGTCTGGTTGCGGGTAAGACAACAAGACTGCTGCCAACGATTTTGCCGGCTTCCAATACTAGCTCGGACAAGCTTGTTTATGACAGCAACGTGCGATGGGCTTCCAGCAATGAAAGTGTTGCCATCGTAAACGATTACGGATATGTGACGGCCAAAGCGTCCGGGACGGCGCGAATTACGGTGACTACAGTTGACGGAGGATTATCCGCTTACACCGATGTAACCGTCACCTCGCCGACAACTGCGGGCAGCTTGACGCTCAAAGTCGGGGGAGCCGTTCCGGGAAGCACGGTAAGCGCCAAAGTGTGGGATCAGCAGACGCTGGTCGCGACTCTGCCTGCCGGCGCAAGCAATAAACTCGTCAAATATACGTCCAGCAACCCAAGCGTCGCTACTTTCCTTGGGGAGTTCTGGCAATCGACGAATCCCGGAGTTTTTTACCAACAGACGGATGTTACGACAAATGTGAAATTGAATGTCATCCATGATGGCACTACGGTCATTACAGCGGAGGCAGTGGACGGATCGGCTTCGTCCTCCTATACGTTGAACGTATCCAAAGTTGCGGTGACAAGCGTTACGTTGAACAAAACCAGCGCAACGGTCAGCCTAGGCCGGACGGAAAAGTTGACTGCGACAGTGTCGCCTTCCGACGCCAGCTTCAATACCGTAACGTGGACGTCCTCCAATCCGGCAGTAGCGACAGTCGACGCCAACGGGCTGGTGCAGACAAAGGGTACGGGCACAACGACCATTACCGTGACTTCCAATGACAATCCGACTCTCAAAGCATCCGCCGAGATTACGGTTGTACCGGTTATGGTAACCGGCATCACGCTCAGCAAATCGACGCTTAATCTCATGATCGGCACATCTAAGCAGATTACGGCCGTCATCACGCCGGATGATGCCTACAACAAGACGGTTCAATGGGAATCCTCCGATCCATCGGTTGCGACCGTGGATGCGAACGGCAATGTAACCGGGGTGAAAGAGGGGACGGTTGTCATTACCGCCAAGACAGCCGACGGAGGATATACGAAGACATGCGTCATTACCGTACAATCGACTCCAGTCGCCGTAACGGGAATCAGCTTGGACCAATCGAGCTATTATGTCGCATCCGATTATTTCTCCACCACGAATCCTTCGGCAAGTGCGCCTGTGGTGCAATTCAACGCCCACATTGCTCCGGCCGATGCGACCAATACGGACGTTGAATGGACTTCCAACAACAAAACCATCGCATCGGTGGATGCATACGGCAACGTAACCGCTCTGAAGGCCGGTGTTGCGGTCATTACCGCCAAGACGAAAGACGGCGGCTTCACCGCTCAGACGACGGTTTATGTTCCGTCGGTCAGTGAAAGCTTCGACAATCGGACTCTGGGTGACAACTGGGCGGCAACTTCGGGATCTGCGGGTACTGCTGCCGTGTTTTCCGTCGGCACTTCAACGCCGACAGGCTACAGCAGCCCTGTCTTTTCGCTGACGGCCAGCGGCAATGGCGCTAGAGCCGAATATAAAAGCTTTTCGGTCACTAATGACAAAATCGTGCTGAATTTCGACTGGAACATCGGCGCCCCCGCAAATGGAACAGGGCAGCTCCGCATCCAGGATAGCGCGCACAACAACTACCTGACGTTAGGCATTCCGACAGGCGCGACGGGGACAATCCTTTACGATACAAGCGCCTCGATCGCTTCCAATACGCCAATTACCACTACGGGCACGGCGGTCTCGTCTTCTGGCTTCAAGACGGCTAATGCAACCTATAACGTTAAGGTTACCTTGGATATGTCGGCCAAGAAAACCAGCTTTACGATGACCAACAAAGCCGATTCCAGCATGACGGCGACGGTTAGCAATCTGTCCTTTGCATCCGGAACCACCTTCAAAAATGATTTGGGTTTCCTCGAATTTTATATGACGAGGGTCAGCTCCGTATCCTGGACGACCTGGGTCGATAACTTCAATGTGTATACCGCGGCACCGACTGCCGCTTCCGTGACACTGGACAAGACATCGATCAGCTTGCTCGATATTCCCGGTACGCCGGGCAATACCGCGCAATTGACGGCTACCGTAAGTCCAAACATGTCCGGCGTGAACCAAGCGGTTACCTGGACATCCAGCGATGCATCTGTTGCTACCGTGAACAGCACCGGTCTCGTTTCCGCTGTCGGGGACGGGGACGCAACCATCACCGCAACATCGGTTGCCAATCCGGCGTTGTCCGCTGCAGCAAGCGTAAGCGTGCATCCGATCATCCCGGTTGAGGCAATCGGAATTACGGATGAGGGCGGGAATGCCGTCGATGAAACGGTCGTACCGATGGCTACGGGCCAAACGAAACGACTTACGGCATTCATGAATCCGGGTGTTGCCGATTACCGGTCGATTACCTGGAGCTCTGCCGATGATTCGATTGCGACGGTAGATTCAACTGGACTCGTAACGGCGGTCGGCTCGGGCGAAACGGTGATTACCTTGGCCGTAGACGCGTATGCGGATCATGGCGGCTACGCAGGTACGAAAAGCTTGACCGTTCAAGTCTCCGGAGCTCCTCAGTTGATCACTTCCGGATTGGCGAAAGCGATTGCCGATGCGATTGACGCAAAGCTCTATCCGGATATCTATTACACGCCGGAAAGCTTGAACGCTTATCAAACGGCACTGACTGCGGCGCAAAATGATTTGTCCGCCGCTCAGTCCGAGCATTGGGATGTGTCCTATCAAAACCGGATTAACCAGGCTGCGGCAGCGCTTAATGCAGCGGTTGCCGATCTTACCAAAAATGCCAGCATTCCGGCAACAAGCTTGAGCCTTACCCCAACCAGCTTGACGCTGACAGCCGGCAAAACAGGGGTGTTGACGCCAGCCTTTACGCCGGCATACGCCACCAGTCAGATCCAACAATGGACATCGAGCAATCCGGCGGTTGCGGTTGTCAACAACGGCGTGATTATTACGCTTAGCGCTGGCTCTGCGACGATTACGGCAATAAGCGACAATGGAAAATCCGCTCAGGCAACAGTGACGGTCAACTCCGATCTATCGAGCGGTTACGCCTCCAATGGCGGTTCCATTACCGCAAGCAAAACCCAGTCTGGCAAAAATCCGGCATCTCCGGTGACGAATCCCGGAACGGCATGGTCTAGCGGAGGAAACTTGCAAACCTCTGGCACTCCGATTTATTGGCAGATTGATCTGGGCGCAAAAGCGCGGATTGATAGCTTGACCCTGAATTTCTGGCAGTCCATGAAATTTACTGTGGCAGTTTCGGACGATGGCTCCAACTGGACAACAGCCATCGACAACAGCGACAGCTATGGCGGTTCGTACGAAGTGTTTACGATCAACATGCCGTCAAACACGGTAGGCAGATATATTCGTCTTACGTTCTATGGCGTGTCCACGACAACGGATTGGGTAGGCATGGAGAGGTTCCAGGCCAAAGGGGCCTTTATCGACCCTGCAGTGGCTGTAACACTTCAGAGCCCGGCAGTGCTGGAGCTTGGCCAAACGATGCCATTGGGAGCTGTACTACAGCCGGCAAACGCTGATCCGCGGATTGTTTGGAGCTCCAGTGACGCGAACGTGGCAGAGGTCGATGTATACGGCTTTGTTACGGCGAAATCCGTCGGTCAGGTGACGATTTCCGCCACGGCGAAGAGCGGCGTATCCGCTTCTGCACAAATAACAGTGGTTTCAGCGGTTACACCGGTAACGGGAGTGACCCTTGACAGGACCGTCGTCAATCTGACGACCGGTGGAACCATGCAGTTGGCGGCAACCGTTAACCCGGCAAATGCCACCAACAAAGCGGTAACATGGTCATCCAGTGACGAGAATGTCGCAACAGTCAGCACCAATGGTCTCGTAACCGCG
>NZ_CBQR020000154.1 GCF_000455485.1 Gorillibacterium massiliense
GCTTGACGGTCTGGTTGCCTTGCCGACGATTGTGTCGGTAACGGGAGTGACCCTTGACAGGACCGCCGTCAATCTGACGACTGGCGGAATCGTGCAGTTGGCGGCAACCGTTAACCCGGCAAATGCAACCAACAGAGCGGTAACATGGTCATCCAGTGACGAGAACGTCGTAACGGTCAGCACCAATGGTCTCGTAACCGCACATCATGCGGGAACGGCGGTCATTACGGTTACGACAATCGATGGCGGAAAAGCCGCTTCGTCTGTAATCACCGTTACCTCCTCAACTTCGACGAGCCCGACGACGCCCGCGAATCCAACGCCGTCGGCACCTCAAGTGGAGGTGGGGAATGGCAAAGTGACGGTTCATCCGAAGGCGGATGACAATCGCACAGCGCAAATCGCTCTGAAACCGGAAGATGTGCGCAAAGCTTTGGAGACTGCAGCCGGCAATTCTCTCACGATCTCGGTTCAACCCGGTAATGGAGTGGATGCCGTATATGTGGACATTCCGCTGCAAGACCTTGCGGAGAACGGCAAGGTTCACGTAATCACAGTGGAGACCGGACTTGGTGCGGTAACAATCGACTCGTCACTACTCAAGGAGCAAGGCGATTCGAACGCCGCGACCCTGAGATTGTCAGTAATGAAAGTAGATTCCACGACATTGCCCGCGAACACGCAAACCCAGCTGAATGGCGCGGATGTGATCCATGTTGCGCTGAGCCTGGATGGAACCGAAGTCAGCCGCATCCAAGGTAACGAGGTGCAAGTATCCATCCCGTATACACTGAAAGCGGGAGAAAATCCGAACAAGGTTGTCGTTTATTCTGTGAATGACAACGGTCAATTGGAAGTCGTGAAGAATGGCAAGTATGATCCAGCTACCGGCAGCGTGGTGTTCAAGGCAAAGCAATTCAACTCCTACGCTGCGGCCTATGCCGATGTTGGCTTCAGCGACGTGGGTGAAACCCACTGGGCCAAAAACGCTATCGAAGCCCTTGCAGCCAGGGGGGCGCTCAGCGGAGTAGGCGGTGGTCAATTCAACCCTAATGGCAACGTTACACGAGCCGAGTTTATTCAAATGCTTATGAATGTTTTTGAACTTATCGATTCTTCGGCCCAATCGTCCTTCCCGGACGTGAAGGAAGGGGCATGGTACGCGAAGGCGATTGCCAGCGCCAAAGCCCAAGGCATTATCAGCGGAAAATCGGACGGGACCTTTGGTGTGAACGATCCGATAACCAGGCAGGATATGGCTGTGATGGTGTTCAAGGCGGCGAAGCTGTTGGGTATTGATCTCAACGGTTACCAAACGATAGCATTCAGGGATGCGTCGGCAATAGCAGGGTATGCGACAGAGTCTGTCGAATCCATGGCTAAAGCAGGCATCATCAGCGGTATGGGCAATGGGATGTTCGCTCCTAACGAGCAATCGACAAGGGCGGAAGCGGCATCTATTCTGTTCAAATTGTTCAACCTGCAATAGTAATTCCGGAAAAGGACGAACCGTCACCCATACGGTTCGTCCTTTCTGCTCGCGGGTACGCTTGACTATCCAGTGGGAATCAAGTTACAATTAATAAATCAAAGGGGAGTAGCTGTACAGTAAAGTCGTCAGTTCGGGTGATTCGTCGCCCCGGCTTTATTGGCAACGAAAGTTGTTAGCAAGACCTTTGCCTGCAAACGGCAAAGGTCTTTTTTAATGAAAAGAGCCTTCTGCCAAGCGCAGCGGCTCTTTTTTTGTTGGGCCGCAAGAGGAAAATACTAAATAGCAAAAGGGAGGAAAAAGGATGGAATTTATTTCGGCTCTACTTAGCATCGTGTTAATCGATTTGGTCCTCGCCGGGGATAACGCCATTGTCATCGGCCTTGCGGCACGGAACGTTCCAAAGGAGAGGCAGAAGAAGGTTATCCTTCTCGGGACATTGGGAGCCGTGATCATCCGGGTCATAGCGACTCTGGCGGTAACCTGGCTGCTGGGCATTCCTGGGCTGTTGCTTATCGGCGGACTTTTGCTGATCTGGATTGCCTACAAGCTGCTCACGGATAAAAAAGATCACGAGATCGCCGCCAAGGATACCGCATGGGCCGCAATCCGGACGATTCTCATTGCCGATGCAGCCATGGGGATCGACAATGTGCTGGCCGTAGCGGGGGCAGCTCACGGCAGTATCTGGTTAGTGATCGTCGGTCTCTTGATCAGTGTTCCCATAGTCGTTTGGGGGAGTACGCTGTTCATTCGGCTTTTGGACCGTTTTCCCTGGATTTTGTATCTGGGGGCGGGCGTTCTCGCTTATACGGCTGCTAAAATGATCGTTGATGAGCCTCTTCTGGAGAGTATTCCCTTTTTACACGGAACGGGGAAATGGATATTCGAGGCAGTGCTCATCGCCGCGGTGGTGGGGGTAGGCTACATCCGCAGCCGCAAAACAGCAACCCAGAGAAAGGATTCCTTGCCAGCATCTCCGATAAAGTCCCCGGATGACTCAAAAGACGCAAATATTTCTTGTTGACCGCCTACCTAAACCTTTTTATACTGAAATTAGCATAAGGGGAGTAGCTTGATACGATAAAGTCGTCAATTCGGATGCTTGCCGCATCCCGGCTTTATTGGCAACTCATCACGTTGTTAGCAAGACCTTTGCCGTTTACGGTAGAGGTCTTTTGTTTTTTGGAAAGCGGAATAGGTTAATAGATTAAAGTGGGGATGGGAGTGAGGACATGAGCGTAGCTGATTTTTTCATGGCGGTCATTGGTATTGTTGTCATGGATCTAGTATTGGCCGGCGATAATGCCATCGTAATAGGCATGGCTGCCCGCAATGTTCCCAAGATTATGCAGAACCGCGTTGTTCTATTAGGGACATGCGGTGCTGTCGTGATTCGGATTCTGGCTACCCTGATCGTTGTTTGGCTTCTGAAACTTCCCGGCTTGCTGGTGGTCGGCGGCTTGCTGCTCATATGGATCGCTTATAAACTGATGGTCGACAAAGAGGACCATGTCATAAAAGCCAAAGATTCCATCTGGGGGGCTGTCGGCACGATCGTGCTGGCGGACGCCGCTATGGGGTTGGATAATGTTCTTGCTGTCGCCGGTGCGGCTCATGGCCATTTCGGTCTGGTTATTACGGGGTTGTTGATCAGCATTCCGATTGTCGTATGGGGAAGCACCTTGTTTATCAAGCTTCTGGAGCGTTTCAATTGGATTCTATATATAGGGGCGGGAATTATCGCGTTTACCGCGGGGAAAATGATTGCAGATGAGCCGATCCTCGATCAGTGGCCTATCGCAGACGGCATCGGTAAATGGGCTTTTACTGCAATCTGCGTCATCCTGGTGCTGTCGTTCGGCATTATGCGGAACCGTTCCAAGAAAAACATCATTCATCAGCAATAATCCTTTATTGTTATCGGAAAAGGGACAAGCATCAACACCGAATCGGCCTTGGCTGATCCGGTGTTTTTTTCTTTGGCGGCAATCTTTCCTTTGAGATAAAGAGGAGTCATAAATTAATAGTTGATTTTTTAAGTCGTTTGGAGGTATATTAATAAACGCACTTGAGATGTCCAAACGGCTTCGAAAGTTGCAGGTAAAAATTGGTCGTTGCAATTAGGCGGCAAACTTGGTAAGATATATTCTTGTGACGACAAGTTATCTTCTAAACGAGAGATACTCGTAGGATCAAGAGGAAGCT
>NZ_CBQR020000155.1 GCF_000455485.1 Gorillibacterium massiliense
AGTTTTCAAGGCATAAGCCTTGTATGTTTGGTGATGATGGCGGAGGGGAACCACGCGTTCCCATACCGAACACGACCGTTAAGCCCTCCAGCGCCGATGGTACTTGGACCGCAGGGTCCTGGGAGAGTAGGACGTTGCCAAGCACTTAGATTTGCAGTATTGGACTGGTGCAGATAACCTGCTAAAGTCCAATGCAGCTAAATCGGTAAAAAAGCGGGGCCATAGCTCAGCTGGGAGAGCGCATCGCTGGCAGCGATGAGGTCAGGGGTTCGATCCCCCTTGGCTCCACCAAAAGACTTTCAATGACCTTCTACAAGAGAAATGATTTGCGACATGCTTCCATAGCTCAGTAGGTAGAGTGCATCCATGGTAAGGATGAGGTCACCGGTTCGATTCCGGTTGGAAGCTCCAGTTTTACAAATGAATAGCTTTTATGGAAGCTTAGCTCAGCTGGGAGAGCATCTGCCTTACAAGCAGAGGGTCGGGGGTTCGATCCCCTCAGCTTCCACCATAATGACGCGGGGTGGAGCAGCCCGGTAGCTCGTCGGGCTCATAACCCGAAGGCCGCAGGTTCAAATCCTGCCCCCGCAATTTATCCTTACATAGGATAATGAATCACTTTTTTTACTGCGGAGCCGTGGTGTAGAGGCCTAACATGCCTGCCTGTCACGCAGGAGAACGCGGGTTCGAATCCCGTCGGCTCCGCCATTATCTTTATTCTTCACTGCCCTGTGCGGTCATGGCGGAATTGGCAGACGCGCTAGATTCAGGTTCTAGTGTCAGCAATGACGTGGAGGTTCAAGTCCTCTTGACCGCACCAAATCTCGCGGACGTGGCTCAGTGGTAGAGCATCGCCTTGCCAAGGCGAGGGTCGAGGGTTCGAATCCCTTCGTCCGCTCTCGGATTTGCAGAATAAGCTCTTTTCCCAATCGGGAAAAGAGCTTTTTTGCATACGGAACAACGCATACGCCAAAAATAATTATATCCATTCTCCCCAATTGCGCAGGAATGCGTATATGGGGTAACTTGAATAAGATATCAAGATAGGGAGGTGAGTGGGAGATGAATCTCGAACGCGTGAATGACCGTGTAAGCCAGCTTCCGATGGCAATGGCTGGCATCGTTCATGCTGAATCAACGTACGGGAGAGGTCTGTCCATTTTCACCCATACCGATTCATCATTCGAGAAGAGACTCCTACTTTAACCTCAATCGGAACTATCCGAGAGCCGTAGGGATTTTCCCGCGGCTCTTTTTGTTGTTAACGGGCCGGAGTCATCCAGGAGGAATTATTATGATAGCGTTAAGCTGCGATCATATCCAAAAGTATTTCGGCGCCCAGTTGGTTCTAAAGGATGTCACGCTTGAACTGCACGAAGGCGATCGTGCCGGTTTGATCGGCCAAAACGGCAGCGGAAAATCGACTCTGCTTCAGCTGATTTCCGGGGCGTTTCCGCCGGATGAAGGCCGTCTGGCCATACGCAAGGGAACCCAGATCGGGTATCTCGCCCAGTCTCAACCGAAATCGGCTGCGCAGACGGTTTATGATGTGCTCGCATCGGGTTTGCAAGATGTGATCGCATGCCAAAAGCGGATGATTGAGCTGGAAGCTCAAATGCAGGATCCGAATGTCTTGGAGGACGCACTGCGATTGGAAGTGCTTCTTTCCCAGTATGCCGTTTTGCAGGATAGCTTTGAACAAAACGGGGGATATGAAATCGATGCCCGCATCAGACAGGTTACGAACGGCTTGGGCATACCGGAAGACCGCTACGAGCGCCTTTATGACAGCTTATCCGGAGGCGAGAAGACGAAAGTAAGCCTGTCCGCCTTGCTGATCGAAAGCCCATCCTTGCTGCTTCTGGACGAACCGACAAACCATCTGGACTTGGCGGGAGTGGAATGGCTGGAAGGCTTTTTATCGACATATAAGGGGACATGTTTGATCGTCTCCCATGACCGCTATTTTCTGGATCGAACTGTGAACAAGATGATCGAGCTGGAGGATGGCGAGTGCAGCTTATATCTCACCCATTACTCCGGCTATGTTAAGGAAAAAGAGGAACGGCTGCTGAGGGAGTTTGCCGATTACCAGGAACAGCAAAAAAAGATCCGCAAAATGAAGGAGGCGATTCGCCAGCTCCAGGAGTGGGGAGGCATCGGCGGAGACAAGCGTTTCTTCACAAGAGCGGCATCCATGCAAAGAGCACTGGACCGAATGGAAAAATTGAAACGCCCTGATCTGGAAAGAAAGACGGCTGGTTTTGACTGGCAGGTGGCGGAGCGGTCGGGACGGAAGACGATTATTTTTGAAGGCGTGCGAAAAGGATACGATGAACGCATGATTTTAAATGGAGTCGAAGGAACGCTGGAGTACGGAGAGAAGATCGCCTTGGTGGGGGAAAACGGCTCCGGCAAAACGACGCTATTCAAGCTATTGTTAGGCGATATTACGCCGGATGGCGGGGAGCTAAAACTGGGAGCACAGGTGGACGTCGGCTATCTGGCACAAGAAGAGCAGCCTTTGGACCGAAAGGAAAGCACACTGGCGTATTTTCGCCGGGAAGCTGGCTTGGAGGAGGGGGAGGCCCGAAGCCGGTTGGCACGCTACTTGTTTTGCGGCCAGGATGTCTTCAAACAGGTAGCGTCACTTTCCGGAGGAGAATGGACGCGTCTGCGGCTGGCATTGCTCATGGAACGAAAGCCCAATTTGCTGTTATTGGATGAACCGACCAACCATCTCGATGTCGCTTCCCGGGAGGCTTTGGAAGAGACGCTTGAGGAATACGCTGGATCGATTCTGACCATCTCCCATGACCGCTATTTTATCAACAAACTGGCCGGTAAGGTATGGGAGCTTCGGGATGGGAGAATCGCCGTTTTCTATGGCAATTTCGATGACTATAAAAACAAGCGGGAAGCATCCGCAGCGGATGAGACTCAGCGATCCGATAAGCAAATGGGTTCCATTCAGAGGGAAAGCCGCACGCGGATAGATCCGCGAAGAAGAGAAAGTCAGGAAGAGAGGAAAAGTTCGGTAGAGCGGGATATCCGCTTGGCTGAACAGAATTTGGCTGACATAATCACGCTGCTGAACGAACCGGGATTGGCAACAGACAGTGACAAGCTGGCTCAAGCTTGGAGAGATCGGGAAGACGTGCAAGGCAAGCTGGACCGGCTGTACGAGGAATGGATGGCGTTGGCTGAGCTTGAAGACGAATAAAAGAAGGATGAACAAAAAAAGAACCGCTCTCCTCGATATTCTCGAGAAGGCGGTTCTTTTCGCTCGATCATCTGTTACAGATTATTTCCAAGCAGTACCTGTCGTCTTCCTGTTAACTTCTCGCTCATTCCCGTGCCCATAAATAGCACTCGAGACCATTTGAACCGACTGAGCAAGAGAGACGCTATGATCGTTAAGCCCATCGCCCAGATCATGTACAGCAGGGGATTTGAGCTATGAACCTTTAGAATTTCCATCAAGTTATCCAAAGCGAAAAAGGTAGGCGAATGCAGCGCAAGAATAACGATAGCCCTTTTTCCAAGCCATACAAACGGTTGCTGAGAAAGGATAGTCCTTTCACGATGCTGATCAGCTTCAACATGAGGATCGAACCCGATAACCCCCCAAGGAAAAACAAGATGGGATTATTGTAAGATCGCGAACACATATCGATAGGACTATTCCAGATAACATCGGATAGGAATATAATAGCGGCAGAGAGGATGAGCCACCAGGGGATTTGAAAGGATCTGAAAATTCCTTTTTGTTTTAGCATTTGACCAATAAACATAAACAAAATTGCGGCAAATGAGACGTCCAAGCTCCAAGGAAGATAGACATAACGCCCGATAAGGGTCCCGGATAATCCAAGGACCGAAAATGCAATAAGTTTGTTCAGATTCGAGGACCAGGAAAGTTTGTGCAACAACTTAACGACTCCCATATATATGACATCCGCACAAAATAGGCAAGGGAGGAACCAAATCGGCCCATTGATGATCAGCCATTCACCGTTTCCATTGAGTATCCCCATGAGGCTTTGATAAAACGTGAAAGAATCTGCCGCATCCCGATAACGGATATACCACAGCACCCATGAAGGAATACATACAGAAAAATAGGGGACCAATAAGCGCCACACTCTGCCTAAGATAAATTGTTTGTAGCTGTGCAAGTACCTCTCGGTGTTGATAAGAAACCCGGATACTAGAAAGAACAATGGCAACCGGAAAGCTGAAAAAAAATTGTCATAGACTGGCAACAAGGCGGTATGACCCAATACGACCAGGGAAATTGTTACTCCTCGTACCATGTCAATTTCACTAACTCTGCTTAATCTTTCGGTAACATTGCTTCTCTTCTCGGATTCCTTACGAATCTCCACTATCTCACCGCCTTCTATTTTTTTGACATCAAGATACATTTTGTATCGTAAACTGATTCCTGTCAATTGTAATTATGTAAAAAAGTAGGAAAAACAAAGAAACTGCCTTCTCCTGAATTTCTCAGACGAGGGCAGTTTTTTCTTTTTTAAGAAAGAACCTCAGGTGAGTTTTTTACACAACCGCTTCTTTTTTGCGGAAAAAGGTTTTCAGTGCCGTATAGATTTCCTTCTTTTCCTTGATGACATAATAGAGGAACTGTTTGTGATTCAAGTGTTTGTATGCCGACATCAGTGTACTGGAGCGGTTGTATTGGTTCACTTCCCCGTAGCCGAACATATTGGAACGTTCCAATAATTCCTTGATCAGCCGAACACAGCGTTCGTTGTCGCTGGTCAAATTGTCACCATCCGAGAAATGAAACGGGTAGATATTGTACATCGATGGCGGATAGCGGCTGTCG
Source organism: Gorillibacterium massiliense (assembly GCF_000455485.1). Taxonomy (GTDB): domain Bacteria; phylum Bacillota; class Bacilli; order Paenibacillales; family NBRC-103111; genus Gorillibacterium; species Gorillibacterium massiliense. The sequence continues at coordinate 4,850 of NZ_CBQR020000155.1, forward strand.
ATGATCTCGAGGGCTTTGACGTAGGCGGATGAACAAATCGTCCCCCCGCTTTCCCCTTTTGTAAAAAACTCTTCTTCCGTCACTTCTTTCGCCTCGGTATGGTGGGCGATGAAGACGATATCTACCTTCTCGTACTGCTTCCGTAAAAATCGCGTCATCCAAAAGAAAAATGAGCGGGCGCAGTACTTCTCAAAGGAACCCATAGAACCGCTGGTGTCCATCATGGCGATAATGACGGCATTAGACTCCGGCTTGACAATTTCCTCCCATGTTTTGTAGCGCAGGTCATCGGGGGATATCCCATGGATACCCGGCTTGCCAGAGCCGGCGTTGCGTTTCAAATTTTCCATGATGGTGCGTTTTTTATCGATGTTGGACATGAGGCCTTTTTTACGGACATCGTGAAAGACGATATCGGGAGTTTCCATATGTTTCTTTTCTTTCTCTTTCAGGTCGGGCAGCTCCAACTCATCGAAGAGCATGGACTCCACTTCGTCCAACGCAATTTCTACGTCGATATAATCCTCGCCGGGTTGATCACCGGCTCCTTGGCCTTTGCCCGCTCCCTGCGCAGGTTGCGGATCCCTGCCCAACACATCCCCTACCTGGCTGTCGCCGTCACCTTGACCGACATGTTTGGCTTTGTTGTAGTTATAGCGAAATCGGTACTCATCGATGCTCTTGATCGGAATTTTCAGGATCTGCTTTCCGTTGGACAGGACGATGCTCTCGTCGGTAATGAGGTCGGGAAGGTTATTCCTGACCGCATCCCTCACCTTCTCCTGGTGCCGGGTTTGGTCCTGGTAGCCTTTACGATGCAGCGACCAATCCTCCCGGGATACGATAAACAGAGGCTCAGACACGGACACACCCCCTCAAGCATTTGTCGTAACAGTATATTCATGACAGGGAGGAAGGATGAAGGGTAACGGACGGGTCTGGCGATAATTTCAGCACCGACATTATTGAAGCTGGAAAATAAGAGTTTGAAAGGTTCGAGTCAGTCAGTTGTTTTCAGGTTACTTTCAGCTTTCCTTAAGGCTGCATTCATTTGAAATTCATGCAGATCGCCTACAATATTGACAAATTGCTAGAAAAAGTAGGAGGAAGAACATGGGATTCTTGCGCAAAAAAAAATGGATCGCGCTTTTCCTAGTTTTGGTGCTTTGTGCGGCGGCGGTGGTTGTTTACTTAAACGTCCCGCTGACTAAAAGCGAGGCAAAGACGGCAGAAAGCACAGTAAAAGTGACTAAGGGATCCATCCGGTCTACCGTATCAGGCACATCCCAATTCGCGTCTGCCGAAGTTCAAACTATTTCAGCTCCGGCTGGCGGAACGATCAAGACGATGAACCTGGTCAAAAACAAGGAAGTCAAGAAGGGTGACGTACTCTTCTCCTTGTCGAATCCCTCTCTGGAGGTAGCTCTCCAGGAAGCGCAGATGAATCTTCAGCAGGCGGAGAAGGACGTAACGACCCTGCAGGATCAGGCGGGTCATATGAATATTACCGCACCTGCTTCCGGGCTCTTGACCTTGGCCGGTAACGTCGACGAAGGCTCTAATGTCAATGTGGACGGAAAGGTCGGCACCATTTCGGATAATTCCAAATTTTTGGTGACCCTTTCCTTTACGGCTGAACAAGCGAATCAGATGAAGGCTGGCGACGTTATCGATCTGACCATCGAAAACTATTCCCTCACCAAGACGGCCAACGTCTTATCCGTCAGCCGCCAGTTGAAGGCGGACTTGAACGGGAATAAAGTGCTCGATGTGAAGCTTTCCGTTCCCAACGATGGCTCCTTGACCGCAGGGACGAAAGTGACAGGCAGCACGGAGATCTCCGGGCTGACAGTGGAAAGCACCGGGGAGGGCACGTTGGAATACACCAGCGTAACGCCAATCCTATCCAAGGCGCAAGGCGCCATCGAAGTGTTGAAATACAAGACGGGGGATCAGGTTCAAGCTGGCGAATCCTTGGCATCGTTGACCAACGATTCCTTGCAGGATAATATTTTGAGCAGGCAAGCTACGGTGGACAGGCAGAAGATTCTCGTGGACAACGCCCAGACCGCAGTAGACGAACTACAGGTGACGGCGCCTTTTGACGGCGTGTTCTCCACGGATTTTGTCAATTCCAAATCCGATATCTTGGCCGACTATAAAGTGGGCGCGAAGATTGAAAGCGGCACTCAATTGGGGGCCGTTGCCAATTTGGATACGATGCAACTGATCATTCAAGCGGACGAACTGGATCTTACCAGTATCAAAGTGGGCCAGAAAGCGGAAGTCACCGTGGATGCCTTGACGGGAAGGCCTTTGGAAGCGGAAGTCACCCAAGTGGCGACCGTCGGGACGACGAGTAACGGGGTGACGACTTATGACGTCGTCTTGACGCTGCAAAATGCGGCGAAAAGCGGGATCAAAAGCGGTATGACGGCGACAGCAGAAATCGTGATCAGCGAGAAAAAGGACATTTTGATCCTACCGACTGATGCGGTGCAAAGACAGCTTAGAGAGCGCTATGTAACTTTGAAAAAGGCTGACGGTACTATCGAGGAGAAACATACGGTGGAAATCGGTATCAACAGTTCCACTAGCGTAGAAATCGTGTCGGGCCTGAGCGAAGGCGACGAGGTCGTGATCCCGCAGTCTGATAGCACGAAGACCAAAGCAGTGACCACTGAAGATATTCAAAAAATTAGGCAGCAGTTCGAGGAACAAGGCGGTTTCGGTGGCGGTCAAGGCGGATTTCCAGGCGGAGACTTCGGTGGCGGTCAAGGTGGTAGCGGTACTCGCAGCAGCAGCGGTAGCAGCGGTACCCGCAGTAGCAGCGGCGGTTCATCTGGTGGCGGTGGCGGCTTTGGAGGCCCTCCCGGAAATTAATGATCCCAGGCGGTGAAAGGAGGACAACAGCTTATGCAGATGATCCGTCTGGATCGCGTATGTAAAGCATATCGGCAAGGAGAACAAGAGCTGCTTGCTCTGGACAATGTATCACTGGAAGTGGATCAAGGCGAGTTCGTCGCCATCGTCGGGCCCAGCGGTTCTGGGAAATCGACGCTTATGAATACTATCGGCTTATTGGACGTGCCTACAACGGGTACGTATACACTGGATGGCGTGGCCACTGAGAAGATGTCGGATAATCAGATGGCGGAGCTGCGAAACCGCAAGATCGGCTTTATCTTCCAGCAGTTCAACCTGCTTCCCAAACTGAACTGCATTGAAAACGTGGAACTCCCGATGATTTATAACGGGATTGATAGGAAGATGAGGCGGGAATTGGCTGTACAGGTGTTGGAATCGCTGGGAATGGGCCGGCACCTTACCCACAGGCCGAACCAGCTTTCCGGCGGCCAACAGCAGCGGGTCGCCATCGCTCGGGCATTGGCTCTCGCACCGGCGCTCATCCTTGCGGATGAACCGACGGGAGCTCTCGATTCGAAAACGGGAAATGAAGTGCTTGAGCTTTTGATGGAATTGAACGAAAAAGGTAATACCATCGTTCTGATCACCCATGACAACCATATCGCCGAAAAAGCAAAACGGAAGGTTTCCATCCGGGACGGCTGCATCGTTGAAGATGTCCGAGTTCGCGATGAAGTTGCGGCAACGGTTTTGGATGAGGTGATGTTATGAAGTTGATGGAACTTATCGGGATGGCGCTGAAGACCATTATCAGCAGCCCGCTCCGAACGATTTTGACCATGCTGGGGGTTATCATCGGGGTTGCTTCCGTCATCACTCTCGTATCCATCGGACGCGGGACTTCAGACGAAATCGCCAAGCAATATGAGAGTCTGGGTACGAATATGCTGGTGGTTAACGTTATGGGTAACGGCAGGGCAACTCAGTTGGATTACAACGAATTGATGGAGCTGGAAAAGCTGCCGGAATTCAAGACCATCGCCCCAACTATAACAAAATCCAGCGCAAATCTGAAGTACGACCGGACGAAGGATACCTATAACGTTATCGGTACAAATGACCGTTATCTGTCGATATTGAAGGTAGGCGTGGATAAAGGCCGGTTCCTCACCGCAGCAGACGAGGATTTCCGCAATCACGTCGTTGTTCTGGGCAAAACCGTGAAAGATGAACTTTTCGGGGAATTTGCAGACCCGATTGGCGAAAATATCAATATCGATGGATACGTTTATACCGTTGTCGGGGTTTTGAAAGCCCAAGGATCAAACATTAGCGGAACCTCTGCAGACAGCAACGTTTTCGTTCCACTGGAAACGGTTCGTCGAGATTTCAAGCTGGGCAGCATCCGTACGACCTATATCGAAGCAAGCTCGAAGGACGAGATTGACCAAGCCCAAGCGACGATGGAGAAGTATTTGACTTATAAATTCAAGTCGTCCAACGGATATATGATCATGAACCAGGATCAACTGATGAGTGCCCGAATGGAAGCTTCCAAGTCCCTTACCACACAGTTGGTAAGCGTCGCCTGTATTGCCCTCTTGGTTGGAGGGATCGGCATTATGAATATCATGCTGGTTACGGTCGGCGAACGGACCCGGGAAATCGGTATCCGCAAATCTATTGGCGCCAAACGCCGCAATATTCTCTTCCAGTTCCTTGTGGAGGCGGTGGTAATCAGCGGGTTGGGTGGATTGATCGGATTGCTGTTGGGAATCGTGCTGACTCTGGTCTGGCCCATGATCAACCCGAGTCAAACCACCAAGCTGTCCATGGATATCGGTTTGTATGCATTCGCTTTTTCCGCCTTGGTAGGCGTCGTTTTTGGTCTGTATCCGGCCAACAAAGCTTCCAGGCTGCGCCCGATCGACGCTCTGCGCACCGATTGATCGACAAAAATATTAGGAAAATGCTTCGGGATAATGTCCTGCAGGCACTTCCTTTAGGAGGAATGTTTCATTTGGAAACGACAAGGCCGAATAAAAGAATCTACTTATCCCGTATCCTGATGCCGATTTTCGCTCTTATCCTCGTTCTCGGCTTCCTGCCGAATCCGGGTTCCGCTCAAGCGGCTGCAGCTACAACCGCTAAGAGTGCTACAACGGCGCCTGCTGCTGCTCCCGCTCTTGCGATGTCTTTGAAAAACATGTCCATTTTCACGGAAAAGGGCATTTCTACCGCTTTGCTCTCGATCACAATGCAAAATAATAGCAAGGCAGACATCAATATGAATGAATATGGTTTGAGAGTCACCCAGGGCAGCTTCAGCTATACGGTTAAACTTACCCAAAAACAAACCGCGCGGATCAAGCCTGGGATTGCATTGGATTACACCTTCACCACCCAACTTCCAGCCAAAATGGCTGACGACAAGCTGAAACTCGTGTTGTTCAAGTGGGATACGAAAGCGGCTAGTCTAATGCAGGATGTCGTATCGATCCCTTTGCCAGCGGGCAAGGCTGCGGTTCCGAGTTCTCAAGTGACAGCGATGCTTTCACCGTGGGATTCGTCGTTGGAAGATGATGCAGCTCTGCAGTACACAGCAGTCAATAGCTTTGTTGTTCAGGAAGACAACAGTGCGTACTTTTACGCGGATCTGTATGCCAGCAACGTTTCTTCCGAAGCGGTGAGCGTGCCGGATTATATAAGCTACCGGTTAAAGGATAAGAACGGCAAGGTTTACAGCGCTACCGTAACCGACGGAGCAGGGGCTGCTATCTATCCCGGTGAGAAACAGAGAATTTCGCTTAAAAGCGCGGTTCCATCTAGCATGGCTTCGGTTGATGAAGCAGCATTAGAGATCTATACCAATCAACAAAGCAAGGTTACCGTGCTTGGAGCGCTGACTTTAAAGAATACCCAGAAGACGCTTGAGTTGAACCGGTCTGGTGTAATGACCACTCAGGATGGATACAACGGATTGGCGGCCTCCGTTACTTCTGCTATTCTTTCCGCCCAAAAGGACGGTACGCACTTTATCGCCAACGTGCAGGTTCAGAATAGCGGTAATCAGGTTGCTGCTGTTCCCGATCTTGCGGCCCGACTGCAATATGGGGTCAATCAACATTCGACGGATATCGCTGCTGGGGCCGATGAAGATCGGCCGGCATTTCTCGCCGCCGGACAGACTGTAACCTACTCCTTCCATGCGGTGCTTCCTACCGGCATATCGAAGGATCAAACGAATTTGGTTCTGCTGGATAACCGTGCTTCTGGTACGAATGTGACGGTTAAGGTTCCCGTATCCGTGACCAATTTGAATAATTCATCGGATTATCCCGATGTAATCTATAAAGCTGTGGACTACAAGTTGGGTACAACTTTCACTCTCGATGAAAGCAAATCCTATTCCGACGGGTTGGAAGCCTCCCTTGTAGATTTTCAGCTCTTTGAAAACGAGGATTCGGGTTACCCGACGGCGGTAGCCAAGTTTAAATATACCAACACCGGTAAAACACCGATCAGTCTTCCGTCCTTCCAATCAGAACTGATTACGTCTGACGGTGTCGTGTATAACGGCGTGAAGCAAACGTCGAGCATTACCAAAATTACGCCGGGAACGAGCGTCATCACCTCATCTTCCTACCTGGTTCCGGATGACATTGAGAAGCAAGCACTGACGTTAAACGTGTATGATGACACAACCCTTTCACCTGAACAGATTTCGATTGGTGCATTTAAAGTTTCCTTGAACGCGACAACTACATCCACGACCTACAACAAATATTCCTTGTATCCGTTTAGTTTGCTTGTTTATGATTCCAGCTTGACTTTTGCAAGCGGCGGAGATGCGAGCAGCACTTCCGGTACACTCAGTCTTGATTTGTACGTCGACCGCCTGGAAAATGCCACCGTCGATGCCAATCTGAACAGCATGGAAGTCGAAGTAACGGATATTTTCGGCCATGTCATTCTTACGAAAACCGAAGCGTTGACAGGCAGTCAAAAACTGACGAACGGCAGAAAAACCTACAAAACGGACCCGATGACTAGCGATACGTTGAATTACACGAAGATTGTTAATATCTATGAAGTCGTTACTACACCAACTGGAAGCGTAAGACGGCTTATTCAATCCATGCCCTTCTAAGTAAAAAGCATGCAAAAAGGCGGCTGCCCCGTGTTGGACGGGAGCGGCCGCTTTGCGTTTTCGCTGAATATGCGATTAAGTTCCAAATTACAAGAAATTACCAACAATAGACAGCAGAATCACGAGAATGACCGGAGCGAAGTAAAGGAAATTGACGATCGTTCCTGCGATAGCAAATCCAAGTTTGCGGGTCTTTTGAAACAGGCCGACAATCCCTAGAATGAGCCCGGTTAATGTGAAAACAAAGCTGCCAAAAATCTCAATAGCAAGCAGCACAAGGTTGGTGGGGCTGAACAAATTGGTTACTTCTTCCGGAGTAAGAGTCTCCCTGTGGGAAGTAATAAAGTCGGACAGGTGGGAGATTCGGGATACCATGGAAATGATCACAAGGGCGTATCCGACGATCCCGAATATCAATGAAGCGATCCCCACACCGGAATGTTTGGTGCGCAGATTGCCTGAAGCTGCAGGATTAGGGTGAGGCTCCGTATAGGCTGACTCCGCGGCATAAGCACCCGGAAGTTCGGTTTCGCCGCGGGCGTATACATAAGGGGACGGCTGCGGATCGGGTAGATACTCTTCAGGAATATTCTCGGACCGCTGGTCCATGTCCGCTGATTGGGCGGTGGGATCAGCGTTCTTTTTCGTGGCCTCCCATTCGGGAACGACTTCATCGAAATCCGTTGACATAACAGCACCTCGCACAAATGGTCCTTTTTATTTAAGGGGATTAATGGATACTTGTATCATAATGGAAATTTGCCATTTTAGGAAACTTTTTATTCATATGGTATGATAAAAGACGAAGATTTGGCTGAACGAAAAAGAGAGAAAAGGGGAGCAGCAATATGAGAAAGTTTATAGTGGCGGGCTGTATTATTATGTTTCTAGGCGTCGCGCTTGGCGCTTTCGGCGCTCATATTTTGAAGGACCGGTTGGATACGGATATGATGGACGTCTACCATACCGGTGTCCTCTATCATTTGGTGCATGGCGTCGGTCTGTTAGCTGTGGGCTTGGCGGGTCGTCATTTGGCTGCTGAAAAACTTGTCCGTTGGTCGGGCTGGTTGTTGATAGCGGGGATCATTCTGTTTTCCGGAAGTTTGTACATTCTGGCGATTACGGGCGTGAAAGGATTGGGAGCGATAACCCCTTTGGGAGGAGTGGCCTTTTTGGCAGGGTGGGCATGCCTCGCTGTGGCCGCGTGGAAAGAAAAAGCTTGAACTTGATCGCTATGGATGGTGATGCGAATGGGACCCGGCGATAAGAACCGAAACGTTTGGAATAAAGCGGAAAAGGATGAGAGTAGAACGGGTGGGGAGCGAGAGGATACGGTGCGGATTGACAGGGCTATGACTGATTCGGACCTGTCTGGTGCAGCCTCTCCCATTCCTCTTCATCCCGTCATTTCGGCATGGTTTTCCGTAAGCGTCGGCAAACCGACCGATGTGCAGATGAGGGCTTGGCCCAGTATCGAGTCAGGCAAGCATACGCTTATCGCGGCGCCTACCGGTTCCGGAAAGACGCTGGCTGCTCTTGTTCCCTGTCTTGACCGACTGGTTCGACAGAAAATGAACCGGCGGGAGGAGATGCAGCAGAAGGGCGTACGCATTCTGTATGTAACCCCGCTTAAGGCACTGAACAACGATATTCGGCATCATGTCATCCGTTTTTCTGCTGAGATGGACCAAATTGCGGCGGAACAGGAATTGGAATGGCCGGGTATCACCGTCGGCGTACGCACTGGCGATACGACTCAAAGCACCCGAGCCTCCATGCTGCGCAACCCACCGGATCTGCTTATCACGACGCCAGAGTCGCTTTACATCATTTTGACATCTCCTCGTGGCAGAGACATGTTGAAAACAGTGGAGATGATCATCGTCGACGAGATTCACGATCTGGCGGCGGACAAGCGGGGCATCCATCTCATGGCAACGCTGGAGCGGCTGGTGTGGTGGTGCGGCCGCTCCCCTCAGCGGATCGGGGTTTCTGCGACTCAAAAGCCTCTTAGCCGCATGGCGCAATTTCTTGGCGGATGGGAAGAAGCGGGGCTGGGAGAGAACCCGGAAGATGGAGAGACGTTGGGAGCGGGCTACCGGCTCCGTCCCGTGGAGATTATCGAAAGTCCCATGGAGCGGGTCTTTTCCCTGACCGTTACGATGGCAGACCTCTCTCAGTCGGGAGGCCGGGGGGAAGAGCGCGCTTGGAATCCGGTGCTGGACCGGTTGGAGGCGCTGATGGAAGGCTCCCATACGGTTCTCATATTTGTTAACAGCCGACGCCTGTGCGAGCGGCTTACGCTGCGTTTGAACGAGCGGGCGGGTAAAGAACTGGCCCGGTCCCATCACGGCAGCGTCTCGCGGGAGAAGCGGCTTGAAGTGGAGGCGATGCTGAAGGCCGGAGAGCTGCGCTGCCTGGTGGCGACTTCGTCACTGGAGCTGGGTATCGACGTCGGCTTCGTCGACCTCGTGATCCAGCTCGATTCGCCGAAGTCCGCCGCCTCCGGCATTCAGCGCTTCGGCCGCGCGGGCCACGCCGTCGGCGGCACGAGCCGCGGCGCCCTCGTGGCCCGCACCCGCGGCG
>NZ_CBQR020000156.1 GCF_000455485.1 Gorillibacterium massiliense
GCGGGCCGTGGCCGCCCGGGACATCGAGGAAATCCGCGTGCCGCGGCATTCCCTCGATGTCTTCTCCCAGCAGTTGGTGGCCATGACGGCCACCGACGACTGGGAGATCGGGCGGCTCACGGCGGTCCTCGCCAGGAGCGACGGCTTCCACGGCCTGCCGCGGAAGCGCGTGCTTGCTGCCGTGGCGGTGCTGGCCGGCCTCTACCCCTTTTCCCGGCCCCTGCTGGATTGGGATCGGGAGACCGGCCAGCTCCGGCGCAGATCAGGGACGCCCATGGCTGCTGTCATGGGCGCCGGAACCATTCCACCGGGTACCGGCTACCCGGTGCATCACGCCGAGACCCGGCTGCATCTGGGTGAACTGGATGAAGAGTTCATCCATGAATCCCGGGTCGGCGATGTCTTCCGGCTGGGCGCAAGCTCCTGGACGATCCGCTCCATTCGGCCGGACCGGATCTATGTGACGGAGAGCCCCAGCCGGGTCAGCGAGATTCCCTTCTGGAAAGCGCAATCGGCTAGCCGCAGCTATGAGCTGGGGCTTCAGATCGGCCGATTTCTGGCCGATATGGAGGAACGGGAACTTGCCCGCTCCAAAGACACGGTAGATTGGCTTGGTACGGAGTATTTTATGGACAGGCCTGCGATAGAAAGTTTATTAACTTTGGTCAAAGGCCAGATGAATGTTTCGGTTTTGCCTACAGATCGGCGGATTGTCATCGAGCATTTTGTCGACGATACGAACCGCCATCATTTGGTCATTCACAGTTTGTTTGGCCGAACCTTTAACCATACTTGGCAGCTCGCTCTGCAGACGGTTATAGCAAAGATCATTCCGATTCCCGTCTATGCCAATGCGCGAGATAACGGGATCGAATTTGTGCTTTCCGATTGGGACCCTTCTTGGCTGTCCGTCATCGGAAAGGTAACAGCGGATAACCTGGAGGCCCTTCTGCTCGAAGAACTGCCTTCCACGCCTATGTTCGGGGCGAACTTTCGCCGCATTGCAGAGACCTCTCTGCTCCTTGCCCGCAGCTTCACCCGCATTCCGGCGTGGAAACTGCGGCTGCGCAGTGAGGAACTGCTAAAGGAGTCGCTGCCTTACGCCGCAGAGTTTCCTTATTTGCGAGAGGCGCTGGAGGAATCGTTAGAGGAATCGTTGTCCGTCGATGAAGTCAAGCGGCTGCTCGCTTCCATATCGGATGGGGTGACAGAGGTAGCGGTGCGGGAAACCCGGTTTCCTTCCCCCTTTGCCATCGATTTTCTGCTCGACTATATCAATGTCAATATCTATGAATCGGACACCGTGAACCGGGATCTGCAAACTCAAGTGCTGGGTGTAAGCCGTGGTTTGGCCGAGGAACTGTTCGGCCGCGAAACAATTCGTGGTGCGGTAACCCCCGAAGTGCTGGAACAGGAGCGTAAACGGTTGGAGCAGGGGGATCATGTTGGCCCCGGCGACAGTGGCGAATTCTTGAAGTTGCTGAAGTCGAGAGGAGACATGAGTCTAGACGAAGCGCGACAGGCAGCAGGGGCTGAGGCGGAACAGTGGCTTAATCAGCTTATGGCTGCTGGGAAAACAATTCGCATCAGCCTTGGCGGCGAAAACCGCTACATTTGCGCAGATGAAGCGGAAATTTATTCCCGCTTTCCCCATGATGCCGCCGCTATCACCTACGTATTGAAACGCCATATTGACCACAAAATCGCCTTCACCGTGGACGATCTGGCCATTCGTTATGGCATGGACGCACCGCGTGTACGAGAAACCATCCTGCAGTGGCAGCAGGAAAAGCTGCTGGAACCCGCCCCTTTTGCGGAAAAGGACAAGGAGGAGCTGTGGACCAGTTCCAAAGTCGTATCCCGCATTGTCCGGTTTTCTTTACGGGAGTTTGAAGAAGCAGGAAGCGCGGTCCCTGCGGAGCGTTATGCCGCATATTTGGCTCGTCTTCATGGGGTTCAAGGCTGGAATGCGGATCAAAAGAATCTTGCCGTCAGCCGACCCCAGGACGATATCGCCGATTTGCAGCGAGTTGTAGCCCAATTGCAAGGTATTTATCTCCCAGTCAGCCATTGGGAAAAGCTGATCTTTCCTTCCCGCCTGCTTCGATATCGGAAGGAAACCCTCGATTTGCTTTGTGCGAGCGGTGATATCTTTTGGCTCGGGCGCAAAGAAGAGGGAGAAAAGGAAGGGCGAATTGCCTTTTTCCTGGGCGAGAGCAAGGATCTCTATCTTCCCTTCATTCGGAAAAACGAAGAATGCGTACATCCGGAACTACTCGCCCATCTCCGCCGCAAGGGAGCCAGCTTTCTTACGGTCCTCTCACGAGAAACCGGCTTTCCGCCATCGGAGCTTATGGCCCGCTTGATGGATCTGGTTTGGGAAGGACGCATCGCCAACGACCAGTTTGCTCCTTTACGCAATCAAAGCTCCTCCGCTTCCCGGAAAGCCGCCGAACAAGGTAAATTCCGGTCCGGTTTAGGACGCTGGTACGTCCTGGACGACACCTTTGATCCAGACAACCGACTTTCCGAAAATTCTAACGGAACGGTCTCTATCGACAATCGTCAGGAGCGGTCAGCCGCCGCATGGGTGCGGCATTTGATGGCTAATTTCGGCATCGTCACCAAAGATTTAGTCGCTCAGATCAGCCCGATCCCTTGGGAGGATGTGTACCGGGTGCTGAAGCAGCTAGAGGAGTGGGGCATGCTGACCCGGGGGTTTTTCGTATCGGGTATTCCGGCTGTCCAATATGCATCCAAGGAAGTGGTGGAAGAGCTGCGCAGTCCATGGATAAACGATGACTCGAGCGAAACGGTGCTGGTTTCCGCTGCCGATCCGGCAAATCCTTATGGAATATCGGCAGATTGGCCAAAGGTGAACCGGGATGCTGCGCTCTTTTCAAGGAAGCCGGGAGGGTATTTGGTGCTGGAGCGGGGGAGATGGAGGCTGTGGCTCGAGAACTCCGGCAAACGCATCGTGGAAATGAATGCTGAAAGGGAAAATAGGTTGTTGACAGAGGGAGCTCGCGAGAACGAGGCCAAACGCATCCGGCGGATGTCTGCCATACTCCAGATGCTCCTGGTCCGGGGCAGCTTGAAGCGGGTTATCATCGAGACGTGGAACGGGCGGTCTGCCTCTCAATCAGAAGCGGCGGACTTTCTGGAGAACCTTGGGGCGGAGCGTGACCGGAACGCTTATGTGCTGTGGCCCAGCACCTTCCGAAACAACCTCCATTCATAAAAAAACGCCTGCGAAAGCTTCCGGTCTATAACCCCCGTAAGCTTCGCAAAGCGCATGAACACGTGTACGGTTTGGTATCAGGTACCGACGGTAAAATCATCTACTTCCGTCAGGCTGAATTGATAGACTATCTTTTCGTCCACGTGATAAACGGTGAGCATTCCGGTTTCATTATCCAAATTGACGATGCGGCAAGGGATGCTAAGCTTTACCCCTTTGCCTTTCAAAATGGTTAGCCGAATAAGGGTATTGTTTGTCCGATATTTGTTGAACAACTCGGCGAGGTTCTGGTTCTCTTTGGCGGTAGCGGGGGGGGCTTTCGGATCTTGCTGTTTCTTTTCTACTGCAAATTTAGGACTTTGGGCGGCTGATTCATGGATGGCGATTTTTTTGACGTTGCCCGCGGATGCAGCCAGAGCGGAGTCGATGGCAGTCCCCAAATCGATTCCCTTTAAGACTTTATAATCCTTGATTTTATCGGAGTTCAAAACATGAAGAAGGGTTTCAAGGGCGATGCCGTTGCTATAACCTTCCACCAATATATCGACGGAAAACAGATATTGTTTTTTTGCGCCCTTTGGCTTATCCATATACGTGCTATGATCTCCTCTCGATGTTTATCTCCATGATATCACGATTTGGGCGAAAAGATATATAGATTTCCTCCGCGAATGTCCCTTACCCGCCCGCCCGCCCGCTCATATGATGTACGAAATGCGCGAGGAGGCATGATCTGTGATTGAAATGAAGCCCATATCTGTCGATGGCGGTACGGCTATCGGCATCGTGGTGAAGCTTCCGAAAACGACTCTTATAGCCATAACGACCGATATCGGATATATCATGTGTGGGGCTTTGGACATCGGACTTTTGAACGAGCGTTTAAGCAGCCGGAATATTGTCGCCGGTCGGGCGGTAGGAGTACGCACCTTGGAGGAGCTGCTGGAGGCGCCGTTGGAATCGGTAACGTACGAAGCGGAGCGGAGAGGAATTGTTCCGGGCATGACAGGGGTCGCTGCGTTGGCGAAGATGGTGGGATAATAGCAGCTTGATATGGTGTCATCTAAAATGAAAACGAAAAAATGCTGCCCAAGCGCTGTTGAAACGGCATTGTGGGCAGCATTTTTGTTGATATTGTTCGTGAGGTGCTTTCAACCGGGGATGCTGGATTAGATTTGATCGCCTTCCTCTTCTTCTCGGTGTCCTCCCATATGTCCACCACCTGGACCACCGTGCCAACCCCCCGGCCCACCCGGTCCGCCTCCGTGCCAACCGCCTGGGCCGCCTCCATGCCAACCGCCCGGCCCACCCGGTCCGCCTCCATGCCAACCACCCGGTCCACCTCCATGCCATCCACCTGGACCACCGCCGTACCATCCGCCATGCCATCCTCCGTGATGTCCGGGGTAACCGGGATAAGGCCAATAACCGGGATAGAATGGTTGATATCCCGGATAATACGGATAAGGGGAGTAGGGATAGGGATAATAGGGCTGCCCGAATGC
>NZ_CBQR020000157.1 GCF_000455485.1 Gorillibacterium massiliense
GTAGGGATAGGGATAATAGGGCTGCCCGAATGCGGCCCCCGCAGTACCCGGGAATAGGGCTGTCCCCATGCTGCGGGGAATTAGCTCCACCTGAACCGGCTGTTGATCATAAGCGGCTTTTTGCTGATCGGTCATAGGCGCACAACTCCTTTCTTGTCGTAAAAATGGGTATCGGTCTACTGACAGGGTATGAGCGGAGAAGGGGTGTCGGCACGGCATCCGCCTATTTTCATGTTTTCATTTCATCACTCAGGCAACCGTGATATGATAGTTTAATCATAAAACAAAGGGGTCGTGTTCGACATTTCACTGCATCGTCTTCTCAACTACAAACAAATGACTCCAAGCCGCAAATCCTTATGGGTGCTGATGGTTGAGGGGATTCCCGCTACGATTGTTCAGACTTTGCTTGGCGGTCAATTCCTATCCGGTTACCTGCTTTATTTGGGGGCCACCTCTACACAGATGGGGCTCATTTTTGCCATTCCGACGTTAACCAATGTCGCTCAGCTGTTTATGGCCTTTTTTTCCCAACGGCTAAAAAATCGCAAATGGCCCTTTGTCTTTCTGGCCTCCGTCCATCGGATCCTCTGGTCACTTACGGGCTTCATCCCTTTTGTATTTGATAAGGCGATGTGGATACCGGTGTTTATATTGCTCTATACCGTTGCCTTTATCGGTAATGCGACTGGCGGTATGATGTGGACGGCCCTCTGTGGTGATATGGTTCATCCTCGTATCCAGGGACGTTTTTTCGGCATCCGCAATACGTTTTTGAATATACTAACGACCCTAAGCCTCTTTTTCGGCGCTGCCATCTTGCAAGATCATCCCGGAGAGGCGGGATTTCGTCTTCTGTTCATTATCATAGGCATCTTTGCCGTCATTAACTGCTTTGCGTTTACGTTGTATCCCAATCCTCACTTTGAAAGGTCAGTAGAGTCCAAGTTTCTTCCCATGGTCCTTAGGCCTTTGCGGGATTCCGCGTTCATGAAGCCAACGATTTTTCTTACTGTTTGGTCATTTATGCAGAGTATAGTCATTCCATTTTTCACGACGATTATGTTGAAACAATTGGAAATGAGTCAAGGCCAAGTCTCCATTGTCACGATCGTTCAAACCATTGCCATGACCTGCAGCTTTTATATATGGGGCAATCTTAATGCAAAATACAGCAATAAGCAGCTGCTGTTTTGGACACTTCCGCTCATTACCTTGTCCTGTTTGACATGGGGACTGATCAGTTTCATGCCGGCGCTTCCGGTGTTGCTCATGGCGCTCGCCTGTTACGGTATCGGGATCGGAGGCTTTAATCAGCTCGTTTTCAATTTTACTATTGGCGATACACCAAAAAGTGAGCGGCCGATGTTCATCGCCGTGTACTCGGCTATGACGGGGATTGGAGCCTTCGTTGGCCCCATCGTCGGAGGAAGGATTTACGACGCCATCGCGGATAGCCCCAAATGGATGCAAATTTACGGCTTAAACCTCGTGATGGGAGTCGTTTTAACTTTGCTCGTTGTCTTTCCTGCTAGGAAAATACTAAAATAAGGTATTGATTCTATTATTAAGCTCGATAGAAAGGTTGATTTTTTATGCCGACGATTGATATGCCATTGGAGCAGCTTAAAGTCTATCAAGGAATTACCCCCCAGCCGAGGGATTTCGACGAGTACTGGAAACGGGCGTTGACGGAGATGAAGAATACAAAACCGGAGCTGGAACTTATCCCAAGCTCATTCCAAGTTCCTTTCGCCGATTGTTATGATCTCTATTTTACTGGCGTACGCAACGCCCGCATTCACGCCAAATATGTCCGCCCCAAAAGCGATAGCGGAAAACATCCGGCCATCGTCCAATTTCATGGGTATTCAGGCGAATCCGGAGATTGGCTGGATAAGCTGTCTTATGCGTCTTTAGGTTATTCCGTATTTTTCATGGATTGCCGGGGACAGGGCGGAAAGTCCGAGGACACAGGCGGTGTAAAAGGAAACACTTTGAACGGGCACTTTGTCCGCGGGTTGGAAGATCATGAGGATAATCTGTTGATGCGGCATATTTTTCTGGACACGGCACAGCTGGCCGGTATCGCCATGGACATGCCGGAGGTTGATCCGACCCGCGTATTCGCAACCGGCTGGTCGCAAGGTGGCGGCTTAACCATCGCTTGCGCCGCCCTCGAACCGCGCATCACCAAGCTGGCTCCCGTTTATCCCTTCCTTAGCGATTACCGGCGGGTTTGGGAAATGGATTTGGACAAGGATGCTTACGATGAGCTGCGCACCCATTTCCGCAAATTCGATCCGCAGCATGAGCATGAGGAAGAGATCTTCACGAAACTGGGTTACATCGATATTCAGAACCTGGCTCGGCGCATAAAAGGCGAAACCTTGATGGGTATCGGTTTGATGGATACCATTTGTCCACCCTCTACCCAAATGGCAGCATACAACAAGATCACTGCGCCAAAGCGGTTAGAAGTGTTTCCGGATTTCGGGCATGAAGGGCTGCCTGGACTGAATGACAAAATCGCCACGTTCTTCAGCGACTTATAAGAAAAACGTTTATCGAGGTGCGTTCAAAGAAGACAGATCACTTACAGAGGTCGTTTTTCTTGCGATATCAGGAAGTCGCTGATTCGAAGGTTTTACTTTCTGAAAGAAAACAGCAGCAAAAAGAGGCGGAGTATATCCGCCTCTTTTTGTGCTTTCGGTTAGCCGCCCATAAGGCGAGTCACCGCCAGCTTTGTTTGCGGTGCTCTACCAGATCGATAGCGCCCAGTACGAGGTGTGCCGCACCGAACCCTAAGACCGCTGTGCCAATCATCGGATACCTCATGCGCAGCGCGGCGCCCGTTCCTGTGACTACCGTGCCCAGTACAGCGGGTATCAATCCTTCGCGCATTGCCATTTCCTCCTCTATATCGGCTTGGTCGAGCATATTTAGCATGCTGAACGTTTGCCTCTTTTACTCGCAGCTTTTATCTGCAAATAATGGCGTACGCATCCTTGTTTTTCCTTTCGGCGTCGCAGCGTATCCGTTCACGAACAGGTTTTTCTTTCCCCGCCAGCGCTGGAGCACGAAGAGGCCGCGGACCGTTTCGTCGCTGATCATCGCCACGTAAATGCCCGTCAGTCCCCAACCGGCTGCAATCCCTAAAAGATAGGCACCACCTACGGCGATCAGAGACATGGAGGTGATGGCTACGTACATCGGAAAACGGGTATCGCCTACGGCGTTAAGGGCATTGTTCATTCCCATATTAAGCATCTTCGCAGGTTGCAGCAGCAGGTTGAGGGTGAGGAGGGAAGCACCCATGGCGATAATCGTCTCGTCCTGCGTGAAAAAGCCCAAGAGCTGTTTGCCGAAGGCGAAGATGACCAAGATGTTAGCCATCACGATGGCAAGCCCGATATAAAGGGTACGGAATGCGCCAGTATACGCTTCTTTTGTTTTCCCTCCGCCATAAAGATGAGCTGTTTGGATTTGGCTGGCCATGGCGATGGCGAACCCAAGGGTAAAACAATAGGATTCCAGCGTGTTCATATAGGTCCGTGCGGCCAACGCTTCCGCTCCCAGACGGGCAAGGAAAGAATAGATGATCAATTGAGAAAATACCCAACTGAAGGAGTTAAGGCCAAGAGGCCATGCGATATGCAAAATCTCGCGGATGTATGATCCGCTGAACCTGGCGAAATCCTTCACCTTTACCGTTATCGCAAAAGAGCCGCTGAACAGGCGGTATAAAACGATGACACCGAGAGCTCGGGCGATTGCATTGGATAGGGCAATGCCGCCAAGTCCCATTCGGGGCAATCCGAAAAGGCCGAAAATGAAGACATAGTTCAAAAAGATGTGAATGACGTTTACGGCGATGCCTGTATACATCACTCCTCGCGTATTGCCGGTATTGCGAATCGCCGTTCCCATAGAGACACTCATGGCCACCAGGAACAGCCCTCCCCCTACGTAGGTGATGTAGACATGGGAAAGGGGAAGAAGATCTGGAGAAATTCCCAGCATGCTGCCCATCGGGTCCGCAAAGAAAAAGAGCAGGATACTGACTGCGACCCCCAATACGGTGCTGACGGAAACCCCGATGATAGCTAGGGAGCGGGCATCTTGGGTACGTCCGGAACCGATTCGCTGGGCAATAAGGATACCGGCGCCACCGGCGAAGGTCGTAAAGAGAGTCGTGACCGCGCCGAATAATTGACTGGAAATGCCTACGACCGCCACCGCATCATCCGAAATGCGGCTGACCATCAGCGTATCGACGGTACCCAGCAGAGTTTGCAGAAAAACCTCCAGGAAGATGGGCCAAGCAAGCATCCAAAGGCCGAAGGATATTTCTTTCTGTTTCACTATACAAACTTCCTTTCTGGAGTTATCCTTTTGGCGAGCGTTCCTTTCAACCTCGAGATAACAGTGACTGATTACGTTTGATTTGAACATTATAATGGATTCTAATTTGAGTTGGGATTTATACAGCAAACCAATGTTTACATTTTTAAAACCTCTTCTAAAAGGAGATTGCCGGATGAACATTCTTCAGTTGACCGTACCTCCGCTGCCTCATTTTATCTCTTGCGGACCGCATCAATTTATGCCGGGACACCGTCATCTTAACCGGCAAAACATTCGGGTGTTCGATCTCCTGTATGTTCATTCCGGTTGTCTGTATATGGGGGAGGATGAAGATTCATTCGAAGTGAAGTCTGGACAGGCGCTTATTCTCAGTCCGGATCGCCATCATTTCGGGAATCGGGATTGTACCGAGCCGACCTCTTATCATTGGCTTCATTTTCAATGCTCCGGTCCTTGGTGCTTAACGGACAATGAGGAGGATGTCGAAATCCCGGAACAAGAATCTCTAGCGGGGAGCAATAACGGCCTAAGGAGCTGCTTAAGCGAGTTCGACGTTCATCCCTTTCGTCTGCGTCTTCCCCGTTACACTACCGTGCTTCAGCCTGCCCGTATGCAGGAACTGTTGATCCAACTCCATTCGCTAGAGCCTCGTGCGCATATGAGTTCGATGCTGCTGCGCCAGCAAACGCTTTTTCAAGGGCTGCTTGGGGTTCTCAGTGATTCTCTCGACAGCGCAAAGCTCTCTCCCCATAAACGGTGCGCGGAACAAGCCGCCTCTTACTTGCGCATGCATTTCCGGGAAAATATTACGGCTGCCGCATTGGGAGAAAGTCTGAATTTTCACCCCGTCTACATCGCCCGCTGCATGAACCGGGAATACGGTTGCTCTCCGATGGAATATTTGCACCGGTACCGGATTTCCCAGAGCAAGCTTCTGCTGATGCAGACGGATTACACTGTGGCCCGCATTGCCGAAGAGGTAGGCTTCCGGAATGTTCCTTATTTCAGTTCATCATTTTTAAAGGCGGAGGGGATGACCCCAACGTTGTTCCGTAAGCAGTTTCTATAATTTTCCGAATGAGGATGTCCCCAATCGTTTTTCCTTTTGAGAGAGAAAGAGTAAGATAGGAAGGAAAAGCAAAATGGGAAGGAGAGTCGGATCATGAACCAACTGTTGCCTGTCGCCTTCAAAGAATGGGCTGTGGCAGTTAACGCACTTGCCGAAGGCAAGACCATCCTGCTGTTGCGTAAAGGCGGCATCGCTGAGGAAACAAAGGATTTTCAGCTGGAAAGTCATTCGTTCTTTCTGTTTCCCACTTATGAGCATCAAAAAGCGAATCTGGTCAAAGCTAAATATCGTGGCTTTTGGAGCGAGGCTCAAGCCGAAATGAACCCGGAAGCGGAAGACATCGTATCCATTGTCTGCCGGGCGGAAGTGGTAGAGGATTTAGAGATTTTTAGCTTGGAAGAGCTGGAACAGCTGCGCGACTTTCACATCTGGACGGACGACTTTGCAGAAGAACGGCTGCGCTGGAAAAAGAAAAATCCGCTGCATGCGCTGCTTCTTCGGGTGTACAAGCTGTCCGAGCCTGTCCCCATTCCCCGTTTGGAAGAGTATGGAGGCTGTAAGTCATGGATTCAGTTGCAAACGGATATCCATGGGGACATTGGGATTCCGGTGCTGACCGACGCTGAATTCGCAGAGCAGGTATGGAAAATTAAGCATCTTTTGTCTATAAGTCAACAATTGGAAGAAACAGCCGCAGAAAAGCGCGAAACAGGCGGAAGCTTAGGTCCCGTCTGATTGATTTTTAAGAAGTCATGTAATAAACTGAAGCTAAGGCGAATGAGAATCACTGAGAATCAATGAGAGACTTCATATACAGGGGGATGGACAATGGGCAACACGCTGGATTTTCAAATTAACGGCTTGAGGGCAAATATTGAAGGAAAAGAAATTCTCAAAGGGCTTGACTTAACCATCAAAAACGGTGAAGTTCACGCCATTATGGGACCGAACGGAACCGGTAAGAGCACCTTGGCCTCGGTACTGATGGGGCACCCGAAATATGAAGTAACAGGCGGAAGCGCATCGATCGACGGTGAAGACCTGTTCGAAATGTCCGTGGACGAACGGGCGCTTGCCGGATTGTTCCTTGGCATGCAGTATCCAAGCGAAATTCCCGGCGTTACCAACTCCGACTTTTTGCGCAGCGCCATCAATGCCCGCCGCGGCGAAGGCAACGAGATTTCGCTGATCAAATTCATCCGTCAGATGGAAAAGAAGATGAAGGAACTGGAGATGAATCCGGAGTTCGCTCATCGCTATTTGAACGAAGGCTTTTCCGGCGGGGAGAAGAAGCGCAACGAAATTTTGCAAATGATGATGCTGGAGCCCCGTCTGGTCATCCTGGACGAGATCGATTCCGGCCTTGATATCGACGCTTTGAAAATCGTTGCCGCCGGTGTAAACGCCATGCGCGACGAAAACCGCAGCTTCCTGATCATCACTCACTATCAGCGGCTCTTGAATTACATTCAACCTGATTATGTCCACGTTATGATGCAGGGACGAATCGTGAAATCCGGCGGACCGGAGCTTGCGGAGCGCCTGGAAAATGAAGGCTACGACTGGATCAAGGAAGAGCTCGGCATCACAGATGAAACCGTAGGCGACGAAGTCGGTCAAGAAGCCTAGGGACGAGAGAGGAGCGGGTGGAACCCATATGACGACGGAAACGATATTTCCCATCGACCGCCAAACCGTGACGGAGCTCTCTCGGAAAGCAGGCGAGCCGGAATGGCTGTCGGCGCTGCGCCTCAAGGGGCTTGAACTGGCGGAATCGCTGGATTTGCCGAAAGTGGAAAAAACAAGAATCGACAGATGGAAGCTGGATGCTTATGGTCTGCCAGCTGCGGCTGTGGATTGTGAGGATTGCGACGGCCTGGAAAAGCTGCCGGAAGAAGCTCGCGCTCTTCTGGGAGAAGGCTGCCCGGACAATGTGCTGGTTCAGCAAAACGCACGTATCGTTTACGCCAGCGCTTCGGAGGAAATCGCGAAGCAAGGCGTTATTTTCACCGATTTGGAGACAGCAGTACGGGAGCATGGAGATTTGGTGAAAAAGTACTTCTTGAAGGCTGTCGCTCAAGATGAAAACCGGTTGACTGCCCTT
>NZ_CBQR020000158.1 GCF_000455485.1 Gorillibacterium massiliense
GCTCTTGGAACGGCGGAGTGTTCCTATACGTTCCGAAAAACGTCGCGGTACAGGCTCCGCTTCAGGCGCTGTTCTTATCCGACAACAAGAAAGCCGGCATCGCCCCCCACATCCTCATCGTGGCGGAAGAAGGCAGCTCGGTAACTTATGTAGACAATTTCGAATCCGCCCATGCCGAAGGCTCGCTGGTACTGAACGCCGTAGCCGAAGTGTTTGCCGCTCCGGGCGCTAGTATCCGTTACGCAACGGTGCATCATCTGGATAAAGATACGGTGGATCTCTCTTACCGTCGGGCCATTCTTGAGCAGGATGCCCGCATCGAATGGATCGTTGGAGAAATGAACGATGGCAACGGGCTGTCGGATACCACGACCATTTTGAAGGGCAAGGGCTCTTCCTCCGACATAAAAGTTATATGTGTGGGCAGCGGGGAGCAAAAGCTCAACCTGACGGCTCGCAATATCCATTTCGGCAAAATGACCGAATCTGATATGCTGACCCGTGCTGTTATGCGCGAGGATTCCACGGCCATCGTCAACGCGATTACGAAGATTGAAAAAGGCGCAACCGGAGCCAACGGCCAGCAAACGGAGAAAGTCATGATGCTGAGCCCAACTGCACGCGGCGACGCCAATCCGATCCTGCTCATCGACGAAGATGACGTGAAGGCGGGACACGCTGCCAGCGTCGGCCAAGTAAGTCCGGAGCAGATTTATTATCTGATGTCTCGGGGGATTTCCAAAGTGGAAGCGGAACGCCTCATCATCTACGGCTTCTTGGCGCCAGTGGTTGCGGAAATTCCTATTCCTGCAGTTGAAGAGCAATTCCGCCGACTGGTGGAAAGGAAGTTGGGACAATGAATGCCAAGGAAATCCGCGACTTATTCCCGATCCTGCACCAGGAAGTAAACGGACATCCGCTCGTTTATCTAGACAGCGCGGCTTCATCGCAAAAACCCGTTCAGGTGTTGGATGCGGTGAGGGATTACTATATGCAAGATAATGCCAACGTACATCGGGGTGTACACACCTTGGGTGCGAGGGCGACGGATGATTACGAAGGGGCGCGGGAGAAGGTTGCCCGGTTCCTGAATGCAGAAAGCCCGGAGCAAATTATTTTTACACGGGGCACAACGACGGCGATCAATCTGGTTGCCGCTAGCTATGCAAGGTCCGTTTGCGGTGATGGCGATGAAATCGTCATTACGCCTCTCGAGCACCACAGCAATCTCATCCCGTGGCAGCAGGCGGCGAAAGCAACCGGCGCCACGCTGAAATACATTCCGCTGCAGCCTGACGGCACGATCACCCTGGAAGATGTCGAAAACACGATTACGGACCGGACCAAGATGGTAGCTGTCACTTACGTTTCCAACGTAATGGCCGTCGTCAATCCGGTGAAGCAAATCGCTGAAATCGCCCATCGCCACGGAGCAAAAATTTTGGTGGACGGCGCCCAAAGCACACCCCATCAAAAAGTGGATGTACAGGATCTGAACTGTGACTTCTATGCTTTTTCCGGCCACAAAATGTGCGGTCCTACGGGGATTGGCGCTTTGTACGGCAAGAAAGAGCTATTGGAAAAGATGGAGCCGGTGGAGTTCGGCGGGGAAATGATTGATCACATCGGACTTTACGAGTCTACTTGGAAAGAGATTCCTTACCGGTTTGAGGGAGGCACCCCCATTATCGCCGGGGCTGTCGGGCTAGGAGCCGCTATCGATTTTCTGAGCCAGATCGGCATGGATGAAATCGAGCGCCATGAGAAAGAGATTGTCGGTTATGCGATGGACCGTTTATCCCAAGTCGACGGGTTAACGATTTACGGGCCGCAGAAAAATCGCTCCGGACTGGTTACTTTTAATCTGGGCGACGTTCATCCGCACGATGTGGCGACTGTGCTGGACTCTCAGGGCGTCGCGGTTCGCGCCGGCCATCACTGCTGCCAACCGCTTATGCGCTGGCTGAATGTAACGGCCACCGCCCGTGCGAGCTTTTATCTTTACAATACGGAAGAAGACGTAGACCGGTTGGTTGCCGCCTTACTTCAAACAAAGGAGTACTTCGGCCATGCAATTGGATGATTTGTACCGTAGAGTCATTATGGATCATTACAAAAACCCCCGGAACCGTGGCACCTTTGAGGATGGCGAAGCCGTGACGGTCGCCTTGAACAATCCATCTTGCGGCGACCGGATCACCCTGCAGATGAAGGTGGAAGACGGGGTCGTCAAGGATGCCAAATTCCAAGGGGAAGGCTGTTCCATCAGCCTGTCGTCCGCATCGATGATGACCGATGCGGTAAAGGGAAAGAGCCTTACGGATGCCATGAATATGGCAGAGAATTTTTCCTGTATGATGAAGGGCGAAGAAGTGGATTTTGATTATGAAGACATTGAAGCCCTTTCCGGAGTCAACAAGTTCCCTGCCCGCATCAAATGCGCCACATTGGCATGGAATGCGATGAAGAAGGGCATCGAGAAGAAAAACGAGGAGTAAGACGGACTCATTTTCATATGAATCAAATGCACGAATCCTAATACAAGATGGAGGGGAATACGATGGCGAAGAATATGCCAGAAATCGGCGAGTACAAATACGGTTTTCGCGACGAGCACAAAGCCGTTTTTCAATCCGGCAAAGGCCTGACTCCGGAAATCGTGACGGAGATTTCCCGCATGAAGGGCGAACCGGACTGGATGCTGGAGTTTCGGTTGAAGTCTCTGGAACAATTTTTCAAAATGCCTCTTCCCCGTTGGGGCGGCAATCTGGACGATTTGGATTTTAACGATATCCAGTACTACGTAAAACCGGCGGAAGCCCAAGGGAAAACCTGGGAAGAAGTGCCTTCGGAAATTAAGGAAACCTTCGATAAACTGGGCATTCCCGAAGCGGAGCAAAAGTTCCTGGCCGGTGTATCCGCCCAATACGAATCGGAAGTCGTTTACCACAACATGCAGGAAGATTTGAAGAAGCAAGGGGTTATCTTCACCGATACGGATACGGCGCTGCGCGAATATCCGGAGCTGTTCAAGAAATATTTCGGCACCATCGTGCCGCCGACGGACAACAAATTCGCAGCCTTGAACAGTGCGGTATGGTCCGGTGGAAGCTTCATCTATGTACCGAAGGGCGTGAAATGCGAGGTTCCGCTGCAAGCGTACTTCCGCATCAACTCCGAGAACATGGGACAATTCGAACGGACGCTGATCATCACCGACGAAGACAGCTTTGTTCACTACGTAGAAGGCTGTACGGCGCCGATCTACAGCACCAACTCGCTGCATAGCGCCGTGGTCGAGATTATCTGCTTGAAAAACTCCCGGGCCCGCTACACCACCATTCAAAACTGGGCGCCGAACATTTACAACCTGGTCACGAAACGCGCCGTTGCTGAAGAAAATGCCACCATGGAATGGGTGGATGGCAACATCGGCTCCAAGCTGACCATGAAATATCCGGCGGTTGTTTTGAAAGGCCGCGGAGCCAAGGGCAGCGTGCTTTCCATCGCTGTTGCCGGCAAGGGCCAGCATCAGGACGCCGGTGCGAAGATGATTCACCTGGCGCCGGAAACCACCTCCACCATCATATCCAAATCCATCAGCAAGCATGGCGGCAAGGTCACCTACCGTGGTCTCGCTTCCTTCGGTCGCAATGCCCATGGCGCCAAGTCCAACGTCAAGTGCGACACGCTGATCATGGATAAGGAGTCCACCTCCGATACCATTCCATACAACGAGATCATGAACGACAACGTCACGCTGGAGCATGAAGCGACGGTTTCGAAGGTGTCGGAAGATCAGCTTTTCTACCTGATGAGCCGTGGCCTTTCAGAAGCAGAAGCGACGCAAATGATCGTTATGGGCTTCATCGAACCCTTCACGAAGGAACTACCGATGGAATACGCCGTCGAGATGAACCGGTTGATCAAGTTCGAAATGGAAGGCAGCATCGGGTAATTTCCTGAAACCCTTATTGCAGTAAGAGTTCGGTAGTTTTAATACCGCGGCTGAAATCGTTTGTGCCGATTTCGAACCGTTTAAAAATTAAATTTTAGTGTAGGAGGCGAACTTTTTAAGTTCGTCTCCTTCATTTTTTTTGGTAATGGAAAGGTAGGTATCAGCGGTTGTCTTCAACAAAGATTTCGTTCATGCTTACTCATTGGTCGGATTTCTAGGTTCCGTTTTTTCGAATAGGCATCAGTAGTTCAGTAGGGTTTTTTAGGGATTAGTAAGAAGGGATTAATGTTTCTTCTTGTTTTCTTAGGTCATCGAATTGATGTAGTGTTTTTTACAGCTATTGACAAGTTGGGAACGTGTGTTCCATAATGAAAATGGCTAAGATTTGGGAATTCTATTACTATTTTACATATCATTATCTATTGTAGGAGGCCTATATGACCGAAATTACGAGGGATTATGTTCAGCTCATGCCCAGTTCGCGTTTTATCGGGATGAAGTATGGTGATGAGGACAGAGTAAATGGCGGTTTCGGAGAGCAATGGGGAAGTTGGTTCGCTGCCGACCGCTTTAAGCCGCTGGAAGCTCTAGTGGATGACGAATTCAGAGGTGCTTATGAAGATGCCGATGCCTATGTCGGCTTGATGCGATGGAAGGAAAATGAGCCTTTCGAATATTGGATCGGCATGTTTTTGCCCCAGGATGCCGTTGTTCCTGATGGTTACGGTTTTATCGATAAACCGGAAGACAAGCTGGGGGTTTGCTGGCTGCGTGGAACGGAACCCGACATTTACGGCAAGGAACACCTCTGTGCCGAGCGTCTTGGCAAAGCGGGCTATGAAATATCGCAAGCCGCAGATGGCGCTTGGTGGTTTTTCGAACGGTACGTCTGCCCACGGTTTACGGAGAAGGATGAAGCGGGACAAGTGATCCTCGATATTTGTCATTATGTGAAGTAAGGTCGGATTTCGCGTGACACTTAAGAAAGTTAATTGCTATGAAATGGACCCTCCGCTCGTTAGCGGGGGGGTTTGTCATTTTGACGGCTTGCGTAAATCATCATTCCAATATTTATGGTAAAATGAAAATCAAAACTTAAAATTTTAGAGGGAGAATAGGAATGAAGCTCTGCATTGACATGGCTCCGTGCAAGGTCTGAACCGGACGAACTGCACGGAGCGGATTGCATTCGTCCGTTCGGCTTTGCACTTTCAATAAATCGTTAAGATTTTATTTGAAAGAGGAGCAAAGTCATGATAAAGAATATAAAAGATAACTTCCGGGAGCTTCGAGATTTCCTGATTTTATGGATAACCCAGTCATTTTCGGCACTTGGTAGTTCAATGACAAGCTTTGCACTGGTGATCTGGAGTTACCAACAGCAAGGATCGGCGCTGACCACTTCATTATTGGCCATCTGTTCCTATGCCTCTTATGTTCTGCTGAGTATCTTCGCAGGTGCACTGAGCGATCGCTGGAACAAGAAAATCACCATGTTGCTCAGCGACAGCTTTGCGGCACTTTGTACCGTGTCGGTGCTTATTTTACTAACAACGGGTAAACTCCAGATTTGGCATCTGTATTTGATCAACTCCTTGAATGGACTGATGAATACTGTACAGCAGCCGGCGTCGGATGTAGCCATCAGCCTGTTGGCTCCGCAAAAGCACTATCAGAAGGTCAGCGGAATGCGGTCCTTCTCCAATTCGTTGGTTACCGTATTAACTCCTGTGCTTGCCACGGCAATGCTTTCTTTTACAAACATTCGGGTTGTCATCCTGTTTGATTTGATTACATTTGCCACCGCGTTTACGGCGTTATTAGGCTTTGTCAAAATCCCGAAAGTCGCAGAACGAGACAGCACTGGAAGCGAAACGATATTGCAGTCCGCTAAAAGCGGTTTGCGGTATCTCAGAGACAACCGTGGGATTCTGGATCTGATCCTTTTTTTGGCGGTTATTAATTTTACTGCCTCGATCTACAATGCTGCCCTGCCGGCCATGATGCTTTCACGGGTTGGTGGCGGAGAGTTGGCTCTTGGCATGGTTAACACCGTTACCGGGTTAGCAACAATGCTCGGAAGCATACTCGTCACGATCCTGCCACCGCCCAAAAGCCGAGTTCGAGTTATTTGCAATTCCTTGCTTTTTTCCATGAGCACTGAAAACTTTATCCTGGCTTTCGGCAGAAGCACGCCGGTGTGGTGTCTGGGTGTAATTCTCGGATGGGTGTTCATCCCTGTTATGAGTGCCAATATGGATGTCCTATTCCGCTCAAAGATCCCTATTGAGATGCAGGGGCGTGTCTATTCGGTAAGGAATACCTTGCAGTTTTTCACGATTCCTTTGGGGTATTTGTGCGGCGGTATTTTAGTAGATAAGGTGTTTGAACCGTTTATGGCCGTGCAATCATTGGACAGTATGTGGGTCACGCTGTTTGGAGCAGGAAAAGGATCCGGAGCAGCTCTGTTATTTCTTGTAATCGGATTTTTCGGCGCATTATCTTGTTTGCCATTTCGGATGGATAAAAATATTTGGAGATTGGAAGATTAGCCGTCTTTTTAGTCGATTAGAGTAGTCATGATGGGGAGCAATCGTTTTTGCTCTCCTTTTTTATTTTCAAGCTGCGTCTTCTGGTGTATAGTCAATCCAATATATGACGTTCCTACATGTCAGGGATGCGGAGGAGCCATGGGGTTGGAAGTAAGGCAGTTAGGATTTCAACGGGCAAGAACGAGAGGCGTGGCGCTGGCGCTTTTTGGCTCCGCACTGTGGGGGATATCCGGGACAGTGGCGCAGTCGCTTTTTCAACGCCATGGGTTCAGCGCGGAATGGCTTACCGTCGTGCGTTTGCTCGCATCGGGAATCATCATTCTGACGTATGCCTTTCGACGGGAAGGGAAGCGCGTCTTATCCTTATGGAGCGACAAGTCGAGCCGCATATCGATTCTCGTATTCGGAATTCTCGGCATGTTGGGGGTGCAGTACACCTATTTTGCGGCGATTGACCATGGAAACGCAGCGACCGCCACAGTGCTGCAATATTTGTCACCGGTGTTGATAACAGGGTTACTATGTATCCGCCTGAAAAAACTCCCATCCCTGATGATCGGTATTTCGGTTGCGCTGGCGGTGCTCGGTACCTTTTTGCTCGTTACAGGCGGCAGCTTTACCCAGTTGTCCATATCCGGATGGACGCTGTTTTGGGGCATCGCATCGGCGTTCGCTGCCGCATTCTATACCCTTCAGCCACACAAGCTGTTGATGAAATGGGGCTCGTTGATCATCGTCGGTTGGGGGATGCTTATCGGGGGTGTCGGTTTCAGCTTCGTTCATCCCGTTTGGGTTGTCTCGGGCGATTGGTCATGGATGTCGGGAATTTCGGTTCTTTTTGTCATCTTGTTCGGTACGATCATCGCGTTTTTATGCTATCTGGAAAGCACGAAGTATATTTCGGGGGCGGAAGCAAGCATCTTCGCTTCGGTTGAGCCTTTGTCCGCCGCATTGCTATCCGTCTTTTGGCTGCACGTTTCCTTCGGTTTGTTCGAATGGTTGGGAACACTGTGCATTTTGGTTACGGTTGGCTTGCTTTCTTTTATTCGTAAGGATTAGTAAGAATAATTATTGGTCGGGCGAGTTTCGCATTGTCGAGGCTCGCTTTTTTTGCGTAACTTTTTGCTCTAGGCAGTCGTCTAACTAGCATATGGAAAAAAATTGAAGGCGAAAGGGACTCCTATGCCGAACAAAATGACGGATAATCTCATTGCAAGAAGAAGTAGGCTTTTTAAGATGATGATTTGCGCGGCACTGGCTGTCAGTGTGGGGATAGGTTCAACGTTTACTGCGTTGAAACCGGTTCATGCTGCAGCTTCAGCCTTAGCGATTACAGCGGAAGATCAGGCTATTGAGCGGGCGAAGGAGCTGAATTTGATTCCGGGGGATGCCAATGTCGTGGAGGCGGTCAAACCGACGGATAAAGACAGCCGATGGATTGTGAAATTTGAGACTCCGGATCGGGATAAGTATGGGTACGGGACCAAACTTCATACTGGACAGGCGACATTTTTACCGGACGGTGAACTGGTTGCTTTTGATGAAGTGAAGTGGCATGGCATCGACGCATTTCCCGCATGAATTTGATGGTCCCATAAATGTGGATTCCGCTACGGCATTGAAGACGGCACAAGCTTTCATCGAAACGAAAAATCAGGCCTTTCAAGCCGATTGGATGGTTGATCCATACCCGGTGACTTGGGATATCGCTCGCCATGAGCCGTATGAGATGTATTATCTGCGTTTTGACCAGGCCTATAAAGGGGTCCGATTCCACGAAGATACGTTTCTAGTCAATGTCGATAAAGGAACAGGCGAGATTCGCGGATATGAAATCCATTGGAAGAAAACAAAGTTCGATACGCCCGCCAAAATCATATCGAAGCAGGAAGCCGCCGCTCTTTTTTATAAAAGGATTAAAACTTGCCTATCTCTAGGGGACATGATAAAAGAACCCCAATATGGTCTGCAAGTTCCGTATCCGATGGATGCGGTGAGCGGTGTTTTTGATAAGTCAGATATCCCCTGCCCTTCGGAAGTGAAGAGTAAGCCTAAGTTCCCCGAAGCGATAGCCCGTGATTATATGTTATCTTATATGGACATAGAGCTCGGTTACCGAACAACAGGTACGGGCGGAGAAGCAAGGTTGTTCTATCATACGGTTGTAAAACCTGAAACGGTCTTGTACGGTTTCCGCTATGCTCCCCGAATACAGGCGAATACCGGCCAGTGGGTCAATGTATCAGGGGATTTGGAGACCCGTCCCATCCCCGAACCAAGCGACTGGTTAGTCGATATTGTGGCACCTCCTGGAAAACTCCTTTATCCTGCTGCCGTAGCAGTAAATGGAGAGCTCTTGTCCCTGCAGGATGATCTAGTGGAGCAGAATGGGCGAACATTAGTCCCTTTCCGCAGCTTGTTGGAGAAGTTGGGGGCTAAAGTTACCTGGGACGCCAAAACCAAAAAGGTGACCGCCGTCAAAGGAGCCACAAAGCTGGAATTGACCATCGGCAGCATGACGGCGTATATCAACGGCAAATCGTATAAGCTTGATGTTCCCGCTAAACTAATCAACAACCGCACATATATTCCCACACGGTTTGCGGCGGAGTCCCTGGGCGGAACGGTAAATTGGGATGCCGCCTCCAAGCTCGTTCTCATCCATACAGACGAGGGTTCAAACACTGCTCTGACCCCATCCGAGTTAGGCCACCTGCGATACAAAGCTCAGCTTGACTGGGAGATCAAGCATCAGTAGCCTTAGCCGCACGCGAAAAAAAGCCAGCCTCCGCACGTGAGCACCCCCAATGTTAGGTGTGTCTACCCATTGGGATGAAGTCCGTCGTGCAGGGCTGGCTTTTGCTTGTCCAAAACTAGGACGCAGAAACGATCCGTTCGATGCGAATGTCATTGGTTTGCGCAAGGTCGATGAAGCGCTGGTCGACCTGAACCAGCGGGCGGAAGCTGTCGCTGGGGTTGGTCATGACGATTTTGCCCATATCGCCGTTATTCAGAACGACCTTCTTGCCGATTAAATTCGGGAGCATATTGCGGATGAAGATCTGCGTGATGTACGGGTCGGTCTGGCCGAAGCTCATCTGGTACAGCTCGTATAGCACGTTTAGGAGGTCTTTTTGCTCGCCGTATACCCGATTGGAAATACAGGCACTATAGATGTCGGCGATGGCAACGATTTTGGAGAGAGGATGCATATCCTGCTCCTTGATGCCGTAAGGATATCCTGAACCATTGAAGCGCTCGTGATGCTGCAGAGCAGGCAGAGACAGATGCGGATTGCCGACGGAATCGTTAATGATATCAAACCCGTAAATAGGGTGTTTGCGTATTTCGGCAAATTCATCGTTTGTTAGGGGAGTTTGTTTATTTAATATTTCCGGGGGGATTTTGCATTTTCCAATATCGTGAAGGTAACCGGCTTTACTGGCAAGAGCGCACTCCTCTGCATTCTTACCCATCCATTTCGCTATGTAATAGGAGATGATGCCTACCTGAACACTGTGACGGTAAGTGTAATCATCATTGTCGCTTATGTTTAACAGGATGGAAGCGATATCAATTTGCTTGCGAAATTGATCCATCATTGGCGAAATGACCGAATCAACGGTTTGCACATCGATTTCTCCGCGTTCGGCAGCTTGCGTGTAGAGCTCTTTCGTACTGTAGACAGCGGAGTTAAGTACTTCCGTCAGTACCTTTCCGGGATTCTCAATAGCAGTCGCGCCAACTGTCGAAAGCTCGGTTCTACGTACGGCTATATCTACATAATCGATACTGTGCTGAAATAGCTTAGAGATGGATTCTTCATCCAGACTGGAACCTGCGGATAAAACGAGCAAACCATAGGTGTTAAAAGTATCGGTTAGGACGACATCACTGTGACGCAAGTCCATAATATGTACACGCAAAGCGCTCACCTGCCATTCATTTTCCATTATAAATTTATAATAACAACAAAGGGTCAGATTGGCAATTCCATGTTCGGTGTCGTTTCTTTATCAACTTTTGAATAGTCTAATCAAAGAGCTGCCGTTTCATAATTAGGCGTCCGGGTGTCCATTTGCATTATTTTTCATTATAATAAAAAGAGATATGGCTCCGGAGAGCAAGAAGGAGGGCAAACCGTGAGCGATCGATTGAAAAAAGTCTTCATCCTGCATACCAACGACATACATAGTCATTTTGAGGAAATGCCGCAGATCGCTGGAATGCTGAATCGCCTCCGGGCGGAACGGAAAGGCGCGGATATCGTCACCGTGGATATCGGCGATCATATCGACCGGGCTAACGCCATTTCAGAGGGGACGATGGGAGCGGCCAACGTGGCGATCATGAACGCTGCGGGATATGATTTCGCCGTACCGGGCAACAACGAAGGTCTCACTTTGCTTCCTTCCGAACTGGCAGATGCCTACTCCGGGGGAAAGTTTCGCGCACTCTGTGCTAATTTATCCTTGACGGATACTGGGGCTCCTCCCCCCTGGCTGAAGCCCTACGCCATTGTGGAAAAAGGAGGTTTGCGCATCGGCTTTATTGGGGTGACGGCAGCCTTCACGCAATTTTATCGGCTGATTGGCTGGGAGGCTACGGATCCTTTCGAGGCGGTGGCGTGCACTATTCATGAACTGCTGCCGCATACGGATGTACGGGTAGTTCTCTCCCATCTAGGCATTCAAAATGACCGAAAGTTGGCGGAGAGTATTCCCGGAATTGATGTGATCATCGGCGGGCACACCCATCATTTGCTGGAAAAGCCGGAGCAGATCGGCAACACCTATTTGTTCGCAGCCGGAAAATTCGGCAAGTATGTAGGAGTGGTGGAGCTGAGCTACGAAACGGGTACTCGGCAACTGGCGGGAGTCGACGGAACCTGTTATCCTTGTTTAGACGCTGCGCCTGATCCCGGTACGGAGACGATCATTCGTCAGCAAAAGCGCTTGAGCGATGATGTTCTCCATGCCCCCGTGTGCCGGTTGGATCATGCGTTGCCTGTCGATTGGCAGAGTGAGTCGGCGCTCGGCAATTTATTGGCAGCAGGGTTAAAGCGCCATACTGGCGCGGAGATCGGGCTCGTCAATTCCGGGCAGATTCTGGAGAGCCTGCTTCCAGGAGTCGTGACAAAAGAGGCGCTGCACCGGATGTGTCCTTCTCCCATCAATCCTTGCCTCACTTTGCTGAGCGGAGAGGATATTCGCCAAGCGCTGGAGGAGTCGCTCCTTCCTGAGTTTTATTTAAAGCGAATCACCGGTTACGGCTTTCGCGGATATATGCTGGGAGGCCTCTCGGTTGATGGTATGCAGGTGCAATTCGACCCTGAAGGGAAACCGTATCAAAAAATCCTCCATCTTGCCGTCAATGGGGAACCCCTGGAACCGGACAGGCTTTACCGGGTGGGTACCATCGACATGTTTACGTTTATCATCGGATATACGACGTTAGCCCGAGGCAGCGCCACGCAGTTTTTTCTACCAGAGTTTATTAGAGATTTAATGGCTACTGAATTGCAAAAAGATAGCTCGGTAAGGAATAGCCTGCGGCTGGACCGTTGGCAACAGATAAACAGAGAACGTTCGATAACATGAAGTTGAACTATTGAAAATGTAACTTCGGTTAAACTTAATATAATTGGAGGGAAATCATGCTGGAATTATGGAAATCTATTGTCATCGGGATTATTGAAGGGTTGACGGAATTTTTGCCGGTCTCCTCGACGGGACACATGATACTCGTAGGGAATGCCATCAACTTCACCGGAGAAAAAGCCGATACCTTTGAGATCGTTATTCAGTTGGGTGCAATTCTATCTGTTTTCGTGCTCTATTGGAGAAAAGTGCTGCGTCTCTTTGGCATCAAGGACAAGAATGCGCCGGTAAGCGAAAGTGGAAGAAGCCTGAACCTGCTGCATATCCTTATCGGGATTGTTCCAGCCGGGCTGGTCGGGTTTATTTTCCGTGATTACATTAAGGAACTCTTCATGCCGGAGACGGTTGTCATCGGTCTTGTAGTCGGGGGTATCTTTATGATCGTCGGTGAAAAATGGAACCCGCCGGCAAAAGCGAAGTCCATGGATGATATGACGTACAAGCAGTCCTTCTATGTCGGGATCGCTCAAATTTTATCGCTGTGGCCGGGCTTCAGCCGATCCGGATCGACTATCGCCGCCGGTATGCTTTCAGGTGCAACTCGCGGAGCATCTGCGGATTTCACCTTCCTGATGGCGATTCCGCTTATGGCAGCAGCAACAGGGTATGACCTGTTGAAAAACTTTTCGGTCTTTACCCGGGACGATTTGATCCCGTTCGCAACAGGTTTTGTCGTTTCCTTTATCGTTGCCCTTCTGGCTGTGGCGACCTTTATCAAGCTGGTCTCAAAAATGAAGCTTACCTATTTTTCCTATTACCGGTTTGTTCTTGCCGCTATCGTCTTGCTCGTTCTGGTTTTTTAATCCGATCTTCTGACACCGGAAACGCTTTTCGGTTCTATTCGTAGAAAAAGAGTGAGTGAATCAGATGCGCCTATTATCTCTGCATACATGCAAGCCTGGAATGAGGTTAGCCAAACCGATTCTGGACGAAGAGGGACGAGTCCTGCTGGGTACGGGGGTTGAACTGGGGGAAACGCTTCTTTCCAGATTGAAGGATCACCAGGTCCCGTTCTTGTACATCATGGATGAGCGTACGGAAGACGTCGATATCCCCGATATGCTCAGTCCAGAGGTGCGGCAGGAAGCGACTCGATTGATCCGCACCCACTTCCGCCGGCTGATGTCGGAATCGGTGAAGACGAGGATGTTTTCCCGGTATGAGCTGGGGAGCGACATGCGCAAGCTGATGGATCTTTTGATCAGTGATCTCAGTCAAACGGGGAACGCCATGATCATGCTTGGGGATATGCAGCTTACGGAACACTATCTGTATCAGCATTCCCTTGACGTGTGCATCTACACGACGCTTCTCGGCATGAAATCCGGCTACAACCGGGATGAACTGCATACCTTGGGGCTGGGTGCTTTGCTGCACGACATCGGCAAGACGAAAATCCCTCTCTCCCTTTTGAAGAAACCCGGAAAGCTGACAGAGGATGAATTCGCTGAAGTGAAAAGGCACACGCTCATCGGTTTCGATATTCTTCGCCAAGAGCCGAATATCCCGCTTCTGTCCGCTCATTGTGCACTTCAGCACCATGAGCGGCTTGATGGCAGCGGCTATCCGCGCCAACTGGCAAGCGGCGAAATTCACGATTATGCCCGTTTTGTAGGGATGGTGGACGTATACGATGCGCTAACTCGGGAGCGTCCTTACCGGGCGGCGATGCTGCCGCATCAAGCGATCGAAATTTTGTATATGGGTGCGGATAAGCTGTTCGATCTGGACAAACTGATTTTATTCCGCGATAAAATCGCCATTTATCCCATCGGCATGGAAGTCAAGCTCAGTAGTGGCGAGTCTGGCGTCGTAGTCGATTTGAACGCCAATGTTCCCCATAGGCCCGTCGTACGGATTTTATCAGATGCAGATGGCTTGCCGCTCTCTGCCCCTTATGAGGTGGACTTGTCCAATCGACTCTTTCTTACGATTGTCGAAGTATGTGGAACCCCTGCGACTCTAAGCGGCATGAATGCAGAGAAATCGCCGTTTGTTTCTTTTCAAGATCAGATGGGGTAAACTAAAATAATAGCTAAATTTGTTGGTCGATTCGGCCGCTAAACGTCGAAACCGGGAGAACATGGATGGAATCTTTTGATTTTGGGAAAATCGCACTTTATTTAGCCTTGGTCTTGTTCCTTGTCTTGCTAAACGGCATCTTTGTCGCGGCGGAGTTTGCTCTGGTTAAAATCCGTCAAACCCGCATTCAGGAACTGATCAATGAAGGAAAGAGCAAGGCCAAATATGCGATGGCCGTTACCAAACAACTGGACACGTATCTTTCGGCAACCCAGTTGGGCATTACCCTTGCCTCTCTGGCCATCGGTTACGTAGGCGAACCGGCGTTGGGACGGCTGATCTTCGAGCCGATGCTGGAACGGCTGCATATCCAGAACGACACCTTAAGTACGGTGCTTTCTTTTATTTTGACGTTCTGTACCATTACGTTTCTTCATATTGTATTGGGCGAGCAGGCACCGAAAAATCTGGCTATTCAAAAAGCGGAAGGCGCATCGCTCTGGCTGTCCGGTCCTTTGATCGTTTTTACCAAAATCTTCAAGCCGATTATCTGGTTGCTCAATTCTGCAGCAAACGGATTGCTCCGCCTTTTTGGCGTGGAGCCGGGCAGCGAGCATGAAGCCCACACGGAAGAAGAGATCCGCATCTTGATGAACCAAAGCGCGAAGAGTGGCCATATCAACAAGGATGAACTCGTGCTGTTCGATAATATCTTTGAGTTTTCCGACCGGCTGGCCCGGGAAGTCATGCTGCCGCGAACGGATATGGAATGCCTGTATACGGATGTCTCGATGCAGGAGAACATGGAAGTCGTCTACAAAACCAAGCATACCCGTTACCCGGTTGCGGTAGAGGAAAAGGATCAGATAATCGGTTTCGTCCATATTACGGATCTGCTCACGCTGCCGTCGAACAAGCTTCTGGAAGTTGATCTCCGGGAAATCGTCCGTCCGATTCTGACGGTTCCGGAATCCATGGAAATAAGCCGCGTGCTGAAGTTGATGCAGAAGAAGCATTCCCAACTGGCCATTGTGATTGATGAATATGGGGGAACGGCCGGACTTCTGACCATTGAAGAGATACTGGAAGAGATTGTCGGGGAGATTCAGGATGAATTCGACAATGAGCGTCCCGATATCGAGGATAAAGGCCAATATGTTTCCGTTGCCGGACGCGTGCTGCTAGAAGAGCTTAAGCCGCTCCTTGATATTACCGTCGAGGATGAAGAGGTAGACTCTGTTGGCGGCTGGTTGTTCAAGAAGCTGGAAGGCAATCCGGTAAAAGGCGCAAGGGTTGATGTGAAGCGGTATATTTTCGAAGTCGCGGAAACGGACCGGCTGCGGATTACTTGGGTGAACATCTATAAAGTCGAAGTACCTGAAGAAGCAAATCAAAATGGCACCGATGACGAAGAGAACAGGCAATAGGCAAAGGAAGTGCAAGAATGTCCACGAAAACGATTGTGATCATCATAGTTGGAGCTCTCCTGGCATACGCGGGCATTCAGTACGCCGCGCCGTTTTTGCTTGCCCTTGTCGTCGCCTTATTGCTCGATCCGTTGGTATTGCTGATGATGAAGCATATGCGGATGAATCGAAAATACGCTTCGTTAATTGTCTCCACTCTGTTTACTTTGTTGCTGCTCTTTCTCAGCTATTCCCTCGGGAATAAAATTTACAAGGAAAGCTCAGACCTGATCAACAATTTGCCTAATTATCTGGACAATACTAACGTGGTTGATACGGTTTCCGATAAGCTGCAAAATCTGCTAAATTCCTTCTCACCGGAGCTGGCGGATCAGGCTAAAACGGGGTTGGGCTCGGCGATCAAGTCTCTTTCTGGGTTTTTGACGGGATTTGCCAACTATGCTTTCTCGCTGGTGACCACCATACCGAATATATTTCTGGCATTTGTTGTGTTTCTCGCCGGGTTGTTCCTGATCAGCATGAGCTTGCCGCAGTTAAAGGCATCGTTTCTCAACCTTTTTGAAGAGAAAACCTCGCAAAAAGTGGATACGGTAATGAAGACACTGCGCCGGGCGATCAACGGCTTCCTGTCTACAGCAATTATCATGGGCATCATTATTTTCATCATCGTGTTGATCGGTTTTATGATTTTGGGAGTACCCTATGCCCTCGCTCTAGCTTTTCTTACGACCGTCGTGGATATCCTGCCGGTGTTGGGAACGGGGACGGTGCTGGTTCCATGGGCGATTTATCAATTGGTGCTCGGCAATACCTTTATCGGCATCGGTCTACTCGTCCTCTATCTGGTTACGCTGGTGGTACGCAGAGTCGCCGAACCGAAAATCTTGGGCGACGCCGTAGGCATCAGCGCGTTATCGGCGCTTATGAGCATGTTTATCGGGCTGAAGGTGATGGGCTTAACCGGGCTGTTCGTCGGTCCTCTGGTGGTCATCATTTTTAGATCCATGGTTGAGGTAGGCTTGCTTAACATTAAGATCAAAATCGATTAGCTGTCCTCTTTATTTCGAAAAAATGAACCGCCTTCTTCGGCTGTGTGCCGCAAGAAGGCTTTTTTATTTGGCTCTAGCCTCTGGGCTGCACCGATAATAGGCATCTGTCATATGGTAAAGAAGAAA
Organism: Gorillibacterium massiliense; assembly: GCF_000455485.1. Lineage (GTDB taxonomy): Bacteria > Bacillota > Bacilli > Paenibacillales > NBRC-103111 > Gorillibacterium > Gorillibacterium massiliense. Next base: position 16,795 of record NZ_CBQR020000158.1, read on the forward strand.
ATCCAAAGGAGGCCTCTCCCTTGATCGCCCAGTACCGCATGTGGGAACCGTTTATTGGTCCTTGTGATCCATGTCCGCCAATCCGGGTGAAGGTATTTAGTACCCCGCCTCAATTATTTCTCGGCTTTCAGCCCATGATGTTGCCGCAATTTGATTTATGCGAGGCGTTGAAAGCAGGCACTCTCTGGCCCTGCCTATTCAGCCCCTATGAAGCCAGATGTTGAGAAAAGGAGAATTGCGACTATGGCGATAACACTGGATGCTGCTTATTATCAGAGGCTGCAAGATCTGCAGGCCGTCGATTTTGCGCTGGTGGAATTGACGCTTTATTTGGATACCCACCCGCTTGACCCCTATGCTTTGCGCCAATTCAATCGTCTCAGTCAGGAACGCCAAGAACTGGCCAGACGCTTTGAGGAGCTGTATGGGCCGCTGCTTCAATTTGGACGTAGCTTTTCGCGGGAGCCGTGGGAGTGGTCCCAGCCCCCTTGGCCTTGGCAGGTTTAAGTTAATGGGGAGGAACGAGAGAAGATGTGGATCTATGAAAAAAAATTGCAATACCCGGTGCGCGTAAGCAAGTGCGACCCTCATATGGCGAAGCTGCTGCTGGAGCAATACGGCGGAGCAGACGGCGAACTGGCAGCAGCCCTGCGGTATTTGAACCAGCGGTATTCCATACCGGATAAAGTGGTAGGGCTGCTAACGGATATCGGTACGGAGGAATTTGCGCACCTCGAGATGATCGCAACGATGGCCTATAAGCTCACAAAGGATGCCACTCCGGCTATGATGAAGGCGGCGGGATTAGGCGACCATTATGTGGCTCATGACAATGGGCTCTTCTATCAAAACGCTGCCGGGGTGCCGTGGACGGCGGCCTATATTCAGAGCAAAGGCGATCCGATCGCGGACTTATATGAAGATATTGCAGCCGAAGAAAAAGCGCGGGCGACTTATCAGTGGCTGATCGACATGACCGATGATGTGGATCTCCAAGATGCCCTCAAATTCCTGCGGGAGCGGGAAGTGGTTCATTCCCAACGCTTCCGTGAGGCGGTTGAAATTTTGAAGCATGAGTGCGCCGCGCAGAAAGTGTTTTAAACGAGAAAGGGCGAACATCCTTGCGGGAGTTCGTCTTTTTGCTTAAAGTCAGCATTGAGGAGTGGACAGGTTTGTTGACTTGCGCATGTTTTTTTGCTTACATAGGGAAGATGAAGCCGTGGGGATTTTTCGGCGGAGACGGAGGAAGTAACGATGACTGCGATACAGGAAAAGCTGGAGAAACCGGATGCGATGATTTTTGATATGGATGGCACACTGTTCAAAACGGAGTCGATACTGTTAACCGCTTATCACCGTTTATTTGATGATTTGAGGAAGGAAGGCCTGTATTCGGGGGAGACTCCTCCTGAGGAGCGGATATTGGGCGGACTGGGTATGCTTCTGGAAGACATATGGAAGAGAGTGATGCCCGATTCCCCCAGGGAAGTGCACCAGCGGGCGGATGAGCTGCTGCTCTATCACCAATTGGCTTGCTTGAAGTTGGGAGAAGGGGAGCTATATCCGGGAGTGGCGGAGACCTTGCAGGCTCTGCACCACCGAGGAATACGCCTGTTTGTGGCTAGCAACGGGCTCGAGGATTACGTGAAACGGATTGCCCAGCATAAGGGTGTTGCTCCGCTATTTGAGAACCTATACAGCGCCGGGGAATACTTGACCCGCTCCAAGGTGGATTTGGTCAAACTGCTTTTGGATACCCACGGAATAAGCTCCGCCTGGATGGTGGGAGACCGCTCTTCCGATGTGGAGGCGGGCAAGAAGAACGGGCTTAAGGTCATCGGCTGCGATTACGCCGGTTTCGGCGGCCAAAACGAGTTGGCTGGCTCCGACGTACGCATCAGCGCTTTTCCGAAGCTTCTTGATCTATTGGCTGATGAGAACTAAAACATACGGCTGGCTTATCGTCTAATAAGGGAGAAAAGCGCAAAACCGTCATAACGACGGCTTGCGCTTTTTTTATGACATTCTTCAGAACCGGCGGGTCGACCCTTTTCGATCAATCTTCCGTGGCGTTATGTTTCCCTTTGTTATGGTACAGCCAAAGAGCGTAGTCAACGGGGCTTTCTACCGCTTGGCGGTAGGCTTCCTTATCGCCAATTCGGCGAAACACATCCCGGGAGGGCTTAGGGTTTACTTCCAAAAGCCAAACTTTGCCGTTAGGATCGACAGCCAGGTCCAGGGCCAATTCACATAAACGCCCGAATCGCCGCTCAAGGACTTTGGCGATGGCCAGTGAAAGTTGGGTCATCTCGTTGTGTACTGCTGTAATTTTGTCTACATGCATTTGCCTGCGGGCTAGCAGATGTTCAAAACCGATAGCTTCCCCGCCTCCATGCAGGTTGGACGTTACGCTCCCCGTGCCGCCTACCCTTCCAGCGATGCCGGTCAGCTCCCAGCGCCCTTTGCCGTTCTTTTGCAGCAGAAGCCGGAAGTCGTGGACGCGGTTATCGGAAAGTTTGATGGGTATGCCTTGCTGCATGATGTACCGCGGGCCAAGGCCCCAGGAAGCCAGCCGGCCGGGGATGTCCCCGGCCTTGAGCCGTTTCGCCGGAATGATGCGTCGATGAGGGTCCCGCCCCTTAAGGAAATAGAGCCCATCTTCTGCCCGCTCTATAGAAGCGATGCCGAGGCCGCCGGAGCCATCCCTCGGTTTTAAAAAGACGAGCCGATGTTTGCCGAGAAAAGCGGCAAGATTCGCTGCCCCGCTGTAGCGTTTGGTCTCCGGGAGATTGCCGGCGGTCGTCTTGTTTTCCTGCAGCAGCTGATGGACTCCCCACTTATTGGCGATGGGATGATTCAAATACAGCAAACGGGAATGACTGGAGCGGAAGCGCCTCATTTGGTTGAAGCGAGGCGAGCGGATGCCGCGGCAGCGGTCGTATACAAGATCCGGGAGCCGCGTCCATTTTCGCAGCCACTTCCCGCTGCTCCCGTCATAAAAGAGTCCGTTGATTCGCTTCCCGTGCGCATCGGCATCCTCCGGGGTAAAGACGAAGGCCGTCAGACCGATCCGGTTTCCGTGCTGGATCAGGCTGCGGAAGAAGGGCAGTTCTTCCGAATCGATCTTCTTTCCTTTCAGGTAGAGGGTCATGACCCCTAGTAAAGGTGAATTCATGTCGACTTCACCTTATTTCTCACTCCCGACTTGCCAAGATAGAGGCAGTAGTTGACAATGGATTCCAGGGATTTGGTGCGGATTTCCGGTTCGTCGAATTTCATAGGCCGTGAATTGGCTTCGAAAAACCAGATCCGCCCATTGCTATCGACACCTAAATCCATCGACATTTCCCCTAAAGGAACGCCGGATTCCCGTTCGATATGCCTGGCAAGATATAGGGAGCTTTTTTTCACTTTTTTTAATAGTTGTGGCGATTTTTCTTCGCCGAATACTGAGATGAGAGCATTTTCCGGGCTGTCGATATAGCCTCCACGGGGAACGTGAGTGGTGATGCTTTTACGCCCCGCCACACGAGCTCCGATCCCGGACAGGCTCCATATGCCTTTTCCGTTCTTTTGCACAAGCACTCTTAAATCAAACGGACGGTTGTCGACGCGGGCCAGAGGGATGCCTTGTTGCATAATGTATTCTTCGCCAAACGTTTCCTGCTTGATTTGCGTCCAAAGCTGAATCAGATTGTAGTGTTTGGACGTTACGCTTTTTTCTTTTTCCTGAAGATGAAGGCGGCACCAAAATCGATCTCTTTTCGAACCTTTCTCCAACTTCATGATGCCAGTGCCTGCTTTTCCTCTTATCGGTTTGAGATAGATCGTCGGATGTTTCCCCATAAAGGCAGCGAGATCCTCGGGAGTAGAGAGCTTGCGGGTAGCCGGGATAAAACGGCGGGTCGCTTTGGAACGGTCCAGCCATTCATACAGCGTCCATTTATTGAAGAAATACGGGTTGAAAAGCGCCGGTGATTTCTTTTTTAGGATGGAGCGAATCACTGCCTGAACTTCAGGCTGTTGCTCGTCTTTGCGGTTTGGGATACGACTGTAAATCACTTGGGGAAGAGGTAGCAGCTGACGGATCCACATCCCGCTTTCGGGGTGATGGACATAGCCGTATATCCGCTTACGTTCCGGCTTCAGGTCGTCGATGGTAGCGACATAGATGAAAGCTCCCATCTCTTTTCCCGTGCGGATGAGGTCTATGAAATTGTTCATATTCCCGCGGAAGGTCCTCTCCGGATCGGACATGGTCAGGATGGCGACGGATATTTGAGGAGAGGGGGCATTCGACGCCAATCTCACGGATCTTCCCTCCTTACCGGAATCGAGTAACGTACAAGAAATGCTCAAACAGATTACCCGATATGTCTTTGCCTTGATGTTTCAGATCGGGATGCTTGAAAATGGTGCGGCCCGGTTTGGAATTGGCTTCAAACATCCAAATCTTCTCGTCTTGATCGATACCTAAATCGATGCCCAACTCCGCCAAGTTGCGGGTGGAATGCAGCTCGATGGATTTTGCCAGCCGAATCGCCACATCTTCCATTTCCTGCAGCAGATAGGTGCTCCGATCGCCAAATACTTCCCGCATAGCCCGGTCAGGAGTCAATAACTGGCCGCCAGTACGGACGTGGGTGGTGACGCTGCCTTTGCCGGCTTTTTTCGCTCCGATTCCAGCGGCAACCCAATCGTTGTTCCCGTTCTTGGTCATGTGGAAGCGAAAGTCAATGGGGCAATCGTCGATTTCAATCAGCTGAATGCCCTGCTGCACCACATAAGAAGAGAGGCGAATTTTTTTGCGGCGAATCATATTCATAAGTCCTTCAAAGCGTGGGAAACGGAACAGCAGATTGCTTTTGCCCTCACGGTACCGAGCAAAATAGCCCTTTGACGGATTATGGGTCAGTCGGTAGATCCCGAAGCCTAAGCTGCCTCCCGTCGGTTTTAAATAAACGAAACGATGTTTATCCAGCATCGATTTGATTTCTTGAGAGCTTGGGTTCAGTGAAGAGTCCGGTACGTGACTGTAAGCGTCCGAATCGTTTTGCAACAGCCGGTAAACATCCCATTTTTCGAAAAACTCCCAGTTGAGCAGGGGGATTTTACGGCGCGTAAACCGTTCCTTGAATTCACGGATATACAAGCTTTTTTCGCTGGCCCGGTTGGGCAGCCGGTTATAAATGACATCGGGAAGCGGAACCGTTCTGCGAATCCAGCCTCCATTGGCAGAAGGGAAATAGGCGGATACCGTCTCATCCCGCCAGTTAACGCCTTGCGGTGTAAAGATGAAGTAGAAGCTGTTGCCCTTGCCCGCTTGAATCATATCGCGAAAAAGGGGGCTGCGGGAGCCGAACAGGGTGCCGGTGCCTTTTGCGGATGTAGTGGTCAGGATGCCGATAAGCGGCCCGATTTGAATTTCGCGGTTATGATCGCTTTTCACCAGACATTTGCCGGAACCGGGGAGAAGAATGCTGGAAGCGACGGATGAAGGGATGGAGAGGTAGTCGCCTTGCCGGTTCAAGGTGGAAACGGAACAGGTAAAACTGCGGGAGCCCACCCTTAGGGAGCAGGAGCGGACTCCTGAAAGCTCAAGCTTACGGGCTAGGGAGCGTGTGAGGGATATCGTCTGGCTTTGCTGTGGGGTAACGAGAACGGTGCATGACGAAAAAACCATCGAAAGTTCCTCCTAAACGTTTTGCCTGGCAAAACGGTTGCGGCTCGGAATGGTGTCCGGATCTGCATCCTTACGGATTGCGGCCGGTGTAAATCCTTTGTCGGGAAGCGGAAAAATCGGGCGTGCAGCCAGCAAGCCCTTGGCGTAGAGGATGGGCGGCGCTGCATATTGAAGGTTGTCAACAGACGGATCATTTTTGCAAAAGGATGCCCTTCCGGGTTTGGAATTAGCTTCAATAAACCAGAGATGTCCTCCTCGGTCGATTCCAAAGTCGAGGCCAAGCTCCGCCAAATTGCCATAGTGTCGCTCCAGGACATGGGCAATTCCTAGTGAGAGCCGGCGCAGCTGATTTTTGGCGGCGGCTGACTGTTCGGCTCCGAGTTTGCGTAGGAGATAAGGGTCGAGCTCTTCTGCGGCGCCTCCACCGTGCAGATTGGATGTTGCGCTGCCAGGCAAGCCTCGCCGTACGGCCATACCGCTAATTTTCCAGCAGCCTTTGCCATCTTTCTGTACGAGTGTCCGGATGTCGCATACCGCGCCGTCGTCATCCTGCAGGTCGAGAAAGTCCTGCGCGAGATAGCGACGCCTGCGGGTAAAGTCTTTAAGCCAGATCAGCAACTCATTTTCATCACGGAAGCGGCATGTAAAAGGTTGATTGTCTGCGTCTCGACCGCTTGCCGTTAGCATCGTCGCGCCAAGACCCGCAGCCGCAGAGACGCGCTCCCAGAGCAGCTTGACGGCGCCTTTTCCCTGACAACCATTGTCAGGCTTCAGGAACGCCTTCCCCTGCTCTTTGAGCCGGCGTAGTGCACCAAGGCCGCTGCCGAGGGGCTCTGCAATTGGCAGGTGCGGTTGCAGAGCAGTATGGCGCGAAAGCAGCACCTGAACCGCCAACTTTCCACCGATGCGGTGGGAAAGGGCTTGAAGGCGGCATTCCGCCATGAGTCGGTCGGCTGCAAGGCGGTACCGCTTTTCTTCCTCACCGTAAGCGCCAAATAGGCGATCGTACACGAGAGCGGGGACCGTCATCACCTTCTTTTGCCATTGACCCTCCTCTGAACGATAACGATAGCCGGTAATCATACGGAGGATGGAATCGTAGGAAAGGGGAGAGAAAACGACGACTTCCACTCCGTTCGCATCACCGACGCGGCACATATCGGCCAGCGCGGCACGGTCTCGGAACGGCGGGTCGCCTTCCCGATGGCAAACCATGATCCCCAGCTGGTGCGTCTGTTTGTTGATCATGGAAGGCCCTCCCATTTTTCTCGGCTTCAGATATCGTCGCCTTCGCCTACAGACCGCCATTTTACTTCAACATGAAAATGGTGTACGCTGTTTTTGTTTCTCAGGCGATACGCTTATTCATCATATGAGGACTAAAAACCCTTGGTGCTTGCGAAACGCCCATCTTAGAAGCAAAGGAGCCCCCTTGTGAAAGAGTTCTGGTTTGTTATTATCAGTGTATCCGTTGCTGCTTTTGTCGGCGGCGTAACCAATCATCTTGCAATTAAAATGCTGTTTCACCCTCGCCGGGAAATCCGTTGGTTTGGTATCAAGCTTCCGTTTACGCCCGGACTTATTCCTAAACGAAAAGAAGAAATCGGGCGATCCTTGGGTAAAGTGGTCGTCACTCACTTGGTAACAAAAGAAGGTCTGCAAGGAATGCTGCTCAAGCCTGTCTTCCGCGGCAGCATCGAAAACCGTTTGAGCGAGACGATCAACCTCTGGGCTTCCCGAGAGGATACTTTGGAGCAAACGCTGCTGAGGTATTGGCCGCCGGAGCGGGTTGAAGCGATTAAACAGCGGCTGGAAGGTTGGCTCACGGAGCAGACCCGAGAGAAAGTGCTCGATATTTGGAATCGGGGAAAACTGGACGAGCTGCCAATTCAAGCGCTTTTGCCGGAATGGTCCGAAGACCGGAGAGAAGATTTGGCGCGTAAAGGAACGGAAGCTCTCCTCGCTCAAATAAAAGAGGAGTTGTCTTCTCCCCGATCCGATCAGATGTTGCGCAAGATTACTTCAGGTATATTGGAGCAGGGCGGCGGCTTTCTGGGCTCTCTTGCCGGTATGTTTATGGATGAGAATAAAATGACTGCCAGAGTGAAGGCGGCCGTTCTTCGCCAGTTGGATTCCCCTGAGCTTTACAGTCTGATCGGCAGTTTCATCTACCGCAAGTTGCAGGATTTGGAGCAAATGCCTTTAGGAGACGCCATCCGTCTGGCAACCCATAAGGACCCGCAAGATTGGATCGGCGATCTGGTGAAAACTTGGCTCAAGTGGGGAGAGTGGCTTGAAGATGCCGGACGTATGCGGCTGTCGGATATCATTGGATCCCGTAGAGATTGGCTATTGGCGCAGGTTCCTGCCGTTTCTGGCGGGCTGATCAACTTGTTGGCGAACAATCTGGAGCGGATGCTTGAAGCTATTCAGCTCCCGGTTATCGTGGAAGATGAAGTCAACAAATTCCCGGTGGAACAGGTGGAGGAGATCATTCTCAGCCTGTCCGGAAAAGAATTTCGCGCCATCACCTGGCTGGGCGTGCTGCTGGGTGGGGTAATCGGTTTGATGCAATCGTTCATCTACATCTGGATGGGGCAGTATTAAGAGCTGCACTGCATGAGGAGCAGCATGAAGGGCGGCATGGTCATACCCGCTTCATCTCCGGCATACAATGTAGCGTACAAGCCGGGAAAAGGAGCGGTTGCCATGAAAAACTATAAGAGTATCCTTTATTTGTTTCTCGCCCTGGGTATGATGATCTATGCCATTCCGCAGCTGCCCGTTGGCGAAGGCTGGTCGTCGCCGTCCATCTTTGCCGCTGCCTGGCTCATCTTCTCTCTGCTGGTAGTAGCTGCGCTGCTGTATGACTTGCTCAGTGTCGATGCGGAGTCGCGGCAGAAAATTGAGAAGCTGCGTGGAATGAGGCGGCAAGAACGGCTGCGCCAGCTCAGCAGCCGGTTCGTCCAAGCCCGCAAATGAAACGCATAAAGCAAAAAGCTGTCCCCCAACCATCGCAAGATGGCGGAGGGACAGCTTTTTCATTGGCGTATACGCATGTTTATCGAATTGAAAAATCAGTGGCTATGATCAAGATAAGCCGCTACAAATAAAGCGGGAGCGTTCCAATAAATGGCGATTTCATTTGTGGAATAGCTGCCCATGTCGTCAACAAAGGCACGGGCTGGCGGAGTGTCCGCCGGCAACTGCTGAGCCACTTCATCCTGCCTTCCCTTATTAGGGCCTCCCGAGACCAGTCCGGGAATGGGGGCGTCGATGCCATCGGCGATGGAAGGACGGTGGTGCGGCTTTTGCACAGATGCCGCTCCAATGCCGGTGACGAAGCTGAGATCGAGGGGATTGCGTCCGAGCAGGTAGTGGAAAAGATCCTGAGCTGCGCCGCCGAAGCCTTCTCCCGGTTCCAGCAGATCGGCGATGATAAGCTGAGTCGCATGGTTCATCGCCACCATGCTGCTGCCCCAAATGAAATCGTCAGCCGTCATTGCCATATGATAGCCGGTGGCTGCGGTTTCGGCAAAGAGGGCGTGGTATTCCTTCATAAATTGCAAGCGCAAGGCTTCGTACAGAGTCTCATCACGTTTTTCCGGTGCCAAGGTCAGGTAAGAGGTAAAGGCGAAGCCGCTGACGTTGGCCCAGCCGAAGTCTACGATTTTGCTGTCCGGCGCGGCAGTCAGCAATGCGGCAGTGGCTTCCCAACTTTTGTGAAGGGCATCGTGATAGAGTGTTTTGCCCGTCGTGCGGTACAGCTCTACCGCAGCCCAAGCCCGCTCATCCCGGGAGTCGCTGTCTCCGTATTCCCCGGTAATAACGTCCCCGGGATTCGTAAAGCCTGGGGCGTTGGGATTGGCGGCGAGCCACTTCCAGGCGAGTTCGGCGGCTTTCAGTGCCTTGTCGGCGAAAGCTTTGTCAAAGGGTTGATAAATTCGGGCGGCCATTGCCATGACGGCGGCGAAGTCTCCTGTCGCCGTGGGCGAGATATCCATAACGTAGCGAGTCATCATATCTTCTTCCGGCATGATGAAATCCTCGAAATTAAGCCGGGTGACTTTGTGGTAGACCCCGCCGCTTGCCGTATCTTGCATTTTCAACAGCCAATTCAGCTCGTAGCGAGCCTCGTTCAGCACATCGGGAATGCCGTTGCCGCTTTCCGGAATGTTGACGGTGTCGGCGTAGCGGTCAGGCATGAGTTCATAACCGAGGAGCATGAAGCCGACCGTAACGGCGCCGGGCGAGACATATTTGCCGTAATCGCCGGCGTCATGCCAACCGCCGCTGACATCGATATGCTTCTCCTGGTTTCGATAGAGATAGCCGTCTTCCAGATGGCAGCTTCCGTGTGACCACTCCCCTGCATAGGAAGCTTCCAAAGCGGTGCCGCAACGCTGATAGTACAGCGCTTTCAAAAGTGCGTTCTTGACTTCTTTATAGACATCGGCGCCTATGGCGAAGGGTTGGGATTTTCCGACTCCGGCAACGGTGATGTAATATTGTCCGGGCTCCGTTATAGCGCTGAAATCCGCATACATTAAGTTGTCCCCAGAAAGAGAATCGAGAACAGGCTTGGCGGAATCGCTATTGCCGTCTTTATCTTGAAGCTTACCTTTCAATACCGTTGTTTCTTTTTCCGCCGAGCGGACTTCAAAAAGGTTTGATTTGCCGTCTTTTACATGGATAACGGCAAGCTTGCGATCATTAGGCCGGTAACCGATTTGATTGATATGAATCATTCCGTCTACTTCCTCCTGCTTATCCTGTTGTTGGAACCCTGACTGGCTTTGGGATGGCAATGAGCTGGCCGAGGCTGACGAGGATGAGGGCTTGCTTATGGATGAAGAGGCGTCAGATGACGCCTCTTCTTTTCTGCAGCCTGCGGCTTCCAATAGAGCGATGATCATCAGCGCACAAAGGAATATCCGCGGGATTTTCATGGTATTAGCCCATCACGACTTCCACTTGATGAACGGCACCGTCACCGATGGCAGGCAGCACGTTGCCGGCAATGGCTTTGCCGTCGACGGTTACGCTGGCAACGCCTTTGGATACGTGGTTCGGGTTGGAAATCTTGATGACATAGGTGTCGCCGCGGAATACGCGGGTAATGGTATAACCATCCCAAGCAGCCGGAATACAAGGATCTACTTTGAGTCCGTCGAAATCCGGTTTGATGCCGAGAATGTCCTGGGTGATGGCGATGAAGTTCCAGGCGGCAGTTCCCGTCAGCCAGGAGTTTTTCGCTTCACCGTGACGAACAGCGTCTTTGCCGGCGATCATTTGCGAGTAAACATAAGGCTCGGTGCGGTGGATATCGCTGATTTCTTCCAAGTAAGCCGGAGCGATCTTCGAATAGACTTCAAAGGCGCGGTCGCCCCGTCCGATGACGGTTTCTGCGATCATGATCCACGGGTTATTGTGGCAGAAAATACCCGCATTTTCTTTATAGCCCGGAGGATAAGTCGAAATTTCACCCAAGTTAATGTAGTACTTGGAATAAGGCGGGTTTTGCAGCACGATGCCGTATTTGGTATCGAGACGTTCTTGAACGGATTCCAAAGCGCGCTTGGCCGATCCGTCTTCCACGCCGATACCGGCCATGATGCACATGCCTTGGGGCTCGATGAAGATTTGGCCTTCTTCGCATTCCTTGGAGCCGATCTTATCACCATAGTGGTCGTAGGCGCGCAGGAACCAGTCGCCGTCGAAGCCGTGCTTCATGGTGGTTTCTTTCATCGATTCGATGTGGGCCAGCGCTTTCTCGGCTTCTTGATCCAGTCCTCTGCGGCGGCAAATCTCGGCGAAGTCCGGGCCGGAGAAGACGAAGAGGCCTGCGATGAAGACCGATTCCGCTACTTTGCCTTCGATGTTTTCCGTCGTTTGGAACGATTCTCCCGGCGTGCTGGAGAAGCAGTTCAGGTTGAGGCAATCGTTCCAGTCGGCTCTGCCGATGAGCGGCAATCCGTGAGGACCGAGGTTGTTGATCACGTGATAGAAGGAACGCTTCAAGTGCTCAAACAGCGTGGCGGAGTTGTTCGGGTTGCTGTCAAAAGGAACGTCTTCATCCAAAATGCTGGTGTCGCCGGTCTCCTTGATGTAAGCTGCCGTGCCGATGATGAGCCAGAGCGGATCGTCGTTGAAGCCGCGGCCGACTTCGTCGTTGCCTTTTTTCGTCAAAGGCTGGTATTGGTGATAGGCACTGCCGTCCTCGAATTGGGTAGCGGCGATATCGAGAATCCGTTCTTTTGCACGTTCCGGAATTTGATGAACGAAACCGAGCAAGTCCTGGTTGGAGTCGCGGAAGCCCATACCCCGGCCGATGCCGGATTCGAAATAGGAAGCGGAGCGGGACATGTTGAAGGTAACCATACATTGATAGGGATTCCAGATGTTGACCATCCGGTTCAGCTTATCGTCGCCGCTTTCGATCATGTATTTGGAGAGCAGGTTGTTCCAGTAAGCGGCCAGCTCAGCCAAGCCTCTTTCAACATCGGCGTCGGTGGCAAAATTGGCGATCATCGCTTCTGCGCGGGTTTTGTTGATCACGCTGGGCGCTTCCCACTTTTCTTCATCCGGATTTTCCACATAACCCAGAATGAAGATGAAGGTTTTCTCTTCTCCCGGTTGCAGCTCGATATTCAGGCTGTGGGAACCGACAGGAGCCCAGCCGCTGGCAACGGAGTTGGAGCTTTTTCCGGCGGCTACGACTTGCGGGCTGTCAAAGCCGTTGTAAAGTCCGGTAAAGGTTTCCCGATCGGAGTCGAAGCCATCGATGGGGTGGTTCACCGAGAAGAAAGCGTAGTGGTCGCGGCGTTCACGGTACTCGGTTTTGTGATAGATGACGGAGCCTTTGATTTCCACTTCGCCGGTGCTGAAGTTCCGTTGGAAGTTGGTCATGTCGTCTTGTGCATTCCAGAGACAGAATTCAACGAAGGAGAAAAGGGTAACCTTCTTGATATCGTTCGAAGTGTTGGAAACCGTCAGCTTGTGCACTTCGCCGTTATATTTCAGCGGAACGAAAGCCAATTGATTGACGCGGACGCCATTGCGTTCGCCGGTGATCGAGGAGTAGCCGAGGCCGTGACGGCACTCATAGAAATCCAAATCCCGTTTGACCGGTGCCCAACCCGGGGTCCAGTAATCGCCATTGTCGTGCAGGTAGAAGTAGCGGCCGCCACTATCAACAGGCACGTTGTTATAACGGTAACGGGTCAATCTGCGGAGACGGGCGTCACGATAGAAGCAGTAACCTCCAGCCGTGTTGGAAATCAGCCCGAAAAAGTTTTCCGAACCCAGATAGTTGATCCAGGGATAAGGAGTTTTGGGCGTGTTGATGACATATTCTTTGTTGACGTCGTCAAAAAAACCGAACTTCATTTGTCACAGCACCTTTCCTGTCTGAAATAATTTATAAACGCGCGTTAATTCTCGCGTTGGATGAACCCCGTTAGGGGGCATCTTAAAAGGAAGCTTGCGTTGGGGACGGCCATGACGGCTATTACAACGTATGGCACGAGTCCCGCTCGATGAGTAGGGAGGGGAAAGCGAAGCTTTGGAAGCCCGATCCCTCTTTTTCGCATAAATTCACGACGGTCTCTGCGGCTGTTCTGGACATATCATAGATGGGGAGACGCACGGAAGTCAGCGCGGGTGTCATTTGTGCAGCAGCAGGCGTGTCGTCAAACCCGATAAGGGAGATATCTGCGGGCACCTTCAAGCCATGCTCCTTCAGAGCCTCCTGAGCACCCAGTGCCATCTCGTCATTTGCAGAAAGAAAAGCCGTTGGCCAAGTTCCTCCGGCCAGCAGATTCGCCACCTCTTGGCGTGCGGTTTCGCGAATGAACCCGCCGTTTAAAATGAATGCGGGCTCCACTTCCAGGCCGCACTGATACAACGTTTCCAGATACGCCTTATTGCGCTGCCGTCCCGAATAGGTATTCAGACGGCCGTTGATCATGCCGATTTTCCGGTGTCCCAGCTCATAGAGATAACGAACAGCAGCTTCTGTTCCTTC
>NZ_CBQR020000159.1 GCF_000455485.1 Gorillibacterium massiliense
CAAGGGGGACTTCCAGATTGACAATGTCTCGCAGGCTTTCCACATTGCCTTGGGTGCCGACGATGACGCAGCCGTCGATCCGCTTTTGTTGGAACGCCTGCTTGATCTTGAAATAGTCGGCTTCGGAATATACCGTGTGAATCAGCACGTAATAACCCATAGCGTTGACGGTATCGACGAGGGCATCGACAAAGGGAGCGAAATAGCTGTTTTGATAGATGCGGTTGACGCTTGTTTTGTCGGCAAAGCTGACCACGAATAAGCCGATGGTATTGGTACCCTTGCCGGCCAATACCCGGGCGGATATATTAGGCTCGTAATGATATTGTTCGATGATCTTCATGACTTTAATCCGTGTTTTTTCCGGGACGTTGGGGTAGTTATTGATGACCCGGGACACGGTGCTGCGGGATACGCCCGCCAAGCGGGCAATGTCTTCACTGCGCATTGGCGACTCCTGACTGAACACGCGTTTATTCTTTCTAGGCTTATTGTAGCCCGGAGGCCAAGGTTTGGCAATTGAAATGTTTGCGAAAAAAAGACCGGACGCTTGTCCGGTCAGACTGTTGAGAAAGTCTCGAAATGGATGAAGGGGATTACTTCACGACAAGCACGGGAATCCGTGCATGCTGGACGACGTTATGGCTCACGCTGCCCAGGAAAAATTCGCGAATATTGCCAAGCCCGCGGCTTCCGATGACGATGAGATCGTAGCCTTTGTTATGGGCATAGTCGAGAATCGCTTTCGCTGGCTGACCCTCGATTTGGATGAAGTGGGATTTGTTAGGGATTTCAGCAAGAACGGCTTTCACTTCATTCATCAATTGATCGGAATAATTGTGAAAGTCCAGCATGCTCTCCGCCGAAGGTGTAACCATGGCATCCCCTACGATCAAGGTAGGATTCATGATCACATTAATAACGTCGAGATTAGCCCCTGGATTGTTTTCTACCAGACCAAGAGCTCTTTCCAGCGCTTTGCGTGAAGCTTTCGAACCATCGAATGCGAGTAAGATTTTTTGGAATTGCATCGTGATCACCCCGGAAAAGGATTTGTCTTTCTCCTTTTATTATACCACTTCCGGAGAGATATGAAGACTTCTTTCCTGTTCAATTGTATTCGATGGGCAACTCGCGTTCGTTGCCGCGAGACAGCTTGGGCAGCCGGACTGTCAGCGTATTGTCGGATATGCGCGCCTTGCAGCCTTGTACTTTGACCGGGGTCGGCAAAGGCACGTTCAGGTTGCTCCCGCCTTCCAGGCCGGCCAAGCGGAGCGTCTGTCTTCCCGCATAGACTCGGATGTTGTCCGCTTCCTCTGCTCCGGATAAACGAAAGCGTACGAATACGGACTTATCGCTTTGGGTGACACGGGGGCTGCGTACTGAGCGCAGAGATGAGGCTTGTGCTGATCCTACGCTTTGCATCACATTCCGCATGTGGTTATCTACCCAGACTGGAGGCGCGGCTGGGCTGTCGTCGTCCATGTCTTCGGAATTCCGTACCCCTGAAGAAATGGATTCCTTCGTCCGTTTCATGATATCCGCAATGAGCGCATCGATCCAAGCGCCGTTGCCGAGGGTTTCTTTCATATTGAATGCGGAAAAATTGCCCTTCATCAAATCGTTTATGACCTTCCATGGATTGTCTTTTTTATCAGCCACGTCGTTCTCCCCTTCCAGGTATGTAGTCCTTCTAGATTCCGTAACGGCTTAATCATGACTGCTATACCGTATGCTGCCACACGCTGCCGGGTGTCCCTATCCCCGTTCCTAATCTGCTTAGCATGAAAACTCCAGAAGGGACGTTGCAGTCAGAAAAAAACGCGCAGCCCCGGCGAAGGGCGCGCGTTTTTGCTAGCGGAACAGCTTACCAGAAAAACGGACCGCCGAATCCGCCAAACCCACCGAAACCGCCGAAGCCAAACGGGCTGAAAGCGAATGGAGAAGTTCCGATGGCCAGAAGGTCAAAAAGCACGAGCGGAATGACCGCGTTGGTGGACGCTTTTTTATCTCCACTTGCAATGAAAAGCCGGTTTCCCTTGATTTTTGTCAATTTGCCATAAACCGTCGATCCGTCTTTCTTAACTGCATATACGTTTTGGCCGACTAATGATCTTACCTGATCCTTATGAATGGATGGCTGGTACAAGTAACGCACCTCCTCGGTCCTGACTTCTCTATATCCTACGGCGCTCGCCTTTAAACGTATGGATACTAGCATACCGCCAAGGAAAATAAGTCAAGCGCACAGTTTTCAGAGGTATCTAGTTTCAGAGGCAGCGAATTTTCAGGAATTTCCGCAAGAATCTACCGTGCACTAAGCAATCGCACAAGCGCCGCAACCGTTTGGATGGATATCATGTGGTATGGATTTTGAATAAGTGCGGGCGGGTTCCGTTCCCAAAGGCGAGGAGAGAGGATGATGATTCGCAAACGGAAGTTGGGTGATTTCGAGGCGATTTATCGTTTAGTAAAAGAGGAGTTAGTACCTCTGACTCGTAAAAGCTTTCCGCAATTGAAAGTGACTCGCAAAGAGCTGAAATTCCGGCTCAAAAGAGGCGAGACCTATGTCGCATCGGATGTTTCAGGGAGACCAGTCGGCTTTTTACATGCTGTGATTAAGGAAAAGGAGCTATGGATTGACATGCTGGCGGTTGCTCCAGGCAGCAGAGGGCGGGGGTATGGCACGGCGTTGATGGTTAGTGGAGAGAAATAGGGGAAAAAGCATACCTGCAGCGGCTCAAGTTTATTTGTTGATGCGGAAAATGAAAGCGCACAGCGGTTCTATGAACGTCATGGTTATCGACATACACGTTATGTACCGGAGATAAACTGTCATCTCTATTCCAAAAGTATAGTCGAACGTCCAAACCTATCACCTCCATTTGCCATAGGATGAAAGGTGCGGTGGGAGTACCGCAGTGAATATGGAAAGTTACCACTATCTCAGAAAGGGGGTTGATCTGCATGTCCGGATTCGCCGGTCACGGTACTGGTTCATCTGTCGCTTTCATCCTTGTGCTCTTCATTTTGCTGGTCATCATCCTGCGCACCATCGTTATCTAATCCTAAAACTTCCTCACGCGAGCCCGTTACCTTTTCATAGGTATCGGGCTATTGCTATATTTCCCCGACCCGCTTTTTTTCAGCGTGAGATGACGGCAATTCAACGGTGGAAAAGGGTATCCCAACCGTATTATAATGACAGAATAGTACAGAATGTTCGGTTGAGGTGAAACAGGTGGAAGTTATCGGAAGAAACGATACGCTCACGAAGCATGAACAAATTTTGCGACATATTGAAAGCTTGGGAGTAGGCACGCATATCTCGGTGCGCAGAATCGCCAAAGATATGGACGTGAGCGAAGGGACGGCATACCGAGCGATCAAAGAGGCGGAAAACAGCGGCCTGGTCAGTACCAAGGAACGGATCGGAACCGTTCGCATTGAGAAGAAACAGCGCAACATGGACAAGCTTACGTTTTTGGAAGTGGTCGATATCGTCGATGGGCAGGTGTTGGGCGGAGCCCGCGGCTTGCACAAAACCTTGAACAAATTTGTAATCGGTGCCATGGAACAGGTGGCGATGCTGCGTTACATCGAATCCGGCAACCTGTTGATCGTCGGTAACCGGGAGGAAGCCCATAAGGGTGCGCTGCAAAACGGCGCTGCCGTTCTTATTACCGGGGGGTTCGACACAAACCCGGAAGTAAAGGATCTTGCGGATCGTCTCTCTCTGCCCATTATCTCAAGCACATACGATACCTTTACCGTCGCCTCCATGATTAACCGAGCGATCTACGACCGGATGATCAAGAGAAAAATCATGCTGGTAGACGACATCATCACCAAAAGCAAAGTATACGTCTTGAAAACCGGCAGCACGGTGCGGGAGTGGGAAACACTTTCGAAAGAGACGGGACTGGATCGTTTTCCAGTAGTGGACGAGTGGAACCGGGTCATCGGTATGGCAGCTCTCAAAAACATCGACCGTCAAACGCCTACCCAAACCCTGGAAAAGCTGATGACGCGCAATCCGGTGACCGTGCATCCCAACACATCCGTCGCATCCGCCGCCCATTTGATGCTTTGGGAGGGAATCGATGTCCTGCCCGTAGTGGATACCAACCGGAAAATCGTCGGCTGCGTTACCAAAGAGGACGTGCAGAAGGTATTGCAATATATCCAGCGGCAGCCGCAAACCGGAGAGACCTTCGATGATCAGATCTGGAGCGGTTTTACCGAACTCATCGGGCAGGGGGATACCCCGGACACGGTGACCTACCGCGGCAAAATGTCGCCGCAAATGACCAATTACACCGGTACGGTTTCGACGGGCGTTCTCACCACGCTGCTGACCCAAGCGGCTTACCGGGCGGTGGAGCGCAACAAAAAAGGAGATATCGTCATCGACAATATCTCCACTTATTTCCTGCATCCGGTGCAAATGGAAAGCGAAGTTGTTCTCGCTTCCCGCGTTCTCGAGGCGAGCCGCAAGTTCGCTAAAATCGAAGTGGACATGATCTCGGAGGATCGCCGGGTAGCGAAGGCGCTTATTACCGCCCATATTTTTGACGGAGGCTGACGGTTAGAGCGGTGGTCGGCCGCTATTTTCCGATACGCCTGGTGTAAAAAGCGTGATTGCGGACGCCAGCAAAGAGATTGTACAAGCCGATGAGGATAAACAGCGCGGCCACTATCGTGCGGACTCGGCTCTCCTCGAAAAGTAGCATCTGGATCATAGCCAGGGCAACCAGCAGAATACCCATGGAAATATTCATTCGCGCCGCATTCAGACCTCTGGAGAGCGGCTCTTTTTGCAGTCGGTAGCGAAAGCTGAATACTAAGGTGGAGACCAGGCTGATCAAAACACAGGCAAAGAAAAACCAGCTTAACCACAAGCTCATCGTCAAACATCCTTTGCGTGATTTTGTCTCGCACAATCGCTGATGCTGCACGAGCGGCGTGTCCGTCTATAACTCTACGGTTTTTGCCGGACAAAATCAACGGAAACGAGACAAACGGAACGAATGATTGTAAGGATTCCGTCTCTGCAAAACCTGATTATTCTTCCAATCGCTGTTGCACTCAGATTCCCTGATTCGACAACTCCCTAAAGGAAGGAATCTGATCGCAAAGGCGACCGCTGACGCTTTTCCAGAACAATCGGTTTCTCCGCTCCTTCATCCCTTTCTTTCGTTCCATGTATATAGACATTCTGGGCACATGGGCGCACTACTCGTAAGGTTGCACCGTGATCCACACCGACAATTCGCCTTGGACGGCAAAAACGGTCCGCACCCGGACGAGGTAATCTTTCTCCCGTACCTGATGATAGACTTTTCCATCCACTAGGCGGATAAATACTTCAGGAGCTGCTTTGACGGCTGAAAGGGGTTTGCCGACGGCTACCTGCAGATCCCGCAGCACCTTCTTTTTCAGCTCGTTGGCTGCCAGATCATCGAGCTTCTCCGTCCCCTCCTCCGCTACCTGTACCTTTACGATGGCGATGGTCGCGTTTTGGCTGCGGGTTTTCGTCAGGGAAGCAACGTTTTTCTCGGCTTCTTCCAGGCGGCTTTTCAGCAGGGTGTTTTGTACCGCGAGGAGCGAAAAGTTAGCTTGGTGCACGCTCATATATACCGCGCTGCCGACAATCGTTCCGGCCAGAAATAAACCGCATCCTACAAGCCAGCCCCGGTAGCGGTCGAACTGCGGGATTCTCACGGTTTTGCCCCTCCGCCGCTTATCCAGTGAATCAGGGAGTAACCGAGCTGAGCCCCGATAAAAGCGCTGGCGAAGAGCAGCAATTGTTTGATAACGGGTGACAAATAACCTTCCTGGATATTGGTTTCGATGACCCGGAGCGGATCGATGGTTCCGCCCACCGCCGCCACCATAGCCCAAACTTTGATATTGGATGCGACGTTTTCCATCACGCTTGCCGGAGCCTGCAGCAGCAGCACGGCGCCAATGCCGGAAAGCAGGCCACCGCCGGTGACGATTCCGAAGGCGATAAAGAAATCCAGAATCCATCGTATGGTAAAAGTGGTCATAACCGTTTCCTCCTTGCCTTTTTCATTTTATGCGGGTTGTCCAAGGAGTAGAACCGGAAAAGGCGAATGTGGGTTCGCCTTTTCCAGTGCTCTTGTGCTACACTATGGATAGGAATAGAGAATTCGTTTGAGGAGCATGGATCATGAATGGTTTTGTACATCTACACGCCCACTGTGAATACAGTCTGCTTGATGGAGCGGCCCGCATCGGGGAATTGGTGCGGCAGGCCGCCGATCTTGGCATGCCCGCCCTCGCTTTGACGGATCACGGTGTGATGTATGGCGCCATTCCTTTCTATAAAGCTTGCAAGGAAGCGGGAATCAAGCCGATTATCGGCTGCGAGGTATATATGGCTTCCGGGAGTTTAAGCCGTAAAGTATCCCGCCAGGAACAGCCCAATCACCATCTTGTGCTCCTGGCGAAGAACGAGACGGGTTACCGGAATTTGATGCGGCTTTGTTCCATCGGGCATCTGCAGGGCTTTCATTACAAGCCGCGGATCGATATGGAGCATTTGGCTCGCTATGCAGAAGGACTTGTCTGCTTGAGCGGCTGCTTGAATGGGGAAGTCCCCCAACTGCTGCTGCAGGACAAGCCGAAGGAAGCCAGAGAGACTGCGGAAAGGTATCGGGCCATTTTCGGGGAGGACTATTACCTGGAGATTCAGGACCACGGCATGTTGGAGCAGAAAAAAGTAGTGCAAGGTCTTGTCGCTATCAGCCAGGAAACGGGTATCCCGTTAGTGGCTACCAATGATGTGCACTATGTTCATAAGGGCGAGCATGAAGTGCAGGATATTTTGCTATGTATCGGAACGGGTAAAACACTGGATGACCCGGACCGGTTTCGCATCGATACGACCGAGTTGTTTTTGAAAAGCGGGGAAGAGATGAACCGCTTGTTTCCTCATCTTCCGGAGGCGCTTGCCAACACATTGAAAATCGCGGAAAAATGCAAGCTGGAGCTGGAATTCGGCAAGCATATTTTGCCTGCCTTCCAGCCGTTGCCGCAGGGAATGACGGCAGGAAGCTACTTGCGGGAGCTGTGCCGGTCGGGACTTGAGGAGCGGTACCGGGACGGAGGCTTCGGTTTATCGGCAGCGGACGATCCGGCCAGCCGGAAAGTGCGGGAGGAGCGCCTTGCCTATGAGCTTGGCGTCATCGAAAGCATGGGCTTTTCCGATTATTTTCTCATCGTCTGGGATTTTATCCGCTATGCAAAAGAACACGGGATCGCCGTCGGTCCGGGACGGGGTTCTTCGGCAGGGAGTCTGGTTGCGTACGTCCTGCGGATTACCGATGTGGACCCGATCCGCCACCGGCTGTTGTTTGAACGGTTTTTGAATCCGGAACGAATCACCATGCCCGATATCGATATCGATTTTAGTGACGAACGGCGGGACGAGGTCATCGATTACGTAGTCGCCAAGTACGGCAGCGAGCATGTCGCCCAGATCATCACTTTTGGAACGATGGCGGCGAAGGCTGCCGTGCGGGACGTGGGCAGGGTCATGAATCTGCCTTATGGAGAAGTAGACCGGGCGGCGAAGATGATCCCGAACCGGCTCGGCATCACGTTAAAGAATGCTTTGACCTTGAATCCGGACCTTCAGGAGCAGCGGGCGAAGAGCAAGTCGACGGACCGGCTCATCGAAATGGCCATGAAGGTAGAGGGGATGCCGCGGCACGCTTCCACCCATGCGGCCGGCGTCGTCATCTCCCGGGAACCGTTGACGGATTATGTGCCGCTGCAAACAGGCACGGAAAAAACGGCGCTGACCCAATACACCATGGAAAGTCTGGAATCCATCGGTCTGCTCAAAATGGATTTTCTCGGACTGCGTACCCTGTCGATCATCGAACGGACGATGAACTGGATCATGCAGCTTACCGGCCGAAAGGTGGATTTTCGTACCGTTTCCTACGATGATCCGGCAACTTATCAGTTGATGAGCAGAGGCGAGACGACGGGGGTTTTTCAACTGGAGTCTCCCGGCTGCCGCAAGGTTCTTAAGGAAATGAAGCCCAGTTCTTTCGCCGATGTCGTCTCGGTGGTTGCGTTGTACCGTCCCGGACCGATGGAGTTCATTCCGAAGTATATTCAGAGCAAGCACGGACTGGCTGAAGTGGAGTACCCGCATCTCGATTTGAAGCCGATTTTGGAAGACACGTACGGCATCATCGTTTATCAGGAACAGATCATGCAGATCGCTTCGCGCATGGCGGGCTTTTCCTTGGGAGAAGCGGATCTTTTGCGGCGGGCGGTCAGCAAGAAAAAGCGGGAAGTGCTGGACCGGGAGCGGGAGCATTTTGCCGCCGGCTGCCGAAAAATGGGATATTCCCTGGAGGACGCGAATAAGGTATATGACATGATCCTTCGCTTCGCCGACTATGGCTTCCCCCGGGCGCATGCCACGGCTTACGGTGTGCTTGCGTTTCAGACGGCTTATCTGAAAGCACATTATCCAGGCCCATTCCTTGCCTCCATGCTGACGGCCAATATGGGCAACCAGCGGAAGGTAGCCGAATATGTGGATGAGTGCCGCCGGATGAGAATTGCCGTCCTGCCTCCCGACGTCAACGAGAGCGGCGTGAATTTTACACCAGTGGGAAGTTCCTCAGAGATTGCCGAAGCTGCGGGGACGATTCGCTTCGGGCTAGCCGCAATTAAGAACGTCGGCACCCAAGCTATCGAAGCGATCATCCGGGGGCGGGAAGAGGGACCCTATGCGGATTTGACGGATTTTTGCCGGAAGGTGGACTTGCGCGTCTGTAACAAGCGGGTCATCGAATCCCTCATTCAGGGAGGGGCATTCGACTCCTTGCCAGGGCATCGCGCCCAACAATTCGCCATGCTGGATGAAACCGTGGAATCCGCCGCCAAATGGAAGAAGGAGCGGGAGGATCTGCAACTGCACCTTTTCGGACTGACAGAGGAGGCAAACTGGTCCATTGAATATCCGAATGTGCAGGAGTACAGCAAGTTCCAGCAGTTGGAGCTGGAGCGGGAACTTTTGGGGATGTACCTATCCGGCCATCCCTTGGACGAGTATGACGATCTGCTCACGGAGTTGGAAATCGACCTGATCCCCTACTTGATCGAGCTTCCGGACAATTCGGAGGCGCTGGTGGCAGGGATGGTAGTTTCCATCAAATCGATCCTGACCAAGAAAGGCCAGGAAATGGCGTTTATTGAGCTGGAAGACCGCATCGACAAAGTCGAAGTGGTCCTGTTTCCGGAGCTTTGGCGCGCAGTAAAGGACAAGGTTTCGAAAGGCCGCCTGCTGATGGTGCGGGGCAAGGTGCAGCAGCAGGAGGAGGATACCTGCAAGCTGCTGGCGGAGCAGGCGGTGGCGCTGACGGAGCCGGACGGGCGCCGGGACGCGGCGGCTCTCCGCCGCGGCGGTAGCGCCGCTCGCGGCCCGCGGCCTGCGTCAGCGCAG